>NZ_JBEYCX010000003.1:0-515185 GCF_040632975.1 Streptomyces sp. NPDC013455 | reverse complement strand
GCGTGGACCCCGAGGACGCCCACGAGGTCCTCACCCGGGAGGAGGCCACCTGGCTGTGGGTGGACACCGCCGCCGCGGTCGCCGACCACGGTGAGCCGCCGATGCTGGTCCGGCACCTGGAGTCGGCGGTACAGGGCACCGTGCCCCAGCTGCTCGACGAGGTCCGCGCCGTCGGCCACCCGCGCACGGTGCAGGTGCTGGTCGCGCTCGCCGCCGCGCATCCGGACCCGGCCCTGGCCAAGGCCGTACGCCGGGCCGCCTTCCAGGTGCACGACGGCGTGCCGCCGCGCTGCCGTGCCCAGGTGACGCTCGTGGACGGCGCTGCCCGCGCGGGAAGTCCCGTACGCCTGGCCATGCGGCTGGTGGCCGAGTCCGGGCACCCCTGGGCCCGCCCGGGGGCCCGGCCCGCGCTGGACATCGTCGCCGTACCACTGAGCCGTGCGGACGTCGTACCCGCCACCGTGCTCTACGGCCCGGAAGACACCGGAGCCGCGCAGTTCAGCGTCACGGCGGCGGAGCCGGGCACGCACCGGATCCGGTTCACCTTCCTGCACCACGCCACCGGCGTCGCCCTCCAGCAGGTGGAGACGGACGTGGACATCGCCGTGGCGGCCGGTCCCACGGGGGTGGGCGGGGGTCCGCTGCGGCCGCACGGGGGGAGGGCCTGACGACGTGCCACGCGCATTGACCACCCGCGTCGTCCAGGACCCGAGCGACGGCTTCCGCTTCCTGCCGCACCTGGAGACCGAACCGCCCGATCTGCGCGTCAGTTTCGATGTCCTCGGTGGCGGCCGGATCCGTGCCCGCATGACGGGCGCGGCCGTTCCCGCGCTCGCGGGCAGCGAGCACAAGGCCGACCTCGTCTGCGGGCCGGACGAGGTGCACGGAGCGGCGGCCCGGCTGTGCGCCCGGTGGAAGGAGCGGTTCGTCGACTTCCAGCCGGTCGACGGCCAGGGCCGGGTCATACGGAGCCGGCGGCGCCCGTACGCGCTGGCCGTGGACCTCACCGGCGAACCCGAGGACGAGCTGCGCACGGTGGTGGCCGACCTGGCCCGCGGCGGGGAATCCCTCCTGTTCGACACTCTGCTGCGCGGGGACGACGTACGGATCGAAGCGTTCCGCACGTATCTCCGGTCGGCCCTGTCCAGGGAGGGGCTCCGGGTGCGGTTCGACTCGGACCTCCAGCTTCCCTGGCCGATGCTCTGCGCCGGAGAGGCACCCACCGCCCCGGCGAGCCTCGACCAACTCTTCGCCCGCTTCCTCGGCCACCGGCACCAGATCGAGTACACGGGTGACGCCTACGCGTGGATCGGACCACCGCGCAGGGCGCGGCGCCGGCCCGCCGTCAGCCTGAACCACGACATCCACGTGGGTGGTGCGACCCGGGCCGACGAAGTCGCGAAGGCGCTGGCGGAGGGCACGGAGTGCACCGAACGCACGACGTACGCGGAACTCGTCCGCGACCTGGAGGATCCGCGCCTGGACGAGCAGTTCATGTACTTCTGGTGCCACGGCGAGTTCGTCGGCAACGCGCCCGAACCACACGTCCTGGTCATCCGGTTGACGGACGGCATCGCCTTCGACGGGCACCTCGTGCGCGAGTTGCGGTCGGGGCAGCGGCACAGCTGCTTCCGGCCGCTCGTCCTGCTCAATGCCTGCCATGCCGGTCTGCCCGGGGCGAGCGCGGACCGGGCCTTCCTGGGGCGCATGTTCATCGAACACGGTGCTCAGGGCGTGCTGGGGCCGCATATCGCGATGCCGCAGGCGTTCGCCGCCGAGTACGCACTGGAGTTCGTCCGGCGCTATCTGCGGGGCGAGTCCACGGCCGGCCGGATCGTGTACGAGCTGGCGCGGCACTTCGCGGCCCGGCACCGCAATCCGCTGGGATTCGCCTACGGGCTGCACGGAGGCATGGACGCCCGTCTGGAACGGACGAGCGGAGGTGACGCGTGAACGGCGGCGTCGCGGTCGTCGAGGCCGTCGACCTGGACGAGAGCGGCTGGCTGCTCGACGCCGGCACAGGTGAGCCGGTGCCCGACCACCGGCTGCGTCACTATTTCACGGAGCGCCTCGCCCCGCCGCCGTGGGCGACGGACGTCTTCGTCTACGTGCACGGCTGGCAGACGTCACCCGGCTCCGCCCACCGCACGGCGGAGCGGCTGCTCACCCTGGCACAGGCGGGTCTGACCACGGCCCCCGACCGGTACCCGGCCCTGGCGGCCGAGGGCTTCAGCCCGTGGTGTGTCGTGGTCCGCTGGCCGTCGTCCAGCCCGGTCAGCCCGGCCGGGTACCGCAGGGTCAGGGACCGGGCGCACGCGATGGGTGCCCGCGACGGCGCGGGACACGCCGCGCACATCCTGGGCCGGCTGCTCGGCTACCTGGACGAGGAGCGCGCCGACCCCGAGGCGGCCCCGGTGCTGGCCAACCGGGACGGTCAGTACCTCCATCTCGTCGGACACTCCTTCGGCTGCCGGTTCCTGTGCGAGGCGGTGCAGTGGGCGGCGGACCCCCGGCGCGTGGACACGCTCGGCTGGAGTGCGCCGGGCCGTTCGCCGGACCGTCCGTTCACCGTGGACAGCATGCTGCTGTTCCAGATGGCCGCCCGGCGGGACGCCTTCCTCTCCCTCTTCCCCCGCCTCCTGCCGAGTGGCCGGCACGACGGTGCCCCACTGCGCGGTCCCATCGTGGCCACGTACTCCCGCCACGACCGGGCGAACGGGTTCTGGCACCTGCGTGCCGAGGGGCAGCACGGCATCGGGCACTCCGGCATCGGCCCGGCGCCCGCGCCCATGTTCACCACGCGCCTGCTGCCGCTGGAGGAGCGGTACCCGCTCTCCGCACTGAACCACCGCTTCGTCAACGTCGACGCCTCCGACCTCTACGTCCGCGGCCGCCGCCTCAGCCCGGCGGGCGCCCACTCCGACCACGTGCGCCCGGAGTCGGCCCACCTGCTGCTCACACTCGCGGACTACTCGCGCTGACCCGACACCGCGTCGTTGCCGCGCATGACAGCGACGCGAGGGGCACATAGCATGGGAAGGGCCCGGCATGGACAGCGTCTTGTCGCCCTCCGGCACGCTTCGCGGCCGCGTTTCCCACTGCTCCGGCCCCCATGCGTTCCGCAGGCTTCGCCCGGGGCCGTCGTCCCCCACCCGGTGATGCCGACCGCCCTCCGGGCCCCCGTCTCACGGCTCCCGGCGCGGGAGGAACCATGGACGTCCCCGACGACCTCGTCAAGGCGAAGACCCGCGTCGAGCGGGACCTGCTGGCGTTGCCCGGCGTCACCGGTATGGGGATCGGGCTGCGCGAGGAAGGGGGCGAACTGCTGGACGAACTCGCGGTCCGCGTCCAGGTGGACCACCCCCGGCACATCACCGAGGAGATCCCCGACGAGATCGGGGGGCTGCCCGTCAGCGTCATCGTCCGGGAGATCCAGCCGTGCGTGGCGCCCGACACCCTGCGCTACGGTGACCTGCCGGGCGGTGTGATGGTGCGGAACCCGCTGGTCGCCGAGGGGACCATGGGCGCCGTCGTGGAGGACGCCCACACCGCGGAGCTGTTCGGGCTCACCTGTTACCACGTGGCCGGAGGTCCCGAGAACGACTTCCCGCACACCGTCTGGCAGCCGGTCAACCCACCGCTGGTCGTGGGCAGCACGGTCCCTCGCACCGACCACCTGGGGAGGGTGGACCGCGTCGACGTCCCGCGGACGCCTCCGCTGCCGGGCTCCCCCGTGCTCGTGGGGCTCGTCGACGCGGCGGTCTTCCGTCTGGACGACGCGACGTCGAACGGCCGGACGCTCTCCCGGCGGATCGTCGGCCGGACACCCGGCGGGGCGGACCTGATCGCCAAGGTGACCGCGACGGCCCGTTCCTCCGTCACGCAGCCCGTCCGCAAGCGGGGCAGCCAGACCCTCCTCACGTTCGGCAGGGTCATCGCCAACTTCTGGACCGTCCAGTGGTCGGCGGGCGCGTCGAACACCTGGCTCATCGACCAGGCCGAGATCCTCGCGGACGACCCGCGGCCGGCGGAGGACATCAATCCGGACGGGATCTTCGCCCGGCCCGGCGACTCGGGCTCCCTGGTCCTCGACGCCACCCAGCCGACGGCCGTCGGTCTGCTGTGGGGAGCGAACAAGGCCGGGGAGTTCGGCAGCGTCGAGGGCAGGATCGGCATGATGTCGGAGATCGTCAACGTCGAGGCCCAGCTGGGCGTGACGGTACCGGTCTGAGCGAGCGCCCCGCGTGCGCGACGCCTCGCCGCGCACGATCGCTCGCGCGCGGCGGGGCGGGGCCGGACGGCGGTGGCGCGGGGCCGCACGGCGGTGACGGCGCGGGGCCGCGCGACCGTGACGGCGCGCTCAGCTGCGCAGGAAACCGTCCCCGTGCGTGGCGATGTGGGCCTCCAGAGCGGCGAGGGCGTTCTGAGTGGCCTGCGCCGACCCGCTGCCGCGCTGCTCCGCGTAGTACGCCGCACCGAGCTGCTTCAGCAGATCGGTGCCGGCGCGTTGCGCCTGGACCTCCTCCACCTTCTGCTTGCCCTGGTTCAGGGCGCTCTGAGCCTGTTCCTTGGCCCGATCGAGAAAACCCGTCATGACCGCCTCCCAACGTGTCCCGGCATCACTTCCCTCCCCCGGCACGGCATATCCATGCGTACCCGCGCATGGGCTAGTCGTCCGAGTCACCGGACATGCCTCCGGAAGCGGCCGTGATCCCCGAAAAAAGTTCGGACCGGCGATGTCGAGAACGTGTGATCGGCTCCGTCCCCGAGGTGAAGGCGACCACAATGGGCCGCACCAGCACCGAGGAGAAGCACCATGGCCAAGTACCTGCTCCTGAAGCACTACCGCGGCGCTCCGGCACCGGTGAACGACGTGCCCATGGCCCAGTGGACGCCGGAGGAGATCTCGGCGCACGTGCGGTACATGCAGGACTTCGCGGCCCGGCTGGAGAAGACCGGCGAGTTCGTCGACGGCCAGGCGCTCGCCCCGGAGGGGACGTGGGTCCGGTACGACGGTGAGGGGCGCCCGCCGGTAACCGACGGGCCGTTCGCCGAGACCAAGGACCTCATCGCCGGGTGGATGGTGATCGACGTCGACAGCCACGAGCGCGCCGTCGAGCTGGCCGGGGAGCTGTCGGCCGCCCCCGGCGCGGGCGGCCGGCCGATCCACGAATGGCTCGAGCTGCGCCCGTTCCTGACCACTCCGCCCACCATCACGGAGTGACCTCTCCCAAGTGACTCAGCGGGATGACCTCATCGACATGACCTCATCGATGGACGAGGCCCTGCTCCGCAGCCTCACACCGAGCGTGCTCGCCGTCCTCGTCCGCCGCGGAGCCGAATTCGCGGCGGCCGAGGACGCCGTACAGGACGCGCTGGTCGAGGCGGTCCGCGTCTGGCCGGCCGACCCTCCGCGGGACGCGAAGGGCTGGCTGGTCACCGTGGCCTGGCGCAGGTTCCTCGACCAGGCCCGGTCGGACGCCGCACGCCGCCGGCGCGAGGACCTCGTCGAGGAGGAGCCGGCGCCCGGGCCCGCGGCCGCGGCCGACGACACGCTCCAGCTCTGTTTCCTGTGCGCCCACCCGTCGCTGACACCGTCGTCCGCGGTCGCGCTCACGCTGCGCGCCGTCGGCGGGCTGACCACCCGCCAGATCGCCCGGGCCTACCTGGTGCCGGAAGCGACCATGGCCCAGCGGATCAGCCGCGCCAAGCGCACCGTCTCCGGCGTACGGTTCGACCGGCCCGGTGACGTCGCCACCGTGCTGCGCGTCCTCTACCTCGTCTTCAACGAGGGCTACTCCGGCGACGTCGACCTCGCCGCGGAGGCCATCCGGCTCACCCGGCAGCTCGCGGCCGCGATCGACCACCCGGAGGTGGCGGGGCTGCTCGCCCTCATGCTGCTCCACCACGCCCGGCGCGCCGCGCGGACCGCGCCGGACGGCAGCCTGGTACCGCTCGCCGAGCAGGACCGTGGCCGGTGGGACACCGCCTTGATCGCCGAGGGCGTCGGGATCCTCCAGGCGGCCCTCGCCCGCGACCGGCTGGGCGAGTTCCAGGCCCAGGCCGCCATCGCGGCTCTGCACGCCGACGCGCCCACCGCCGCGGAGACCGACTGGGTGCAGATCGTCGAGTGGTACGACGAGCTCGCGCGCCTGAGCGACAGCCCGGTCGTCCGGCTCAACCGCGCGGTCGCCGTCGGCGAGGCGGACGGGCCGCGTGCCGGACTGGCGGCGCTCGCCGGACTGGACGCCTCGCTGCCGCGCCACACGGCGGTGGCGGCGTACCTGCACGAGCGCGACGGCGACCTGGCGACGGCGGCACGGCTGTACGCCGAGGCGGCTCACAAGGCACCCAACCTCGCCGAGCGCGACCACCTGACGCGCCGGGCCGCCCGTATCAACGCCGGCCGGAGCCGCTGACGCGGCGCGCTCGTCGAGCGCCACGCCAGGATTCGGCCACGTCCACGCCGTGCGTCCGGCCGCGTCCACGCCGTGGGTCCGGCCGCGTCCACGCCGTGCGTCCGGCCGCATCCACGCCGTGGGTCCGGCCGCACGAGCCGTACGGATCGGGTCGCCGCAGGGAACCGGACGGTCGGCTCTGGTGCGCGTCCGGTTTCCGTGGTGTCCTGGTGGGGACGGGAAGGACCCGTTGGAGACGCGGGGAAGCGGCTCACAGCCGCGCACCGCGCAATTCGGATCCGCGAGAAGCGGGTGGCGCCCTTCCCGTCCCTTCCGCCTGTCCGGCGGTCTGGTGCCCGGCTCCGTCTGGCTCCTTCGGCCGTCCGGGCGTGCCGCCTGGCTCTCCGCTGTCCGGTCTCTCTGCTGTTCTCTCCGTTGTTCCCTCTGCTGTTCCCTCTGCTGTTCTCGCTGCTGTTCTCGCTGTTCTCTCTGCGTCTGCCCGTCCGCCGTGCCCCGGGCGGTGGTCACGTGTGCCTCGGCGGTCCGGACGGCGGTGTCCTGGTCTCGGCGGCGGAGCCGCGCCCCTCGGTCCGCCTCTCGGTCCGCCACCCCGGCCGCGTCGCCCGTCCCGGGGCCGAAGGGCCCCACCCCCGGCCCGAGTGGCCCGTGGCACCCCTGACCGTACGCGCCCACGCTGGGAGCAGACGCACAAGAAGGGAGTCGGCGCGATGACCTCCGCCACCACCATGACCACGGCTCTTGAGCCCGTGCACCGCGAACGGCTGATGCGCCTGGCTCACGAGGTCTCCTTCGAGGCCGGGGCCCGCCTGTTCGAGGAGGGTCGGCGCGCCGACCGTTTCTGGATCCTGCGCACCGGCACCGTCGCCCTGGACCTGCACGTACCCGGCCGCCGGCCCGCCGTCATCGAGACACTCGGGCGCGGTGAACTCATCGGCTGGTCCTGGCACTTCCCACCGTATCTCTGGCAGCTGGGCGCCGAGACGACGAGCCCGGTGCGGGCCTGGGAGTTCGACGCCGAGACCGTGCGCGCGCTGTGCGCGGAAGACCCGGCGTTCGGCCGGGCGATCGCGGTCTGGGTCGGTCGCGTGGTCGCGCAGCGGCTGCACGCCTCCCGGATCCGGCTGCTCGACCTCTACGCCCCCTACGGCAGCGGTGGCCTGACGTGACCGTCGGGTTTCCGGTACCGCCGGGACCGGGGCCCTACGCGGTGGGCAAGGGGACCCGCCAGTCCAGCGTGGTTCCGTGACTTTCTTGGCCTTCTCCGGGGCCGGCCACCTCCAGTCCCCCGCCGAGGCTCTCCGCCCGCTCGGCCATGTTGCGCAGTCCGCTGCGCCGGCCGCCGGGCGCGATGCCCACGCCGTTGTCGGAGACCTTCAGGCACACCGCGCGGCCGTCGGTCGTGAGTACCACGTGGGCCCGGTCGGCGTGGGCGTGCCGGGCGATGTTGGTGAGGGCCTCGGAGAGCACGGCGACGACGTGGTCGGCGATCTCGGCCGGCACGTCGGTGTCGAGCAGCCCCTCCATGCGCACGCTGGGAGCGAAGCCGAGCACGGGGGCGGCCTCGCCGGCCACCCGGACGACCCTCGACCGCAGTCCGCTGCCGGCGCTGCCCTGGCGGGCTCGCAGCCCGAAGATCGTCGACCTGATGATCTTGATGGTCTCGTCGAGGTCGTCCACGGCCCGCAGCACCCGCTCGGCGGCCTCCGGGTGCTCGATGAAACGGCCCGCGCTCTGCAAGGTCATCCCGGTGGCGAACAGCCGCTGGATGGCCAGGTCGTGCAGGTCGCGGGCGATCCGGTCGCGGTCCTCCAACAGTGCGATCTGCTGGGCGTCCTGTCTGCGCTCGGCCAGCTCCATGGCGATCGCGGCCTGGGCGGCGAAGCCCTGGAGCATCTCGGTCTCCTTCTGCCGGAAGACCGGCCTGCCGGCTTCGCGGACCACCAGGACCACCCCTCGGACGCCGCCCTCCCCGGTGCCGATCGGGACGGCCGCGGCGGGGCCGAGCCCGCCGAAACGCGGGGGCTCGGGCGTGATCCGGGAGTCGTGCACGACGTCGTCGCTGGTGACCGGGGCACTCGCGATGTACGCCAGTCCCATCAGGCTCTCCTGCATGGGCAGCACCAGCCCGCGGTGTGCCTCCGCGTCCACGCCGACCGCGATCTCCACGGTGAGCGACTTGGTGCCCTCCATGGGCATGGCGACCGCGGCCAGCGCCGAGCCGGAGATCTCCCGGGCCCGCTCGGCGATCAGACCGAGGGACTCGGCCCGGTCGGTGCCGGACATCAGGCTGTGTCCGATCTCCGCGTTGGCCCGCAGCCAGCGCTCGCGCAGCCGGGAGTCCTCGTACAGGCGGGCGTTGTCGATGGCCACGCCGGCGGCCACGGCCAGCGTGGAGAGGACCGACTCGTCCTCCTCGTCGAATTCCAGCCCGCCGCGCTTCTCGGTGAGGTACAGGTTGCCGAAGACCTGGTCGCGGACCCGGATCGGGACACCCAGGAAGGTGTTCATCGGCGGATGGCCCGGCGGGAAGCCGTAGGAGGCCGGGTGACCGGAGATCTTCGCGAGCCGGAGCGGCTGCGGGTTGCGGATCAGCTCGCCGAGGATGCCGTGGCCCTCCGGGTAGGGACCGATCGCGGCGATCTGCTCCGCGCTGACGCCGACCGTGTGGAACGCGGAGAGCCGGGTGCCGTCGGGGCCGATGACGCCCAGGGCCGCGTACCCGGCGTCCACGAGCACCGCGGCCGCCTCCACGACGGAGCGCAGCGCCTGCTCGAGTTCCAGCTCGCGGCCGACGGTGAGCACCGCTTCCAGCAGGCTGTGCACACGGTCCTGGGTGCCCCGGGCCGCTTCGATGCGGGCCCGCAGCTCTTCCAGCAGTTCGTCGAGCTTCAGCTGCGGAAGTCGTACGCGGGGCTCCTCCGGGCTTGCCACCACGTTCCTCCTGGTTCTCGTCGCGCCGACCCGGCACCGGCGGGTCAGCTCCACCGTATCCCCTCCCCGGGGCACGACGGGACGCCGCAACGGCAATCGGCCACTCGTCCCCCTGCGGCCGGCCGGTGTCCGTGAGGCAGCCCGGGACGACCGGCCCCGGACCGGGGGCCGAACGGCACTGGAGCGGCGGCGGCCCGCGGAGGAGAGTGGAGTCAGGAGCGGCACTGAATCCCCCGCGGTGCCGCTCCGCCCGTGCGGCGCGGCAGCGCGCACCGGCGCCTCGTTTCCGGCGAGAAGGTAGCCATCGGCGCGAAGAAGCCAGTCATGATCCGTCATCCAGAACCGACGCGCCACCGCGTCGAACTCGACCGCTCCGAAGCCTTGCGCCTGCTCGGCAGTGTGCCCTTGGGCAGGGTCGTCTTCACGCGGCAGGCGCTGCCCACCGTCCGCCCGGTCAACCACATCCTGGACGGCGGTGACATCGTGATCCGCACGCACGAGGGCGCGTCCCTGACGTCCCAGGCCCAGCAGTCCGACGGCGCCGGTGTGGTGGTCGCCTACGAGGCCGACGCGATCGACATGGACACGCGCCTCGGCTGGAGCGTGGTGGTGACCGGCTACGCCCACCTGGTCACGGATCCCGCCGAACTGGCGCGCATACACGCGCTGTTGACACCCTGGGCGCCGCACGGGGGAACGGACCACGCCGTCCGCATCCATCCCGAACTGGTCACGGGGGTGCTGCTCACCGGGGCGGGCGACGCCTGGGGCGGGGGCGGGGGCGGTTAGCGCGCACGCGCTGCGGGTGGTGACTGGCAGCCAGCGCCTTCCGGGCGCAGGGAGGTGACTGGCAGCCAGCGCCTTCCGGCCGCAGGGAGTTGCAACGTGAGCGGGCTTGCGGCAGCATCTGTGGCCGGGCCGGACAGGCGGCCCGCCCCGGTGCCGCGCCACCTCACCTGCGGTGCCTTCCGAGGGGCGAAGAAGCCAGCGCTCCACCTGTCGTGGTCGAACTCTGCGCCGCATGCCCGGTCTCGGGCGTACCGATCAGTTTTCGAGTGCTTCGGGGTGGCAGCGCTCGGGGACGGATCTGACTATGGCCGCCGGTGGTCGTCTCACCCATCTTGCGCGCACTCGCAGTCGCTACTCGGGCGAGTCGGTTCAGTACGCCGCAGAGGCTATTCGGACGCAGCGTCAGCAGTCACTGCTCCCGGATGCTCGTGGGGAACAGGCGCTTCTCGAGGCCGAGGTGATGCGGGAGCTCGGCCGCGGAGGCGAATGGTGGGCACACCCGGTGGGGATCGCCGGAGTGCGCCTGGCACCCGGGTTCTCCGTGGTCATCCTCGACAGTCACAGCGGGTCGCGGCCCGGCCGAAGGTTCCCCATGAGCGACTATGCGCTGGCGCATCTGCTGCCGGTCGCGGAGCCCGGCTTTCAGGTCGGCGGTGTGATGCGGCTGCGTGTCGCCGGTGTCCGCGGCACTGATCTTCATCTCAAGCTGGCCGACACCGACAGTCGACTGGTACTCAGGGGAGCGCCGGGCACCCGCTGGCGTCACCTGCTGGCGGACCGAAGGCGCGCCCTTGAGGAGGACGGCTTCGTGCCCTTGTGGGACGAAGCCGAACCGTCGTCCTACGAGCTCGAGGACGAGCGTGAGTACGCGTCCCTGGTGTCGAGGAGCCAGGACCTGGCGTGGCTCGGCTCAGCGCTGCTCCGCCGTATCGCGATCTTCCAGAACTTCAGCACCGCCTACTCGACTCGATCATGGATCACCGGCGATGAGTGGATCTTCGAGCTGGATACACACCGAGATGTTCCGCTTGCGCACGACGTGTTCGTTGATCGCCTCGTGGACGACGTCTGGGGCCTGCCTCTGCGGGTCGCGCGCCGCCACTGCGACTGCGGCCTTCGGAGCACAACGGGGCGGGGATACCAGTGCACGTACTACCTACGGCATCGGAACCCCGACATGCCAGGGGTGATGCAGATTCGTTTCAGGTGGGGAGACCCCGTCTACGGCGATCCGCGGGAGAGGCTGCAAGAACTCCACGCTGATCGGGCATGGCTGGACAGGGTGTTGCCCTGCCGCCCGCACCGGCCCGCCGGGCCTGCTCTGCGGAAGGGTGGGCCCCGATGAACTGGGACAGCCTGGCCCTGTTGATCCTGGCTCTGTCGGGGGCCCTGAGTCTGCTGTTGTCACAGGTTCGCGATGTCCTGACGAAGACGGCAGAGGTCCTCCATGCCTGGCATGAGGTGCGCGGAAGTCTCCGAGAACGGGGCAGCGCCCGGAGCCGGCAGGAGACTGCTCGCGACCGAGGAGGCAGGCCGTCGGTGCACCGGTGACCCGTGTCGATCATCTTGACGTACGTGCTGGTCACCGCCGCGCCTGCATCAGCGATCCCCTGCGGCCTTCGCTGGACCGCCGGCACGGGTGCCGTGGGTGGCCACCGTTGGTCACCCATGACACCCATGACACCCATGACACCCATGACCCCCAGCGTGCTCGGGGCGAGGAGAGCGTTCCCCCGGCGGCCTCAGTTCTTGCCGGTGTCCACGATGACCGGTGTGCCGTTCGAGTCGGTGCCGCACGGCACCGCGTACACCGGGTGGGCCTTCGCGGCTTCCTTGTAGGCCTCGAGGCACTGGTTGTACAGCACCTTCTCGCTCAGCGACTGCTCGATGATCTTGTTGGCGCGGGCGGTGCCCTCGGCCTCGATCCGCTTGCGTTCCGCCTGCGCCTTGGCCGTGCGCGCCGCCTCGGTGGCCCGCTCGGTGGCCTGCTCCTGCTGGATCTTCTTGTCGATCTGCTCCTGCAGCTTCTTCGACGGCCGCACGTTGCGCAGGTTGACGGACGTGACGTCGATCCCGCGCGGTGCCAGGCGCTTCTTGACGAGGCCGGCGAGCTCCGAGCCGATCTGCTCGCGGGCGGACGCGTAGCCTTCCTCGCTGGTGTGCTTGGCGAAGACGTTGCGGATGATCTCGCGGCTGTCCGGCATCACCAGCCGCTCCTCCACGGCTTCCTCGCTCCCCGCCAGCCGGTACAGCGCGACCGCCTTGCCCGGTACCACGGCCCACTTGATGGTGACGTCCGCGTAGAGCACACCGCCCTGCGAGGAGCGGACCTCGACCACGTCCTCGTCGTTCAGGTCGAGGTCCACCGGGCGGGTGGAGAAGGACGTGACGTCGGTGAACGGTGACTTGACGTGGATGCCCGAGGTCAGCGGCGTGCCGATCCTGCCGAAGGTCACCGGCACGCCGACCTCGTAGGCGCTGACGACATGGACACAGGCGAAGGCGCCTGCCAGCACGCCCGCCACGGCGCTGAGCGCCGCCCCGAGCCTCCAGTGGCCCGCCGGGGTGCGGCCTCGGCCGACGAGAAGGAGCACTACGGCAGTTATGAGCAGCAGGATGGACAGCACGAACACAGGTATCCCCCTCCGGAAACGTTTCCGCGCCACCTGGGACGCGGCCCCGGCGCATCGTAGCGATCTCCGGTGACACGCGCCGCGGCTCCGGAGGGCATCCTCCGGCTCGGCGAATGACGCGTTCCCCGGTCAGGTCACCGAGACCCGCCACTTCCCGTGGTCGGAGAGGGTGACGTAGCCGTGCTGCGGGAGACGCAGGGTGCCCTTCTGGTTGACAGCGGAGGTGAAGCGGATCAGCTGCTTCCCGCCGTTGGCCGGCGTGTAGACGACGGTGCCCGGGGAGTCGACGAAGTCGTAGTGCACGACCGGGGCGTACTCGAAGTACGGCTTGGGGTCGAAATAGCCGAAGGTCTTCGTCCCCTTCCCCTGGGCTGCTCCGGCCGGCAGCCGGGGCAGCGCGTCGCTGTCCACCACGCGCAGCCTCCACCGGCCCAGGCCGCTGGCGCCCTCGTTGCCCACCGTGACGCGCCGGATGGCGAGGGCGTCGCAGTCGGCAGGCAGGACGATGTGCGACGGCCCGGCTCGGCCGATGGTGACGAACGTGTCCCGGGCCCGCTGGTGGTGGGAGCCCTTGCGCACGGTCGCCAGGTCGAAGCTGCTGGTGAGTCCCGCGCGGAACTCCAGGACGACCGGCTTCCCGTCCCCTGCCCCCGGTATTTCGACGGTCCGGCTGCGCCAGCCGGACCACGCGGCGGAGCTGCTGCCCACGTTCCCTCCCCTGTGTCGGTTGCGAAGCGCTCGGGAGGCATGGTGGCACGCGGGACCGGCAACCGGCTGCCACCAGAAAGGTGTTGTGCGCCCGCCCGGGGCGCTGCCTCCTCCGTGCGTCCGTCACATGGCCGCCGCGTCCCTGCTTCGTCAGGGCGTGGGGACGGCCACCTCCGCGTGCTGTTCGCCGCCGAGCACGACCTTCAGCGCCCCGGTCTCGGCGGCGCGGGAGAAGACGTCGTACGCCTGCTCCATGTGGTCGAGCGGGAAGGTGTGGGTGACCAGCCGGCCGGTCGGCAGCCGGCCCGCGGCGGCCATCCGGAGCAGGGTGGGGGTCGAGGAAGTGTCCACCAGGCCGGTCGTGATGGTCACGTTCCTGATCCACAGCTCTTCGAGGTGGAGCGTGGCCGGCCTGCCGTGCACGCCGATGTTGGCCACGTGCCCGCCGGGGCGGACCATGCGGGTACAGAGTTCGAAGCTCTCGGGGACGCCGACCGCCTCCATCACCACGTCCGCGCCGAGCCCGTCGGTCAGGTCGGCGACCAGCTGGGCCGGTGCCTCGCGCGCGTCCGCGACCGCGTCGGCGCCGAGCCGCCGGGCCGCCTCCAGGCGGGCCGGGACCATGTCGACCGAGATGATCCGTTCCGGGGCGAGGAGCCGGGCCGTGGCGATGGCCGCGAGACCGATGGGGCCGGCGCCGACGATCACGACGGTGTCGCCGGTGCGCACCCGTCCGTTGCGGACGCCCACCTCATAGGAGGTCGGGAAGATGTCGGCGAGCAGGACGGCGTCCTCGTCGCGGACGGCGCTCGGTAGCGGATGCACGGACAGGTCGGCGTGGGGCACGCGGACGTACTCCGCCTGCGTGCCGTCGACGAGGTGGCCGAGAATCCAGCCTCCGCCGCCCCGGCACTGACCGTAGGAGCCGTCCCGGCAGAACCGGCACCGGCCGCAGGCGGTGATGCAGGAGACCAGCACCCGGTCCCCGGGCCGTACGGTGCGTACGTCGCTGCCCGCCTCGACGATCTCGCCGACCGCCTCGTGTCCGAGTACCGTGCCGGTGCGGACCTCGGGCACGTCGCCCTTCAGGATGTGCAGGTCCGTCCCGCAGATGGTGACGGTGCCGACCTTCACGATCGCGTCCGTGGGTTCCTTGATCGCGGGGTCCGGGGCGTCCTGCCAGGACGCCTCTCCGGGACCGTGGAAGACGAAGCCCTTCATGGCGTTGTTCACCCTCTTCGGTCGGTCCGCCGCGGGACCCGCCGTCGCGGCACGCTGCCGGGACCGGTCCCGCGGGTCCAGCTTCGCCGACGGGTGGGCGGTGCCGCTTGGGCCGTCCGGCCCTGGCGTCCGGCCGTACGGTGCCCTCCCCCGCAGCCGGCGGCGGATCCGCCCGTACGCCTGGCGCGGTGCCCGGACGGGCCCTCGGCCAGGGCCGGACGGCCCTACCGCCCCGTCCGGTGTTGCCGGTTCGCTTCTCCCATGTCCGAGAAGCACACGGCCCGGGTGGCCGAGCACCGCGCCGCACAGGACGTGGTCGTGGCCCATGGGACCAGCGGCGGGGCCACCGTCGTGTCCCTGCGCGGCGACATCGATCTGCTGAGCGTCGCCACGCTGTCGGAACGGCTCGACGCACTCACCGCACACACGCGGCCCGACCTGGTGGTGGACCTGCGGTCGGTCACGTTCATCGACTGCACCGGGCTGGGCGCGCTGTGCCGCGCGCGCAACCGGACACTCGCCCGCCAGGGCCGGCTGCGGCTGGTCACGGAGAGTACGGCCTTCAGGCGGATGCTGCGGATCACGGGCCTGGCGGAGGTCTTCGAACTGCACACCCGGCTCCCGCGGCCGCTGCCCGGGGACCAGGAGGTCTCGTAGCACGGGTGGTGCCCGGCGGGCCGGGGCGCCCAGGTTCGTACTCACCTCACCACGCGGCCTCCGGTGGGGCCGGTCGGCCCTAGCCGTGGGGGCGGTGGCGGATGCATGATCAGGCGCGTGAACAGCACGCAGCGTCCGTTACCCGCGGAACGAGGGGTCGTCATGGCCGAGACACGCACCTTCACGGAGCAGGACCCGATCCGGGTGTTCCTGCTGGACGACCACGAGGTGGTACGGCGCGGACTGACCGACCTGCTGGACGCCGAACCGGACATCTCCGTGGTCGGCGACGCGGACACCGCCGAGCACGCCCTCGCCCGCGGCCCCGCCCTGCGCCCCCATGTCGCCGTGCTCGACGTCCGGCTCCCGGACGGCGACGGCATCACGGTCTGCCGCGAGCTGCGCAGCCGGATGCCGGAGCTCGCGTGCCTGATGCTGACCTCCTTCGACGACGAGGACGCCCTGCTTGACGCCATCATGGCCGGGGCCTCCGGCTATGTGCTGAAGCAGATCAAGGGCTCGGACCTGGTGTCGGCCGTACGCACCGTCGCGTCCGGGCAGTCGCTGCTGGACCCGGCGACGACGGCCCGCCTGCTGAGCTCCCTGCGGGCGGAGCCCGCCGCGACCGCGTCGCTGCCGCCCGAGCTCGCGAGCCTGTCGCCGCGCGAGCGGGACATCCTCGCGCTGATCGGGGACGGTCTGACCAATCGCGAGATCGGCCAGAGGCTGTACCTGTCGGAGAAGACCGTCAAGAACCACATCTCGCGGATGCTGGCCAAGCTGGGCGTCCAGCGCCGCGTCCAGGCCGCGGTCCTGGCGTCCCACCTGGAGCCACGGGAGTCCTGAGGGGCGTCACGGCGGCGGCCGTCACGGGCCTCAGGCGAGCTGGGGCATGACCTCCGCGGCGACGACTTCCAGGTGGTCGCGGTCCTCCAGGTCGAACGGCTGGAGGTAGACGCGGTCGACGCCCGCCTCGACGAACCGGCCGATCCGGTCGACGACCTCGGACGGCGTGCCGGAGATGCGGCTCTTGGCGAATGCGCCGCCCTCGGGCCCCAGGGCGGCGGCGCGGCGGCGCCATTCCGCGTCGGTGCGGCCGCAGCACAGCACCTGGGCGACGGAGAGGCCGAGGCTGTCCGGGTCGCGGCCGGCGCTGCGGCACGCCTCGCGGACGCGGTCGAAGAGCGGAACGGTCGCGTCCAGGGAGAGGAAGGGAACGTTGAACTCGTCGGCGTAGCGGGCGACCAGGCGGGGGGTGCGGATCGGTCCGTCGCCGCCGATCAGGAGGGGCGGCCTGGGCCGCTGGACCGGCTTGGGCAGGGCCGGCGAGTCCGTGAGCCGGTAGTACCTCCCCTCGTGGGTGAAGGTCTCCCCCGGTGGGGTCTCCCACAGGCCCGTGATGACGGCGAGCTGCTCCTCGAAGCGGTCGAACCGCTCCCCCAGCGGGGGGAAGGGGATGCCGTAGGCGGTGTGCTCCGCCTCGTACCAGCCGGTGCCCAGGCCGAGTTCGACCCTGCCGCCGCTCATCCGGTCCACCTGCGCCACCGTGATCGCCAGGGGACCGGGGAGGCGGAAGGTGGCCGAGCTCATCAGGGTGCCCAGCCGGATCCTGCTCGTCTCCCTGGCCAGTCCCGCAAGGACGGTCCAGGAGTCGATCGGACCCGGCAGACCCGGTACGTCGCCCAGCTTCAGGTAGTGGTCGGAGGTGAAGAAGCCCTCGTATCCGCAGTCCTCGGCGGTGCGGGCCACATCGAGCAGCCGGGCGTAGTCGGTGCCCTGCTGCGCTGCCGTGTAGACGCTCAGCCTGGGTTTCATGCGTGCCTCCGGGGGTCGTACACAAGACGTGCGCGGTGCAGGAGTGCGGTGTCGTAGACGGAGTGGTGCTGGGCGACGAGCACGAGGTCGGCCTCGGCGATCACCGCGCCGAGGCGGGACACGGACTTGTGGTGCGTGCCGTCCACCACCAGTTCGGGGACGTGGGGGTCGTGGACGCGGACCTGGGCGCCGCGGGCGGTCAGCTCGCGGACGAGGGGTACGACGGGGCTGTTGCGGATGTCGGACACATTGGGCTTGTAGCTGACGCCGAGGACGAGGACCTCGGCTCCGGCCAGTGGGGTCCCCGCCGTCCGCAGCAGCGTCTCGCACAGGTCGACGACCCTGACCGGGCGTTCGTCGTTGATGCGCTGGGCCAGCTCCACCAGGTGCAGCGGTGTCCCGGCGGCGCGCGCGGAGTGCGCCAGGTACAAGGGGTCCACGGGGATGCAGTGGCCGCCGACGCCGACGCCCGGGTAGAAGGGCTGGAACCCGAACGGCTTGGTCGCGGCCGCGTCGATCACCGCCGTCGCGTCGATGCCCAGGGCGTCGCAGTAGGCGGCGAACTCGTGGACGAGTCCGAGGTTGACCTGGCGGTAGGTGTTCTCCAGGACCTTCGTGGCCTCGGCCTCGCGCAGCCCTCCCGTGACGTGCACCGAGGACACGACGCCTTCGTAGAGCTCCTTCGCGCGCAGGGCGCACACCGGGGTGAGACCGCCGATCACGCGCGAGGTGTCGGCGGAGTCGAACACCGGGTTGCCGGGGTCCACGCGCTCCGGGACGTGCGCCAGGCCGAAGTGCACGCCGGCGACGAGACCGGAGCGTTCCAGGACGGCCCGGACCACGCCGTCCGTCACCCCTGGGTAGACGGTGGACTCGATCACCACCAGCTGGCCGGGGCGCAGGTGGGCGGCGACCGTGCCGCAGGCGGCACGCAGGGCGGTCAGGTCCGGTTCCCCGGCGGCGTCGACGGGGGTGGGCACGCAGACCACCACCGCGGAGCAGTCGGCCAGGGCCTCGGTGTCGTCCACGGCGGACAGCGCGTCACCGAGCCGTCGTATCCGGTCGTCGGGGACGGTGTCGACGGGGCTGCGGCCGTCGCGGAGCGTCGCCGTCACCTCGGGGCGGCTGTCCACACCGACCACCGGGTGCCCGGCCTCCGCGAAGGCGACCGCCTGCGGCAGTCCGGCGTAGCCGAGGCCGACGACCCCGACGCGGCAGCGTGCCGTCACGGGGGTGCGCCTGCTGACCGGCAGGGTGAGTTCCGTCATCACGCACCGCGCCGGATCGTCGTGGCGGCCGCGCTCTGCGCCGGCCGGTCCCCGGGTCCGTGCCCTACGGCCGCCGGGGCCGCCGTCTCCTCCCGGGTACGGGGCATCAAGCGGCCGAGGGCGTGCAGGACGCCGAGGGCCCGGTTCAGCTCGCGCACCGCGTGGTCGTCACCGACGGCGCTGTGGCGGGCGGTGGCGACGAGGTCGGAGACGGTCATGCGCTCGGGGTGATCGATTCCCGCGGACCAGGCGTTGCGCAGGGCGGCGGGCCAGCCCTTGCCGTTGCGGTGGGCGATCACCAGGTCGGGGTGGAACCGGACGGGCGTCCCCGCCTCGCGGAGGGAGCGGGCCAGGCTGTTGTCACCGCCCACCCCTTCGTTGCTGAATCCGTGCACCCCGTGGAACGCCGAGGTGAGCACGGAGCCGTTGCCGCAGGCGAAGAAGTCGACCGGGGTGCCCTCGCCCAGTCCCCGGTAGCGGGCGTCGTAGCGCGCCTGCCGGGCGCGGGAGACGAGACCGGCGTCGAAGCCCAGGACCCGGCCGGTGAGGGCCGGCCGGTCGGTGTCCACCCCGGCCGCCACCGCAAGCCAGTCGCCCCGCGGTACGGCGTCGTCGTCCAGGAAGGCCAGCACGTCGCCGTCCGCGACCTCGACGCCCAGGCGCCTGCTGGCCCCCGCGCCGAGCCGGTCGCGGTTGCGCAGCAGGACCACGGGGAGGCCGCTGTCGCGGGCCGGTGCCGTGGCGTCGGGGTCGGTGGAGGCGTCGTCCACCACGACGACCTGGTGCAGTGTCAGTCCGGCGGGCAGCCGGTCGGCGCACTCGGCCAGGCCGTCGAGACATCGGCGCAGGTCCGCTGCCCTGTTGCGGGTGGGGATGAGCACCGAGATCCGTACCACTGTTCTCTCCAATCTGCGGCCATCGCGGGCCAGCGGTCGGTCTCGTCGACCGGCAGGTAGGTGCGCCGGATCTCCAGCGGGCGATCCGTCCAGGGCGCGGGGGCGGACTTCACCGTGCCGAAACCGAGCACGGTGGACGGCACCGGGTTCACCTCGGGGACGAGGCCGTAGGGGTAGGCGAAGGAGTGCACGGGGCGGCCGGTCCGCTCGGCCACGTCCCGCAGCGCGCCGTGCACCTCGCGGGCGGCGCCCGCCGGGTCCAGGCGGTCGAGTTTCGGGTGGGTGCGGGTGTGCGCGGACAGGACGTGACCGGCGGCCGCCAGGTGACCGGCTTCCGCCCAGTCGAGGTAGGACTCCCTCGGCGGCAGGGCGGCGCGCTGCCGCGGCGTCATCGCGGACGCGGCGTCGAGCCGTTGTGTGGTGCAGAACAGCAGGACGCGGACGTCGAACTCGGCCAGTACGGGCGCGGCCAGGGTGAGCGTGTCGCGGTAGCCGTCGTCGAAGGTGAACAGCACGCTCGGTTCGTCGGGTGGTCGGAAGCCCGGTACGACGCCGGCGGGGTCCAGCGCCGGTCCGACCCGGCGCAGGACCGTTTCGAGGCCGCGGCGGAAGTCGTCCGGGTCCAGCGAGGTGTAGTGCCGGACCTGCGGGTTGACGTGGTGGAAGTAGAGCACGAGCGGCCAGCCCGCGGCGCTGCCGAGGGCGGGGTCGGCGAGCGGCGTCATGAGGCGTCCCAGCCCAGTGCCGTGACGATCGACGCGGGCAGTTCCAGGCCCTGCTTCTCGGCGTGTTCGGCCTTGGTCTCCTCCAGCTGGTCGGGGAAGTAGGGCCGTTCGGGCACGGTGTCGTGGCCCGCCTCCACGGCATCGCGCAGCTGTGTGACGAGCGCTCCGAGGCCGGCCGGTGCGGCGGGCGCGTCGGAGCGCACCGCGGGGTCGGTGAAGTGCCGGACCGAGAACCCGACGAACAGCTGCGCGCAGCGCATGACCTCGCCCGTCCGGGTGACCTGCCGGGCCACGTCCGGGCTGACCAGGCCGCCGGCCAGGCCGCCGGCCAGGATCTCGGCGATCAAGGTGATGCACAGGCCCTTGTAGTCGCCGAACAGGGGGATGGAACCGCCCTGGTCGAGTGCGGCGGGGTCGGTGGTGGGGGTGCCCTCCGGGTCCAGCAGCCAGCCCGGGGGGACGGGTTCGCCGCGGTGCCGGGCGTCCCTGATCTTGCCCGCGGCGACGACCCCGGTGGCGAGGTCGATACAGAACGGCTCTTCGGCCGGCGTGGGGGTGACCAGGCAGACGGCATTGCTGCCGAGGGTGGGGCGGCGGGCGCCCGGCGCGGCCACGGAGGGTGCCGAGATGTTGAGCAGCAGGCCGGCCACGCCGTGCTCCTGGAAGGGCCGGCGGTAGGCGGCGAGCATGCCCACGTGGTTGTTGGTGTGCACGGCGACGGCGGCCAGGCCGTGCTCGGCGGCGGTGCCGGCGCACCAGCGGGCGGCCAGGTCGGCGGCCGGCTGGCCGAACCCGCCGCCCGCGTCGACCGAGGCCAGCGTGGACGTGACGGGGGTGAGCCGGGGTTCGGCGGCGGCGACGATGCCGCCGTCCGCGATCCGCCGCAGATAGGTCGGCAGCAGGGCGACACCGTGCGAGGCGTGGCCGCGCCGGTCGGCGTCGACGAGGACGTCGGCGACGAGGGAAGCGGTGGCGGCGCCGGTGCCGGCCTCGGTGAGGGAGCGGTGGGTGCGCCGCCGTACCTCGTCCAGGGTCATGCGCACGGCCGGCGGGGGCGCGGGCCGCCGCGGCTCGGCCAGGAAGCGGCCGCCCTGGAGGGCCAGCGTGCGGTGGTCGCCCGGGACCGGCGCCGACGTCCAGCCGGGGCCGCCGAGCACCAGGACGGCGGCGCCCGGCCCGTTCGGGAGGGCCGGGCCGGTCCCCGTCCCGGCCGGACGGTCGCCGGCGTCCAGGACGAGCGTCTCCCCCGCGCGGGGGCGCGCGCCGAGGGTGGCGGTCCGGGCGCGGGCCGCCCGGACCGTGCCGTAGCGGGGGCGCAGGCGGCCGGTGAGCAGCGCGGTGAGGCTCCGCCGGGCCGGGGCGTCGAGACCGGTGACCAGCACCGTCTCGCCCTCGGCGACGCGCAGGTCGGCGCCGCGCAGCAGGACGCGTTCTCCTCCGTCCGGTCCCAGGGCCAGTACGACGTCAGACAGTTCCAGCACGGTGGTCCCCCTCCGGAGCGGTCGGCGGCAGCCAGGCGGTGAGCGCGGCGGCGACGCCGACGGGGTTGGTGGCCAGCAGCAGGTGGCCCCCCTTCACGGGAGCGATGTCCAGGGCCAAGACGCTGCCGCGCCATGCCTCCACGGAGTCGACCGGGCAGCCCGCGTCGTCGGGGGCGTGGAGCGCCAGGGCGGGAGCGGGCGAGGTCATCGCCGGGTCGGTCCGCTCGGGCAGCCACTCGGCGAGGGCGGTGAAGTCGGCTCTCAGGGAGGGCAGCAGCAGTTCGAGCAGCTCGGGCATGTCGGCGATCTCCTCCGGGACGCTTCCCATGGCGATCACCTGACGGATGAACTCGGCGTCTGGGGCGGTGGCGTCCGGCAGGTCGCCGGGCCAGGAGGGAGCCGACCGGGACACCAGGACGAGTCCCGGCACGGTCGTGCCCCGCCCGGCCAGCTCGATCGTGGCCAGCCAGGCGACGAGGGCGCCGGAGCACTGGCCCAGCAGGACGGGGGCGGCGCCGGTGAGGGCCGCGGCCTCGGTCGCTGCGGCGACGGTGTCCCCGACCATGTCGGCCAGCCGGGAGGGGGGTTCGTCGAGGAAGCGGGACTCCCGGCCGCCGAAGGCGACGCCTGCCACCAGCCAGTTCTCCGGGAGGGCGGCCCGCAGCGGGTTGGCGGTCGCGGAGCCGCCGCCGGCGTGCGGGACGACGAGTACGGTGCGTGCCGGATTCTCGGGGTGTTCCTCCGGCAGGGCGAATGTCGTCATGACGGGCGGCCTCCCACCGTGGTGAGCTCGGGGCGGATGAGTTCGGACAGCGTGCGGAAGGTGGGCGAGGCGTACAGCTCCCGGGGGGCGACACGCACTCCGTGCTCCCTGGTGAGCCAGGCCAGCAGACGGGCGAAGGCCAGGGAGTCGCCGCCGGAGCGGAAGAACTCCGCGTCCGGCCCGGAGGGCGGACGACCGAGCGCCTTCGTCCAGGCGAGCCGGGCGAGAGCGGCGGCGGGGTCCGGGGCCGGGTCGGCGGTGCGGGCCGGCCCCACCGCGGCAGCCGACTCGGGAACGGCAGCCGACCCGGGAGCGGCGGACGCGCGGGGTCCGGAAGCCGCGTCGGGACGGGCGGACGCCTCGGATCCGGAAGACGCCTGGGACCGGGGAGCCGCCTCGGGTGCGGCAGCCTCCCCGGGCCCCCCGGCCGCCTCCGGCCCCGATGCCGCCTCGGACCCCCAAGCCGCCTCGGACCCGGCGGACTCCCCGGCCCCGGCGGGCGCGTCGGTCGCCGAAGCCGCCGTGGCCCCGGAGGACCGCTCGGGCGAGGGAGCCGGCGGGCCCGGTTCCGGTGCCGTGGGTGGCCGCTCCTCGTCCAACGGCCGTGCCCCGGCCGCGACGGCCTCCGCGTCCACCTTCCCGTTGGTGGTCAGCGGGATCGTGTCGAGCACCGACCACAGGGCGGGGACGCAGTAGCCCGGCAGGATGCGGGAGAGGCGGGCGGCCAGTTCCGACGCGGACGGGCCGGACGGGCCGTCGGGTACGACACCGGCCACCAGGCGCCGCTGTGCCGCGTCCGGGCCGACGGCGACGACCGCGGCGTCCTTCACACCGGGCTGTGCGGCCAGCGCGAGACGGATCTCGTCCAGTTCCACCCGGTAGCCCCGGATCTTCACCTGCCGGTCCGCGCGGCCGAGGAAGCGCAGCTGCCCGGTACCGGTCAGCCGGACGAGGTCACCGGTGCGGTAGGCGCGCTCGCCCGCGGCCGGGACCACGCGGAAGGAGTCCGCCGTGCGTTCGGCGTCGCCCGCGTAGTCCAGCGCGAGGCCCAGCCCGGTGACGTACAGCTCGCCGGTGCCGCCGGGCGGCACCGGCCGTCCCGACGCGTCGAGGACCAGCGCTCCGCTGCCGGGCAGGGGGGTGCCGATGGGCAGTGGGCCGATCGCCTCGGAAGGGTCGTCGAAGTGGGCCACGGTGCTGAACGTGGTGTTCTCCGTGGGGCCGTAGCCGTTGGTGACGCGCAGGCCCGGGTACCGGGTGAGCAGGTCGCGCACCTGCTCGGGCGGCACCACGTCACCGCCGGCGAGGACGTGCGAGGCGCGGGCGAAGCCGTGCGGCGCGAAGTCGGCCATGAGCCGGAAGAGCCCCGCCGTCAGCCACAGCACGTCGACCTCGCGTTCCAGCAGGAAGCGGGCCAGCTCCGCCGGGGTGACCAGGCCGGGCGGATGGACCTCGACGCAGCCCCCGGCGACCAGCGGGGCGAAGACCTCCAGGGTGGAGGCGTCGAAGGCGAGCGGAGCGAGCCTCAGCATCCGCCGTCCGGGGCCGCAGGAGACGACCCGGCCGGGCGAGGGCCACACCAGCCGCGCCACGGCCCGGTGCGGCACCCGCACCGCCTTGGGCAGCCCGGTCGAGCCCGAGGTGAAGGCCGTGTAGGCCACCCGGTCGCCGCGCGGGGCGGGCGGCCGCACCTCGGGCCGCCGCTCGCGGGACGCGGGACGGGCGTCGGCGGCCGCGAGACGGCGTACCGCGCGCGGGCAGGCGCTCTCGGCCCGCCGGGCGAACGCGGCGCTCGCCGGATCGCTGCCGGCGAGGACGGCCGCGGGGGGCAGGACCCGCAGGAGCGTGCGCAGCCGTTCGTCGGGGGTGCCCGGGTCGATGGCGACGTAGTGGGCGCCGACGGCGAGGACGGACAGTACGGCGACGATCTCCTGGGCGCCGCGCTCCAGGGCCAGCAGCACCGGGTCGCCGTCGGTGACGCCGGCCTCGGTGAGTGCGGCGGCCTGGGCGGTCACGGCCCGGACCAGCTCCGTGTAGGTGAGCGTGGTGTCCCCGTCCCGGACGGCCGGGGCGTCGGGGTGGGCGCGGGCGGTGGCCAGCACCAGGGACCACAGGTCGCTGTCGGCGACCTCCGGCGGCAGCGCGGGCCCGGTGCGCAGCGCGTCGAGCCGGGCCTGCTGGGCGGGGGATATGGTCCGGACCCCGGCGAGCGGCCCGGCGGGCCGCCCGGCCAGTTCCTGCAGGGTCCACTCGACCGCGTCCAGCAGGTCGTGGGCCTCGTCGGGCAGGAAGGCGCCGTGCGCGTACTCGAGGACCAGTCGCGGCTCGTCGCCCGTGCGCTGGACGTAGAGGGTGGCGTCGAACGGGGCGCCGTGGCAGTGCCCTTCGTGCAGGCGGAGGGTGACCCCGCCCCGCCGTACCCGTTCCGGTACCAGGTCGTCGTGCGCGCCGAGGACGAACTGCACGAGCGGGTTGCGCCGGCGGTCGTGCGGCACGCCGAGGGCCGGTACGAGGTCCTCGACGGGGACGTCGGAGGCGGCCACGGCGTCCGCGAGCGCGTCGGCGACGGCTGTGACGTACTCGGTGACGGTCGCGGTGTCGTCCGGGACGCAAGCCACGGGGACGAGGTTGGAGCAGGGGGCGAGCACGCCGTGCAGGGCGGGGTCGCGGCGGCCCGCGACGGGCACGCCGACGAGGAGTTCCCGGGCGCCGCTGCGCCGGGCCAGGACCAGGGCGTAGGCGGCCAGCAGTACGGCGGTGCCGGTGGTGCCGGTGGCGCGGGCCAGGTCGCGCCAGGCGCGGGCCGCGGCCGGGCCGAGGGCGGCGGGCAGCCGCTCGCCGACCACCTCCCAGCGGGCGGGACGCCGGACGTCGCCGGGCAGTTCGAGCACGTGGGGCACCGAACGCAGGCGGTCGGCCCGGTCGCGCAGCGTCTCCTGCCAGGCGGGCGTGGCGGTGCGGGCCCGGTGGGCGGCGAGCACGCTCTCCGGGCTGGGGGCGGGGGCGGGCGGGGCCTGTCCGGCGAGCAGGGCCGCCAGTTCGTCGAAGAGGACGCCGAACGACCAGGCGTCCAGCAGCGCGTGGTGGGCCAGGACGGACACCAGCAGGCGGTCGGCGGCGCCGCTCCGGGTCACGCGGGTCACGGTGAAGTGGACCGGGGGCCGTTCGTAGGGGCGCAGCAGAGCCGTGCCGGCCCCCGCCAGCTGCGTGTGCACGACGGCGACGGGGTCGGTGCCGTCGGAGATCCGCAGGTTCTGGTGCCGGATGACGGGCCTGGCGTACGGGACGATCCGGCGGCCGACCCTGCCGGTCTCGGGGTCGGCCGGCAGGAACACGGTGCGCAGGCCCTCGTGCCGCTCGACCAGTGCGGTCAGCGCGGCGGGCACAGCGGAGGCGGGGGCGCCGTCCACCTCGGCGGTGAACAGCAGGTGGTAGGCGGCGCCGGGGGCGAGGTCCTCGACGCCGAGCATGCCGGTCTGCCCGGGCAGCGCGGCGCGTCCGGCGGCCGGCTCGGCGGGGTCGGGCGGGGGTGCGGCCGGGGGCGGCGGGCCGGCGGCGCGCAGCACCGCGGCGACGGGTTCCCGGCCGAGAATCCGGTGCAGGGGCAGGTCGGCGCCGGCCCGGGCGGCGTCGCCGACGAGACGCAGGGCCTGGAGGGAGGAGCCGCCCAGGGCGGTGAAGGACAGGCGCTCGGACCGCTCGCGTACCTCGGCGGGCGGCAGGCCCAGCGCGCCGGCGGCCAGCGGCAGCAGGGTCGCGAAGCCGGGTGCGGCGGTGGGCCCGGTCATCGGGGCGTACCCCCGTCGGCCGGGACGGGGTCGCCGCCGGCGAGTTCCGGCAGCAGCGCCGTCGCCCCGTCCAGCAGCTGCCGTACCGTTTCCTCGGTGTAGTGGTCCGTGCTGTACCGGATGGTCAGCACGAGCCGGTCGGCGACCACGTCGCCCTCCACGTTGAGCACCCACGGTTCGCTCTGCCGCGCCGACCGTCGGCTGCCGCCCGCGGTGTCGGCCGGGCGCAGCCAGCGGCCCACCCGGTCGTTGACCTGGTTGATGCGGCTGCGGAAGTTGAGCCGGATACCGCTGCCGCGCAGGGCGTCGGAGCCCTGCGTGCCACCGGCCGGCAGCCGGTCCCCCGCGTGGCGCAGTGCGTCGAAGCCGAACGTGTGCCGGGGGACGGCCGCGAGGTCGGCGAGGGCGTCGGTCCGCCAGGAGGCGCGCGGCCCGGAGTGGATGACCACGGGGTAGGTGGACTGGAGGTAGCCGAGTGCGCTGGTGATGTCGTGGCCGCCGGGGACGCCGTCCCGGCCGTGGTGGTACGTGTCCACGCTGACGGCGGGCAGGCCGAACCGCTCGGCCACGGACCGGGCGACGGCGGCCAGGACGAGCAGCCCGACCGGGTGTCCGAGCCGCCCGGCCGCCGTCTGGAGGGCGGCGGTGTGCCGTTCGTCCAGCCCTGCCGTGACGGCGGTGGAGGTCGCCAGCGTTCCCGGCCCGCCGGAGTCGGTGGGCACCGCGGGCACGTCCGGCAGGCCGAGCGCGGCCCAGCGCGCCGCGTCCTCCTCGGCCCGCGGGGACGCGAGCCAGCCGGCCAGGTCGGCGGCGAGGTCACGGGGCTGGGCGGCGGGCCGCCCGGGATCGCGGCCGGTCAGCGCGTCCTCCAGTTCGTCGGCCAGCATCGTCAGGGAGTAGCCGTCGAGGGTGAGGTGGTGCACGGCGATCTGGAGGTAGCGCTGCCGGGGCAGCCACAGGGCGTTGAACACGCGGCCCTCGGCGAGGCGGTGGCCGCGCACCGCCTCCTCGAACGCCTCGGCGAGCCGGCTGTCGTCGGTGTCCACGGTGGTGAACTGTCCGTCCGGTGCCCGCGCGAGGACCTCGGCGGCCGGGCCGTCGGGGCCGTCCAGCAGGTAGCGGGTGCGCAGCGCCTCGTGCCGGTCGCTGAGCCGGCGTACGGCGGCCTCGATCCGCTCGGCGTCGACCTTGTCGCCGCCGGGTGTGGTCTCGGGCACGTCGAAGACCCAGACGAAGCCGAAGTGGTCGGGGTCCGTGAAGGCGTTGGAGATCCAGCGCGACTGGCAGGGCAGCAGGGGCACGGGTCCGGCGGAGGGCGCCTGCGGTGCCCGGCTCGCGGTCGAGTTGTCCGCGTGCAGGCGGGCGAGGATGCCGCCGAAGGTACGGCCGTGCAGGAAGTCGGCGGGACCGGCGGCGTAGCCGGCCTTGCGCAGCTGGGTGACGCTGCGCACCATCAGCAGCGAGTCCCCGCCGGCGGCGAAGAAGTCGGCGTCCCGGCTGGACGGGGGCTTGCCCAGGGCGGCCTGCCACACGTCCGAGAGCAGCCCGGCGAGGGCGTCCGGGCCGGAGTCGACGGATTCCGTCATGGTGAACTGGGTCCTTTCCTTACGGTCTCGCGTACCGGCCGTGAGCCGGCGGTGGCGCTCAACTCGCGGGAGGGGTGGCGCTCTCGGACTCGGTCGGGGAGGCGGCGGGGGGCTGCGCGGTGTCCGGTCCGGCCGCCGTGCGCACCAGCCGCGCCGACGCCAGGCAGCCGACGGCGAGCAGGGCGGCCAGGGCGAACCAGGCCAGGTCCGCGTCGGCGGCGACGAGGGTGGTGACCAGCACCGGCCCGACCGCTTCCTGGGCGGCCAGACTCAGCCCGAACAGGGACAGGTAGCGGCCGCGCAGCCGCTCCGGTGCCAGGCTCATGGACACCGTCCACTCCCCGACCGCGCCGAAGAGCTCGGTCAGGGTGTGGGCGAGGACCGCCAGCACCAGCAGACCGATCACCAGCGCCGTGGTGTCGCCGGAGCGGTGCGCCGCCCAGTATCCGAGCGCGGCGAGGACGAACAGCAGCGCGGCCGCCCGGTAGACGCGCGGCGCCTGGGCGGGCGAGGTGCAGCTCTTGGCCGTGCGCATCTGCAGCAGCACGACGAGCACGGTGTTGAAGGTGAACAGCAGGCCGACGAGTCCTGCGGGGGCGCTGGTGTACTCGTACACCCACAGTGGCATGCCGATGGTGAACGCGGTCGAGTACATCAGGACGAGGACGTTGAGCACCGCGAGGCTCGTGTAGCGCCGGTCGGCCAGCACCTGCCGGTAGCCGGCGCGTGGGCCGCCCGGCTCGCCGGTGTGCGCGGGCCGCACGGGACGGATGACGGGGATGGTGAGGACGAGGGCGATGGCCCCCGTGTAGGAGACGGCGTTGACCACCAGCACCGCGTGGTAGCCGGTGTGCGAGCCGAGGGCCAGGACGGCCGCGGTGGCCAGGCCGCCGATGCCGAACCCGACGTTGAGCACGGCCCGTTGGAAGGCCATGAGGGGGACCTGGTCCTCGGCGTCGGCGATGGTGGTGAGGAAGACCTTCCGGGCCGGGTTGACCATGCGGTCCGCGGCGTGGGCGACGCTCGCCACGACGACGAGACCGGCCCAGTCGCGGACGCCGAGGAAACCGGCGTACGCCGCCGCGCCCGCCGCCCAGCAGGAGACCACCACCTTGCGCGCGCCGAACCGGTCGATCAGCGTGCCGGACAAGGGGGTGGCGAGGCTGCCGACGAGTCCGGCGATGCCGAGGCCGGCTCCGACGGAGCCGGCGCTCAGGCCGACCACGACCGTGAAGTAGAGGACCGAGATCGGCAGGAACATGCCGGTGCCGACGGCGTCCACGATCGCGACCAGGGCCCAGCGCTTCGCCGCGGGTGCGTCCGGCACGCCCGCGCGGCTCAGGACGGCCCGTCCCCACGCTCCCCTTGTGCTCATGGAATCTCCCTCGGCTGGTCGGTGGCGTCGGCCCGGCGGGTCACGGGGTGCGCAGGCCCAGCAGCGTCTGCCACAGGCGGGTGATGTGCTCGGGCAGCGGCTCCTGCTCGGGCTCGCCGGCCCGTTCGGTGAGCTGCGGCGCGTACGGCGACAGGTCCAGTCCGATCGCCCGGGACAGCCGGCCCAGGTCCTCGCCGGCGCAGACACGGCCGTATTCCACGACGGTGGCGCGGGCGGGGTCGCGCGTGGCGGGATGCGCCAGCCACTGCTGGTGCCAGGCGGCCCACTTCTCCAGCGCGTCCCGCCAGGTGCCGGGCCGCCACGGCCGGTCGCCGGTCCACCTCAGCATGGAGCGGGCCACGGCGGCCGGGTGGCGCACGAGGAGCACCCAGTGGGCGTCGGGCAGGGTGTCGGCGAGCCCGTCGAGTTCCAGCAGGTACTCGTTGTACTTGTCGCCGTAGCGGGTGGCGCCCGCGTACGCCTCCCGTACCAGGTGTCTGCGCAGGGCCGCCGCGTCGGTGACGCGGCCGTCGGCCACGTCGGCGGCCGCCGTGCGCAGGACCTTCTCCACGTTCTCCAGCCAGCGCTCGCTGTGCCGGCCGTAGGGCGGCTTGCGGTGCAGGGCGTGCAGGATCTCGTCCACCCGCAGGTGCCGGCCGGTCACGTCCGTCCGGCTGCACCAGCGGTGCAGCAGGTAGGGCAGTTTGCCGTTGATGGTGAACGTGCCGCCGACGTCGGCGAAGGCCTCGTCGAGGACACCGGCGAGGGCGGTGGTTCCCGAGCGTTGGGCGCCGAGCAGCACCACCGGGGGCGCGGCCGGGCTCATGAGGTCTCCAGCAGTTCCCGGGGGAGCCGGTCGCACAAGGCCCGCAGCAGCTGCATGCACTCGACGCTGGCCGCGAAGCCGTCCCGGGAGAAGTCCTCGCCCCAGGGACGGTCGCGGTTGACGGGCGAGAGGACCCGGCCGTGGCGCCAGTGGGTCTCGAGGCTGAGGAAGCCGGTGTAGCCGTCGTCGGCCAGGCGGGCGAGCATCGTCGGCCAGTCCAGGTCCCCGTCGCCCAGCCGGACATAGCCGTTGGTGCCGTCCGGGTCTTTGACGTGCACGTGCCTGATGAGGTGGCGGCCCATCAGGTAGTCCGAGGGGTAGCGCACGGGGCCCCAGCCGCCGCGTACGGCGTTGGCGGGGTCCCAGAGCACGCCGATGTCGTCCCGGCCCAGCGCGTCCAGGAAGTCGAGGACCTCCCGCATGTGCGGGGTGTTGCTGCGGGACTCGGTCTCCAGGACCAGGGGGAGGCCCGGGTCCACGCCCTCGAGGAGAGCGGCGACGGCCTCGGCCGCCCGCCGCGGCTCGGGGGCGTGTTCGGTGTCCGTGAAGAAGCTGAATATGCGGGCGTGCGGCGCCCCGAGGCGCACCGCGCGCCGGCAGGAGTCCACCAGTACCCGGCGGGCCTCGGCGAGTTGGTCGTCCGTGGTGGGCAGCGGGCCCTTGAAGATCGGCGGCGCGAAGCCGGCGACGGCCAGTCCGCGCTCGTCGAGGAGCCGGCGGTGGTGGTCGATCTGGTCGTCGGTCAGCTCGTGGGGCGGTGTTTCGTCGTACGACCGCACCTCGACCCCGGCGAAGCCGAGCTGGGCGGCGGTGTCGGCCACCAGGACCGGGTTCTGGGACAACTCGTCACCTATGACGGCGAGTTTCATGAGTGAGCGGCTCCTGGCTCGGTCGGGTACGTCGGGGCGGCCGGCTGCCGGCCGGACGGCGTTCCCGGGCGGATGGCGCCCGGGAGGGGCGGTCGCGTGGTGTCGGGGCCTGTGTCCGCAGGCGCGGCCCGCCGGGGGGTGCCGGATCCGGCGGGCGAGGCCGACTCGGTGCTGCGCGGAGCCCGCTCGGCGGCGGGCGAGGCCGACTCGGTGGCGCCCGGAGCCCGCTCGGCGGCGGGCGAGGCCAGCTCGGCGGCGAGCACGGCGAGGTCGGCGTCCGGGGTGCCGGCGCGCGACTCGACGGTCACGGCGTGCAGCGGGCCGAGGCCGAGCAGGTACGACAGGTCGGACAGGTCGTGCGGGGCCAGCGGGCGGTGCCGGGTGCCCTGCGGAGTGCGCAGGACGCCTTTGACCTGCGCCGCCCGCACGAACGGGGCCAGGGCCCGCAGCTGGGCGCGGTCGGCGCCGCCGATCTCGGCCAGGCCGAGGAGGTCGACCAGGACGCCGACGCCGGTGCGGTCCGCGAGATCGATGAGGCCGGCGGTGTCGGGGCCGCCCGCGTGGGTCTCCACCCACGGCCGCAGGCCGGCCTCGGCGGCGGCGGCGAGCTGCTCGGTCACCAGGGCCGGGTCGGGGCGTTGGACGCAGAAGACCTTGACCGGGTATTCGGCGGGCACCGCCTCCTCGCCGACGGGCCAGCGCGCGGGGTCGCCGAGGTGCCAGCCGACACCGACGAAGAAGACGTCGGCGCCGGTCCGCAGGATGCGGTCGATGCCCGGCCGTACGCCGTCCCGTTCCCAGCCGTGGCCCTTGCCGATGCGCAGGTCCACACCGGTCCCGCCGGCGCCGAGCACCGCGCGGGCCAGTTCCTCGGGGCCGGCCCCGGGCAGGGTGCCGGAGGAGTAGCCGAGGGGCGGGTGGCGGAGGCTGGAGGAGGGCGTGGCGCGGGTGCCGGTCATGCGGCCACCCGGCGGGTCGTACCGACGCGGGAGTGGAGCAGGCCGTCGAGGACCGCGACCACTCCGGTGCTGCGGTCGAGCCGGGACAGGTCCGGGGCCGGGCCGCCGCGCAGCGCGCCGGCGAGCTCGCGGTAGACGTCCTGGCGCAGCTCGGCCGCCGGGCGGGCGGGTGCGGTGAGCGGCCGGCCGTCGAGTTCGCCCGTCGTGGCGCCCGCCCGCACCTCCACCCAGTCCTGCCGCCCCAGCACGGTGAGCTGTTCGAAGCGGGCCGCCGCCCGGCAGGTCACGGTCACGGTGAGCCGCGCGCCGGAGCGGAAGGCGATGTGGCCGGACAGTTCCGTGTCGATGCCCGCGGCGGCGTCCGTCCTGGACAGGCAGGTGACCGCGACGGGTTCGCCGAGCAACTGGCAGGCCAGGTCGAGGTAGTGGGCCCCGAGGTGGACGCTGACCCCGCCCACGGCCGCCTCGGGCTCGGCCCGCCAGCCCTCCCGGTAGTGGTCGTCCGAGCGCGGACGGGAGATCAGCAGGCTGCCCACCGCGTCCGCGAACCGTTCCGGCGCCTTGGTCCGCAGCTGGTCCGGCAGGGCGAAGCGGTGCTGGAACATCACCGTGCTGAACAGGTCCGCGCGGTCCGCGGCGGCGAGGATCCCGTCGAGTTCCGCAGGTGAGCGGGCCGGCAGTTTCTCGACGACCAGGTGTTTGCCCGCGGCCACGGCGTCCGCGACGACGGGTGGCCGGCCGCCCGGCGGCAGGCAGACCGCGACCGCGTCCACCCCCGGGTCGGCCAGCGCCTCCCCCAGGGGGCGCACGGGCAGGCCCGCCTCGCGGGCGCGTCGTGCGGCCGCCGGGTCGGTCTCCACGACGCCGGCCAGCCGTACGCCGTGCAGCGCCTGTACGGCGGCGACGTGCTGTCTGCCCGCGTTGCCGAATCCGACGACGGTGATCCCGACACCGTGTGTGTCTGCCGCCACTGCCCCGTCCTTCCGTGTCACGCCCGGTTGCCCGGCTTCCGTCGCCATGTCAGCGGCCGGCCGGCGACCCGGGCGGCGGACACCACAGCTTCGCGGCGGTCCGTCCGAGGTAGTCCGCGGCGCCCTCCCCGGGCAGCGCGCCGGCCACCTCCCGGGCGTAGTCGACGAGTCCGGCGTAGCCGCGGTCGTGGGTGTGCGGGTAGTCGGAGCCCCAGACGAGGCGGTCCGTCCCGAAGCACCGGCCCAGCTCCCGCAGGAGCGGCGCGGGGTCGGCGTCGGCACCCACGCCGTACAGGTTCATGGTGGAGACCTTCACGTAGAGGTTGTCGTGGGCTCCGACGTCGAACAGAGGTGCCGCGCCCCTGCCGCCGGGGCCGTCGCCGAAGTCGACGAAGCCGCAGTGGTCCAGGATCAGGTCGACCCCGGGGAACCGTTTGGCCAGGGCGGGCACCTGCGGCAGCTGCTCGGGGGTGACCCGCACCAGGACCGGGAGGCCGAGTTCCTCCGCGCTCTCCAGCAAGGGGTGGCAGCGGGGATCGATGGTCCCGGATCCGGTCGCCAGGTTCAGCCGTACGCCCGCCAGTTGCTGTTCGCGGACCATCCGGTGGAGGGCGGCGCGCGACGCGGCCGGTTCGCCGATGTCGACGACGGCCACGCCGCGCAGCCGGTCGGGGTGGGCCGCACAGCTGTCGGCGAGGTAGCTGTTGTCACTGCCGTAGACCTGGATCGGCTGAACGAGGATCGTCCACGCGACGCCCCCTTCGTCCATGAGCGCCAGCAATTCCTCCGCAGTGACGGGATGAGTGCTGTACCAGGCGTTCTCGTCTCCGCCGCGGAGAATCGACGGATAGCGAGAGGCATCCTCCGCGATGATGTGCACGTGCGAATCCACTATCACTGTTGGCGACCCCCGTCGATTCGTGGCGCGTTTCCGCGATCTTTTGCTATCACAGCGCTTTCGATCACGTCAACGCATTAATTTCTGCGTGACGCGCTTCGGACGCGCTTCTCCTCCGGCCCATCACGGACCTCGTCCGCACAGTTTCTTCACGGGTTAGCAACCCCTTGACACGAGCACGCCGCCGGACGGACGATTCCCGGCGTGGCCGATTCACAGAGCAATTCATCGACAGCTCGCGCCCGCGCTGCCGCAGGCGTCCTTTTCTTCGACGAGCAGGGTCGCATCATGCTCGTTCAACCGACCAACCGCGACGACAAATTCCTCGGCATTCCGGGCGGTTATGTCCCGCCCGGGGAGACTCCTTACGAAACCGCCGTACGCAAGGTCAGGGAAGAACTCGGAATCGATGTACCGGTAGGTCGCCTCCTTGTGGTCGACTGGGCCCCTTCCGGCGACGACGAGAAGATCGTTTTCGTTTTCGAGGGGACGGTCCTGGACGCGGCGACACAGGCCCGGATCCAGCTCAATCCGGAATCGACGAGTGCTTTCGACTTCTACGAGCCGGAGCGTACGTCGGATCCCGAGATGCTCATGCTCCGGCTCATCAAGCGCATCGAGGCGGCGGTGCCCGCGCGTGCCGCGCGAACGACCGCGTACCTGGAGCACGGCGAACCGCTCGCCCAGGCCCCGGTGACCGCCGGCTAGGCGCCGGTGACCGCCGGCCGTGGCGGCGGGCCGGCCGCCCGTGGACGGGGCGCGCACGCCGGCCGGCCGTCACCGGGCGGTCTTCGCCGCCGCGGGCCAGGCCCCCGCTCGGGGGCGGCCGACGGGCACGGGCAGGGCGTCACAGCATGCCCTCCAGGCCCTTGACCAGGACGGAGAGGCCGCCGGTCAGGGCCAGGGCGAAGATGAGGCGACGCACCCACCGCTCGGGGACCCTCGGCGCGAGCGCCCTGCCGAGGAGGGCGCCCGTCACCATGGCGGCCGCGGCCACCGACCAGGCCGGCCCGCTCAGCCGGGGCACGCCGTTGGCGGCCACCGAGAAGACGTTGACCATGATTCCGTAAAATTGCGCGTTCGGCACGAATTCCCGGACCGACCACCCCGCATTCACCGCGTACAGCGAATACGGCGGCCCGCCGACGCCGGCGGCGGAATTCATGAACCCACCCATGGCACCCGCGGTCACCGCGCCTTTGGTACCGGCCAGAGCCGGTATGCGTACGCCTCCCATGACGAAAGCGACGGCCAGCGTCACCAGCATTCCGATACCGGCCAGCAGTACGGGTTCGGGAAGTCGGGCGGCCACCCACGAACCTGCGGGAACCGTGCACGCCGAGGCGATGACCAGGGGAATCATGGCGCCGATCCGAACCTGCCGCCATCCGGCGGCGAGGCCGACGACACTGATGACTCCGGCCACGCAATTCGCGAGCACGACGCCCTGTGCCGTCCCGAGCACCAGAACGAGCGCGGGCACGGCGATGAGTGCGAAGCCCATGCCGGTGAGCCATTGCACCGACGCACCCAACACGACTATGCCGCCCAGCAGTAGCTCGGCCGCCCCTGCGCTCGCCACAGCACACACCTACCGTCACCCGGGAAGATCTCCGCCATCCTCTCCGGACGACGGCCGCGAACGCAACGGCCCGGCACCGAAGAATTTCGGCGGACCCGCGATCCCTCGCCCGGACAACCATCTGATCCCTCGCTTACAGAAGCCTTACAAGCGGAGGTCATGCGGAGATTCACGTCTTCCGGGACATCTCTTGCGCAACCCGTCCCGCACTCTCCTCAGCCTGGTGAATGCATGACACACTCATCCTCGCTGCCGTCGGTGCCGTCGGAGTCGAAGGAGGCCGCCGCATGTCCCGTCCCATCCAGTCCCTGTCCCGTGCCGCGGCGGTCCTGCGGTTGTTCGCCACCGGGACGGGACGGTTCGGCCTGACCGACACCGCCTGCGCCCTCGGGCTGCCGAAGAGCACCGTCCACGGGATCCTGCACACGCTCGAACAGAAGGGCCTGGTCGCCCACGACGCGGAGTCCGGCACCTACGGACTGGGTCCCGAACTGGTGCGGCTGGGCGGCAGTTGGCTCCGCGGCCACGAGTTACGCGCGCGTGCCCTGGCCTGGGCGGACGACCTGGCCAGGGTCACGGGGGAAGCCGTGCACGTGGGAGTGCCGCACCCGGCGGGCGTGCTGATCGTCCATCACGTCCTGCGGTGCGACGACACGCGGCGGGTCCTGGACACCGGACGGGTGGTGCCCGTCGAGGGGACCGCGCTGGGTACGGTGCTGGCGGTCCACCGCTCCGGTCCGGCCGGCACGTCGGCCGGCTCGCCCGACCTGGTGCGGGCCGCCCGGGAGCGGGGCTGGGCCTGCGCGCCCGACCCGGACCGCGCCGGCATGGTGTCGGTCGCCGCGCCCGTCCGCGACCGGTACCGGGCGACCGTGGCCGCGCTGAGCGTGTCCGCGCTCGCCGCGCGGATCGACGAGGACACGGCGGCGCGCGACCGACTGGTCTCCTCGCTCAGGACCTGTGCCCGCGCGATCTCACACGACCTCGGTGCCGGCCACCCGTGAAGCGGGCGGCCCCCGGCGAACGGCCCGCGGTCACTTCTCCTCGCAGCGCACGATGACGACCGGACAGCGGGCGTGCTGCGACACGTGCTGGCTGACCGAGCCGAGCAGGGCGCGGGCGAATCCGCCCCTGCCCCTGCTGCCGACGACCAGCGCTTCGGCTCCTTCGGCCGCCCGCAGCAGTACGTCGGCGGGGTTGCCGTGCACCACGTGGGTGCGGACGGAGCCGGCGCTGTCCGCGCCGAGCACCTCGGTCAGCTCCCGGCTCATCTTCTGCCGGGTCTCCTCCTCGTCGACGTCCATGTCGACGGCGGGCCCCGACCAGCCGTACAGCCCCGGCAGCTCCCACACCGCGACCGCCTCCACGCCGCCGCCGACCAGGCCCGCGTAGCGTACGGCCCAGCGCAGTGCCTCGTACGAGGACGGTGACCCGTCGACACCGACCACCACCCGGGGCTCGGTGACATCCGTATCCATGTCTCCCACCTCTCCTGCCGCTCTCCCGCCCCGTCGTCCCCTCGCTACCACGCTGCACGCGGTGCCGCCGTCGCGCGACCCATGCGGAGGTTCGGTGAGCCATCGGCGTCACAGGCGCTCACGCCCGCTCGGTACGACCGCCACCGGGCACTGTGCGTGGTGCAGCAGCGCGGGGACCGCCTTGCCGATCCGGGGGCCGAGACGGCCCGTCCCGCGTCGGACGCCGACGACGACGAGGTCGGCGGCTGCCGACAGGTGCACGAGGATCCGGCCGGCCGGCCCCTCGTGTACGGAGCGGTGCGTGCGTACCCGCGGATACCGGGCAATCATGGAGTCGATCGAGTCCTCCAGCGATGCCGGGGCCCGCGCGTCAGCCGGCTCCTCGGCCCGCGGGCGACCGCCGCCCGTCTGGTGGGCGGAGTGGTGCCCGGTGCGGACGACGTCCAGGGCGCAGTCCCGCGCGTCGGCCTCGCGGAAGGCGAACCGGGCGGCCTCGGCGCCGGTGTCGGCCTCCTCCGGACCGAGCAGGATGCGCCCGTGCGTGCCGCTGACGCCCGCGTGGTCGCCCCGGACCACCACCACCGGGCAGTGCGCCCGGGACGCGACGGCGAGTCCCACCGAGCCGAGCAGCAGCCCCTTGACCCGGCCTCGCTCCCGCGAGCCGGTGACCAAGGCGAACGCGCCCTCGCCCGCGCGCACCAAGGCGTCCGCGGCATCTTCCGGGAGGATGTCCGTGGTGGCCTTCACATCCGGATTGCGCCGCTCGGCACGGTCGGCGGCGGAGGCGACGATCCGCTCGGCCAGCACCTGCTCGGAGGAGCGCTCGACGCCGGTGGCGGGCACCGTGCCCTCGTAGTGCTCCCAGACGCAGGCGTAGACGAGCCTGAGGGGTAGTCCGTGGCGGGCCGCCTCGTCCACGGCCCAGTCGACCGCGCGCAGACACGCGTCCGATCCGTCGACGCCCACGACCAGCGGGAGTGTCATCGTCCCCACCGCCTTTCATGGGGCTGCCACGTCGTGCAGCACAGGGGGGCGGTTTTCACTGTCGCACTGTTCGCGTCCGCGCACGAGGCCACTCGGCCCGCACGCCGGATCCCCACCGCCCGCCCGCGCACGGGGCCACTCGGCCCACGGGCGAGGTTTCACCGACAGCGCCCTGGGTGAGGGCAGCGAACGGTGACCCCGCTCCCCCGGCCGCGCGGGAGGAAGGCGCCCCGCGCGGCCGCGCAGCCCATGGCCGCGTGACGGTCCTGAACCCGGCCCACCGTGTTCGCCGGTCCGCCGGGCGGCGCGGCGGCCGGCGCCGGGAGCAAGGGCTCGGCGCCGGGAGCAAAGGCTCAGCACGGGGAGCAAGGGCTCAGCACGGGGAGCAAGGGCTCAGGCGCCGGGAGCAAAGGCCCCGCGCCGGGGGCCGGCCTGTGCGGCCGGGACCGCGGAGAGCCGGTCAGCGTACGACGTCGAAGACGTTCTTCTGCAGGCCGTTGGCGTAGACCTCGTGCTCGACCAGCTTCAGCTTCTGGGTGTCCTTGTCGGTGGTGCTGAACAGCCGCTTGCCGGCGCCGAGCAGGAGCGGGAAGACCAGCAGGTGGTAGCGGTCGATCAGGCCGGCGTCGGAAAGGCTCTGGTTCAGCGCGGCGCTGCCGTGGACGATGATCGGGCCGCCCTCGGTCTCCTTCAGGGCGGCGACCTCGTCGAGCGAGCGCAGGATCGTGGTCTCACCCCAGTTCGAGACCAGGTCGCCCTCGGTGAGGGTGGTGGAGACGACGTACTTCGGCATCACCTTGTAGTCGGCGAAGTCCACCATGTCCGGCCAGACCGGGCTGAAAGCCTGGTAGCTGACCCGGCCCAGGAGCATCGCGGTGGCCTCCTTCTGCTCCCGGCCCTTTATCTCGAACGCCTCGGGGAGGAAGTCGATGTCCTTGAAGGTCCACCCGGCGTTCCGGTAACCGGGCTCGCCGCCGGGGGCCTCCACGACGCCGTCGAGCGAGACGAAGGCGGTGCTGATCAGGGTGCGCATTGTGATCCTCGGTATCTCGTGTCGGTGGCCGGCGGTAGCAGGGGCTGCGTGCGCGATCACCTCGCGGCCGTAGCACCCCGTCCATGATCTCTGACTCCCGGACGCGCGGAAACTCATCGGCCCTCGTCCGGTCGCCCCGGCGGGAACCGACTCGGAACCCGGTGGTCGTGGTCACCGCCCTGGTCGGGTCGCGGTCCGACGTCCTGTTCCCGGACGGGCAGCGCGACCGCGGTCCGACGATGGCGTTCCTCCGCTGCGACCAGGGCAGCCGGGCCGTGGACCACCACACCCTCCCCTCCGGCGGCCACGGCTTCACCGGTACCGCCGACCGGGCGGCCCGGCTGTACACCGCATGAGATTCTGTGCACGCCCAAAGCGCCTTCGATCAGAGCCCGTTGAGGAGCATCACACGATGAACACGCCGTACCCGGAGCCGTTCTTCACGCCCGATCCCGAGGCCGCAGCGGCCAGCCGCATCGTGGACTTCGCCCGCCGCGCCGGACTGGAGGGCTCCGACTACGCCGCCCTGCACCGCTGGTCGGTCACCGACCTGGAGGGCTTCTGGAAAGCGGTCTGGGAGTACTTCGACATCGATGCGGACACCCCCTACGAGCGGGTCCTGGCGGAGGAGACCATGCCGGGGGCCCGCTGGTTCCCGGGCGCCACCCTCAACTACGCCCATCACGCCCTGCGTCGTCTCACGGACGACGGCGTGGCGATCGTCGCTCTCGACGAGACCGGCTCCGGGTACGAGGTGACCGGCAAGCGGCTGCGTTCCCAGGTCGCGTCGGTGGCCGCCACCCTGCGCCGGCTCGGTGTGGGGCAGGGCGACCGCGTGGTCGGATACCTGCCCAACACCCCGCACACCATCGTGGCGTTCCTGGCCGCCGCGAGCCTGGGCGCCGTGTGGTCCGTGTGCGGGCAGGACTACGCCCCGAAGGCCGCCGCCGACCGGTTCGCCCAGCTCGAACCCACCGTTCTGATCGCCGCCGACGGCTACCTCTTCAACGGCACCACCCACGACCGCCGCGAGGCCGCCCTCGAACTGGCCCGGTCCCTGCCGACCCTGAAGGCCACGCTGCTGGTGGACCACGTGGGTCTGCCCTGGCCCGCAGCCGGCCACCCGTCCGTGGTGGTGCCGTGGGAGGAGGCCTCCGGCCAGGACGCCGAACTGTCCTGTACGCCGGTGCCGTTCGACCACCCGCTGTGGGTGGTGTTCTCCTCCGGGACCACCGGCCTGCCCAAGGGCATCGTGCACGGCCACGGCGGTGTCGTGCTGGAGCACCTGAAGACCCTCGGCCTGCACTCCGACCTGGGCCCGGGCGACCGCCTGCTGTGGTACACCACCACCCACTGGATGATGTGGAACCTGGTCGCCTCCACGCTGCTGACCGGTGCGACGACGTGCACGTACGACGGCAGCCCGGCGCCGCACGCCGCACCGGACGTGCTGTGGGAGCTGGCCGCGCGGCACCGGGTGACCGTCTTCGGCACCAGCCCCCAGTACCTGCTGGGAATGGCCAAGTTCGGTATCGACCCGTCCCGGCACGACCTGTCGTCCGTCCGGGTGCTCGGCTGCACCGGCTCCACCCTGCCGGCCTCCGCCTACCCCTGGGTCCGCGACCACGTCGGCGGCCATGTGCTGCTCGCGTCCACCAGCGGCGGCACGGACGTGGTCTCCGGCTTCGCCGGCAGCGCCCCCAACACACCCGTGTGGGCCGGGGAACTGTCCGCGCCGCACCTGGGCGTGGCGCTGGCCGCGTACGACACCGAGGGGCGGCCGGTCACCGACCAGGTGGGCGAGCTGGTCGTCACCCGGCCCATGCCCTCCATGCCGCTGTACTTCTGGAACGACCCCGACGGCAGCCGCTACCGCGACGCCTACTTCTCCTCCTACCCCGGCACCTGGCGGCACGGCGACTGGATCACGGTCACGGGGCACGGCTCGGTGATCGTCCACGGCCGGTCCGACAGCACGCTGAACCGCAACGGCGTGCGGCTGGGCAGCGCCGACATCCACGACGTGGTCGAACGCCTCCCCGAGATCACCGAAGCCCTCGTCATCGGCGCGGAGGAACCCGACGGCGGCTACTGGATGCCGCTGTTCGTGGTCCCGGCCCCCGGGGTCACCCTGGACGACGCGCTGCGCGAGAAGATCAGGGAGGCGATACGCAGCGGTGCCTCGCCCCGCCACGTCCCCGACGAGATCCTCGGCGTACCGGGCATCCCGCACACCCGCACCGGCAAGAAGCTGGAGGTGCCCGTCAAGCGCCTGCTCCAGGGCGCGCCCGCCGGGCAGGTCGTCAACCCCGCCGCCGTGGACGCCCCGGAACTCATCGACCACTTCGCCCGCCTGGGAGCCGAGCGACGGGGCCGCAAGGCCGACGGGGCCTGAGAACGGCGGGGCCGGAGGGGCGGCGAGGGCTGGAAGCGGCGGGACCGCAGGGGCGCCGAAGGCCGGGAGCGGCGGGTTCGGAGGGCCGCCGAAGGCTGGGAACGGCGGGCTCGGAGGGCCACCCAAGGCTGGGAGCGGCGGGCTCGGAGGGCCGCCGAAGGCTGGGAACGGCGGGCTCGGAGGGCCACCCAAGGCTGGGAGCGGAGGGGCCTCAGGGGCGCCGGGCGGCCGAGAGCGGCGGAGCCGGGAGGTCGCCGAAGGCCGGAGGCGGCCGGGAGCGTCGCGGGTCGGCACGGCCCGCTGACAGGCGGCGACTCGGCTCTCGCCGTTACGCGGAGGCCTACGGGTCCGCTCCCGCACCCCGGCGTGCGGGAGCTGCCGTTCACCCCCGGGCCGCCGTGCGCGGCGCCCCTCCCGCCGCCGTCCGCGACCCCCCGCCCGCCGCCGGCGTCCCCCCTCCCGGCGCCAGCGCCCTGGTCCGCAGGGCCAGCAGTGCCTCGAAGCGGAAGGCGGGGTCGTCGAGTCGTTCGCCGAAGAGTTCCTCCAGCCGCCGCAGCCACCTGCGTGCCGTCTGGGGGTGGATGTCCAGCGCCCGTGCCACCTCCGGGGCCGTACGGCTCCAGGACATCAGCAGCGCGTCGAGGGTCTGGGCCAGCCGTGCGGCCCGCCCCGGCGGGAGGTCCCGCAGGACACCCAGGACCCGGTCGCCGAGCAGCCGTCCGATGTGGATGCCGTGCCGGAGGTGCGCCTCCGCCAGCCCGTCGCCGGCGCTGACGAACGTGCCCGCGCCGGACGGGCCGCCGCCCGCGGTGGGGGCGTGCCCGGCCAGCATCAGGCGGGCGCAGTGCAGTGACACCCACGCGTCCCGTGGGGGCACCGCGGGGCCGAGCGCCGCCGTCCGCCCCCGGACGGCCGTCCGCAGCCGCTCCAGCGTGCCCTCGCGCTCCGGGTCCGGGACGATCAGTACCAGATCGGCGCCGTGCGTCACCGCGAGGATCTCCGCGCCGTGCTCCCGTGCCGGTCCGGACGGCCCCGACAGGCGTCCGGCGCCCGCGCCCTGACGCACCAGCAGGCACGCGACCGCCTCCGGCAGGGGCCACTCCGCCTCCCTGGCGAGGCGCTCCACCAGGTCCCCGTGCACCGCGCGCTGCTGGTCCAGCAGGCAGGCGGCCAGCGTCCGCCGACTGCGCTGGAGCCCGCCCTCCGCGGCGGCCTGGGCGGCGGTGTAGCCCTTGACCGACTCGTTCGACAGGACGTTGATGTGGGTGAGCACCGCCTCGTGCAGCGGCACCACCACCTCCAGCGGCAGTGACGCGGACTGCGCGGTCTCGGCGTAGAGCCGGGCGCCGACGCGCGCGCCCACCCGGAAGGCGGCCTGGAGCGCGTCGGTGGTGCGGCCGTTGGCGAACTCCAACCGGCCCAGCGTGCGGAAGTGGTGGACGTGGTGCTCCTGCCGGCTGTGCGGTTCCTCGGTCAGCTCCACGAACTGCCCGATGGCCCGGCGTACGGAGCCGGCCAGGTCCCGGCCGAACGCGGAGTCCAGCGGCCGGTGGTACGCCGGGACCTCGTCCCGGATGACGTCGATCATGTCGGAGGCGATCGCCTCGATCCGCGGCCGCAGCGCCACGGCGAGCCCCGGCGGCAGTTCGCGCCACGGGCGCCGGGTGAACACCTCGTCCGGCACCTGCACCGGCATCATCTCCTTCCCCACGCCCGCCAGCGTGCCCGGCGATGTCCCCCGGTTGCGCCGCCGTCACGCAGAAGTGTCATGCGGGTGACACCTTTCGCCCGGTCCGCGCGACTTCGCTGGTGCCGGGCACGGGCCGGAGTCCAGCGTGATCCCGATGCTACGCGCCGGTAACACCGTGACACCCCCGTGCCACGGACCATGACGGCGCCCTGGGACAAGGAGATCGAGCATGAGCGGCAACGGAACCACTCCCCCGCGTCCGTACGACCGCCGGCGCGGACTGACCGCGGGCGCCACGGGACTCGCGGTGACCCTCGCCCTGGGCCTGTCCTCCCTGCCCGGCGGGCACGCCGCGGCCGCGCAGGACCCGGCGGCCGGCGGCGTGTCGTCGGCCGCCGCGGTCACGGAGGACCAGGCCGGCACGGTACAGGCCGCCACCGACCCGCAGGGGCCCGAGCAGTCCGGCTTCCCCTCCGCGTTCGGCTACTCCCTCACGCACCCCACGGCGGCGCCCGCCGGTGCGAACGACTGGTCGTGCCGTCCCGACGCGGCCCACCCGGAACCGGTCGTCCTGGTGCACGGCACCTTCGAGAACCGCTACGCCAACTGGGCCGCGCTCGCGCCGCGCCTGAAGCGGGCCGGGTACTGCGTCTACGCGCTCAACTACGGCGCTCCGGAGGCCGCCCCGCTGAAGGCGACCGGTGACATCGTCGCGTCCGCCGGACAGCTCGCCTCCTTCGTCGACCGGGTGCGCGCCGCGACCGGCGCGGCCAAGGTGGACCTGGTGGGCCACTCCCAGGGCGGGTTGATGCCGCGTTACTACATCGACAGACTCGGGGGCGCGGCCGAGGTCGACAAGCTCGTGGCGCTCACCCCGCCCAACCACGGCACCACGCTGCAGGGCATGGGCCTCATGGCGCGCGCGATACCGGGGGCCGACGTCCTGCTCGGTGTCTCCTGCACCTCCTGCGACCAGCAGATCGTCGGCTCGGAGTTCCTCACGGACCTCAACTCCGGTGAACGCACGGCGCCGGGGGTCGACTACACCGTCATCACCACGGTCCACGACCAGGTCGTCACGCCCTTCGCCTCCTCCTACCTGGTCCCGGCGGCCAACGTCAGCAACCGGACCGTGCAGACGTACTGCCCCGCCGACACCAGCGACCACGTGGACATCAGTTACGACCCGGTCGCCACCCGCCTGGTCCTCAACGCCCTGGATCCGGCGCGGGGCGAACACCCCGCCTGTTAGGCCGAGGCACGGTTTCTCGGCCATGCGGGGCGGTGTGCCCTGGAGCACCATGGGCCCGACCCGCCCCGCGTGCCCTCCGCACCCGGCTGCCGGACCTGCGGCTGCCCGCACCGGGGACGGCGCCGCCCCGGACCGCCCGGCGGGCCGGGAGCGGTCGGGGCGGCCCCGATGGTGACCGGGCAATCGCTTGCCGCGGCCACGTACGCCGAGGAGCATGACCCCACCCCCTCCGTCAGGGAGTGGCCCGTGTCCCCGAGCGCGTCTGTGGTGAGCGCGAGCGGTGCAGCGCCCGCGCCGTGTGGTTGTCGTTGTCGGTGCCCCTTGTCTTCCGGAAGGGCTGGACGTGCCAGAGCCGTTTGACGCCGTGACCCCCGCCTCCGCCGGTGCGCCCGTGTCCCCGGTGGACCCGGCCGCACCGCCGACGGTCGGCGTGGAAGAGGAGTTCCTGCTGGCCGAACGGCACAGCAGGGCGGCGGTGTACCGGGCCGTCGCCGTGGTGTCCGCCGCCCGCGGCCGTCTCGGCGCGTCGCATGCCGTGCCGGAGGTCTCGCAGGCACAGCTGGAGACCGTCAGCGCGGTGTGCCGTACCGCCGCCGGCCTGGAGGCGGAGATCCTCCGGCTCCGCGGCGGCGCGGCCGCGGCGGCCGCCGAGTACGACTGCCTCCTGGTCCCCAGTGGCACGGCGATCCTCGGCCGCACCGGACCGCCGCCCGTCGTGGACAAGGCACGGTACCGCGCCTTCGTGCGCCGTTTCGGGCCGCTGGTCCACAACCAGGGGGTCAACTCCTGCCACGTGCACGTCGGGGTGGCCGACCGCGACGAGGCCGTGCGGGCGATCAACCACTTACGGGGCTGGATGCCGCTGCTGCTGGCCGTCACCGGCAACTCCCCGTTCAGCGAGGGCCAGGACACCGGATACGCGAGCTGGCGCGCCATGGTCTGGGGCCGGTGGCCGACTGCGGGCCCTCCGCCCTACCTGCGGGGCGCCGCCCACTACGAGCAGCTCGTCGAACAGCTCGTGGCGACCGGAGCGGCGTTGGATCCGGGCATGGTCTACTGGCACGTCCGGCCCTCGCCCCACCTGCCCACCCTCGAGGTGCGCGTCGCCGACGTGCTGCCCGAGCCCGCGGTCACCACCGCCTACGCGCTTCTCGTCCGCGCCCTCGTCGGCTGCGCGGTGGACGCGGTACGCGCCGGTGAGCGCGCGCCCGAGACCCCCGACCCGCTGCTGAGAGCCGCCTGCTGGCAGGCCGCCCGGCACGGCACGGCCGGCACCCTGCCCGCCACCCACACCCGGGACTGCGCGCCCACGGCCGTCGGCCGGCTGGTCGACGAGCTGTGGAAACGCGTCGAGCCGCACCTCAGCCGCTACGGCGACGACCACTGCGTCGGCGACTGGCTGAGCGAGGTCCAGCTCCGGGGCACCGGCTCCGCGCGACAACGACGTGTCGCCGAACGCCATGGGGGCCGCCTGCAGGCCGTGGTCGACGAACTCGCCGTCCGGCCGCCCGGGATACCGCCAGGGTTTACGCCGGCCCGCTCTGCGCCCCAGGGTTGACGGCGGTGTCCTCCACCTGCTCGATGTGTCCCGCACCCGGCCGCGCCTAGGTTGCGAGGCGAGCGATCGACGCATCGGCAGAGAGGATACGTCCCGCATGTCCCGCACATCGATGTCCCGCACGTTCCGCACGAGAAGAGGCAGACGGGGCCGCGTGCGCAGTGCGGCGGTGGCCCTCGCGACCGTGTTCGCCACGGCCGCGGGCGCGCTCGCCCTCACGCCCCAGCCGGCCTCCGCGGCCCCGAACTACACCGGTGACCCGGTCCTGTACTGGAACGACGTACTGCTCGGCGCCGTCAAGACCGCCGGGGGCGCCCCGGGCCCGGTCTCCCGGGCCGCCGCCGAGATGAACGCGGCGATCTACGACGCGGAGAGCTCCTACCGGCTCCGCTGGCACACCATGACCTCCGACCCCTACCTCCAGGCGGTCGACTACGCGGCGTGGATGGAGGGCCCGGGCGAGGAGGAGCGGGTGATCGGGCGCACCGCCTACAACATCCTGCTCAAGCTGTTCCCCGGCCAGACGACCTACCTCGACAACAAGTTCAGGGAGAGGTTCGGCACCAGCCCCAAGGACTTCGACCTCCTCGACGCCACCGTGGTCAACACGGTCGTCGGCAACATGTGGAACTTCCGCAACGCGGACGGTTCCGACAACCAGGCCGTCTACACCCCGGACGGCAGGCCCGGCGCCTGGCTCCCCACCAGCTATCCCGACCTGCCGGACCCGGACTGCTCCCGGCCGGGTCAGGCCGCCATCCCCGAGTGGGGCAAGGTCAAGCCGTGGGCGCTCACCTCCGGGTCCCAGTTCCGGCCGTCGACACCGGGGCAGTACGCCTCGTACGAGAGCCTGCTCGCCAGCCCGGCCTACGCCGAGCAGGTACGGCAGGTACGCAGCCTCGGCTCGGCCGGTTCCACGACCCGCACGACCGACCAGACCGCGGCCGCCTGGTTCTGGGCCAATGACGCGAACGGCACCTACAAGCCGCCGGGGCAGCTGCTCGACATCACCGCCCGGGTGTCCCGTGACCGAGGACTGACGACGTACCAGAACGCGCGGCTCTTCGCCCTGGTCTCGGTCGCCATGGCAGACGCGGCCATCGCGGAGTGGGACGTCAAGTACCAGACGCCGATCGACCTCTGGCGTCCCGTCTCGGCGATCCGCGAGGGCCTCGGGGACACCACGTGGAAGCCGCTGTCCGGCACCACGCCGTGCTTCCCGGCCTGGGCCTCCGGTCACTCCGCGTTCACGGCCGCCTGGGCCGGGATCATGCGGCAGTACTTCAAGAGCGACGACATCACCTTCACGGCCTCGACCGACGAGCCGAAGTCCCCGGTGCGGACCCGCACGTTCACCAGCTTCAGCCAGGCCGCGCGCGAGGCCGCCGACAGCAGGGTCTGGCTCGGCGTGCACTACCCGTGGGACGCCGACGACGGACTGACCCTCGGTGAGAACATCGCCACCTGGGTCTTCACCCACAAGATGAAGAGCGTGGGGTCGTAACCCCGCCGGTTACCGGAACCTGCGGCGCCCGCCTCCGCCCATGGCCGGGGCGGGCGCCCGCGCAGCTCAGGCCTGATCGCCGCTCGGGGGCCAGGTCTCCCAGATCCGGTCGAGGCGGTCGTACGCGTCGTCGAACCAGGCGTCGGTCAGGGGGACGGTCACGGTCACCGCCGTCAGGGACATCGAGTGGTCCTGGAGGGTGACGCGGCACCGGTCGTCGTCCTCGTCGCGCTCGATGAACAGCCACGGGGCACGGCCGCCCTCACGCCACGCGGCGTCGCGGCCCGCGTCGAGCAGGTCCAGGGCCTGCTGCCACTGCCGCAGGTCGTCCGGGAACACCCAGGTCTGCAGGCTGCCCCGCACGAAGGGCGTGCGGACCTCGAACTCTCCCACCAGGACGTCGGTCCGCTCATGTCTCTGCTTGCCGTCGATGCGGAGGACGACGCTGTTGCGACCGCCTTCCAGGCGGATCAGATCGATCGGTTCACCGGCCATGCGGGCACCTCCCCGTTCGTGCACGTGGTCGCAGACTAACGGCCTGCACTGACAATGGATCCGCCCGGAGGGTCCGGCGCCCGCCGGCGGTCTCGGGGAGGGGTCAGGGCAGGCTCGCGCCCTGAGCGCGCAGTTCCTGCTGGACGGCCTCCACCGGGATGTCCCGGGGCCGGGCGCCCCGGGCCGCGGCGAGGGCCGCGCAGACGCCCGCCGCCTGCCCGGTGGCCATCGAGATCGGCATGACGCGGTACGAGGAGTGGGCGACGTGGTCGCCGGAGATGCAGCGGCCCGCGACGAGGATCCGGTCCAGGTCGACGGGGAGGAGACAGCGCATCGGGATGTCGTAGGACTCGCCGCGCGGCAGCCGTTTGAGCGTGGTGCCGCGACCGCTGGGGTTGTGGATGTCCACCGGGTAGGCGCCGCGGGCGACGGCGTCGTCGAACTTGCGGGCCGTGAGCACGTCCTCGCCCGTCAGCTGGTACTCGCCCGCGATCCGCCGCGTCTCCCGCACGCCGACCTGGACACCGCTCTGGACGACGTAGGAGTCGGCGAAACCCGGTACGCGGTCGCGGAGGAAGCGGGCGATCTGCGCCATCTGGCGGTGGGCCGTGAACTCCGCGCGGGTGAGGTCCCACACGCTCGTGCCCAGCACTTCGGTGATGCGGGTGGAGTTGACCGCCACCTCCCCGGCGTTGGGGGTGGCGAAGAAGAGCACGTCCTCGCGGGGGAGGTCCAGTTCCCCGGCGTCCGTGGCGGCGCGGACCAGGTCCCACAGCCCGTGCACGCCCCTCCACTGGTCGGGGTTGGCGCGGGTGTAGGCGGTGAACTCCTCGTGGTCGAAGCGGACCATGCGGAACATCAGCGTCATGGGCTGGGTCCAGCCGTCCTCCGGCCGGCCGATCTCGTACTTGGCTCCGGCCGCCGCGGCGATGTCGCCGTCCCCCGTGCAGTCGACGATCACGTCCGCGTCCATGACGAGCGGCCCCGACTTCGTCTCGAACACCGCGCGTGCGCGATCGGGCAGGGTGAGGACGTCGGAGGCGAAGGCGTGCAGCAGCGTCCGCACCTCGTGGATCTCCAGCAGCTCGTACACCACCAGCTTGAACAGCTCCGGGTCGAAGGGCACCGTGTAGCCCGTTTCGAGGGAGGGACGGATCGCCGCACCCGCGCGGACGAGGTGGTCGAGCAGCATCCACAGCACGCCGCCGACGACCGGCTCGCCCTCACCGTGGTCGGGCGGCAGCAGGCGCCCGGTGTCGCCCGCCACGGCCTGCTTCATCTCGTTGTGGAAACTCATCAAAGGCATCACCAGCGCCGCGGTGGCGTTGCCGCCAAGGAAGCCGTAGCGCTCGACCAGGACCACCTCGGCGCCCGCGTTCGAGGCGCCGAGGGCCGCGCCGATACCGGCCGGTCCGCCGCCGATGACCAATACCTGGGTGGTCCCCGCGTGCAGGGCCCGGCGCGGGGGAAGCTCGACTGTCCTGGGTATGCGGGGCGGCATCAGGTGGGACACGGTGACTCCCTCGAACGGGTGGCGGTCGGCGTCAGCCCGCGGTGGGGGCGGGAACCGGTGCGCCGTCCTGGACAGGGCGCGGAGCGACCTGCTCCAGACAGGCCAGGAGCCGGTCCGCGGTCTCGGCCGCGCGCGACCGCAGCACCGCCGTGCGGACCGTCGTGTCGGCCGTGCGGGCGGGTCGCTCGTCCCACAGGCGGTCGACCTCCGCCAGCAGCAGTCCCGTCGTCTCCCTGATCACACCGCGCAGGGCGGGCGCCCCGATCCGCTGGGCGAAGTCGAAGACCTTGCCCGCGTAGGGCAGGGGCAGCAGCGGGATGCCGGCGAGCGCGGCGAAGATCAGGAAGTGCAGCCGCATGCCGACGGCCAGGTTCAGCTGGGTGACGATGTCGAGGACCTGCTGGGGCCCGTAGTCGCCGTGCAGCACCGTGCAGCGGTCCGCCGTGGCCATGCGGGAGACCACGGCGTGCGCGTGCCGGATGTCGCCGCGTTCCATGGAGATGAAGACGACGTGGGCGTCCAGGCGGTGGACGAGGAAGTCGCCCACACCGGCCAGCAGCTGGTGGTATCCCTCTTCGTCGAGGTGCTCGGCGGCGCGCCCGGGCTCCCGCACGCTCATGCCGACGAGGCGCACCCCCCGGGGTACGGCCTCCCCGCGCAGCAGCGCCCGGCCGCGGTCGCCGGGTTCGAGCAGCAGCGCCGGATCGGCGGTCACGGTCACGGACCGGGTCAGCCCGGCCTCTTCGAGGACGAGCTTCGACTCCTCGTCGCGGACCGTGACCTCGACCGCGTCGGAGAGGACGGTGCGGGCCCAGGCGCAGTCGGTCTCGTCGCTCAGCGGACCGGCTCCGAGGGCGTAGGCGAAGACGGGGACGCCGAGTTCCTGGGCGGTGCGGGCCAGGCGCAGGTAACGACGCGCCTCGGTGTCGTAGAGGATGCCCCCGCCTCCGAGGACGAGGACGCTCAGCCGGCTCAGATGGCCGGCGATGCCCTCCCGGCACACGCCTTCCCAGCCGACGACCTCCACGTCCGGATGGACGGCGCGGGTGTGCCCGGGAGTGCGCGAGAAGACCACGATCCGCGCCTCGGGCCGGCCGGCCCGGACGCGCTCCAGCAGGGCGGTGAGGATCGCCTCGTCACCCACGTTGCGGCCCCCGTAGGAGCCCAGTACGCCCACGGTCACGTTGTTCGCGCCGGTCATGACCGCTCCCTCACGACGTTCACCAGAAGTGCTCCCACGACTCGTGTGCGGAGAGGCGGCCGTCCACAGGTGACCCTTTTCAGCCCCTCTGCACCAGTGTGCCGTCAATCCGGCGGTACGCGCGCCGAGGCCGCGCTCAGCCGTCGGCGCGCGCGGCGGCGCGGCCTGCTCCGGCCGCTTCGCGCAGGAGGACCTCCGCCAGCTCGTGCGGCCTGGAGAACATCGGCCAGTGGCCGGTCTCCAGCTCGACCAGCCGCCACTGTCCTCGGCCGAGCAGGGCGGTGACGTCGGCGCCGAGCGCGGCCGGGTTGCGCAGGCACCTGACGTAGGTCGTCGGTATGTCCCGGAGGGGGCTGGTCAGGACGGCCGGCTCGGTCAGCGTGTCACCCGGATGGGGTGTCGAGGCTTCCATGACGCGGGTGATCCGCTCTTCGGTGAGGTCGTGGCCCGCGTAGAAGCGTCGATCAGGCGGTGGCCAGAATCCGCCGTTCCGGGCGATCGCCGCCTCGACCGCCCGCCGGTCGGGCCACCGGGCGAGGCACGGCTCCCCGTCGACCGGAACGGGAGAGTCGACGAGGATCAGGCGGGCCGGCCGGGCACCGGTCCGTCCGGCGGCCTGGGCGGCCGGGAAACCGGCGTAACTGTGCGCGACGAGGACGACGTCCCGGGGCCCGGCGCCCCCGGGCGCGGGCTGCGTCACCGCACGGACGATGTCCTCGACATGCGTGTGCTGCCGTGCCGGCACCCCTCGCTTCTCGGCGAGCCCGGACAGGGTCAGCGGCTGCGTACCGTGGCCGGCGGCGCGCAGGTCCGGCACGACGTCGTCCCAGGCCCACGCGCCGAGCCAGGCGCCTGCGACCAGCAGAAAATGCGCCACGGCAGACAGCGTATCGAGTCATGGCGACGAGAACGCCCGCCCACCGCGCGAGCGCGGGGACGAGGCCGGTGTCACGGCCACCGGCCCGAACCAGGGACCGGGTACGGCCGTCCGGGGCGTCGGTGTGCCGGGTCAGGCGGTCTGGAAGACGAGCGCGGCGTTGTGTCCGCCGAAGCCGAACGAGGTGCTCACGACGGTGTCGATCCGGCAGGCGCGCGGGGCCTTGGTGACGATGTCGAGGTCGATCCCGGGCTCCGGAGCGTCGAGGTTGGCGGTCGGGTGGATGGTCTGGTGGTGGAGCGACAGGACGCACACGACCGCTTCGACGGCACCGGCGGCCCCGAGGGAGTGCCCCAGGATGCTCTTGGTCGCGGTGACCGGGGGCGGCCGGCGGAAGACCCGGTGCAACACGGCGGCCTCGGTGCGGTCGTTCAGCGGCGTGGAGGTGGCGTGGGCATTGACATGGTGGATGTCGCCGGGCGTCAGCTCCGCCTGTGCCAGCGCCTGACGGACGGCGCGTACGGCGCCCTCTCCCTCGGGGTGCGGGGTGGTGGGGTGGTGGGCGTCGCTGGTGGCACCGAATCCGGACAGGACCGCCTTCGCCCGGACGCCGCGGGCGCGTGCGTGGTCCGCGCGCTCCAGGACGAGCACGGCGGCACCCTCCGCCAGGACGAACCCGTCGCGTTCCGCGTCGAAGGGACGCGAGGCGCCCTTCGGGTCGTGGCAGCGGGTGGACAGGGCACCGAGCCGCCAGAAGCCCATGGCGGACAGCGGCCCGCAGGCACTCTCCGCCCCGCCGACCAGCGCGATGTCGCACAGCCCGCCCGCCAGGAGCTGCCGGCCGACGCCGATGGCGGTCGCACCGGACGCGCAGGCGGTGCTGACACCGAGGCCCGGGCCCTTGGCGCCCAGGTCGGCGGCGACCTCGCCGGCCGCCATGTTGGGCAGGGCCCTCGGGACCGTGGTCGGCGAGATCTTCTGGTAGGCGCCCGCCTCCAGGCACTGCATGAAGCGCTGGTCGGTCTCGCGGCTGCTGCTGCCCACTCCGATGACCACGCCGACCCGGTCGCCGTCCCACTCCTGCGGCCGCAGACCGGCGTCCCGGACCGCCTCCCGTGCGGCGACGAGGGCCAGGTGGATGAAGCGGTCGGTGCGCCAGCGCAGCCCGCGGCCCAGCGACGCGGCGAGTTCCTCGTCCCGGACCCGGCAGCCGAAGTCCACGGGCAGGCCCGCGAGCCGCGGGTCGGTGGCCGCCGTGGGGGTGCCCTCGCACAGCCGCTGCCAGGTCGCGTCGGCGCCGACGCCTGCCGGGGTGACCAGACCGATGCCGGTGACGACGGTCCGGGACGCCCTCATGCGTCCGCGTCCGCCGGAGCGGCGGCCAGAGCGTGCAGGGCGGCGCGGGCGGACTCGTCGGCGAACCGTGCGACGTAGTCGGCCACCACCGCCACGGTGACGCCGGGGCCCGTCGGCATCGTCTCGTCCGTGAGGGGGACGTCGATGCCGGTCTCCTCCTCGACCACGACGAGCAGTTCCGCCAGGGCGATCGAGTCCAGACCCAGCTCCCGCAGGTCGCTGTCGGCGCTCAAGTGCGCCGGGTCCATCTCGAAATGGCGGACGATCAGCCGGATGAGGGTGTCGACGAACAGCTGGTCAGCCACGAAGCGCTCCTCGGGACGGCGGGTGTCTCCCGGTGGGGGGATGGCCAGCAAAGCGCAGCCGGGGCGGACCCGTCCGTGAGGTGCCCGCGCGTGTCGGGCGAGAATGACCGGTGTGGTCTAGTTCGCTGGGTGTGCGGGATGCCGCCGCGACGACATGTTCCGGGCGGCTGGAAGCGACAGCGGAATGACGGGCGAGACTCGTATGGACACATCCGATACCTTCATCGACTGCCTGCTGAGGCAGTTGCCCTTCGACGCCGGCAGCGAGGAGTTCCTGCGCGACCCGTACCGTTTCTACGAACGGGTGCGCCGTACGAGTGGTCCGGTCCACCGCACCCCTTCCGGGCACGTGGTCGTGCTCGGCTACTTCGAGGCCCAGGCCGTCCTGGGCGATCCGCGCTACGGTCACGGCGCCCAGACCCCGCAGGAGCGGACCGGCTACGGGGTGCCGGCGCGTACGTTCCTGCTGACCGACCCGCCCGGCCACACCCGTCAGCGCGAGCGCGTACGGCGGGCCTTCACGGCGCGCGAGGTGCTGTCCCTGCGCCGGAGGATCGGTCACCTGGCGGCCGGCCTGGTCGCGCAGGCGGCGCGGTCCGGCACGGCGGACGTCGTCGCGGACGTCGCCCGGCCCCTGTCCGCGAGGGTGGTGGCGGACCTGATCGGTGTGCCGGAAGACCTGCGGGACCGGTTCACGCAGGCGGCGGCGCTCCTGGTCCGCGGGCTGGATCCGCCCGATCTGATTCCCCCCGAGACCCATGAGCGGATCGCGCGGGCGCGGGTCCTGCTGGCGCGCGACATCACCGTCGCGCTACGGCGTCCGGACACCGGCGGCCTGCTGCGCGTCCTCGCCGAAGGCGCCGACGACCGGAGCGCCCGGGCGGAGGCGGTGGCCACGTGCGCGCAGCTCGTCGCGGCCGGGTACGAGACCACGGTGGGTCTGATCGGCAACGGCCTGCACGCCCTGCTGCGCCACCCCGACCAGCTGGCGTACCTCGCGGCCACCGGGTACGCGGAACAGGCCGTCGCCGCGGCCGTGGAGGAACTGCTCCGCTTCGATCCGCCCATTCAGCTGGCGCCCCGCACCGCCCTCGTCGACGCCGACATCGCGGGTACGCCCGTTCCGCGCGGCACCGTCGTCTCCGTGCTCCTCGGCGCCGCCAACCGTGATCCGCGCGTCTTCCCGGAACCGCACCGGCTCCGGCTCGACCGGCGGCCACGGCACCTCGCCTTCGGCCTGGGCGGCCACTACTGTCTCGGCGCCGCGCTGGCCCGTCTGGAGGCCACCGCCGCGCTGCGGCACCTGCTCGCCCGCCGGCCCCGGCCGGCCGGCCGCCCGGTGTGTCACAGCCCGGCCCGCGTGGCCCGCGGCATCCAGAGCCTGTACGTCCGGCTGGACCGGGACGTGCGGCCGTAGCCCGGCGCCGTCCGCGGCGTAAGGCCTGTGCCGACCGCCGGGGCGGCGACCGTGCCGTACGGCCGCCGCCGCGGGTCACCGCACTGCCGTGCCGTTCCCTCAGGCCGCCCGCCACAGAGCCGGTACGGCCGGCGGCTCCCAGCCCGGCTGGGCCGTGTGCGGCTGGAGGCAGACGTAGCCGCGGCCCGCGTACGTGACCCGGTCCCCCGCCCGGTAGGCGACCCCCACGGTCCACGCGTCACCCGGCGGGGTGGGGGTTCCCGGGCCGGGGTCCTGCGGGACGTCGAGGACGAAGTCGAAGGCCGCCTCGCGGCCGCCGCCCGCGTCCCGCACGGTCATCAGCAGCCGCGGGTCGAAAATCGTGTCGGTGTTGTTGCGCGGTTCGTTCGGGAAGTACAACTGCGTGGTCAGCACGGGCCGGTTGGGCGCCTGCAGTTTGACGTGGAGGTGCCGGGTGCGTCCCGGGTAGAGGCCCGGCACGATCGTGGTCAGTGCGAAGGAGCCGCGGGAGTCGGTGTACTGGTGCCCGCGCAGTCTGAAACCGGTGTTGTCGTAGGCGCCGTTGCCGTCGGCCTGCCAGAAGTCCAGCAGGACGCCGGACAGGGGGCGGCAGGCCCGGCCGAAGACGTAGCCGGTCACGGTGAGCCGCGTGCCGGGCAGGCCCGGCTCCAGGAGGCTGGTGCGCTCGGGGGAGTTCGGTTTGAAGTAGGGGCCTTCCGTCTGTTCCGGGGTGGGGTCGTCGCCGTCGTCGCACGCCGGGGTGAGCGCGGGTACCGTGCCGGTGCCGGTCAGGGTGCGGGCGAGGGCCGTACCCCCGGTCATGGCCACGGGGAGGGCCGCGGCGGCCGCGAGGGCCGCGCGCAGCACCGTCTTGCGGCGCACGAGCCGGCCGGCCCCCGGCTCGCCGCCCGTACCCGCGCCGCCCGTACCCGCGCCGTCCGTGCCTGCGCCGTCCGTGCCTGCGCCGTTCCTGCCTACGCCGTTCGTGCCTGCTCCGTCCATGTCTCCTCCTCGTGGGGGGTGGGCTCGGCAACGAAGTTAGGCGCGCGTCAGCGGGGCTTCGAGGGACGGATGACGGCGGCCGTGGTGTTTTCGGAAGTCGCCCGGGCTGCTGCCGGTCTCCCGGCGGAAGAACCGGCTGAAGTAGGCGGGGTCGGTGAACCCGGTGCGCGCGGCGACCTGCCGTACGGACAGCTCGGTATGGGCCAGCAGCCGCTGCGCCTGGTACACCCGCGCCTCGATGAGCAGCCGTCCGGGTGGCCGGCCGGTGGCGGCCCGCACCGCCTGGGTCAGGTAGCCGGGTGTGACCCCCAGGTGGTCGGCGCACTCCCGTACGGTCCGGCCCGCCGTCCCGGGACGGCTGACGAGCCGCGTGAACGCCTCGGCGACGGCGGCCGGCCGGCCCTGGGCGCCCGGGGCACGGCCGCCGCCGGTGCGGCCCGGCAGCCGGGCGGCGCGGACGACGAGCACGTGGAGCAGGGCGCGCAGGACGCTCTCGTGTCCCGGGGCCCGCTGCCGGTGCTCGGCGACGAGTTCGCCCATCAGGCGCCGGACGGACCGGTCGTGCTCGGTGTCCAGTTCGAACCAGCACTGCTCGCCCAGCCGCCGCAGTACGTCCCGGTCGCCGGGGTGGTCCATCAGGAAGTCGTCGGTGAACAGGACGAGCGTCCCCTCCGGGCCCCGGCCGCCCTCCCAGTGGTGCACCTGGCCGGGCACGATCACGGCCAGGTGCGGGGGCCGCACCGGCCACCGCGCGAGATCGACGACGTGGGTGCCGGAGCCGGCGCTCACGTGGACGATCTCGTAGAAGGTGTGCCGGTGCGGCCGGTCCCACCGGGACAGCGGCCCCACGGCCTGGAAGGTCCCCGCGGCGAACGGTACGGAGCCGGGCCCGGCCACCTCCAGCCGGTGCAGGGGCACGTCCCCGGCCGGGGGCGGAAGGCCGGGGGTGCCCGGTAAGACGGTGGTGCCGCGCATCGGCAACGCTCCCCTCACGTGGTTCCGGCGGATCACTCGTCGTTCCTACCCGCCCCGCTTGGTCTGTACCAGCCCCTTGCCCCGCGTCCCGCCACCCCGCAAGCTCCCCTCATGGAGTTGGAGTTGCGGCACCTCAAGACCATTCGGACCATCGCGGACGCGGGCAGTCTGACCAGGGCGGCGACGCTGCTCGGGCTCGCGCAGCCGGCGCTCAGCGCGCAGCTGCGACGCATCGAGCGGGCCCTGGGCGGCACGCTGTTCGAGCGCGGACGGTACGGCGTCCGCGCCACCGCTCTCGGTGAGCTGGTGCTGGAGCGCACCCGGATCGTGCTGCCCGCGGTGAGCCAACTCCAGCAGGAGGCGGCCCGGTTCGCCCGCACCCAGCGGGACGGGAAGCGGCTGCGGCTCGGCGGCACGCACGGTCCGCTGCTGGGCGCGCTGGTGGACCGGCTCGCGGACGCCGCCCCCGGCACCACGGTGACCACCTGCGCCTCCTGGTCGGAGCGGGAGCTGGCCGGGCAACTGGCCGAGGGGCGCCTGGACTTCGCGCTCACGGGCGCCTGCGGCTCCGCTCTCCCGCCCGACCCCCGGCACCTCGTCTGGGAGGAGATCGCCGTGGACCCGGTCTTCGTGATGCTCCCCGAAGGTCATCCGCTCGCCCGCGGCCGCGAGGTGAGCCTGGCCGCCCTCGCACCCGAGGAGTGGGCGTGTGTTCCGGGCGACGGCTGTTTCGCGGACTGCTTCACGGCGGCCTGCGCCCGCGCCGGTTTCACCCCTCGCCGCATGTACGAGACGGACACCGCGTCCTGTGTCCATCTGGTGCAGGTGGGCCGGGCGGTGGGGTTGTGCCGGGCCACCTTCCCGCCGACACCCGGTCTGACCACCCGCCCACTCGCCGGCACCCCGCTGGTGTGGCGGCACCTGCTGGGCTGGCACCCGGCCGGCCAGCGGCCGGACACCGCGGCGACGGTCGTGGCGGAGGCCCGCAGGGCACACGCGGGGGCGGCGGCGCGCAGCGACAGCTACGCACGCTGGCTCGCGCGGCGCGCGGAACCGGACGCCGCCCCTCGCCCGCGGGCCGACCGCGCGTCGTGAGCCGGGGACGCGTCCTCGGGGACGGCCGACGCCGGAGGCGTGCGAGCCGGGACTTCACGCCGGAGACGGGCGATGCGGGCCGGGTCACGCCGGAGACGGGCGATGCGGGGGCATGCGGAGACCGGGGGCGTGCGAGCCGGGCCCCGGTCTCCGGGGGCATAACACGGAGCCAGGGGGTCGGCTGACGTCTTATGGGCCGGGGGCGGACCTCCCTACGGTTTCGGCACTCCCACCGAATCCGAGGAGACCTCCCCATGCTCCAACGACACCTCAGAGCCGCGTGCGCCGCCGCCGCGGCGGCGGGTGCCCTGCTCGTGGCCGGGCTCAGCGGCTCCGCGAGCGCCCAGCCGTCCGCCTCCCCCGCCCACCCCACGGCAGCCGCGACCCTGCGGACCGGTCAGACGCCACCCGCCCTCCTCGGCGCGCTCCAGCGTGATCTCGGCCTGGACCGGCGGCAGGCCGAGCGGCGCCTGGCGAACGAGGCCGAGGCGGGTGCCACGGCGGGCCGGCTGCGGGCCGCGCTGGGCGCGGACTTCGCCGGCGCCTGGGTGCGCGGCGCCGAGTCGGACACGCTGACCGTGGCGACCACGGACCCGGCCGACGTGCCGGCGATCCGGGCGCGGGGCGCCGAAGCGGTCGTCGCGGACCGCTCCCTGGCCGCGCTGGACGCGGCCAAGGCGCGGGTCGACCGCGCGGCCGCCCACCGCGCCACGACCGACACCCCCGTGTGGTACGTCGACGTCCGCACCAACGCGCTGGTGATCCAGGCGGTACGGCCCCACGCCGCACGCGCCCTGCTGGCCGAAGCCGGCGTCGACGCCTCCCTCGCCCGGATCGTGAAGTCGTCCGGACACCCCCGTCCGCTGTACGACCTGCGGGGCGGTGACGCCTACTACATCGGCAGCGGCAGCCGCTGCTCGATCGGTTTCCCGGTGACCCGGGGCACCCAGCAGGGCTTCGCCACGGCCGGTCACTGCGGGCGCGCCGGCAGCAGCACCACCGGCTCCAACCGGGTCGCGCAGGGCACCTTCCAGGCGTCGGTCTTCCCCGGCAACGACATGGCGTGGGTGGCGGTCAACTCCAACTGGACGGCGACGCCGTACGTCAACGGCTCCGGCGTCCAGGTCGCGGGGTCGGCACAGGCCCCGGTGGGCTCCTCCGTGTGCCGCTCCGGTTCCACGACGGGCTGGCACTGCGGCACCGTGCAGCAGCTCAACACCAGCGTGACGTACCAGGAGGGCACGGTCACCGGCGTCACCCGCACCTCGGTGTGCGCCGAACCCGGTGACTCGGGCGGCTCGTTCATCTCCGGCAGCCAGGCACAGGGCGTCACCTCGGGCGGTTCGGGCAACTGCACGAGCGGCGGCACGACGTTCTTCCAGCCGATCAACCCGATCCTCCAGTCCTACGGCCTGACGCTGAAGACGACCGCCACCGGTCCCGGCGATCCGGGCGACCCCGGTGACCCGGGCGACCCCGGCGGCACGTGGTCGGCCGGCACCGTCTACCAGGCGGGCGACACGGTGACGTACGGCGGTGCCGGCTACCGGTGCCTGCAGGGCCACCAGGCCCAGCCGGGCTGGGAACCGCCGAACGCCCCGGCACTGTGGCAGCGGCTGTGAACGGCTGACCCGCGAGGCCGCCTCGGGCCCGGGCGCTCGTGACGGGGCGCCCGGGCGACTCGCCTGTCCGGCCGACCGGCGTCAGCCCTTCAGGGCGTAGAAGCCCATCGGCGAGTTCGGCTTGAATCCGATGCGGGGGTACACCGGCGCCCCGGCCGCCGTCGCGTGCAGGGTGGCGCGGGTCAGACCGGTGGCCCGGGCGCCCTCGTACAGGGCCTTGCGTGTCACCGCCTCCCCGTAGCCCCGGCGCTCCCAGTCCGGGTCGGTGGCGACGAGCACGACGAACAGCCGTCCCTCCGCTTCCACCGTCGCGGCGCACGTCACCGGGACACCGTCCCGCAGACCCAGGTAGGCGTGCACCTCGTTTTTCCACAGCGCCGACCCGCAGAGCCCGTCCCGGCCGGCCTCCGGCGCGAATCCGTAGGCCCGTGAGTTCAGGTCGGCGTACGCCACCAGCTGCTCGTCGGTGGTGACGCGGACGAAGGTGAGGTCGGGGTGCGAGGGCTCGGGGACGGGCAGCAGGTCACCGGCCATCCCGGTGCCGGGGAAGGCGTATGCGAGGCCCGCCTTCTCGGCCGCCGCCCGCAGCTGCGCGCGGGCCTCGCCGTCGAGGAGGTCCTCGAAGAGCCACAGGAAACCGGGGTGCTTCTTGGAGCGCATGATGTCCGCGGCCTGGCTCAGGCGCTGACCGACGAGCGCGCTGTCCGCGCCGACCTCGGTCAGGGTGACGCAGTTCCAGAACGGGAACCGGCAGTCGGCCCAGCGGACGGCGATGCCCGGGAGGTCCCGCACATCGGCATCCGGGTCACGGTCGAGCACCATGGCGCGCCAGACCACGGCGAGCTGCTCCATCGATTCGATCGACTCCGTACGGTTCGTCACCGGGGCCTCCTGGGTGGGCGGTTGGTGGGCGATTGGGGAAGACGACCCAGTCATACGCCACTTCCCGGCCCGGGGGCAGTCGCCCGTTCGGCCGACACCTGCCCGGCGCGGGTGGTCACGACCGGCCGCGGGCGGCCTCCAGCAGGTGGTCGCGGACCCGGACGACGTCGGGGTTGTCGGGGACGCCCGGTCGCTGCACCAGGTACGCGGTGTTGATCGGGGGGTCGTCGGGTTCGTGCAGGGGGACCAGGGCGCCGGAGGCGAGTTCGTCGGCGCACAGGTAGCGGGGCAGCACCGTGAAGCCCGCACCGGCCACCACGGCGGACTTCACACCGCGCAGGTCCGGCACCGTGAGGGCGGCGGGGCAGGAGAGTCTGCGGCCGAACACGTGGCGCCAGTAGCGGCGGGCGATGGGCAGGTCCTCCGCGTACGCCACCAGAGGGACCTGGTGCAGGGCCGAGGGGCCCTGGGCGGCGAGCGGCCCCTTGAGCCGCTCGGCCCACGCGGGTGCCGCCACCAGCACGAACTCCTCGTCCTCCAGGGGTACCGCGGACAGCGCGCGGCCCCGGGGGCGGGTCGTGGCGATCACCAGGTCGTGGCGGCCGGCCCGCAGTTCACCGAGCAGCGCGTCGGTCAGCCCCGTCGCCACGCGCAGGCGCACTCCGTCGGCCACGAGGGGCGCCAGCGCCGGCATCGCGCTGAGGCACAGGAACTCCGCGGGACCCGCCAGGTGCACCGGTTCCGCCGTACGGCCCGTCGTCGTCTCCGGGCCGGTCGCCGCGGCGAGCAGGTCGAGGCCCGGGGCGACGCGTGCCGCGAGCTCGTCGGCGACGGGGGTGGGCGCGACCCCGCGCGGCAGCCGCTCGAACAGTTCCCGTCCCGTCTGCCGCTCCAGGGAGCGCATCTGCGTGGTCACCGTGGGCTGCGAGAGCCCCAGCAGCTGGGCGGCGCCGGTGAAGGAGCCCGACCGGTAGACGGCCAGGAAGGTGCGCAGCAGGTTCAGATCGGGCTGCTGAGCAGCGCCGGCCGGGGGCGGGGCCGGGGAGCGGCCCGGAGGGTGTCTCTCGCTCATGGAGAGAATGTGCCATAGGAAGTCCTATGGCGGGTATTGAAGCCTTCATTGGAAACGAATGGCTCGTCGTCCTACGTTCGAAGCCGACACCTCAAGGCTCTCATCGAAGGAAGCACCCCGATGTCGAAGATCCTCTTCGTGATGACCGGCGCCGACCACTGGACGCTGGCGGACGGCTCCAAGCACCCGACCGGTTTCTGGGCCGAGGAGGCCGTCGCCCCGTACCAGGCGTTCAAGGCCGCCGGGCACGAGATCGTCGTCGCCACCCCCGGCGGTGTCGTCCCCACCGTCGACCAGGGCAGTCTCGCCGCGGAGGCGAACGGCGGCCAGGAGGGCGCCGACAGGATCGCGGCCGGGCTCGCCGCCATGGCCGAGATCGAGAACCCCCTCCGCCTGGAGGACGTCGACCTGGGCGACTACGACGCCGTCTTCTACCCCGGTGGCCACGGCCCGATGGAGGACCTCGCCGTCGACGCCGCCTCCGGCCGGCTCCTGATCGACACGCTCGACTCCGGCAAGCCGCTCGGCGTCGTCTGCCACGGCCCGGCCGCGCTGCTCGCCGCCGAGCGGAGCGACGGTTCCAACGCCTTCGCCGGGTACCGGGTGGCCGCGTTCTCCAACGCCGAGGAGACGCAGGCCGGCCTGGCCGGGAAGGCCAAGTGGCTGCTGCAGACGCGTCTGGAGGAGGCGGGCGTCGACGTGCGGGTGGGCGAGCCGTGGGTGGCGAACGTGGTCGTCGACCGCAACCTCGTCACCGGCCAGAACCCCTCCTCGTCCGCTCCGCTGGCCGCCGAGCTGCTGAAGAAGCTGGGCTGACCCGAGGGGCCCGGCCGGCGGCCCACGCCACCCGGCCGGGCCTCGGCCGCCACCGCACCGGCCGCCGTCCGACCTGTCACCGTGACCGGCCGACGCGGACGGCGGTCACCCTCCGGACCGGCCGACGCGGACGGCGGTCACCCTCCGGACCGGCCGACGCGGACGGCGGTCACCCTCCGGACGCCTCGCGGGTGATCCGGTCGAACTGGGCCCCCATGGCCTCGGCGAGCGCCTGCGCGGCGGACAGCGGGCGGACCATGACCTGGAAGTCGTCGATCCGGCCCTCCTCGTCGAAGTGGAGGAAGTCGCAGCCCTGGATCTGCCTGCCGCCGACGGTCGCGGTGAAGACGAAGGCGTGGTCGCGGCCGTCGGGGTTCGCGATCTCCCGGACGTACGTGAAGTCCTCGAAGACCCGCATGACGGCGCGCAGGATCGCGGCGGTGATCGCCTTGCCGGGGTACGGCTTGAAGGCGACCGGACTGGTGAAGACGACGTTCTCGGCCAGCAGCGCCTCGATGGCGGCACCGTCGCGGTTCTCGACGGCTGCGCGGAAGGGGTGCACGGGACCACCTTTGGTCAATTTGTTGAGTAGGTGCGGTGGAGACTAGGGCCGAGCCGCGCAGGTCGTCCACCCCCTGGGGCGAGAAGGGGCTGGGCGGATAGTCACATCCGCGACTAGTCAACGGCGTGCTACGTTGCGCCCATGGCATTGCGTCACGCGGTGATGGCCGCGCTCCTCGGAGGGGAGGCCTCCGGCTACGACCTCGCGAAGCAGTTCGACGCCTCGGTCGCGAACTTCTGGATGGCCACCCCCCAGCAGCTCTACCGCGAGCTCGAACGCATGCAGGCCGAGGGGCTCATCGCGGCCCGGGTCGTGGAGCAGGAGCGCCGGCCGAACAAGCGGCTGTTCTCGCTGACTGCGGCGGGGATGGCGGCCGTGCGCGCCTACGCCGCCGAGCCGCCGGGCAAGCCGACGACGATCCGGGACGAGCTGCTGGTCAAGGTGCAGTGCGCGGACGTCGGCGACATCGAGGCGGTGCGCGCGGCGATCGGCGAGAGCGTGGAGTGGGCCAGGGCCAAGCTCGCACGGTACGAGCGGCTGCGGGAGCGCCTGCTGAAGGGGCGCACGGAAGACGCGTACTTCGCCGAGGCCGAGCGGGTCGGACCCTACCTGACACTGCTGCGCGGGATGGCCTTCGAGCGGGAGAACATCCAGTGGGGCGAGATCGCCCTCCGCCGTCTCGAACGCAGACGCGAGCGGACCTGACGCCGGGCCCCGGACGACCGCTGACGGCGCGTCAGTCGCCGACGACGCGCCGGCCACCGACGGCACGACACCTGCGCCTCATTGCGAAATAACAGGACATAGACGTACATTCCGTGCACTGCTTTCGGTGTCGTTGCCGTTGTACGGAAGGACCACTGCGATGACCATCCCCCCGACGACATCGCAGGCGGACCGTGCGGACACGCGTGGCTTCCGCGCAGGCGACGGGCCGCGGCTGGTGGAGGCGTGGGGGCGGAGCGCACCGGCCGACCCGATCACTGCGGACCGCTTCCGCTCCCTGGTGCTGCTCGACCCGAACTTCGATCCGGAGGGGCTCCGGGTCGCCGTCGCCGGTGACCGTGTCCTCGGCGCGGCCTACGCGGTGCGCCGCCTGACCCCCATGGCCGGCACCGACCTGGAGCCGGACCAGGGCTGGATCCCGTTCTTCTTCGTCGATCCGGCCGCCCGCGGCCGCGGCCTCGGCCGCCGGCTGGTGACCGAGGCCCTCGACTGGCTGCGCGGTCACGGCCGCACCCGGGTGGACTTCTCCTCGTACACCCCGAACTACGTGCTGCCCGGTCTGGACGCCGAGGAGTACCCGGAGGCGGCCAAGCTCCTGGAGTCCCTGGGCTTCGGCACGCTGTACGAGGCGGCGGCGATGGAGCGCCGCCTGGTCGGCCACCGCATGCCCGGGGACGTCGCGGACCGCCTGGAGGAACTCACGGAGCGGGGCTACCGGTTCGGCACCCCGGGCGACGACGACCTGGTGGACCTGCTCGCGCTCGCCGGGAACCACTTCGGCCCGGACTGGGCGTGCATGATCCGCGACTGTGTGGCCGCGGGCACCCCGCTCGACCGGATCGTCGTCGCCCGCGACCCCTCGGGCCGTCTGGTCGGCTGGGCGATGCACGGCACGTACGAAGCGGTGGACGAGCGGTTCGGCCCGATCGGCGTGCTGGAGGAGATGCGCGGCACCGGACTCGGCAAGGTCCTGCTCCACCTGATCCTGGAGCGGATGCGGGCGCGCCGTGCGCAGACCGCGTGGTTCCTGTGGACCGGCGAGCGGTCCCCGGCGGCACACATGTACCGCGCGAGCGGTTTCACCACCACCCGGGTGTTCCGAGTGATGCGCCGGGAAGCCGCACGGTGACGCCGGCGCGCCGCGGCCGCGGCCTGAGCCGCCGTCACTTCGCGCTCGCGCTCCCCTCGGCGCTGCTCGCCTCCGGATGCGCCGCGCCGCACCGGGGCACCGGGCGGCCCGGGGACCCGATCGTCCTGACCCTGCTCACCCACTACGCGAGCGGCGAGTCCAAGGCGGCCCTGCAAAGCCCGGTGGACGAGTGGAACGCCACGCACGACCGGGTCAAGGTACGCACGACAGCGGTCGAGTACACGGACCTGCTGACCACCTTCATGGTCCGCCAGGCCGCGGGCCGGGGCGCCGACATCATCCACCCGTACTGCCTGTGGAACGGCCAGCTCGTCCGGGCCGGCGTGCTGCGGCCCGCTCCGCCCGAGCACGCCGAGGAGATCACGCGCGGCTACAGCGCGGCCGCGGTGCGCGGCGCGTCGGTGGGGGGCAGGGTCTACGGCTATCCCACCGAGGCGCAGACGTACGCCCTCTACTACAACAAGCGGCTGCTGCGCGAGGCCGGCCTGGACGGCCCCCCGCAGACCTGGCGGGAGCTGGAGGAGGCGGCCCGCCGCACCGCCAGGCGGGACCGGTACGGCAACACCCTGGTCCAGGGGTTCGGTCTGTCGACGTACGACGACTCCACCACCGTCGGCCAGACACTCGCGCTGCTCAACGCCGCCGGCGGGTCGTTCGTCTCCGCGGACGGCAGGAGCACCTCCATCGACTCGGTGGCCGGCCGGGCCGTGTTCGAGCTGGAGCACCGGCTCGTCACCGCGGGGCTGAGCTCGCCCGGTGTCAACGTCTACAAGGCGTTCCCGTCCGGACAGGTCGCCATGGTGGTCGGCGCCGGCTGGTGGACCGGGAGCCTGAAGCCGCTCATGCGCTCCGGCTACCGCGATGTCGGCGTCGCGCCGGTTCCCGTGCCCGAGGCGGGCGACGTGCGGGCCACGCTCTCCACCGGCTTCATGATGGGGGTCAACACGGCCAGCCGGTACCCGCGCGAGGCCTGGGAGTTCCTGCGCTGGCTCAACGCCGACAAGGTACGCGGCAGGGGCGCCACCGCGACCCGGATGAGTTCCCTGCAGGTGTCGGCCGGCTCCCTGACCGGCCGGGCCGACGACATGCGGGCACTGCTCGGCGGGGGCGGCGATCCCAACCTGCGCCCGTTCCTGGACGCGCTGGCGTACGCCGTGCCGGAGCCGAACGTGCCGGGGGCGCAGCAGGCCAAGTCGCTGCTGCGCAAGAACATCGAGGCGCTGTGGACCGGTCAGCAGTCGGTCGAGCAGGCGCTGCGCACCACCCGCCGCCAGGTCGACCAGGAGGTGTCGCGCTCATGGTGAACACCCTGGCGCCGGAGACGGCCGGACGGGCGGCGGGCGGCCCGCGGTCCGCCGCGGCGCCCGTCGACGGCGGCGGCCGGTCCCGGCGCCGCCAGGCCGTCGTCGCCTACTTGTTCCTGGCGCCGACGCTGCTGTTCTTCGCGGTCTTCCTCGTCCTGCCGCTCGGCTTCGCGCTGCTGCTGTCGACGTCCCGTTGGGCCGGGTTCGACCCCGGCGACATCGAACCGGTCGGGCTGGACAACTTCACCGCCCTGTTCGCCGACGGATCGACGTTCCTCGCGCCGGTCCTCACCAACACGCTGCTGTTCGCGCTGGGCACCGTCGCGCTCGCGCTCGCCGGTTCCCTGCTCGTCGCCACCTGCATCGACAAGCTGCGGTTCCAGGGCCTGTGGCGCACCCTGTACTTCCTGCCGATCGTCACGACCGTCGTCGCCGTCGGCAACGTGTGGAAGTACATGTACGAACCGGGCGGGCTCGTCAACGGCGTCCTCAACGCCCTCGGGATCGGCTCGGTGGCGTTCCTCCAGGACCCGGACACCGCTCTGCCCTCGGTCGTGGTCGTGCAGGCGTGGGCCTCGGTCGGCTCGGCGATCCTCATCCTGACCGCCGGGCTGAAGGCCGTTCCCGAGTCGTACTACGAGGCGGCCGCTCTCGACGGCGCCGGGCCCGTCACCGTCTTCTTCAGGATCACGCTGCCGCTGCTGCGGCCGTCCTTGCTGTTCGTGTGCGTCACCCAGTTCCTCACCGGCCTCCAGTCGTTCGCACTGATCATCGTGATGACCAAGGGCGGGCCGGGTGACGCCACCGACGTGGCCGCGCTCGAGATGTACCGGCAGGCGTTCTCCTACGGCGACTGGGGCACCGCGAGCGCCGCCGCCTTCGTGCTGTTCACGGTCGTCCTCCTGGTCACCCTGGTGCAGTTGTGGATCTTCCGGCGCACCGGGGAGGACACGTGACGCGCCGCCGGTTCCCGTGGGTGTCGTACCTGCTGGTCGTGACCGGCGCCGCGCTGACGGTGGTGCCGTTCGCCGACATGGTGATGACGTCCTTCAAGGGGGCGGGCGAGGCGGGCACACTGCCCTACCGGTTCCTGCCCGAGGCGTTGGACCTGTCCAACTACCGCGCGGCGGTCGACCAGTTGAACCTTCCGGTGCTCTTCCGCAACAGTGTCGTCGCCACCGCCGTGATCACCGGTTCGGTGCTGCTCACGTCGTCGCTCGCGGGGTACGCCCTCGCCAAACTCCGCTTCCCCGGCCGGGACCTGGTGTTCCGGCTGGTGCTGGCGACGATGATGTTCCCGCCGTTCCTCTTCTTCATCCCGCACTTCCTGATCCTGGTGCACTGGCCGCTCGCGGGCGGCAACGACCTGCTCGGGCGGGGCGGTGCGGGGCTGACCGTCAGCATCGTGGCGCTCGCCATGCCGTTCCTCGTGAACGGCTTCGGGATCTTCCTGATGCGCCAGTTCATGGTGGCGATCCCGGACGAGGTCCTGGAGGCCGCACGCATCGACGGGGCCGGCGAGTTCGCCGTGTGGTGGCGGATCGTGGTGCCGCAGACCAAGCCGGTGCTGGTGACGCTCGGGCTGCTGACCTTCGTGGACGCCTGGAACGAGTACATCTGGGCGCTGCTGGTCTCGACGGCCCACCCGGACGTGATGACGCTGCCCGTGGGCATCCAGCTCCTCCAGGACCACGTCGATCCGACCCGCACGATGCCCGTCGTCATGGCCGGCCTCGTGCTCAGCGTCCTGCCGGTCCTGGTCCTCTTCCTGCTGCTCCAGAAGTACTACATCCGCGGGGTCATGCTCAGCGGCCTGAAGTGAGGAGGCGGACGGTGGCGGCGCGGAGGTTCCGGTGCCCCGGGGCGGCTCAGGGTTCGGCCGTGAGGGGGAGCGCGTGGGCGATCAGGAGGGCGACGTCGTCGTGGCCGGCGGGGTGGCGCAGCTGCCGGAGGAGACGGTCGCAGGTCTCTTCTATGGACTGGTCCGCCGGCGTCAGCAGACGCACCAGGTCCTCAAGGCGTTCGTCGATGGGGTCGTGACGGGTTTCGACCAGTCCGTCGGTGTACAGGACCAGGCGGTCACCCGGCCCGAGCTCGCAGGTGGTGGTCTCGAAGGGGACTCCTCCGACGCCGAGCGGCAGGCCCGTCGGCAGGTCGAGGAGTTCCGGGCGCCCGCCGGCCCGCACCACGACCGGCGGCAGATGGCCCGCGGACGCCACGTGCAGTCGGGCGTGCCGGGGGTCGTAGACCGCGTAGACGCAGGTGGCGAGGTACGGGTCCAGGTCGCGGGTGATCTTGTCGAGGTGCGTGAGGATCCGGGCGGGGTCGAGGTCCAGGTCCGCCAGGGTGGAGGTGGCGGTGCGCAGCCGGCCCATGGTGGTGGCGGCCGGGATCCCGCTGCCCATGACGTCCCCGACGGCCAGGGCCGTCCGCTGACCGTCGAGCGGGATCACGTCGTACCAGTCGCCGCCGACCTCGCTGAAGGCCTGGGCGGGGCGGTAGCGGGCGGCGACCTCCAGGCCGGGGCACCGGGGCGGCACCTGCGGGAGCAGGCTGCGCTGGAGGGTCTCGGCGGCGCTGCGGATGTGCTGGTGCAGGATCGCGTTGTCGATGCTCAGCGCGGCGGACGAGGCCAGCTCGCAGGCGAGGGTGAGGTCGTCCTCGTCGAAGGGCAGCGGGTTGCGGGCCCGGGCCAGGCCCATCACGCCGATGATCTGTCCGCGGGCGATGAGCGGGACGGCCATGTCGGTGTGGACGCCGGCCCGGGCCAGCAGGCCGGCGGCCTCGGAGTCGGCGGCGATGCGCGAGTGGTCGCCACCGGCCACGTGGCTGATCAGGTGCGGGCGGCGGGTGCGGACGCAGTGCGACGCCGGGTGGTCGGCGTGGTAGGTGGTGAGCCGGCCGGGTGGCACGATCGCCTGGGCGGCGTCCGTGGGGTAGGCGGTCTTCACCGCCAGGGCACGGAAGAGGGCCGGTTCCTCGGCGAGGTCCGTACGGCCCGTCTGGAGGACCGAGTCCAGCAGGTCGACGGCGACCATGTCGGCCAGGTCGGGCACCACGACGTCGGCCAGTTCCCGTGCGGTGCGCTCCACCTCCAGGGTGGTGCCGATCCTGGCCGAGCCGTTGGCGATGAGACGCAGCCGCTGCTGGGCCTGGTCGGCCTTCTTGGCCGCCCGGTAGCGGTCGGTGACGTCGACGACCACGTTGGCGATGCCGAGGACGTTCCCGTGGTGGTCCTCCAGGCGGTAGATCGACACCGCCCAGGCGTGCTCGTTCTCCGGGTCGGCGGCGGTGCGGCCCACCACCTGCTGGTCGATCACCGGGGCGCCCGAGGCCAGGACCTTGCGCATCACGGCCTCCGCCGCGATGAAGGGCGAGCCGGGCAGGATCTGGCGGAAGCTCCGGCCGATGTGTTCGGCCTCGGGGACGCCGTGCATGGCCGCCAGAGCCGGGTTGATGTCCAGGTACCGCAGATCGCTGTCCAGTACGGCCACGCCGATCGGGGCCTGGGTGACCAGCCGGGTGGAGAGGGCCACCTTCCGCTCCACCTGCCGCAGGGTGCTCCGGTCGGTGGCCAGTCCGAGGGCGTAGTGGTCACCGAGGTTGTCCGTGAGGCGCATGTTGCGGAACTCGATCATCCGAGTGCTGCCGTCCTTGCGCCGGACGGGGAACGCCCCCGCCCAGCTGCGGCCGGTCGCCATCACGTCGGCGAACAGGGTGACCGCCGCGTCCTGGTGCTCCGGGGCGAGGAGCAGCGGCGCCGCGTACTGTCCGACGGCCTCGCTGCGGGGGTAGCCGAACAGTTCCTCGGCCTGCGGGCTCCACATGTCGATCCGGCCGTCGGCCTCCAGCAGCACCGCGGCGACGCCCAGCAGATCAATCAGCCCACTCGGCTCCGCGGCGGCACCGGCCGGACGAGCCGCCTGCTCGGGGCGCCGCTTCGCTCGCCTCATCGCACGCGCTCCTTCCGCCTGCCGGCACCACCGGCGTACCCGCCTCGCCGCGCAGGCCGGACAAGCCGGTCCCGCGCCCGGACGGCGGCCCTTCCGACGCGGCGCGGGGCCCGGTCCGGCCGGCACCGCGAGCCGGCGGGAGCGCCGCAACCGCGGGTCCTCGCCGCGTCCCGGGCACCCCGTGCACGATCCGTGTGGGTCCTCCTCACTGGTCCGGTCCTCACTCCACTACTACCCCTACTCGGCGCCGACGGTCGGCCCGGGACACCGGCACGACACTCGGTCGGCGGCAGGAGAGGCCCGGACGAGGCGTCCGCGGGACGGCCGCCGCCGCGCCGGGCTCCCCTGGCCACCATCACGGCAAGGACGACGAGGAGCAAGACGACATGGGCGGCGGAGTGCACGAGGACCGGGGCACGACCGATCCGGAGGGCGCCCGTACCCGGCCCCCGGCGCGACCGACCCGAGGCCCTGCCGGTCCGCGGGCGCGTCCGGTCCCGGGGGGAGGCCGACCCGAAGCCCTGCCAGTCCGGGCGCGGCCGATCCGGGGACGCGGCCGATCCGGGGGCGCCGCCGATCCGGGGGCGCCGCCGAGCCGGGGGCGCCGCCGAGCCACGGCGCCACGCCGGTCGTCGGTCCCGCCACGCCGGTCGTCGGTCCCGCCACGCCGGTCGTCCGTTTCGCCGCGGCGGCCGGCCCTGCCTCACACATCCGCTCCGCGGCGTGTGCGGGGGGCGTAACCCCGGACGCGCCCGGCCTGTGACGGGTCGGAAATTCGATCTTCCTACGGTGCTGGTCATGGGGCTGCCGCCGGCGGCGGGCCGGTCCCCGGACCGGGAAGTCACACACACCACGGGGTGAGGGTTTCGGTGGCATCTGGCGCGACGGACGGCAGTGTCCGCACGGTGTGCTCGTACTGCGGCGTCGGCTGCGGAATCGTGCTGGACGTGGCACGCGACCCCGCCGACGGCCGCCGCCGTGTCGTGAAGGCGTACGGGGACAAATCACACCCCGCCAATGCCGGCCGCCTGTGCACCAAGGGGGCGACCAGCGCGGACATGATGGCCGCGCCGGGACGGCTGGACCGGGCGCTGGTGCGGGCGGAGCGGGGTGCCGAGGCGGTCGGGACGGACGTGGACGAGGCCGTGGCGGCGGTCGCGGGCCGGCTGCGGGCGATCCTGGACGAGCACGGCCCGGACGCACTGTCCTTCTACGTGTCCGGGCAGATGTCCCTGGAGGCGCAGTACCTGGCGAACAAGCTGGCCAAGGGTTTCGTCCGCACCAACCAGATCGAGTCGAACTCGCGGCTGTGCATGGCGTCCGCCGGCTCCGGTTACAAGCTGTCGCTGGGCGCGGACGGCCCGCCGGGCTCGTACCAGGACTTCGACCACGCGGACGTGTTCTTCGTCATCGGCGCCAACATGGCCGACTGCCACCCGATCCTGTTCCTGCGCATGATGGACCGGGTGAAGTCCGCCGGCGCCCGGCTGATCGTCGTGGACCCCCGGCGCACCGCCACCGCCGACAAGGCCGACCTCTTCCTCCAGATCAGGCCCGGCACCGACCTGGCCCTGCTGAACGGCCTGCTGCACCTGCTGGTCGCGGACGGCCGGACGGACGAGGAGTTCATCTCCGAGTACACCGAGGGCTGGGAGGAGATGCCCGGCTTCCTCGCGGACTACCCGCCCGGGAAGGTCGCCGAGATCACCGGTGTCCCCGAGAGCGACATCCGGCGGGCCGCGCGGTGGATCGGCGAGGCCGGCGAGTGGACGAGCTGCTGGACCATGGGCCTGAACCAGTCGACCCACGGCACCTGGAACACCAACGCCCTGGTCAATCTGCACCTGGCCACCGGCGCCATCTGCCGCCCCGGCTCCGGCCCCTTCTCGCTGACCGGCCAGCCCAACGCGATGGGCGGGCGCGAGATGGGGTACATGGGGCCGGGTCTGCCCGGACAGCGGTCCGTGCTCGTGGACTCCGAGCGCGCCTTCGTCGAGGAACTGTGGAACATCCCCGCCGGTTCCCTGCGCACCGAGGTCGGGCACGGCACGGTCGAGATGTTCGAGCGGATGGCCGCCGGCGACATCAAGGCGTGCTGGATCATCTGCACCAACCCGGTCGCCTCGGTCGCCAACCGCAAGACCGTCATCGCCGGTCTGGAGGCCGCGGAACTCGTCGTCACCCAGGACGTGTTCGCCGAGACGGAGACCAACGCGTACGCCGACGTCGTGCTGCCCGCGACGCTGTGGGCGGAGTCCGACGGCGTGATGATCAACTCGGAGCGGAACCTCACCCTCGTGCCGGGGGTCGTCGACCCGCCCGGACAGGCGCTGCCCGACTGGCAGCTGATCGCCCGGGTGGCCTGCGCGATGGGGTTCGCGGAGGGCTTCACCTACGGCTGTGCCGAGGAGGTCTTCGAGGAGCTCAAGCGCGCCTGGAACCCGACGACGGGGTGGGACCTGCGCGGGGTGACCTACGACCGGCTGCGCACCACCCCCGTCCAGTGGCCGGCACCGGCCGCCGACGGAACGGACCGCAACCCGATCCGCTACCTCAACGACGGCGTCAGCCGGACCCTGCTGGAACGCGAGGACGGCACCCGCCCCCGTCTGGCCTTCCCCACCGCGAGCGGACGCGCCCGGTTCTTCGCCCGGCCGCACCTGCCGCCCGCCGAACTGCCCGACGCGGACTACCCGTTCGTCCTCAACACGGGCCGGCTCCAGCACCAGTGGCACACGATGACGAAGACCGGCAAGGTCGCCAGGCTCCGCAAGCTCACCCCGGGCCCGTTCGTGGAGGTGCACCCCGAGGACGCCGAGGCCCTCGGCGTCGTCGAGGGCGACCACCTGGAGGTGGCCTCCCGGCGCGGACGTGCCGTCCTGCCCGCCGTGGTCACCGACCGCGTCCGGCCCGGCACCTGCTTCGCCCCCTTCCACTGGAACGACCTGTTCGGGGAGTACCTCGCCATCAACGCCGTCACCAACGACGCCGTCGACCCGGTCTCCTTCCAGCCCGAGCTGAAGGTCTGCGCCGTCGCCCTGGTCCGGACGGCCGCGCCCGTCGAGGCGGCCCGGCCCGGCACCCGGCCGGAGACCACGCCCGTGCCCCCGGCTCCCCTGCCGGTACCGGCCGCCGCCCCGGCGGACTCCCCCGTCCACGCCCTCGCCACGCTGTTCGGCATCACGGACCTCGCCCCGGTGTCCCTGGCCGAACCGGAGCGCCGCTACCTCTCCGGCTACCTCTCCGGCCTCGCCGCGACCCCGCCCGACGGACGCGTCCCCGTGCTGCCGCCGGACGCGCCGTTCGACCCCGGGCACGCCCTCTGGGTCGACGGCGTCCTCGCCGGCATGTTCTCGCGCTTCTCCCCCGCGGCCGCCGGTGCTCCCGCCCCGGTGCCCGCGCGGGCCGGCGCACCGGCCGCCCGCCCGGCCGCACCGACCCGCCGCCTGCTGGTGCTGTGGGCCTCCCAGACCGGCACCGCCGAGGAGTTCGCCACCGGCACCGCCGCCCACCTCACCGACACCGGCTTCACCCCCGAGCTGCTGCCCATGGCGGACACGCATCCGGCGCACCTCGCCACCGACGCCGACGTCCTCCTCGTCACGAGCACCTTCGGCGACGGCGACGCCCCGGACAACGGCACCGGCTTCTGGCAGGCGCTGTCCGCCCCCGACGCGCCACGGCTGGAGGGGGTGCGGTACGCGGTCCTGGCGTTCGGCGACTCCAGCTACGACGACTTCTGCGGCCACGGCCGCCGGCTCGACGAACGCTTCGAAGCCCTCGGCGCCACCCGCCTCGTTCCCCGCACCGACTGCGAACCCGACTTCGAGGGGACCGCCGAGCAGTGGCTCGGCCGGGTGGTCACCGCCCTGGCCGCCGCCGACGGCCGGCGCCCCCTGCCCACGAGGGCGCCGCGGACGGCAGCGACGGCGCCCGGTCCGGCGCCTTCCGGCTACACCAGGTCGTCCCCGTTCGCGACCCTGCTCATCGGCAACCGGCTGCTGAGCCTGCCCGGTTCCGAGAAGGAGGTACGGCAGTTCGCCTTCGACACCCGGGACGGCGAACTCGCCTACGACGCCGGTGACGCCCTCGGTGTGTGGCCGGTCAACAGCGCCGGGCTCGTCGCCGAGTGGCTGGCGCTCACCGGGCTCCACCGCGACGAGCCCGTGGACCTGGGCGAGGGTGCCGCGCTCCCCCTCGAAGAGGCGCTGCGCACCCGTCTGGACATCTCCCGCATCACCCCCGACCTGCTCAGGTTCGTGACGGAGCGCACCGGCGGCCAGGAACTGAAGCGGCTGCTGCGGCCCGACAACAAGGACGCGCTCGCGCAGTGGAGCTGGGGCCGCCAGGCCGCCGACGTCGTCGCCGCGTTCCCGGTCCGGGCGTCGGCCGCGGAGTGGGCGGCCGTGCTCCGGCGCCTCCAGCCCCGGTTGTACTCCATATCCTCCAGCCCCCTCGTCCACCCCGGGGAGGTCCGCCTCACCGTCTCGGTGGTCCGCTACACCAACGACCTCGGCCGCGACCGCAAGGGGGTGTGCTCCACCTATCTCGCCGACTGCGCCGACGACGGCCCGGTGCAGGTCTTCGTGCAGCGCTCACCGCACTTCCGCCCGCCCGCCGACCCCGCCACACCGATGATCATGGTGGGTCCCGGCACCGGCGTGGCGCCCTTCATCGGCTTCCTCGAGGACCGCCGGGCCCGCGGCCACACCGGGCCCAACTGGCTCTTCTTCGGCGAACAGCGCCAGGCCACCGACTTCTACCACCGCGAGGACCTGGAGGCGCACCGCTCCTCCGGCCACCTGCACCGCCTGGACCTCGCCTTCTCCCGCGACCAGCGCAACAAGGTCTACGTCCAGGACCGGATGCGCGAGAACGGCGCCCGCCTGTGGCAGTGGCTCCAGGACGGCGCCCACTTCTACGTGTGCGGGGACGCTGGCCGCATGGCGAAGGACGTCGACCGGGCGCTCAGGGACGTCGTCGCCGCGCACGGCGGCATGGACGCGGACGAGGCCACCGCCTACGTCAGGCGGCTGTCGGCGGAGAAGCGCTACGTCCGCGACGTCTACTGACCCCGGCGCGCTCCCCGGACGTCGTTCCCCCGGCGAACGGGGCTGGGCACGTACCCTCGTGCCCATGGTCGAGCACCGGATGATCGACGTGAACGGCGTGCGGCTGCACATCGCCGAGCAGGGCAGCGGGCCCCTGGTGGTGCTGCTGCACGGCTTCCCCGAGTCGTGGCACTCCTGGCACCGCCAGTTCGGCCCGCTGGCCGCCGCCGGCTTCCGCGTGGTCGCGCCCGACCAGCGGGGGTACGGGCGCAGCGACCATCCCGAGGACGTCGGCGCGTACACCATCCTGCACCTGGTCGGCGACGTCGTCGCACTGATCCGGGCGCTGGGCGAGGAGAAGGCGTACGTCGTCGGCCACGACTGGGGCGCGCCGGTCGCCTGGCACACCGCGCTGCTGCGACCGGACCTGGTGCTGGGGGTGGCCGGGCTGAGCGTCCCGCCGCCGTTCCGCGGGACGGAACCGCCGCTGGCCGCCATGGACGAGAGGTTCGGCGGCCGCTTCTACTGGAACTACTTCAACCGGCCCGGCGTGGCCGACGCCGAGTTCGCGAAGGACACGCGCAGCACGTTGCGGAGGTTCTTCTACTGGGCGTCCGCAGACGCTCCCGACGCCGGCTCGGGCCGGCAGCCGCTGGTCGACCCCGAGCGCGGCTGGCTCGCGGACATGCCGGAGCCCGAGGTGCTGCCGCGGTGGTTCACCGAGGAGGATCTCGACGCGCTCACCGAGAGTTTCTCCCGGGGCTTCACCGGGGCCCTCAACTGGTACCGCAACCTCGACCGCAACTGGGAGCTGACCGCCCCGTGGCACGGCGCCGTCGTCACCCGGCCCGCCCTGTACGTCTACGGCGACCGCGACGCCGTCCCCGCCTTCCCGGGCACGCCGGAACTCATCGAGCGGCTCCCCGAGCTGATGCCCCGCCTCCAGCGCGCGCCGGTCAGACTCGCGGGCTGCGGGCACTGGACCCAGCAGGAGCGCCCGGACGAGGTGAACGAGGCACTGGTCGCCTTCCTCCGTTCCTGCTCCTGAGGAGCGCCGGCCGGACACCGGGGGTCCTGCGCGGGCCGCGCCCGTGCGCCTTCGAGTTGCCTTCGAGCGCACTCCAGCGTCCAGACTGACCGCGACGGCATTGCGAGCCGAGAGAGAGGACGGCGGCGGCTGATGGCTACGACGAGCGGGGCGGGGCATCCCCTGCCGTACGACACCTACCGGGACGCGATCGAGCGGGAGACCGCCCGCTTCGTCGAGGCGGTGCGCGGCGCCGACCCCGCGGGCGCCGTGCCGTCCTGCCCGGACTGGACGCGGGCCGATCTCACCCGGCACGTCGGTTCGTTGCAGCGCTGGTTCTGCGCACTGCTGACCCAGCGCGTGCAGGAGCCCCCGCGCAGCCGTGACGTGGAGCTGGGGCTGCCCGAGGACACGCGGGAGTACGCCGACTGGGTGGCGGCCGGCGTGCCCGGGGTGGCGGCCGTGCTACGGGAGACCGACCCGGACGCGGCGATGTGGGCCTGGGGCGCGGACCGGCACGCGCGGTTCTGGGCGCGCCGGATGCTCTTCGAGACGCTGGTGCACCGGGTGGACGCCGAGCGTGCCGCCGGCCGGGAGCCGGACCTCGATCCCGTGCTGGCGGCGGACGGAGTCGACGAGTTCCTCGTCAACCTGCCGTACGCCGGTGTCTTCGCCCCCGGTGTGACGAAGCTGCGCGGCGACGGCGAGACCCTCGCGTTCCGGTGCGCGGGTCACGGCGGCGCGGCGGACGAGGAATGGCGGGTACGGCTGGACGCGGAGGGCTTCCGGCTGCTGCCGCCCGGCGGCGACGCGGGGGCCGGGCCGGTCACGGCGGCGGTACACGGGCGGGCCGCCGGCCTCCTGCTGCTGCTCTACGGCCGCCGGTCGTACCGGGAACCCGCCTTCGACGTCTCGGGAGATCCCACGCTCCTCGACCGCTGGTTCACCCACACGGCGTTCTGAATCGGGTGCAGCACCGGGTTCAGCCCGCCGTCGCCCCGGCCGGTGGCGGTGGCTCCGGGGCCGGCAGGCAGCGGACGGCGAGGGCCGCGATGTCGTCCTGGAGCCGGTTGCCGCTGTAGGCCATCAGGTCGTGGTGGAGCCGTTCCAGGAGCTGACGGGGCGGCAGGGAGCGCCAGGAGCCGAGGCGCTCCAGCAGGGGGTAGAAGGAGCCGTCCGCGTTCCGCGTCTCCGTGATGCCGTCCGTGTACAGCAGGAGCTGGTCGCCGGGGCGGAACGCGTAGTCGTCGACGTGGTAGGGCTCGCCGACCAGCACGCCGAGGTTGAGCGGGGGCGCCGAGCGTCCCCGGTCGAGTTCGCGCACCCCGTCGGGGCCGATGAGGACCGGGGGCGGGTGGCCGCAGTTGACGACGCGGATCAGCGGGGCCGCCAAGGGAATCTCGGCGAAGACGGCGGTGACGAACCGTTCGCCCGTCTCGCCGCCGCCCAGCAGCATGGCCCTGCGGTTCATGCTCGTCTCCACCCGGTCCGCCAGGGCGGGGAGCGCGGGTTCGTCGTGCGCCGCCTCGCGGAACGCGCCGAGCAGGGCAGCGGCGGTCTCCACCGCGAGCAGCCCCTTGCCCCGGACGTCGCCGATGAGCAGCCGTACCCCGTACCGGGTGGGGACGGCCTCGTAGAGGTCGCCGCCGATGCGCGCCTCGGCGGCGGCGGACAGGTAGAGGCTCTCCAGGTGGAGGGTGCCGATGCGGCGGGGAACGGGCCGGAGCAGGACCCGTTGGGCGATGTCGGCCACGAAGCGCACGTCGGCCAGTGTCCGTTCCCGGTGGGTGCGGTGCGCGGCGAGGATCGTGCCGAGGACGCCCACCAGGGTGGTGCAGAAGTAGGCAGCCACGTAGTGGCGGTCCCACAGATAGCCGACGGCCCGGCCGGCACAGCAGGGGGTGCCGGCCAGGACCCCTTCCATGACGACGGCGAAGACCGTGGTGCCGGCGACGACGACGGGACCGTGCGCGAAGGCGGCCACCAGGGGCAGGGCGATGAGCAGGAAGCTGACCGGCCACTCCACCGGCGTGACGGGCTCCAGCAGCAGAACGGCCACCACGTACAGGGCCGGCAGCCACCGCATCCACGCCGGAGGTGCCGGCAGCCGCGTCCGCACTCCGGCGCCGCACTCCGGATCCCGGCCGGCGGGTCCGGGCTTCGGCATACGTGGTCCTCGCACACGGACTCCTGTCCAGGAAATCGACAACACTCCAGCCTGGTGCGCCGGGTCGCGGCACGCCGGTGATTGCTCCATTCAGCGGCATGTTCCGGCGCCGGCACGGCATCTCCCTTTCGTGCCCGGCCGCACCACCCTGACCGACCCGGTGACCGGCAGCGGTGTCTGGCTGCACCACGAGGCCGTCGCCCCGTGCGACGGCGCACCCGCCCACGCGCACGGCTGGATCGCCGTGTTCCCCCCGGGCGGCCCGGTCGAGCACGCCCGCTTCGGCCCCGCCCCCTGGACGGCACCGTCCGACGGCTTCACCGCCGGGGGCACCACCGTCGCCCCCGGCCGCCTCACCGGTTCGGCCGGACCGTTCCGCTGGGCGCTCACCGAGCAGCCCCAGGGGCCGCCGCTGCACACCTTCCCGCGCTGGTCCTGGCGGCGCCCCTGGCTGCCGGCCACGCACATGCTGCCGGCCGCCCGCGCCCGCTACCGCGGGACGGTCCGCCATGCCACCGGCGAGCTGCGGCTCGTCGACGCGCCCGGCGCGAGCGCCCGCATCTACGGCCACGGCAACGCCCGCCGCTGGGCCTGGCTCCACGCCGACCTCGGCGACGGTGACGTCCTGGAGATCGTCGCCGCGGTGTCGACACGACGCGGACTCGACCGGCTGCCGCCGCTGGTGTTCCTGCGCCTGCACCGCGACGGCCGCACCTGGCCCCGGCGGGCGGAGCGGACCGCCGTGGGCTGGGCGGGCCTCGGCCGGTTCCGCGCGGACATCGGGCTTCCGCGGTGGCGGGTCGAGGGCCGCGCCGGCCTGCGCCGCATCCGGGTGACGGTGACCCAGCCCCCGGACGGGACGCTCGCCCTCGACTACACCGATCCGGACGGTTCCGCCGCGGTGTGCCGCAACAGCGAGCGGGCGGACGCGCGGGTGCGCCTGGAGCGCCGGCGGGGACGGTGGCGGCCGGAGGCGACCTGGCACCTGTCGGGCACCGCGCACGCGGAGGTCGGCGAGCGATGACCCCCTCCGACGCCCTGGCCGGGCTCGCGGCCGCCGCCCTCGCCGACGACGGGACGGCCGAGTGGACCCGGGCCGTGCCCCGGCGTGCCGCGGACCTGCTCGCCGCCATGCCGGCTCCGGCGCGGACCGCCGTACGCGGCGCGGCCGCGGCGATCGACGCCTACGCCGTGGCCCGCACCGGCAGGCGGCTGGCGGCGCTCGGCCCCGCGGAACGCGAGCGCGTCATGACGTCGCTCGCCGCGCGCCGGTCCCTGCTGCCGCTGCTGGACTCCGTCAAGGTGCCGCTCCTGCCGGCAGCCGGCACCGAGCGGATGCTGCACCTCGCGCCCACGCCCGCGGTGTCCGCCCCCGCGGACCCGCCGCTGGACTGCACGCCGTCGCGCCACTGTCCCGCGCGGTCCACCGCCGACGCCGTCGTCGTCGGATCGGGCGCCGGCGGCGCGATGGCCGCCCGGACGCTCGCCGCCGCCGGCCTGCGCGTCGTCGTGCTCGAGGAGGGGCGGCACCACTCCACCGAGTCGTTCGGCCGGCGGGCTCCGCGCGACCGCTTCATCGACCTGTACCGGGACGGCGGCGCGACCGTCGCCGCGGGCGCCCGCTGCCGCGCTGCGACCTCGCGGCGCGCGACGCGGGCCGGCTGCTGCGCGCCCAGCGGGCCATGGGGCGTCTGCTGTTCGCCGCCGGAGCCGAGGAGGTGCTGACGGGCGTCCCGCACGCCCCGCGCGCCTCCTCCCCGGCCGCACTGGAGGCCCTGCTGGACGGGGTGACCGCGCGCCACCTGCACTTCTCAGCGTTCCACCCCACGGGCACGGTGGCGGCCGGCGCCGCCCCCGAGCGGTTCCCGGCCGACCCGGAGGGCCGGCTGCGGGGCGTCCACGGCGTGCTCGTCGCCGACGGTTCCGTGCTGCCGAGCTGTCCGGAGGTCAACCCGCAACTGAGCATCATGGCCGCGGCGCTCGCCTCGCCGACCGCCTCGTGACGCGGTCCCGGTGACGGTGAGCGGCGCCCGCCCCGGCTCCCCCACCCTCCCGGGGCGGGTGCCGCTCGCCGCCCGTCACCCCGATGCCCCGGTGAAGCGGTGTGCGGTCGCCGATCGCGCAGCTCCAGTGCTAGAAAAGGTAGATGAGCGGACGTTTTCGCCGGCCCCGGGCGAGAGCGGCGCCGCCGCCCGGCACACGGTGGCCATCCGATCCGTCCCGTCGAAGCCTCTGGCCCGGACGCGGACGCCGCCTTTCGCGATCCCTGAGCGTCGGCACGCTCGCCGCCCAGGTCTTCCTGCTCCAAGTACTGATCATGCTGGTGCTGGTGGCGGTCGCGGTCGCCGCACTGGTGGTGCAGGGGCAGTACGACGCCGAGCGCAGTGCCATGGACCGCTCGCTGGCCGCCGCGGAGGCGTTCGCGCACGCCCCCGGCACGGCGCTCGCACTGCGGTCGCCGGACCCGACGGCCCGGCTCCAGCCGGCGGCGGAGCAGGCCCGCAAGGGTGCCGGCGTCGACTTCGTGTCCGTCCTGGACGCCCACGGGGTGAGGCTCACCGACCCCGATCCCGCCCTGATCGGCACGAAGGCCGAGGGCGTCGGCCGGGCCATCGGCGGGGAGACCTACACCGAGACCTTCCACGGCCGGCCGACGGACGCGGTGCGCGCGGTCGTACCCGTGACGGATGCCAGCCGGCGCGTGGTCGGCATCGTGAGCGCCGGCATCCAGTACGCCAACGTGGGGAACGTGCTGCACAAGCAGCTGCCGCTGCTGCTCGGCGCGGTGGCGGGCGCCCTCGTGCTGGCGACCGGCGGCGCGGCCCTGGTCAGCCGCCGGCTGCTCCGGCAGACCCATGGGCTCGGGCCGGTCGAGATGACCCGGATGTACGAGCACCACGACGCCGTGCTGCACGCGGTGCGCGAGGGGGTGCTGATCGTGGGCGGCGACGGCCGGGTACTCCTCGGCAACGACGAGGCACGCCGGCTGCTGGACCTGCCGGACGACGCCGACCAGCGGCACGTGACCGAGCTGGGGCTGGGTCCGGCCCTGACACGGTTGCTGGCGGCGGGCGAGGCCGCCACCGACGAGGTCATCCCGGCCGGTGACCGGCTGCTGGCGGTGAACATCCGGCCCACCGCCCCCTTCGGAGGCGCGCAGGGGCTGGTCGCCACCTTCCGTGACAGCACGGAGCTGCGGGCCCTTTCCGGGCAGGCCGAGGTGGCGCGGGGCCGGCTGGCGTTCCTGTACGAGGCGGGCGTGCGGATCGGCACCACGCTCGACGTACGCCGGACGGCGGAGGAGCTGTCCGAGGTCGCGGTCCCGCGCATGGCCGACTTCGTCACCGTGGAACTCCTCGACTCGGTGCTGCGCGGCGAGGAGCCGACGAGCGCGGTGCGCGAGATGCGCCGGACCGCGCTGCGCGCGGCACGGGGCGGGCACACCCTCCAGCCGGTGGGCGATGTGATCCGCTTCGTGATGGCCGACACGCCGATGGTGGTGGCGCTGCACCGGGGCAAGGCCGTCCTGGTGCCGGACCTGAACACGGCCCAGGACTGGCGGGCGCAGGACCCGGAGGGGGCCCGGCGGGCCCTGGCGTACGGCATCCACTCGCTGATCACGGTGCCGCTGCGGGCTCGCGGGGTGGTCCTCGGCATGGCCAACTTCTGGCGTGCCACGGGCTCCCCCCGCTACGAGGAGGAGGACGTCGCCGTCGCCGAGGAGCTGGTGGCGCGGGCCGCCGTCGCGATCGACAACGCGCGCCGGTACGACCGCGAGCACGCGATGGCCGTGACGCTCCAGCGCAACCTGCTCCCGCTCGGCCTGCCGGAGCAGGACGCGCTGGAGGTCGCCTCGCGCTACCTGCCGGCGCAGTCCGGTGTGGGCGGCGACTGGTTCGACGTCATCCCGCTGCCCGGGTTCCGGGTGGCGCTCGTCGTCGGGGACATCGTGGGGCACGGGCTCCAGGCCGCGGTGACCATGGGGCGGCTGCGCACGGCCGTACTGAACTTCTCCTCCCTGGACCTGGCCCCGGACGAACTGCTCGGGCACCTCGACGAGATGGTGACCCGGCTGGACACGCAGAGCGCGACCGCCGGTGACGACCGGGTGCCGCTCACCGGTGCCACCTGCCTCTACGCCATCTACGATCCGGTCGGCGGGCACTGCACCGTCTCCCGCGCCGGACATCTCGCCCCGGCCGTGGTGGACCCGCAGGGCCGGGTGACCTTCCCCGACCTCCCGCTGTCGCCGCCCCTGGGAGTGGGCGGGCACCCCTTCGAGGCCGGCGAGCTGGAGCTGCCCGAGGGCAGCCGGCTCGTCCTGTTCACCGACGGTCTGATCGAGCACCGCGGGCGGGACGTGGACGAGGGGCTGGCGATGCTCTCCGCGACCATCGCCGACGCCGGCCTGACACCGGAGGAGACGTGCCGCCTCCTGGTGGACAGGATGCTGCCCGAGCACCCCGGCGACGACGTGGCGCTGCTGGTGGCCCGGACCCGGCTGCTGCACCCCTCGTGCGTCGCGGCGTGGGACGTACCGTTCGACGTGGAGGCCGTCCCCCGGGTGCGCGGCGAGGTGAGCCGGCGGCTCGCCGCGTGGGAGCTGGAGCAGACGGCGTTCGCCACGGAACTGATCCTCAGCGAACTGCTGACCAACGCGATCCGCTACGGCGCCCCGCCCGTCCGGGTCCGGCTGCTGCTGGGGCGCACCCTGGTCTGCGAGGTGTCGGACGGCAGCAACACCTCCCCGCGGCTGCGCCGTGCCGCCACCACCGACGAGGGAGGCCGCGGGCTGTTCCTCGTCTCCCAGTTCGCGGACATCTGGGGGGTCCGCTACGCGTCGCGGGGCAAGGTCATCTGGGCCGAGCAGACCCTGGACCGGGCACCGGAACCGGATGTGTCGGCCCTGTTCGACATGATGGATTTCTGACCCCGGCCGCCCCGCTCGCCGGTGGCACGCCCGGCGCGGGGACGGGAGGCGGCCGGCGGGAGACCGGGGCATGTGTGCCGGGGCCCGGCGGGGGAACCTGGTCGCGGGTGTGGACCTGGTGAGAGGAGCCCGGGTGGAAGCGTCGACGTCGGCGGCGGGCGGCCGTAACCCGGGCGGCGGCCAGGACGCCGGTTACGAGCCGGACCCGCAGCGGTGGCGCGCACTGTGGGTCACCCTGGTGGCCGGTTTCATGAGCCTGCTCGACGTGACGATCGTCGCCGTGGCCCTGCCGACCATCCAGCGCGATCTGCACGCCTCCCCCGCCGAGGTGCAGTGGGTGGTCTCCGGATACGCCCTGACCTTCGCCCTCGCCCTCGTCACCGCCGGCCGCCTCGGCGACGCGCTGGACCGGCGCCGTATCTTCCTGCTGGCCCTGAGCGGCTTCGTGCTCTTCAGCGCGGCCTGCGGAGCTGCCCCGGACATCACGCTCCTGGTGGTGGCCCGCCTCGCCCAGGGGCTGGCGGCCGGCTTCATGGCCCCGCAGAATTCCGCGCTCATCCAGCAGATGTTCCGCGGCGCCGAACGCGGTCGCGCCTTCGGCTTCTTCGGCGCCACCGTCGGCATCTCCTCCGCCGCCGGACCCCTCACCGGCGGCGCCGTCCTCGCCCTCGCCTCCGGCGACCAGGGCTGGCGGTGGATCTTCTACGTCAACCTGCCCATCGGCATCCTCGCCGTCCTGCTCGGCCGGCGCCTGCTGCCCCGCACCCGGCCGTCCGGCCGGGGCCGCGTGGATCTGCCCGGCATCCTGCTCCTGGGCCTCGGCGTCCTCGCGCTCATGTACCCGATGGTCCAGGCGGACTCCGGCGGTCTGCGCCGGCTGTGGTGGCTCTTCCTCGCCGGGGCCGCGCTCCTCGCCGCCTTCACGTGGTGGCAGCGTCGCCTGGTGGCCCGCGACGCCCAGCCGCTCCTCGACCCGCGCCTGTTCACCACGGTGCGCGGCTACGCCGTCGGCGCCGGCATCGGCACCCTGTACTTCATCGGCTTCAGCGGTGTCTGGCTGGTCTTCGCCCTCTTCTACCAGCGCGGACTCGGCTTCTCCCCGCTGCGGTCGGGCCTCGCCGTGACCCCTTTCGCGCTCGGCTCGGCGAGCGCGGCCGTGGTGGCCGGCCGGCTGGTGGAGAGGTTCGGCCGACTGCTCACCGTGTGCGGCCTGACGGGTGTGATCGCCGGCCTCGGCGGCACCGCGCTGCTGCTCCGCTTCGCGCCCCCGCACATCGCGCCCTGGGTCGCCGCCCCGGTGCTGTTCCTCGGCGGCATCGGCGGCGGTTTCGTGGTCTCCCCCAACATCACCATGACGCTGCGGGACGTGCCGGTGCGCATGGCGGGTGCGGCGGGCGGCGCCCTGCAGACCGGGCAACGGCTGGGCGCCGCCCTGGGGACCGCCGCATTGCCCGGCCTCTTCTACCTGGTGCTCGGCAGGAACGGCGACTACCGCGGCGCCCTCTTCACCGCGATGTGCGCCGCCCTCGCCGGGATGGCGGCGTCCCTGGCCCTGGCGACGCTCGACTGGCAGCGCGACCGGCGGACGCGCCGCCCGGGCCACAGGTGCCCGGACGAGGTCGCCAACGACCCGGTACACGCCCGGCAGACCTGACGGCCGCCTCGCGGAGCCCGGCCACGCCAGGCAGGCCCGACGGCCGCGGCGCGCGGCTCCCGGCAGTCGGCGTACGACGGACCCGCCCGGTGAGTGACGGGGCGGGGGCGGGCGTGGTCGCCCGCGTGCTCGTGCGGCGGGGCCATCAGAGTGGTCCCGGGCCGTGTCGGGAGGCCGACGCGTGCGCGGTTGGCCATGCTGGGCCGAGAGCGGCCCCCTGAGCGGCGACGGAGGAGCACTGCATGCCGACGGACCCGGTTGAACGTTTCCTGGCGGCGCTGGACCCCGACCACCGGCAGGCCCTCGGCGCCAGGCCGCGCGAGGAGCAGGAACGTCTCGCGGCGGCCTGGGAACGGGAACTCGAAGCCGACGACGAGCTGGACATCCTGGACGAGCTGTCCCCGCCGGCGGCGGAGGCGGAGGCGGCCCGCCGGGTCCTGGAACGCGAAGGCGACTAGGCCGTGTCTTTCGGATCAGCCCGACTCCGGGGTGCGGTTCGTTGGTGGTGCCGGTGAGCGGGGCTTGGTGCGTGCAGCTGCAAGGCGGAGGAGGGAGTCGACGCGGCGCGTCGGCGACCGACGACAACGCGGCAGATGTGCGTGCCAAGCCCCGCGGCCCCGGGGTGATCCGAAAGACACGGCCTAGGCGCCGGGGGAACCAGGCGGCACGGCGACGGCCGGGCACGTCCCGCACGGGGTGCCCGGCCGTCGTTTCGGTCCGCGGGTCCGCCGGTGGCGGAGCGGCTCCCTCAGTCCTCCCCGTCCTGGTCGGCGGAGGGGAAGAGCGCCTCCACGACATCGACGGCGCTGCCGTCGTGGTCGCTTCCGGCGGTGCCGCTGCCGTTCTGGACGTTGCCGGCGCGGTCGACCTCCAGCCAGGAGTCGGCGTGGGAGTTGTCGATCACCGTGATCAGGCTCTCGGACGCCACGGCGGGTGCGGCACAGACCCCGAGGAGCGTGACGGCGACCGCCGCGGCCACGCCGAGCCGGGGCACGGCACCGGTCACACGCCCACGCCCTCGGGGGCGAGCCGGTCCCGGGCGATGTTGCGCTCCAGCAGGTCGGTCGACGCCTTCACGCCGATCCCGCTGGCGGGGTCCACCTCCGGCAGCCGGCCGTCGGCCGCCTTCAGGCCGGCCAGCGCGGAGTCCATCGCCTCGTGCGCGGCGAACAGGCACGGGGTGCTGTAGATGGCGACGTCCACGCCCAGTTCGGACAGCTCGCCCAGGGAGAGGCGGGGCGACTTGCCGCCGGCGATCTGGTTGAACAGCAGCGGCTTGTCCCCGACGACCTCCCGGATCCGCTTGATCCACTCGACGCTGCGGACCCCGTCGACCAGCACCACGTCGGCGTCGGTGGCCGCCAGCCGCTCGGCGCGGTGCAGGATGTCGTGCTCGTCGGTGGCGTCCGTACGGGCGACGACGACCAGGTCCTTGCGGGTTTCGAGCACCTTGTGGAGCTTCTCCAGGTACTCCTCCAGGGGCAGTACCTGCTTGCCGTCCGCGTGGCCGCAGCGGCGGGGCCGCTTCTGGTCCTCCAGGATCACCCCGGAGGCGCCGATGCGCTCCAGCCCCTCGACGACGTGACAGGCGACCTCGGGGTCGACGTACCCGTCGTCGATGTCCACCAGCAGGTGGTGGTGCGGGAAGGCGCCCCGCAGCCGCTGGACGAAGGCCACCATGTCGGGCCAGGCGATGAATCCGATGTCCGGCAGTCCGTAGTACGACGCAGCGAATCCGAAGCCCGAGACGAACATCCCGTCGTAGTGCTTGGCCGCGATCGACGCGGAGTACATGTCGTACACGCCGATCAGCGGTGTGGTCCCGGGCCCGGCGATGCGCTCGCGCAGCTTCTTACCGTAAGTCAAGGTCCGGCTCCTTGTGTGGGTGGGTGACGCGGGGCGGGAATGGCCGACCGCGTCTCGACGCCCTTTGCCAAGACAAGAGCATGTCTAGATAGTCGCGTGACCTTGTGCGGATGCCAGCTTTACTCACCCCAATGGCGGAACCGGTTCACCGCAGAAACGTCACTCGGAGAGCCGGCCCGCCCAGGTGAGGCCCCCGTCCAGGTGAGCCAGGAAGGCCGGATCGCGATAGGCGTCGGCCGCGTGGCCGAGAGCCGTGTAGAACACCCGTCCGCCTTCCGGGCCTTCCTCGCGGCACCAGGCCAGCGGATGGTCCGCCCCCATCCCGCCACCGGCGTACGACGTCTCGTCGGCGCGCAGCAGCACCCGGGCCCGGCCGCCGGGAACGTGGTCGAAGTCGTACCACTCGTCGGTGAACTCCCACACGGCCGGCAGCCGGCGGGTGGCGGGGTGTCCCGGGTCCGCGACGAGGACCCGGCCCGGCTGGTACGCGGGGTGCCGGGTGAAGCGGGCGCCGAGGAGCGCGCCGTAGTACGGCCACCCGTACTCGGTGCAGGCCGCCGCGTGCACCCCGGCGAAGCCTCCGCCCGCCCCGGTGTACCGCCGCAGCCGCTCGCGTCCGGCCGGGGTCAGCACGTCTCCGCTGGTGGAGAGGAACAGCACGACCGCGAACCCGTCCAGGGGCCGTTCCAGGTCCGCGGGGTCCTCGGTGTGCTCGACGGCGAACCGGCCGAGCGCCCGGACCGCGGCGACGGCGTCCGGGATCGAGTCGTGGCGGTAGTCGGCGGTACGCGTGTACAGCAGCAGGCGGGGAGGCATGTCAGGGGACTCCGGGCTCGGTTCGGGTGCGGGCTGCGGTGGCACGGCTCACGGCGCCGGATGCGGCCGGGGCCGGGCCCGATCCGCTCACCCCCCTTGGCCCACGCTGTTGTCCGGCGCCCCGTCGCCGTACGAGGGGAGGTCGCCGCGCTCCACCGGGGCCGTCGCCGTCGGGGCCGGGGGCAGGATCGCGGCGAGCTCCGCCCGTGCGGGGCGGCGCACGGCGTCCGCGGCCCGGCGGAGCACCTCGGGCGGGACCTTCTCGCCGTAGAGCCGCACCACCTGCCCCTTCGCCGGCGCCCGGCACACGTGACGCTCCGGGCAGTCGGCGGCGCTGCCCCGCTCCGCGTACAGGTGCAGCACGGCCCCGCCCTTCGCCCAGTAGGCGACGGAGAAGCCGTCGTCCCCGTTCACCCCGACGGACTGCCGGGCGAGCGTGAACCCCGGTACGTCGGTGACGTACACCAGTTCCGGTGCGATGCCCAACGCGCGCAGCCGGCCGTCCGGGTCGGGCGCCTCCGAGACACCGGGTGAGGGCGTCCGGGTGTGTCCCGCGTCCGCCTCGGAGGCACTGGGCGCGGGTGTCCGGGGGTGTCCCGCGTCCGCCTTCCCGGTGCCGCACGCCGTGAGCAGCGCGGGGAGGAGCAGCAGCGGCAGGGCGCGTGGGGTTCGGATCATGTGCCCATGGTGCCGCACGGCCGTTCCCCGGGGCGGGCCGCTTCCCGTAACCTCCTCCGGAATGAACGCCATTCCACCGCTGCTGGACCATCTCGTGCTCGCCACACCGGACTTGGACGCGACGGTCGCGGAGTTCGCCCGGCGCACCGGGGTCACGCCGGCGCCCGGCGGGGAGCACCCGGGGCTGGGCACGCGCAACCACCTGGTGGGGCTGGGGGGCCGCAGTTACCTGGAGATCCTCGGCCCCGATCCGGAACAGCCCGAGCCCGCCGGGCCGCGGCCGTTCGGCGTCGACCGGCTGGCCGGACCCGCCGTGCTGACCTGGGCCATCAGCCCGCCCGACCTGGACGCGGCGATCGCGGCGGCCCGGGCCCGGGGCCACGACCCGGGCCCCGTGCGGCCGATGAGCCGCCGCACCCCGGACGGCACCGTACTGCGCTGGCGCCTGACCGACGGCGACCCCGGGGACGCGTCGGGCCTGGTGCCCTTCCTCATCGACTGGCAGGAGTCCCCGCATCCGACGGCCTCGGGACTGCCGGTCACCCCCCTGCTGGCGATGTCGGCCTCGGCCCCCGACCCGGAGAAGGTGCGCGGCCCGCTGGCCGCCCTGGGCACCGCGCTGACGCTCACCACCGGACCGGCCGCCTTCTCCTTCACCGTGGACACCCCGAACGGGCCGGTCGTCCTCGGCTGAGCGCCGGGGCGGTGGCGGAACCTCACCCGCCCACTATTTGAACACGTTCAACAGTCCCCCTAGGATCGGGGCCCTCGCCGTCGACGTGGAGGAGGGGGCATGCGTCGCGAGGAACGGTCCGCCGTGGGAGGGCTGCGGCACGGGATCGGCCAACTGGTGCGCTTCGGCGTCGTACAGGCCCGCGCCTGCGCCTACGCCGTGGCGCTGCTGGCCGGGATCGGAGCCTCCCGGCTGCTGCCGCCCCTGCCGGTGGCCCGCTACGACCTGGTCCTCGTCTACGGCGTGCTGCTCACCCTCGTCGCCCGCCGGGTGGGCTGGGAGACCCGGCGGGACACCGCCGTGATCGCCGTGTGCCATGTGCTGGGGCTGCTGTTCGAGCTGGTCAAGGTGCGCCTGGGGTCCTGGAGTTACCCCGAGGACGCCCTCACCAAGGTCGGCGGCGTGCCGTTGTACGGAGGTTTCATGTACGCGGCGGTCGCCTCCTACGTGTGCCGGGCCCGGCGGCTGATGCGGCTGCGCTACACCCGCTACCGCGCCGCCGCCACGGCCCTGGTGGCCGCCGCCGTCTACGCCAACTTCTTCACCCACCACTGGATACCTGACCTGCGCTGGCCGCTCGCCCTGGCGATGGCCGCCGCGACCGCCGGAACCTGGGTGGGCTTCAGCGTGGGCGCACAGCGCTACCGCATGCCACTGGCCGTCTCCTTCGTGCTGATCGGCTTCTTCCTCTGGGTCGCCGAGAACGCGGCGACCTACGCGGGCGCCTGGAGCTACCCGCAGCAGCTCGGCGGCTGGCAGCCGGTGCCGCTGACCAAGTTCGGCGCGTGGTCCCTGCTGATCAGCGTCACGTTCGTGCTCGCCGAGCACCTCGCGGCAAGCGGCCCGGACGGCCGCGCCGGGCGCCGGGAGGCCGGCCGGTGTCCGCCACCGGTGTCCGATTCCTTCAAGACCGGCTGACCGGCCGCCGCCTACCGTGGCCGCATGACCCCACGCTTCGCAGTGATCGGCCTGATGACCTCCGATCTGACCGCCTCCCTCGCCTTCTACCGCCGCCTCGGGCTCGTCTTCCCCGAGGGCGCCGAGGACCAGCCGCACGTCGAGGCCGAGTTGCCCGGCGGGCTGGTGCTCGCCCTGGACACCGAGGAGACCATCCGCTCCTTCCACCCCGGCCGGCGGCCGCCCGCCGGCGGCGGGCGGGTCTCGCTCGCCTTCCGGTGCCACTCCCCCGCCGAGGTCGACGCCCGGTACGAGGACCTGGTGGCCGCCGGCCACCACGGGGAGCTGAAACCGTGGGACGCCTTCTGGGGGCAGCGGTACGCCATCGTGCACGACCCCGACGGCAACGGGGTCGACCTGTTCGCCCCGCTAGACGCGCCCGCCGAGTAGCTTCCCGAGCGGCACACCCGCCAGCTCCCGCACCTCGCGCGCCATATGGGGCTGGTCCGCGTACCCGGCTCGGACGGCCGTCTCGGCGTACGGCGTCCCGGACCGGGCCAGCGCCAGCGCCCGCCGCAGGCGCAGGATGCGGGCCAGGGTCTTCGGGCCGTATCCGAACGCGGCCAGGCAGAGACGGTGCAGCCGGCGTTCGCCGACGCCGAGCGCGACGGCCGTGGCGGCGACCGGACGGCCCTCGTCCAGGCACTCCACCAGCCGCCGCAGCAACGGGTCGGGGGCCGCCGTCCGCGCCGCCCGCTCCAGAGCGATGTCCTCCAGCGCGCTGCCCGGGTCGGGGGCCGCCGCCACGCGGTCGATCAGGTCCCGCACCCGCGCCGCGGGCCACAGGTCCGCCAGTTCCACCCGCAGATCGCGCAGTTCGTGCGCCGGGACGCCGAGCAGGGCGGGAGCGGTACCCGGGAAGAAGCGGATGCCCACCCAGGAACGGGCCGGGCCCTCGGGGACGTGGGGGCGGGTGTCGGGGCCCGCGACCAGCAGCCGGCCCTCGCTCCACAGCAGGTCCATGCAACCGTCCGGCAGCACCGGCCCGAAACCGGTTCCGGTCGGGGAGTTCGTCCACACGACCGCGCCGGTCAGCCGGGACGCCCGTTCCGCGTACACGCCGGTCAGCCTACGCCGCCGTACGGCGCCCGCCGTGGCGGCCGGGGCCCGCTGTCCGCCGTCCCGCCCGGGGCGGTCGGTTCGGGCGCGGGGCCGGCCGTCGCGGAAGCGGGCGGGCCGGGTGTGCCGCCGGGTGCGCTCACCGGTGCGGGGGCGCCGAACAGCGGGAGGGCGTGGCGCAGGCGGAAGCGGCGGGCGTAGCCGGCGGTGATCACGGCGGTCAGGCCCAGCAGGGTGAAGGAGACGGCGCGGTCGAGCAGCGGGACCGTGTCGGTCGGCAGCGTGGCCGCGGCGAGGGAGCCCAGGGCGCCGTCGAGGAACTGCTCGGCTCCCCACACCAGCGTCAGGACGCGCAGGCCGTGCCGGAACGGGGCGCTGCGCTGCCAGAGCCTGTCCCGGGCGCGGGCCGCGCTCGCCGTGTGCAGCCGCTGTCCCAGCTGGTACGCCAGGGGTCTGCTGGTGAACACCGTGCCGAGCGCCCAGCCACCGACCGCGAGGGGGAGGACCGCGTTCTTGAACAGCAGGACGCGTGGGCCGCCGCCGATGACGGACACCAGCGCGGCGGTCGCCAGCAGGGCCGTGAAGAACAGGTCCAGGCCGTCGATCCGGCGGTACCGCACCGCTCCGGCCAGCAGCCGCAGGGCCGGCGGCGCGCCGCTCAGCAGCAGGGCGGGGGCCTGGCCGGCGCCGAGTGCCCGGGCGGCGTAGTAGACGACCAGCGGGAGGAGGAGGTCCACCGCGAGGGAGAGCAGAGCGCCGCGAACGGTCCCGGCGGGCCCGGCAGACCTCGCGGGCCTTCGGGGCTCCACCGGCTCGGGGGGCCCGAGGGGTCCGTGCGGCCGCGGGGGCCTGGCCGACTCGGGCGACGGGGCCGGCTCGGCCGGGCCGGCCGACGCCGCCCGCTCGGGTGACCCCGTCGGCTCGGACGGCTCGGCCGTGTTCCACCTCGTGCCGCCCCCGGGCCCGTGTCCCGTGGTGTCCGCCATGTCCGCCGCCTCCTGCTCGGTCCCTGGGCGGTGCCGGGCGGTGCGTCGGTGGCGGCGCCCGGCTGTCGTGCCGCGGCCGGACGGCTCCGGCCCGCACCATCACGCTAGGCGGGCGGAGGTGTCCGGCGGATCGGCGCGGGGGTGGAGTGCCGGGTGGACATTCCGGGGACAAGTACGGCCGCCTTCTCCGCCTCCGGGTCGACACCCGAGGGGGGAGAAAGGACGCCGGGCGCATCGGTGACCAGCCCCTGGGGACAGCCGCGGTCACCGCGCGACCACCTCTGCGCGGGCGCCACGCCCCACACGCCCGCCACTCGAAGCGGCACGCCACCCGGGCCGGTCGGCCCCACCGCAGCACGCCACCGGGGTTCCCCTCACCCCTGGGAGCCGGTCGGCGGCGCCGTCGGCCGGGGCGGTCAGTGCTCCGGGGGTGCCGTGTCGCCGTCGCCCGTGTGGCCGCCGTTGACCTTGTGCGCGTGGTGGTGCGGGTTCTTCGCATGGGTGCGGAGGCGGGCCGTCACGTCCTCCGGGGGCAGGAAGCGGGACCAGCGCTCGGGGAACTCGGACGGCATGTCGGGGTCGTCGGGGTCGGCCTCGCGGGCCGCCGCGGCACGCGCGACGTACTCGGCGACCTGCGCGTGGCGCATCCGCTCGTTGGCCTCGCGCGCGGCGGCCGTGGCGGCGGCGGGCCACACCCGGTCGATGGCCGCGTTCACGGCCGCGCCGACCAGCACGGCGAAGGCGGACACGCCGATCCACAGCAGTACGGCGACGGCGGCGGCGAGGGAGCCGTAGATGGTGGCGCCCTCGATGGTGTTCGTGAGGTAGATGCGCAGCAGGAAGCTGCCCAGGACCCACATCGCCAGGGCCACCAGGGCTCCGGGGACGTCCTCGATCCACGGGGAGCGGACGGGCACCGAGACGTGGTACAGGGTCGTCAGGAAGACGATGGACAGCACGATGACGACCGGCCAGTACAGGACCTGGACGAGCGTCTCCGACCAGGGCACGATCCGGACCACCGCGTCGGGGCCGGCCACCATCAGCGGCAGCGCCACCGAGCCGATCAGCAGCGCCACGATGAACAGCAGGAACGCCATGATCCGGGTCTTGACGATGCCCCGGACGCCGTCCAGGCCGTACATGACCGTGATGGTGTCGATGAAGACGTTCACCGCGCGCGAGCCGGACCACAGGGCGAACAGGAAGCCGATGGAGATGACGTCGGGCCGGCCGCCCTTCATCACGTCGTGCAGGATCGGCTCGGCGATCTCCTTCACGCCCTTGTCGGACAGCACCGTCCGGGAGGCCTCCAGAAGGTTGGTCTCCAGGCTGTGGATGGTGTCGGCGCCGGTCCAGTCGTCGACGTAGCCGAGCAGCCCGATCAGGCTCAGCAGCAGCGGCGGCACGGACAGCAGGGTGAAGAACGCCGCCTCCGCCGCCAGGCCGAGGATGCGGTACTCCATGCAGGAGTCGACGGTGTCCTTCAGCAACAGCCAGGCGGTCCTGCGCTTGGAGACGTTCCGGTAGAGGGCCCTGGCCCGGTGGAGCCGACCGGCCGGCCGCTCGGGGGTATCACTTGCTGGCTGCACGACCCAAAGGTATCCGCCACACGGGACCGCCCTCACCTTCCGGCCCGCTCCCCGACCCGCCCGGGCCGGAAAGAGGCCCCGCCGGCCCCCGCGGAGGGCTCCACCGGGCCTCCGAACGGCCCCCGATCCGGCACCCGCGTCCCCTCGCCCCCGGCACGGCCCCGAACGGCACCGCGTCCCCCGAACGGCACCCGCGTCCCCCGTCCCCGGCGCCCGGCAACCAGGCACGGCGCACTCCGCCATCGGCCCGAACCCCCTTTCCGCGCCCCCGCGCCCCCGCCGTGCCACTCTGGAAGCCATCACCTCCGCCATCCCGGGTAGGTTCGCAGTCATGGCAGGCACCTCCACCCACACCGTGACGAACCAGCCGCCCCCGCTGGTCGCCTACGACGTCTTCACCGCCGACCGGGCGCTCGCCGAGGCCGTCGACCGGTACACCGGCCCGGACGTGCTGGACGAGGTGCGCTCCGAGCTGTCCGCGCTCGGCCGGGCCGCCGGATCGGCGCAGCTCCAGGAGTGGGCGGTGCAGGCGGAGGAGTACCCGCCCCGGCTGCGCAGCCACGACCGCTACGGCCACCGGATCGACGAGGTCGAGTTCCACCCGGCCTGGCACCGGCTGCTCGGCAAGGGCGTCTCGGCCGGACTGACCGGCGCCTGGACCCGGCCCGCCGGGCATGTGCGGCGGGCGGCCGGGTTCCTGCTGTGGACGCAGGTCGAGGCGGGCACCTGCTGTCCGCTGTCGATGACGCACGCGGCCGTGCCCGCGCTGCGCGCCGACCCCGAGCTGGCCGCGGAGTGGGAGCCCCGGCTGGCGTCCACCGTCTACGACCGGGAGCTGCGGCCCGCGGGAGAGAAACCCGGCGCGCTCTTCGGGATGGGCATGACCGAGAAGCAGGGCGGCAGCGACGTCCGCGCGAACACCACCGCCGCACGGCCCCTCGCGGAGGACGGCACGTACCTCCTCACCGGGCACAAGTGGTTCTGCTCGGCGCCCATGTCGGACGCGTTCCTGGTCCTCGCCCAGGCACCGGGCGGGCTCACCTGCTTCCTGGTCCCGCGGGTGCTGCCCGACGGCAGCCGCAACGTCTTCCTCGTGCAGCGGCTGAAGGAGAAGCTCGGCAACCGCGCGAACGCCTCCGCGGAGGTCGAGTTCGACGGCACCTGGGCGCGCCGGGTCGGCGAGGAGGGGCGCGGGGTGCGCACCATCATCGGGATGGTCGCCGCGACCCGGCTGGACTGCGCGCTCGGCTCGGCGGGCCTGATGCGGCAGGCGGTGGCCCAGGCCGTGCACCACTGCACGCACCGGGAGGCCTTCGGCGGGAAGCTGGCCGACAAGCCGCTGATGCGCAACGTCCTCGCCGATCTCGCACTGGAGTCGGAGGCGGCGACCGCGCTCGCCCTGCGGCTCGCCGCGGCCTGCGACGACGGCGGCGAGCAGGAGCGCGCCTTCCTGCGGCTCGCGGTGCCGGCCGCCAAGTACTGGGTCACCAAGCGCTGTACGCCGGTGGCCGTCGAGGCCGCCGAGTGCCTGGGCGGCAACGGGTACGTCGAGGAGTCCGGCCTGCCCCGGCTGGTGCGGGAGTCGCCGCTGAACTCGATCTGGGAGGGCGCCGGGAACGTCCAGGCGCTGGACGTGCTCCGGGTCCTCGGCCGGGAGCCCGCCGCGCTGGACGCCTGCCTCACCGAGATCGGCCGGGCGCACGGCGCGGATCACCGGCTGGACCGGGCGGTCAAGGACCTGTTCAGCGAACTCGCCGATCTGGAAGGCGCCGAGGGGCGGGCCCGGCGGCTGGTGGAGCGGCTCGCGCTGGTCCTCCAGGGGTCCCTGCTGGTGCGGCACGCGCCGCCCGAGGTCGCCGACGCGTTCTGCGCCTCCCGGCTGGGCGGCGACCACGGAGCGTCCTTCGGCACCCTGCCGACGGGCCTGGACCTGGAGTCGGTGGTGGACCGGGCGCGCCCGACGCGGTGAAACGCGGGTCCACCCGGCCGGCGGGGAACCCGCACGCGGAGCCACGGGCACGCACAGCCCCGAGCCCGAGAACACGCGGAACCGCGCACCCGGCACACCGCTGAGGGGGGAGGCAGGGGGTGGTGCTGCGCCGACACGGCACCACCCCCGGCGACGGGGCCCGTGTTGAGCCCGCGGACGCGCAACGCGTCGTCGTCAAGTCTCAGCCACCCCACGGCCGTCCACCAGGGTTGCAGGGGGTTGCAACTTATGGGGGCACATGCGCGGAGTCTGTGCCTCCGCCATGCGCGGACCGGCAGTATGAGAGGCACAGTCGGACCGGAAACCGCCGCCCGGACGGCTTGACAAGTGTGTTCGACGCCTTTTCCGGGAGGACCGCAGTGGTGAACCCGCCGATGAACGTGGCGCGCCTGGCCGCCGTGGACGCGGCGCAGGCGGCGCGGCTGCTGAGCGAGGTACGCGAGGCCAGGCTCGCCGGACAACGTGCGCGGATCGCGCCCCGGCCGGTGATCGAGCAGTCGTGGGGACGGATGCTGCGCAGCGGCATGGATCCCGAACGCGATTTCCGGTCCAGGCTGCTGCCGTCCGACGAGGTGCGCCGCCGGCGGGAGGAGTCACCGCTGCGGCACGTCCTGCCGGTGCTGCGGCGCGGACTGCTTTCGGTCGCGGACGTCGCCCAGCACATCATGGTCGTCGCGGACGCCGACGGGCGCGTGCTGTGGCGGGAAGGGGCGCCTCCGGTACTGCGCAAGGCCGACGGGCTCGGCTTCGAACTCGGCGCGGACTGGCGGGAAGACGTCGTCGGCACCAACGGGGTGGGCACCCCCGCGGTGGTACGGCGGCCGGTACAGGTGTTCGCCGCCGAGCACTTCGTGCGTTCGCAGACCTCGTGGACGTGTTCGGGTGCCCCGATCACGGATCCGCGGGACGGCCGGCTGCTCGGTGTGGTGGACGTCAGCGGTCCGCTGGAGACCATGCACCCGGCGACCCTGGCCTGGGTGGACTCGGTGGCCAAGCTGGCCGAGGCCCGGCTGCGGGAGCTGCACACGGCCTCGCTGGAGGGGCTGCGGGCGGTGGCGGCGCCGGTGCTGGCACGGGTGGCCGGGCGGGCGCTGGTGGTGGACCGCAACGGCTGGACGGCGGCCGTGACCGGGATGCCGTACGTGCGGCGCGTGACGCTGCCCAAGTCGCTCACGCCGGGCCGCCGGTGGCTGCCCTCGCTCGGTACCTGCGCGGTGGAGCCGCTGGCCGGGGGCTGGCTGCTGCGGGCGGAGGACGAGCCGCTCACCGCCCCGGCGCGCAGGATCGTGCTGGACCTCGCGCGGCCGGGCCGCTGCACGGTGACGGTCATGGCCTCGGCGGGTCCCTGGTCGCGGGAACTCAGTCCGCGGCACGCCGAGTTGCTGTTCCTGCTCGCCGAACACCGTGCCGGGCGGGGGGCGGCGGGGCTGGCCGAGGATCTGTTCGGCGACGCCGCCAGGACCGTGACCGTGCGGGCGGAGATGTCCAGGATCCGGCGGTACCTCGGGGGGCTCCTCCAGCATCGGCCGTATCGTTTCTGCGACGACGCGGAGGTAGAGGTGCTCTTTCCCGAGGACCTCCGCGACCTGCTCCCCCAGTCCACGGCACCGGCGGTGATCCGGAAACGGCACGCCCCGGGGGGCGGTCCGGCCGGAGCGCGCTGACCGAGTGCGGCGGCCGCGCCCCGCCGGCCGGCGGCCCGGGCCCTGTCCCCGGCCCCGCACGGCCGCTCCGCGCCCCCGGCCCGGGCCCTGTCCCCGGCCCCGCACGGCCGCTCCGCGCCCCCGGCCCCGGCCCCGTTGCGCCGGCCCCGGCCCCGGCCCCGCACGCGTGTATTCCGCCCGTCTGTGCATCTTGGCCCTCCCCGGCCCCTTCCTGCCGTAGCATCCCCTACGGGCCTCCCCACCTGTTCCTCGCGTCAAAGTACGGACCAAGAGGCGCAGTTGGCCCATCCTCTGGAGGAGAGATGAAGCAACGCGGCAGACACCGCAGGCGCAGACGGGGCGCGGCGCTGCGCGCCGTCCTGACCGGGACCGCGCTGGCGCTCACCGCCGCCGCCACGCTCATCAGCACGTCCCAGGCCGGGGTCGCCGAGGACCCGGGCGCGCTCACGCCGTTGACCTCCCCGGCGGACACCGGCCGGCTCCGGCTCCAGGAACACCTGGTGCCCGCCCGCACCCTGGACCGCCTCGCCGCCTCGATGGGCGGCCCGGTCGGTGTGGACGCCGTGCTCCAGAGTGCCGACCGCGTCCTGCCCGAGGCCGCCGACTGCTCCGCCGAGGACCGCGCGTCCCTGCCGGTCGCCCCGGCCGCCGGCCACGCCTACTGCTGGGACCCGGCCGACACCACCGCCACGGCCTGGCGGCCGACCGCGGTGACCACCTCCGGGGACGCCGACGACGACGGTGTCTGGGGCACCCACCGGGTCGTCCTCGCCGGCTGGACCCACAGCACGACCACCGGCCGGACCGCCGAGCGGGGTCTCGCCAGGGTCGCCTTCGTCGACGCCGACGACCCGGCGCACCTGGCCTACCGCTGGGCGCTCCTGGTCGTCCCGGTCGACGGCGGCCGGGACTACCGGGGCCTCGCCTCCGAGGTCTCCGGGATGGTCTGGTACGAGAACAAGCTGCTGGTCACCACCACGGCGGGCAGCGCCGACGCGCTCTACGTCTACGACCTCGACCGCATCCACCGCACCACGGTCACCGGGCCCGCGATCGGCCGGGTGCCCGGCGGCTGGTCCGCCGACGGCTACGACTTCGTCCTGCCCGCGGTCGGCTCCTACCGCTTCGCCTCCGGGCCCTGCGCCTCCTCCGGCCCGCCCTGTCCCGGTGCGCTCGGCCTCGACCGCGGTACGGCGCCCGACAGCCTGGTCGCCGCGGAGTCGACCCCGCCCGACGGCGACCGGCCGGCCCGGCTGTGGCGGTACGCGTTCAGCGCGGATCCGGCGCGGGCCGGGCTGCTCGCCACGGATGCCGGGGGGCGGGCGGACGCGGTGGAGGCGTACCGGACGCGGGCCGCCGGGATCCGGGGCGTGCTGTCGTACCGGAAGCCGGGGGCGGACCGGGCGTCCTGGTATGTGGGACGGCTGCCCGGTACGCAGGACGGGCACGGCGGGATGTGGCGGCAGGACACCGGGCGTGCCCGGGCGGCCCGCTGCGGCGCCGACGCCTCCGACCGCTGCTGGGCGCAGGGGGCCGGCTCGCTCTCCTACTGGCAGGAGACGGGCGAGGTGTGGTCCCTCTCGGACCGCATGCTCTTCTCGCTGCCCCTGGCCGACCTCGACGGCTCCCTGGACTGACCCACCGGGCAGACTCCACCTGGTGGACACCGGCCTCGGCCGGAAGACGCCGGAGCGGACCGGCCGACCCCGTGGACCGGCGGCCCGGCCGACCCCACAACCCGGTGACCCGGTGACCCGGTGACCCGATCGACAGACCCGGCGGCGGGATGGTTCCCTGGCACGCATGAGCAGCGTCCCCGTCACCACCTGGTCCCTGGAGCAGACCTCCCCGGCCGATCTCCTGCCTGCCGCCGCACCCGACGGCGACGTCCGGATCGTCCGCGCCGAGGTCCCCTCCCCCGAGTTCAGCCGGTTCCTGTACGCGTCCGTCGGCGGCGACATCCGCTGGACCGACCGGCTGGGCTGGTCGTACGCGCGGTGGCTCGAGTACCTGGACCGGCCCGGTGTGGAGACCTGGGTGGCCTACGACCGGGGCACTCCGGCCGGCTATGTGGAACTGGAGCCGCAGGAGGAGGGCGTGGTCGAAATCGTCTACTTCGGGCTGATCCCAGCCTTCCGCGGCCGGCGCATCGGCGGCCATCTGCTGTCGTACGGCACGGCCCGCGCGTGGGACCTGGCCGAGCGGTGGCCCCAGCGGACGCCGACGAAGCGGGTGTGGCTGCACACGTGCAGCAAGGACGGCGAGTTCGCCATGGACAACTACCAGCGGCGGGGCTTCAAGCTGTTCGACACCAAGGTGGAGCTGGAACAGGACGGGCCCACTCCGGGACCCTGGCCCGGTGCATACCCCGCCTGATCTGGCAGGACAAGCCTCACGGCGGCGCATGTGAGCGACGACACCCTCGTTTCACCCTTCGAGACAAGGGTGTCCGCATGCCGGACGAAGCTGGACTGTGTCCAGATCGCCGTGACACGCTTCCGTCATGTCTGGAACTGGAATTGCCTTGGTGAGTCGGCGGCACGTCGACCTCGGCCGCATGTCCAGCGCCATCTGTCCGGTGAGCTGAGCCTCCCAGCACCGCCGCGAACCCCGTAACCCCAACCTCCTTGCGCAAGGACGCGCACGCCTGCCCGCGTGCGCGCATCTGTGCAGGTCAGAGCTGACTCCCACCCAGTCCCGAAGGACGTAACCATGGCCGCCACCCCGCAGAACCCCGCCGCCTCCGCGCCCCGCCGCAAGGTGAGTCGTCACCGCGGTGAGGGCCAGTGGGCCGTGGGCCACTTCACGCCGCTCAACGGCAACGAGCAGTTCAAGAAGGACGACGACGGTCTCAATGTGCGGACACGCATTGAGACGATCTACTCGAAGCGGGGCTTCGACTCGATCGACCCGAACGACCTGCGCGGCCGGATGCGCTGGTGGGGGCTGTACACCCAGCGCAAGCCCGGGATCGACGGCGGCAAGACCGCGATCCTGGAGCCGGAGGAGCTGGACGACGAGTACTTCATGCTGCGCGTCCGCATCGACGGCGGCGCGCTCACCACGCGGCAGCTGCGGGTGATCGGCGAGATCTCGCAGGAGTTCGCGCGCGGCACCGCGGACATCACCGACCGGCAGAACGTGCAGTACCACTGGATCCGCATCGAGGACGTGCCCGAGATCTGGGACCGGCTGGAGGGCGTGGGCCTGTCCACCGTCACCGCCTGCGGTGACACCCCGCGCGTGATGATCGGCTCGCCGGTGGCGGGCATCGCCGAGGACGAGATCATCGACGCGACGCCGGCGCTGGAGGAGATGAAGCGCCGCGTCCTGAACAACAAGGCGTACTCCAACCTCCCACGCAAGTTCAAGACGGCCATCTCGGGCTCGCCGCTGCTGGACGTCGTGCACGAGATCAACGACGTCGCGTTCGTCGGCGTACGCCACCCCGAGCACGGGCCGGGCTTCGACGTGTGGGTCGGCGGCGGCCTGTCCACCAACCCCAAGCTGGGCGTGCGACTGGGTGCCTGGGTGCCGATCGACGAGGTCCCGGACGTCTACGAGGGCGTCATCTCGATCTTCCGCGACTACGGCTACCGGCGGCTGCGCACCCGGGCCCGGCTTAAGTTCCTGGTCGCCGACTGGGGCGCGGAGAAGTTCCGGCAGGTGCTGGAGGACGAGTACCTCGGCGGGCGCAAGCTGATCGACGGGCCCGCGCCCGAGCAGCCGGTGCAGCAGTGGCGCGATCACATCGGTGTGCACCGGCAGAAGGACGGCCGGTTCTACGTCGGGTTCGCCCCGCGGGTCGGCCGCGTCGACGGCGCCACGCTCACGAAGATCGCCGACCTCGCCGAGGCGCACGGCTCCGGCCGGGTCCGCACCACCGTCGAGCAGAAGATGATCGTCCTGGACGTCCCGGAGGACCAGGTCGACTCGCTGGTCGAGGGCCTGGAGGCGCTGGACCTCACCGCCCGGCCGTCCTCCTTCCGGCGCGGCACCATGGCCTGCACCGGCATCGAGTTCTGCAAGCTGGCCATCGTGGAGACCAAGCAGCGCGGCTCCCAGCTGATCGACGAACTGGAGCGCCGCCTGCCGGACTTCGACGAGCCGATCACCATCAACCTCAACGGGTGCCCGAACGCGTGCGCCCGTATCCAGGTGGCGGACATCGGTCTCAAGGGACAGCTGGTCCTGGACGACCGGGGCGAGCAGGTCGAGGGCTTCCAGGTGCACCTGGGCGGCGCGCTCGGCCTGGAGGCGGGCTTCGGCCGCAAGGTGCGCGGTCTGAAGGTGACCGCGGAGGAGCTGCCGGACTACGTCGAGCGGGTGCTCAAGCGGTTCCAGGCGGAGCGCGAGGACGGCGAGCGGTTCGCGGCCTGGGCCGCGCGGGCTTCCGAGGAGGCGCTGTCGTGAGCGAGCGGGCCGCGCCCTTCTACTGCCCCTACTGCGGCGACGAGGACCTGCGTCCGCATGAGCAGGGCCATGGCGCCTGGGAATGCGGGGCGTGCAACCGCGCATTCCAGCTGAAGTTCCTCGGGCTGCTCGCCCGGGGCGTTCAGCGGGCCGACAACGGAGGGGATGACCGGATATGACGACGGCTCAGGAAGGCCGTACGGCACAGGAGCTGAAGGCGCTCGCCGAGCAGGCGGGCCGTGACCTGGAGGACGCCTCCGCGCTGGAGGTCCTCCAGTGGGCGGTGGACACCTTCGGCAGCGGGTTCTGCGTCACCTCCTCCATGGAGGACGCCGTGGTCGCCCACCTCGCCTCGCGCGTGCGGAAGGGCGGGGCGCCCGTGGATGTGATCTTCCTGGACACCGGCTACCACTTCCCGGAGACCATCGGCACCCGGGACGCCGTGGAGGCCGTGATGGACGTCAACGTCATCACCCTCACCCCGAGGCAGACGGTCGCCGAACAGGACGCGGAGTACGGTCCGAAGCTGCACGACCGCGACCCCGACCTCTGCTGCGCGCTGCGCAAGGTGCGGCCGCTGGAGGAGGGCCTGAAGGGCTACCAGGCCTGGGCGACCGGCCTGCGCCGCGACGAGTCCCCGACCCGGGCCGGTACCCCGGTCGTCGGCTGGGACGAGAAGCGGCAGAAGGTCAAGATCTCGCCGATCGCCCGCTGGACCCAGGACGACGTGGACGCGTACATCACCGAACACGGCGTGCTCACCAACCCGTTGCTGATGGACGGTTACACCTCCGTCGGCTGCGCCCCGTGCACCCGCAGGGTCCTGGAGGGCGAGGACGCGCGCGCCGGCCGGTGGGCGGGCCGCGCCAAGACCGAGTGCGGGCTGCACGGATGACGACCGATCAGATTCAGGAGAACCACGTGACGACCGGAGCCACCGTCTGGCTCACGGGTCTGCCGAGCGCCGGCAAGACCACCATCGCGTACGAGCTGGCGGGCCGGCTGCGTGCCGAGGGCCACCGTGTCGAGGTGCTCGACGGCGACGAGATCCGCGAGTTCATCTCGGCGGGCCTCGGATTTTCCCGGGAGGACCGGCACACCAACGTGCAGCGCATCGGCTTCGTCGCCGAGCTGCTCGCCCGTAACGGCGTCAAGGTGCTCGTGCCGGTGATCGCGCCGTACACGGACAGCCGGGACGCGGTGCGCAAGCGGCACCAGGAGAACGGGACGCCGTACCTGGAGGTCCATGTGGCGACCCCGGTCGAGGTGTGCAGCGTGCGCGATGTGAAGGGGCTGTACGCGAAGCAGGCCGCCGGCCAGCTGTCGGGGCTCACCGGGGTCGACGACCCGTACGAGGAGCCGGAGACGCCCGATCTGCGGATCGAGTCGCAGCACCAGACCGTGCAGGAGTCCGCGGCGAGCGTGTACGTTCTGCTCAGCGAGAGGGGACTGGCATGACCACGATCGCCACAGTCGAGAACGGCACGGACAGCCCGTACACCCTGTCGCACCTGGACGCGCTGGAGTCCGAGGCGGTGCACATCTTCCGCGAGGTGGCGGGCGAGTTCGAGAACCCGGTGATCCTGTTCTCCGGCGGCAAGGACTCCATCGTCATGCTGCACCTCGCGCTGAAGGCGTTCGCCCCGGCCGCGGTGCCCTTCTCCCTGCTCCATGTGGACACGGGACACAACTTCCCGGAGGTCCTTGAGTACCGGGACCGTGTGGTGGCCGCACATGGGCTGCGCCTCCATGTGGCCTCCGTCCAGGACTACATCGACCGCGGTGTGCTCAAGGAACGGCCCGACGGCACCCGCAACCCGCTCCAGACCCTCCCGCTGACCGAGAAGATCCAGTCGGAGAAGTTCGACGCGGTCTTCGGCGGCGGCCGCCGCGACGAGGAGAAGGCCCGCGCCAAGGAACGCGTCTTCTCCCTGCGCGACGAGTTCTCCCAGTGGGACCCGCGCCGCCAGCGCCCCGAACTGTGGAACCTGTACAACGGCCGGCACGCCCCCGGCGAGCACGTCCGGGTCTTCCCGCTGTCCAACTGGACCGAACTGGACGTCTGGCAGTACATCGCCCGCGAGGGCATCGAACTGCCGGAGATCTACTTCGCGCACGAGCGCGAGGTGTTCCAGCGCAACGGCATGTGGCTGACCGCCGGCGAGTGGGGCGGCCCGAAGGACGGCGAGACCGTCGAGAAGCGGCTCGTGCGCTACCGCACGGTCGGTGACATGTCCTGCACGGGTGCCGTCGACTCCGACGCCACCACGCTGGACGCCGTGATCACCGAGATCGCCGCGTCCCGGCTGACCGAGCGGGGCGCGACCCGCGCCGACGACAAGCTGTCCGAGGCCGCGATGGAAGACCGCAAGCGCGAGGGGTACTTCTAAGCATGAGCACGACCACGACCGAGGCGCTCTCGGCCACGACCCTGCTGCGGTTCGCCACCGCCGGCTCCGTCGACGACGGCAAGTCCACGCTCGTCGGACGGCTGCTGCACGACTCCAAGTCGGTCCTCACCGACCAGCTGGAGGCCGTGGAGCGCGCCTCCGCGAGCCGCGGCCAGGACGGCCCGGACCTCGCCCTCCTCACCGACGGCCTGCGCGCCGAGCGGGAGCAGGGCATCACCATCGACGTCGCCTACCGCTACTTCGCCACGCCCCGCCGCCGGTTCATCCTCGCCGACACCCCGGGCCATGTGCAGTACACGCGGAACATGGTCACCGGTGCCTCCACCGCCGAGCTGACCGTCATCCTCGTCGACGCCCGCAACGGCGTGGTCGAGCAGACCCGCCGGCACGCGGCCATCGCCGCCCTGCTGCGCGTCCCGCACGTCGTCCTCGCCGTCAACAAGATGGACCTCGTCGGCTACGAGGAGCGGGTCTTCGCCGCGATCGCCGAGGAGTTCACGGCGTACGCGACCGACCTGGGCGTCCCCGACGTCACCGCGATCCCGATCTCGGCGCTGGCCGGCGACAACGTGGTGGAGCCGTCCGCCACCATGGACTGGTACGGCGGCCCCACGGTGCTGGAGCACCTGGAGACCGTGCCGGTCACCCACGACCTGGCGCACTGCCACGCGCGGCTGCCCGTGCAGTACGTGATCCGCCCGCAGACCGCGGAGCACCCGGACTACCGGGGCTACGCGGGCCAGATCGCGGCCGGCACCTTCCGGGTCGGCGAGCAGGTGACCGTCCTCCCCTCCGGCCGTACGACGACGATCTCCGGCATCGACCTGCTGGGCGAGCCGGTGGACGTGGCCTGGACGACGCAGTCGGTGACGGTGCTGCTCGCGGACGACATCGACGTCTCGCGCGGTGACCTGATCGTGCCGACGAAGGACGCGCCGGCCACCACGCAGGACGTGGAGGCGACCGTCTGCCATGTCGCCGACGCCCCGCTGACCGTGGGCCACCGGGTGCTGCTCAAGCACGGCACGCGCACGGTCAAGGCGATCGTGAAGGACATCCCGTCCCGGCTCACGCTCGACGACCTGTCGCTGCACCCGCACCCGGGCCGGCTCGTCGCCAACGACATCGGCCGGGTGAAGATCCGTACCGCCGAGCCGCTGCCGGTCGACTCCTACGCCGACTCGCGCCGCACCGGCTCCTTCATCCTGATCGACCCCGCCGACGGCACCACGCTCACCGCGGGCATGGTCGGCGAGTCGTTCGCTTCGCCGGAGCCCGTCAAGGGCGAGGCCGACGAGGACGGCTGGGACTTCTGACCATGAGATCCGACGCCTACTCGACGTTCGCGAAGGAGGGCGGCCGCGTCGGCAGCGGCGCCCTCGGCAGCGGGCAGGGCGGGGTCGCGCGATGTGTGTGCTGACGTACGCGCACCGCTCGCGCGCCCACACCCCCCACCGCCGTAGACGAAGACCTGCCGACCTCCCGGCCACGACCTGAGAGACCGTGACCGCCGGGCCTCCGAGAGGAACACCTCCCGTGCCTGCTACATCCGCTCTTCGCCGCACCTTCGCCGTCATCACCGCGCTCCCCCTCCTCACGCTGGCCGCCTGCGGCTACGGCTCCGAGGCCAAGGACGAGAACACCGTCGAGGTCGCCGCCGGCGCCAAGAAGATCGACGGGCTCGACTCCGTGAAGATCGGCTACTTCGGCAACCTGACCCACGCGACGGCGCTGGTCGGCAACCAGAAGGGCTTCTTCCAGAAGGCGCTGGGCGCCACCAAGGCCGACTACCAGGTCTTCAACGCCGGCCCGTCCGAGATCGAGGCGCTGAACTCGGGCTCCATCGACATCGGCTGGATCGGCCCGTCCCCGGCGATCAACGGCTACACCAAGTCCGCCGGCAAGAACCTGCGCATCATCGGCGGTTCGGCGTCCGGCGGCGTGAAGCTGGTCGTCGACCCGAAGAAGATCAAGTCCCTGAAGGACGTCAAGGGCAAGCGGATCGCCACCCCCCAGCTGGGCAACACGCAGGACGTGGCGTTCCTCAACTGGATCGCCGAGCAGGGCTGGAAGGTCGACGCCGAGAGCGGCAAGGGTGACGTGTCCGTCGTCCGCACGGACAACAAGGTGACCCCGGACGCCTACAAGTCCGGCTCCATCGACGGTGCCTGGGTGCCGGAGCCGACCGCGTCCAAGCTGGTCGCCGAGGGCGCCAAGGTGCTGCTGGACGAGTCCTCCCTGTGGCCCGACAAGAAGTTCGTGATCACGAACATCATCGTGTCGCAGAAGTTCCTGAAGGATCACCCGAAGGCCGTCGAGGCGGTCCTGAAGGCGTCGGTCGAGACCAACAAGTGGATCAACGCCAACCCGGACGAGGCGAAGGCCGCCGCGAACAGGCAGCTGGGTCTCGACTCCGGCAAGGAGCTGCCGGCCGACGTCCTGGACCCGGCGTGGGAGTCCATCCAGATCACCGACGACCCGCTGGCCGCGACCCTCAACACCGAGGCGCAGCACGCCGTCAAGGCCGGCCTGCTGGAGAACCCGAAGCTGGACGGCATCTATGACCTCACCCTCCTGAACAAGGTCCTCGCGGCCGCGGGTGGCACGTCCGTCAGCGACGCCGGGCTCGGCGCCGAGTAAGTCCGACAGCCGATGAGTTCCCAGGAGGTGACGACCATGGCCACGACCCTCGCCCAGGCCGCCGAGTCGGTCGAGCACGCGGCGCGTATCGAACACGTCTCGAAGTCCTTCGCGACCCCGGGCGGGCAGCAGCTCGTCCTCGACGACATCAGCCTCGATGTCGCACCCGGCGAGTTCGTCACCCTCCTGGGGGCCTCGGGCTGCGGCAAGTCGACGCTGTTGAACCTGGTGGCGGGGCTGGACCAGCCCTCCGCCGGCAGCATCACGACCGACGGGCGTCCGGCCCTGATGTTCCAGGAGCACGCCCTGTTCCCGTGGCTGACCGCGGGCAAGAACATAGAACTCGCCCTGAAGCTCAGGGGGGTTCCCAAGAGCGAGCGCCGCGAGCGCGCCGAGCAGCTGCTCGAACTGGTGCGGCTGCAGGGCTCGTACGGCAAGCGGGTGCACGAGCTGTCCGGCGGTATGCGGCAGCGGGTGGCAATGGCCCGGGCGCTCGCGCAGGACAGCCAGCTGCTGCTGATGGACGAGCCGTTCGCGGCGCTGGACGCGATCACCCGTGACGTGCTGCACGACGAACTGACCCGGATCTGGGCGGAGACGGGCCTGTCCGTCCTGTTCGTCACGCACAACGTGCGCGAGGCGGTACGGCTCGCCCAGCGGGTGGTGCTGCTGTCCTCCCGCCCGGGCCGGGTGGCCCGCGAGTGGGAGGTGGACATTCCGCAGCCGCGGCGCATCGAGGACGCGCCGGTCGCCGAACTGTCCCTCGAGATCACCGAAGTACTGCGTGGGGAGATCCGGCGTCATGGCCAGCACTGAGACGAAGACCGTCACGGACACGGGGAGCGTCGAGGCGGGCCTGGACGCCCTGGAGACCTCCGCCACCGGACGTACGCCGTTCCGGCAGACGTTCACCAGCAAGATCCTGCCGCCGGTCGTCGCCACCGTCGTGGTGCTGGTCGCGTGGCAGGCGCTGATCACCTTCAAGGTCGTCGACGATCCGACGAAGCTGCCGTCCCCGGCCGAGGTCGGCGACGAGTTCAAGCGCGCCTGGCTCGAGGGCAGGCTGCTGGACTACATCTGGACCAGCGTCTCGCGCGGTCTGCTGGGCTTCCTGTTCTCGCTGGCCATCGGCACCCCGCTCGGACTGCTGGTGGCCCGGGTGAAGTTCGTGCGCGCCGCCATCGGCCCGGTGCTGTCCGGCCTCCAGTCGCTGCCGTCGGTGGCGTGGGTCCCGCCGGCGGTGCTCTGGCTCGGTCTGAACAACTCGATGATGTACGCGGTGATCCTGCTCGGCGCCGTGCCGTCCATCGCCAACGGCCTGGTCTCCGGCATCGACCAGGTGCCACCGCTGTACCTGCGGGCGGGCCGCACCATGGGGGCGACCGGTGTGAAGGGCGCCCTGCACATCGTCCTGCCCGCCTCGCTGCCGGGCTATCTGGCCGGGCTGAAGCAGGGCTGGGCGTTCTCCTGGCGCTCGCTGATGGCCGCGGAGATCATCGCTTCCTCACCGGACCTGGGCATCGGGCTGGGCGCCCTGCTCGAAAACGGCCGCAACGCCAGCTCCATGCCCATGATCTTCGAGGCCATCCTGCTCATCCTGTTCGTCGGCATCGCCATCGACCTGCTGATCTTCAGTCCCCTGGAGCGGCGGGTGCTGCGCAGCCGCGGCCTGCTGGTGAAGAGCTGACGTCCCGTGCACAGCAAGCCGGTCCGCCCCGTCCTCGTGGTCGTCGCCCACGGCAGCCGTGACCCGCGGCACGCCGCGACCGTGCACGCCCTCGTGGAGCGGGTACGGTCGCTGCGGCCGGGGCTGCGCGTGGAGACCGGCTTCCTGGACTTCAACGTCCCCTCGGTGAGCGGGGTGCTGGAGTCGCTGGCGGCGGAGGGCGTGCGGGACGTCGTCGCCCTGCCGCTGCTGCTCACCCGCGCGTTCCACGCCAAGGCCGACATCCCGGCCGTGCTGCGGGAGGCGCCGGCCCGGCTGCGGATCCGGCGGGCGGACGTGCTCGGCCCGTCCCCGCTGCTGCTGTCCGCGCTGGAACGGCGCCTGTACGAGGCGGGGTTGACGCCCGCCGACAAGTCCTCGACCGGAGTCGTGCTGGCCTCGGCGGGGTCCTCCGACCCGGAGGCGATCGCAGTGATCGCCGACATCGCGCGGGAGTGGTGGCACACCGGTTGGTGCGCCGTGCGGCCTGCGTTCGCCTCCGCATCCCTTCCGCGCACCGAGGACGCGGTGCGCGAGCTGCGGCGGCTCGGCTGCGAGCGGGTCGCCGTGGCGCCGTACGTCCTGGCCCCCGGCTTCCTGCCGGACCGCATCGCGCGCGGCGCGGCCGGGGCGGACGTCCTGGCCGACGTGCTGGGCCCGGCACCGGAGGTGGCCCGGGTGCTGCTGGAGCGGTACGACGCGGCCCGCAGGCCGGTACTGGCCGCGCTGGGCGCCTGACGGCCGGGGGCGGCCCCGTGGCACCGGGACCCCGTGGCGGCGGGGCCCCGGCCGGTCACAGGCCGAGGGCGTTGGTGAGCTGCTGGGTGAAGACGAGGCTGCCGGTGCCGGCCGCCGCGCCGATGGCGACCGCCTCCAGCGCGGAGCGGATCCGGCCCCGGTTCGGCGGCAGACCGTCCTCGGCGGACTCCTCGAACTGGGCCTGGATGATCTCGCCCTGCCGTACGAGGTGCGGGTACTCGGCCTGCAGGGCCTCGGTGAGCCGGTCCGCGAGCTGCATGAGGGTCGCCAGGTCCGGGGTGTGGTGGTTCTGGACGTGGTGGTGGTCGCCGAAGTCGGCCGGACCGCTGACGTGTCCGAAGTTGTAGGTGCTCATGGCCTGTCCTAGCTTTCGGGCCGACGGCTCACGTCCTGGCCGGAGGAGCCGACGGATGGCTGGGGGTTGGGGCTTCGGCGCGGGCGGTCCGACCCCGCGGGTGCGGGGCCGCCCCGGACGTCCGGGCCGCCGTGGGGTCCAGGCCCCTGCCGCCCGCCCGGGAAGAGCGTCCCGTACGCGCCGAAGTTGCTGGGGCCGCTGACGTTACCGATGGTCCACGTCGGCGTGTCGATGACTTGTACGGCCCTGTCCGGAGGGCTGGTGTCGATGTGGTGGTCGCACGGGAACCGTTCCGTGGCCGGCCGTTCGCGGCGGCGGTCGCACCGGCGCCGAGAGGGCCGAAAATCGCCACCCATCCGAGTGAACGGTGTCCGTTGACCAGCCCCCGGAGTCCGCCGGGGAAGGCGAAGGGGGCGGCCGTCCGGAGGCGGGCGAGCCGGCGGTCGAGGCCCTCGCGGCGGCGGACGGCCACGCGCGCGTGGCGGGATCGGGCGACGACGCCGATACCGTCGTTCCGTCGGAGGGCGTTTCGCCGGTCGCCGGTGAGGACCCGGCCGGCGTACGGGGCCGAGTCGTCGTCGAGGTGCGCGGAGGCGCTCGGGCGCCGGGTCACTCCGTCGTCGCGGTACTGCGGCGATGACGGTGATGGTCTGCCGGTCACACTCATCCGTCCGTTCCCCTCGGGCCTTCAGCGCGCTTCACCCTAGGGACAACCTCGCGGATTTGTCGCGTGGTTCGGTGAGGCGTGGTGCCGGGGGCGAGTGTGTGGTAAAGGCCGCCGCGGTCCGGCGCTCCCCTGTGGCGTCGGACCGCGGTGGCTCTTCTCTCTGCGCCGGTCGGTGCCGCCGTGTCACACGCGGGGTGCGCCCGGTCTCGCACAGGGGCGTTTATCGGCCACTTTCCTTCCGCGCTGCCGCGAGGGCTCAACCACCGTGCCGTACGGCCTCGTCGGCGAGCCGGACCAGGTCGGCGACCGGCAGCGAGCCGGCCGCCCGGCGTTCCCGCGCGAACCGGTTGGCGAGGCGTCGCAGCAGGTCGTTCAGCGGGGTCGCCACCCCGTGCAGCCGGCCGAGCAGGACGATCTCGCCGTTGAGGTAGTCCGCCTCGATGGTGCCGGTGCCCCGGACGAGGGACTGCCAGGAGGAGCCGCCGCCGCGCGGGGTGCCGTCGAGCGGGACGAGGGTGACCTTGTCGCCGCGCGCCGCCCGCTGTTCCGCCACGCTCGCCCAGGGAATGCCGGCGGCGTCCAGCACGGCCTCCCCTTCGGCGCGGACGCGCGCGAGCAGGGCCTGGGCCTCCTCGCTCGCCACGGGTCCGCCGACCGCTTCGAGGGCGTTGCCGAGGTTGTCGAGCAGCTTGGCGTACTGCCAGCGCGCGACGTCGGGCACGACCGGCGCCTCGAAGCGGGCGTCCGCGAGGTCGGCGGCGATCCGGCGGGCGGTGTCGTCGGTGCCGTGCGGGGTGCGGCCGAGGTGGAGGACGCCGGTGAGCGGGGTGCCGGCGGCGGAGACGACACCGGGTTCCACGAAGGTGGAGGGCAGCCAGACGCAGACGCCGTACACGTGCCGGAAGCGGCGCAGTGCGAGCCGGTTGCTCTCGACGCCGTTCTGGAGGCAGACCAGCGGCAGGAGTCCGGCCGCCGTACCGCCGCCGGCGACGGGGACGTCGGCCCAGGTCTCCAGCGCGGCCACGGTGTCCTGGGTCTTCACGGCGAGGACGAGGACGTCGTCGGCGCGCAGCTCGCCGAGCGGTCCGGGTCCGTCCACGGCGGGCAGCCGGTGCGTCGACTCGCCGTCGGGAACGCGCAGCCGCAGCCCGTGCTCGCGGAGGGCGGCCAGGTGCCGGCCGCGGGCGACCAGGACGACCTCGCGCCCGGCCTGGGCCAGCCGGCCGCCGACGGTGCCGCCGACCGCTCCGGCCCCGATGATGATGTAGCGCATGCCGAGAGCCTCGCACACACGTCGGACCGCGCCCTACCCGGACTTACGCCGGTGACGTGGTCGGCGAGGCCGCGCGACCCTGAGCCGTGCCCCCGAGAACCGGCGGTAGATGTAAGGGGCCGCCGTCCTCCCCGGCGGTGATCCGTGCGCCGCGCACTTCACCGGCCAGTACGACGAGTTGCCTTTATCCGGCCCATACCGTCGATGACGAGAGCGCGGAGGTGACGGCAGGTGGCCGGCACCGCACACGAGGGGGGCAGACCCGTCATGGGGAACACACAGGTGCGGACACGGGGGCTGGCCGCCCGTGCCGGCGGCTGGAGCGCCCGGCACCGCTGGGCGGCCGTCGGCATATGGGTGCTGTTCGTCGTCCTGGCGATGGGGCTCGGCTCGGCGGCGGGCCGGGTCGACGTCGACCAGAGCGACCAGCTCAAGGGCGAGACGCACACCGCCGCCACAATCATCGACGACGCCGGGATCGAGGAGCCGGCCTCGGAGACCGTCCTGATCCAGGCGAAGGACGGCTCGGTGAAGGCCACCGACGGCGCGTTCCGGGCGGCCGTCGCCGACGTCGTGGAGGCGGTGCAGGGCACGGGCGAGGTCACCGGCGTGACCTCGCCGTACGACACGCACACCGTGTCGCGCGACGGCCGCAGCGCGCTGGTCCGGTTCGACCTGCGCGGTGACGCCGAGACGTCCGCCGACCGGATCGAGCCGGTACTGGAGGCCGTCGCCGGGGTGCAGGAGGAGCACGACGCCGTGCGGATCGAGGAGATCGGCGGCGCCAGCATGCAGAAGCAGTACGCGGACGCCTTCGGCGACGACTTCCGGCAGGCCGAGTACTCGGCGGTGCCGGTGGCCCTCGGCATCCTGCTGATCGCGTTCGGCGCGCTGGTGGCCGCGCTGCTGCCGGTGGCCCTCGCGATCACCGCGATCATGGCGACGATGGGCCTGATGGGCCTGGTCAGCCATCTCCAGCCGATGAGCGACACCGCCAACTCCGTGATGCTGCTGGTCGGTATGGCCGTCGGCGTCGACTACTGCCTGTTCTACCTGCGCCGTGAACGCGAGGAGCGGGAGGCCGGCCGGGACGCGGACACCGCGCTGCGGATCGCCGCCGCGACCAGCGGCCGGGCGGTCATCGTCTCCGGTGTCACGGTGTGCGTGGCGATGGCGGGCATGCTGTTCACCGGGCTCGCCGAGTTCGAGGCGATGGGCCTGGCCTCGCTGATGGTGGTGGCGGTCGCCATGGTCGGGTCGGTGACCGTGCTGCCCGCGCTGCTCTCCCTGCTCGGCCGGCGGGTCGAGAAGGGCCGCATCCCGTTCCTTGGCCGCCGCCGGCGCAACGGGAACGGGGACAGCCGGTTCTGGTCGGCCGTGCTGCGGGGCGTGCTGGCCCGGCCGCTGGTCTCGGCCGTCGTCGCGGGCGGTGCGCTGCTCGCGGTCGCCGCGCCGGCGCTCGGCATGAAGACCCAGCAGCTCACGCTGGACCAGGAGTTCGGCGACTCGCTGCCCATGGTGCAGACGTACAACCGCGTCAACGACGCCTTCCCGGGCGGCAGCGAGCCGGCCCAGGTCGTCGTCAAGGCCAGGGACATCAACGCCCCCGAGGTGCGGCAGGCGCTGGCCGGCTTCAGGCAGCGGGCGATCGCCTCGGGCGCTTCGCGCGGCCCGGTCGACGTCAAGCTGTACGACGCCCAGAACGTCGCCCTGGTCTCTGTACCGCTGGTCGGCGGGTCCGACATGGACCAGGCGACGAGGAGCCTGGAGAAGCTGCGTGACGAGGTGCGGCCCGCCACGCTCGGGAAGGTCGCCGGGGTGCAGGCGCCGGTGACCGGTCAGGTCGCGGGCAACCACGACTTCAACGACCAGTTGATGGGCTCGGTCGTCCCGGTCTTCGTGTTCGTGGTCGTCTTCGCCTTCCTGCTGATGCTGCTGTCGTTCCGCTCGCTGACCGTCGCGATCACGTCGATCGTGCTCAACCTGCTGTCGGTGGCCGCCGCGTACGGCATCCTCGTCGCCGTCTTCCAGCACGGCTGGGGGGCCTCGCTGGTGGGCGCGGAGGGCGTCGGCGCGGTCGTCACCTGGCTGCCGCTGTTCCTCTTCGTGATCCTGTTCGGGCTGTCCATGGACTACCACGTGTTCGTGGTCTCCCGGATCCGCGAGGCCCGGATGCGCGGCCGTACGACCAAGGACGCGATCCGGCACGGCGTGGTCACCACGGCCGGGGTCGTCACCAGCGCCGCGGTCATCATGGTCGCCGTGTTCGCCATCTTCGGCACCCTGTCGATGCAGTCCATGAAGCAGATGGGTGTGGGCCTGGCCGCCGCGGTCCTCATCGACGCCACGGTGATCCGCGGGGTGCTGCTCCCGGCGGTGATGGCGCTGCTCGGCGAGCGCAACTGGTACCTGCCGAGGTGGCTGCACCGGCTGCCGGACCTCACGCACGACGAGGCGCCGGAGGCGGGCACGGCGCCGGTGCCGGACCGGGGCGAGCGGCTGACTGTCTGATTCCGCCCGTTGACACGGGGTCTGCCGGATCCGGAGGGAACCGGCAGGCCCCGTCCGCGCTCTCGATGTCCGGACGGACACGTTCGACACGGGGGAGGAAACAGATGGACAGACGGAATCTGCTGCGGGGCGCGCTGGCCGTGCCGGCCGCCGGGCTGCTGAGCGCGGCGCCGGCGCACGCGGCGGGTGAGCGGGCGGCGGCCCAGCGGGCGGTGGGCGCGGACGCGGCGGGCGAGGGCGCGGACGCGGCGGGCACGGCGGCGCCGCCCGCGTTCGACGTGCTCGTCGGAGACGTGGTCTCGGGGCGGATCTTCCTCTTCGGCCGCAACCGGCCCTTCACCGACGCCAACATCAAGTGGCAGCTCAATCCGGTGGGTTCGGGCGCTCCGCTGGAGCACCGGTTCCGCGACACGAGCGGTGACGGGCAGGTCCTGCTCGCCGTGACCGGCACCCCGAACAGCGGGACGGCGAGCATCTACCGGCGCCGGGACAAGAAGCTGCTGTGGTCCGCGAACATCCCCAACTACCCGCACGCCATCGAACGGGCCCGGGGCACCGGCGTGGTCGTGGTCGCGGGCCGCAGCAAGGGACCGGGCGGCGGCGAGGCCAAGGGCGGCAGCCTGCACGTGTTCCGGCCGACGGACGGCCACAGCGGCTCACTGGTCCGCGCGGGCGCCCCGATCCCCTTCCCGCAGGCGCACGGTCTGCTGTGGGACCCGCGACTGGAGCGGATGTGGGCGGCGGGCGGCTCGGTGCTGAGGGCCTACCGGATCGTGACGACGGCGAGTTCGGCCCGGCTGGTGGAGGACACCGACCGCCGGCTCACCGGCTTCCACCACCCGCACGACCTCCAGCCGGACCACCAGCACCCGGGCCGGCTCCTGGTGACCGACACCAACGGCGTCTACGCGGTCGACAAGGCGACGATGAAGCGGACGACCCTGCACACCCGCAGGCTGGTCAAGTCGTACGTGCACCACTCCTCCGGCGAGCAGATGTGGACGGGTGCGGTGGCGGGCGGCAACGCCTTCGGCACGAAGTACGTCCACTTCAACGTGAGCGGGGTGCCCCGGGCCCGGGAGGGGGCCGTGATCTACAAGGCCCGGCTCGACACCACGGCCTACCTCTGACGGCCGCCCACGGCCGGTCCCGGCGGGCGGTTCGGCCTCGACGAGGCCGGCCGCCCGCCGGGTGCCGCCCTCCCCGGCCGTCTCCGCCCGGATCGCCCCCAGCCGGCGCGCGCCCCGGTCAGCGCTGGTAGCGGGCCAGGACCAGGTTGCCGTCCCGCTCCAGGCGTTCCCGCAGCTGCCGGAGGCCGATGGAGCCGCTGTAGTACTCCTGGAACGCCGGAGTGGCCACCTTGTCCTTCCACTCCGGGTAGCCGCGCACGGACTGGGCGGGCGCGGGCCGGAGGTGGGCGGCCAGGGCGGTGCCGGTGGCCCAGCCGTACCGGTCGGTGTGCAGGGCGGGGTCCCGCAGGGCCCGGGTGCCGGTGGGCAGCATCCAGTCGCCGAGGGCGAGGCGGACCATGTGCGGCGGCCGGAGCAGGAAGTCGATGAACGCGACCGCCTCTTTCTTGTGCGGGCAGTCGGCGGAGACGGACAGGGTCTGCGGGCTGACGCCCTGGGTGAGCCCGTCGGCGCCCGCCGGGGCCGGCAGCACCTCCCAGCGGAAGCCTTCCGGGGCCTGCTGCACGATCTGCTGGCGGTAGGAGAAGCCGAGCGGGACCATCGCGTACCGGCCGCCGAAGAAGCCGGGCAGGGTGTCCGAGCCGCCGCTGCCGAGGGTCGAGGCGGGCACGCTGCGGTCGGTGGCGATCTGGTCGTGGACGGTGCGGGGCACGACCGCGTCGCCGTCGGTGAAGCGCACGGTCACCTTGCCGTCCGCGCCCCGGTGGAAGAGCCGTCCGCCCGCCGACAGCGAGAGGTTGAGCGTGGCGGAGACGGGCTCCTTCAGCGGCCAGGCCACGCCGTACCCGCCGGGCCCGCCGAGCCGCTTGGCCGCCTGGCGGAACTCCGGCCAGCTCCAGGGGTGTCCGGGCGTCGGCCGGCGCACCTTCGCCGCCCGCAGCCGGTCGGAGTTCGCGATCAGCACCCGGGGCTCCTGGAGGAACGGCACACCGTACACACCGCGCCCGAACGTGACCGTGTCCCAGCTGCCGCGCGGGATGTCCGATCTCAGCCGGGGCGGCAGGAGTGCGCCCAGGTCGGCGAGGTAACCGCCGTAGGCGAAGTCGGCGAGGTCGTCGGACGCGTCGTGGACGACGTCCGGAGCCTCCCCGCCCTCGAAGGCGGTGAGCAGCTGGTCGTGCACGCTGTCCCAGCTGCCCTGCACGTACTCGACGCGGACGTCCGGGTGGGTCGCGTTCCACTGCCGGACCAGCTCCCTGGTGGCGGCGACGGACTCCCGCTGCCAGGCCAGGGACTGGAAGCGCAGGACGACCGGGCCGCCGCGGTGGCCCGGTGCCGAGCAGCCTGCGAGGAGCAGGAGGACCACGAGTGCCTTGGCCAGGACGCGCATCAGTTCTTCACCGCCCCGGCGAGCAGGCCGCTGGTGATCCGCCGCTGGACGAGGGCGAAAAGGGCCACGGAGGGGAGGGTGGCGAGGAACGCGGCGGCGGCCAGCGGGCCGAGGTCGGCCACGCCCTCCGCGCCGATGAAGTGGGTGAGGACGACCGGGAGGGTCTGTTTGTCCGGGCTCTTGAGCAGCACCAGCGCGAAGAAGAACTCGTTCCACGCGGTGACGAACGCGAACAGGGCCGTCGCCGCGATGCCGGGGGCGAGCAGCGGTGCCGTCACCGACACGAGCGTCCTCAGGCGCCCGGCTCCGTCGACGGCGGCTGCCTCCTCCAGCTCGGCGGGCACCGCCCGGACATGCCCGGCGAGCATCCACAGCGCGAACGGCAGCGCCCACACCACGTACACCAGCACCAGACCGGCCAGGGAGTCGATCAGCCGCAGGTTCTTCAGCACCAGGAACAGCGGGATGATCACCAGCACGAACGGGAACGCCTGGCTGACCACCACCCACCCGATGGCGGCGCGGGCCAGCCGGGTGCGGTGCCGGGCCATGACGTAGGCCATCGGGGTGGCGATCGTCACGGCGACGACGGCGGTCACCAGCGCCACCAGCAGCGAGTTGACGGCGGCGTGCGCCAGGGGCTGCTCCGCGAAGGCCTGCCGGACGTTGGCCAGGGTGGGCCGGCGCGGGATCCAGGCGGGGTGCGGACTGCCGAGCTCACGCGGCGCCTTGAGCGCGGTGGACAGCAGCCACAGCAGCGGGAAGGACAGGAAGGCGAGATAGGCCAGCAGGGCGGCGTACTGGCCGGCACGGGCCGCGGGGCGGGTCCTCACGCGTCCTCACCGCCCCGCAGCCGGCCGGCCAGGAACACCGCGAGCAGGACCGAGACCACCGCGACCAGCACGCAGCCCATGGCCGCCGCGTAGCCGAACTGGCCGTAGCGGAACGCCTCCTCGTACGCGAACAGCATGGGCAGCCGGGTCCTGCCGCCGGGCCCGCCGCTGGTCAGCACGTACACCAGGGCGAAGGAGTTGACGTTCCAGATCAGGTTGAGGGCGGTGATCGCCAGGGCCACCGGTCTGAGGGCGGGCCAGGTGACCGTGCGGAACCGGCGCCAGGCGCCGGCGCCGTCCACGGCGGCCGCCTCGTGCAGTTCGCGCGGGGTGTTCTGCAGGCCGGCGAGCAGGGCGACGGTGGTCTGCGGCATCCCCGCCCAGACGCCGACGACGATGACGGCGGGCAGGGCGGTGGCCAGGCCGCTCAGCCAGTCCCGGCCCCCGCCCAGGCCCAGGTCGCGCAGGGTCTCGTTGAGGACGCCGGCGTCCGGGTTGTAGACCAGGCGCCACATGATGCCGACGACGACCTCCGGCATGGCCCACGGGACGATCGCGAGCGCGCGGGCGAGCCAGCGCAGCCGTAACCGCTGGTCGAGCAGGAGGGCCAGGCCGAGCGACAGCAGGAACTGGGGCACGGTGACACCGGCCGCCCACACCAGCCCGATCCGGAACGACTCCCAGAACAGCGTGTCGTGCAGCAGGTCGCGGAAGTTCAGGGCGCCGATCCACCGGGTGGCCGCCGTCCGGCCGGACTGCGCGTCGGTGAACGCCAGCAGGATGCCGTACAGCAGCGGGCCGGCGCTGAGCAGGAGGATCGGGATCAGGGCGGGCAGGACCAGGAACCAGGCGCCGCGACCGGAGACGCGTCCGGCCGGCCGTCGTGCCTCGGCCACGGATGCCACGGAATCAGCCCCTTTGCCAGGTCTGGTTGGCGTGTCCATGGTCGTGAAGGGCGCGGACCGCGTCAAGGTACCGCGCACAAGGCCCCGACCTGTGCGAATGCGAGACTGTCCGCGGACCGCACACGCACGGCACGGGACGCACGGCAGAGGCGCACGGCCCGGACGCGCGGCCCGGACCCACGGCACCGGGCGCGCGGCCCGGACGTGTGGCCCGGACCGACGGCGCTGGACGGACGGCACCGGACGAACGGCACCGGACGAACGGCACCGGACGTACGGCACCGGTTGTGCGGCACCGGGTGACCGGCACCCGGACGAGGACGAACGGCACCGGACGAACGACACGGAGGCGGACGATGGACGAGGCACGGGCGCGGGACGTACTGGCCGCGGCGCGGGTGCTGCCCGGTTCGGCGCGGGACGCGCGGCTCCTCGCTCTCGGCGAGAACGCCGTCTTCGCGGCCGGCGACCTGGTGGTCAAGGTCGGCCGGGACGCCGAGCTGCTGGGACGCGCCCGGCGCGAGCTGGACATCGCCGGCTGGCTGGAGGAGGCCGGCGTCCCCGCCGTGCGGGCGGCCGAGCTCAAGCCGCTGCTGGTCGAGGGACACCCGGTGACGGTGTGGCACCGGCTGCCCGAGCCGGTACGGCCGGCCGAGCCCCGGGATCTCGCCGGGCTGCTGCGGATCGTGCACGCGCTTCCCGCGCCGCCCTTCGCATTGCCGCCCCGTGAGCTGCTGGGCGGTGTGGAGCGCTGGCTGCGGCTCGCGGGGGACGCGATCGACCCCGAGGACGCGGCCTATCTGCGGGCTCGCCGGGACGGCTTCGCGACGGCCGCGGCCGCGCTGGCGCCGCGGCTGGCACCGGGGCCGATCCACGGGGACGCGCTGCCCCGCAACGTGCACGTCGGCCCCGACGGCCCGGTCCTGGTCGACCTGGAGACCTTCTCCGCCGACCTGCGCGAGCACGACCTGGTGGTCATGGCCCTCTCCCGCGACCGCTACGGCCTGCCCGCCGCCGTCTACGACTCCTTCACCGAGTCCTACGGCTGGGACGTACGCGAGTGGGAGGGCTGCACCGTCCTGCGCGGCGCCCGAGAGACGGCCAGCTGTGCCTGGGTCGCCCAGCACGCGCCCGCCAACCCCCAGGCGCTGGCCGAGTTCGAACGCCGGGTGCGGTCCCTCCGGGAGGGTGACGAGACGGTCCGCTGGTATCCGTTCTGACGACCGCACCGGCCGGCGGCCCGCACGGGCGCCCGGGCCGGCCACCGGCGCCCCGCCGGCCGTCGCCGGCCGCACCCCGCGCCCCGGCGTGCGGGGCGTGGGCACGTCAGCCGGTGGGGCGGGGCCCGGGGGCCGTCCGGCCGGGCGGGGCGGATGCCGGTGCCCCGGTGTCCCTGCCGCGGATCGTGCGCGCCGCGGTGCGCAGTTCGGCGAGGACGGTGCGGACGGCGGCGCGGGCCGTGCGCTCGGGCCGGCAGAGCACGTCGATGTGGCGGGTTGCCTGGACGCCGCTGAGCGGGCGGAGGACCAGAGCCGGGTGCGGGCGCATGGTCCAGCGCGGCATCAGCGCGATGCCGCCCCCCGCGGCGACCGCCTCGGCCACCACCGCGAACTCGTTGATGCGGTGGGCCAGACGGAGCCGCCGGCCGGCCGCCGCGGCGATGGCCTCGATGGTGGCCATCACCGGGAACCCGTCGTGCACGGTGATCCACGGCTGGTCGGCGACATCACGCGGTGTCACCCGCCGCCTGGCCGCGAGCGGGTGCCCGGCCGGCATCGCCACGTCGAGCGGCTCGCGCAGCAGGGTCGTCACGGTCACCGTCCGCGGCCAGGGCGGGGCGTGGTCCAGGCGGTGGGCGAGGACCAGGTCGTAGCCGCGGGTCAGCCGGGGGAAGTCCTCCTGCGGCACGTCCTCGTCGGCGAGCGACACCGTCGGCGCGTCCGGCCCGGCGAGGCCGCGCAGCAGCAACGGGAAGAAGGCCGCGCCCGCGCTGTGGAACGCCGCCACCGACACCTCGCCGCCCGGCCTGCCGACGAACGCCTCGACCGCGTGCCGGGCCCGGGCCAGCGCCGACTCCACCTCCACCGCCGCGTCCGCCAACGCCTGCCCGGCGTCGGTGAGGACCAAGCGCCGCCCGAGCCGTTCGGTGAGCGGCACGGGGACGGAGCGCTGGAGCAGCCGCAACTGCTGCGAGATCGCCGACGGCGTCACCAGCAGCGCCTCGGCGACCGCGGTGACACTGCCCAGCTCGCCCAGCTCCCGCAGGATCCTCAGCTGCCGTTCGTCCATCGGGTCAGTCTAGGCCGACGATGTAGCACCGCTAAAAGATCGTTTAAGAAGGTGGTGCTGGGCTTCAGACACGTCGGCAGTGCACCGTGGGCGGGTGACCGACGCCCGCCGTACCGACGCGGTACTCCTTCTCGTCGCGCTCGTCTGGGGTTCCAGCTACCTCTCCGCCCAGACGGCCGCGGCCGCCCTGCCCGTCCTCCTCGTGCTGTTCGCGCGCTACGCGCTCTCCGCGCTGCCCTGCCTGGCCCTCGTCGCGGCCCACGGCGGACCGCGCGGCTGGACCCGGGCCGAAGTCCGCGCGGGGCTGCCGCTCGGGGTCACCCAGGCCGCGGTCCTGGTCGTGGAGACGTACGGCGTCGCCCACACCACGGCCGCCAACGCGGGGCTGATCATCAGCCTCACCATCGTGCTCACCCCGCTCCTGGACCGGACCGGCCGGCAGGGCGGCCCGCCACCCGCCTTCCTCGCCGCGGCCGGCGTCTGCGTCCTGGCCGTCGGTCTGCTCATGTCCGGCAACGGCTTCCACGCGCCGCGCCTCGGCGACCTGCTCATGCTCGCCGCGGCCGGCGTGCGGGCGGCACACGTCGCCCTCGTCGGGCGGCTCACCGCGGGCCGGGCGATCCGCCCGCTGCACCTGACGACGGTGCAGACCCTGGTCGGCACGGCGCTGTTCCTCCTCCCCGCCGCCCGCGACCTCCCCGCACTGGCCCGTGCCGACGCGGCGACCTGGGCCCAGCTGGTCTATCTCGCCCTTTTCAGCAGCGTGTTCGCCTTCCTCGCCCAGACCTGGGCGGTGCAGCGCACCTCCGCGAGCCGGGCCAGCCTGCTGCTCGGCACCGAGCCCGTCTGGGCCGCGGCGGTGGGCATCGCCCTCGGCGGCGAACACCTCACGCCGCTCACCGCCCTGGGCGCGGCCCTGATGGTGGCCGGCACCTACTGGGGCCAGGCCGTGGAGCGCGCCCACCGGACCGCCCGCGCCGCCGCCGGCCCCCAGACCACCGGCAAAGCCCGTCCGTTCGCGCAGGCGCCGTCCCCCGGGAGCGACGAAGGCGATGACAGCGGCGGAGGCGGCGGAAGCAGCGGGGAAGACGCCGTGCGCCGGCCCACGACGCTCACCGGCGGCTGATCCTCACGCGCCCCGCGCCGGCCCGGCCGCCCGCCTCAGACCTTCCCCTGCGCCACGTCCGCGAGTTCGCGCAGCGGCCACACCCCGTCGACCACCGCGTCGGTGTCCCCCTTGCGGCGCAGGAAGGCCTGGAAGTCCGCCGCCCACTCGGCGTACCACTCGATCTGCCGGCGGTGCAGCTCCGCCGGACCGAGGGCCGCGACCTTGGGGTGGCGGCCGGCTATCGCGGCGGCGAGGCGGGCCGCGGCGAGCGCGTCGGCGGTGGCGTCGTGCGCGGCGTCGAGGGCTATGCCGTACTCGGCGCAGACCGCTTCCAGATTGCGTTTGCCGCGGCGGTAGCGGTCGACCCGGCGGTCGATGGTGTACGGGTCGATCACCGGAGCGGGCGGGGCGCCGCCCAGCCGCTCGGTCAGGGACGGCAGCCCGTGGCGGCGCAGCTCGGCCGAGAGCAGCGTGAGGTCGAAGGCCGCGTTGTACGCCACGACCGGGACGCCCGCCGTCCAGTAGGAGGCGAGGACGTCCGCGATGGCGTCGGCCACCCGGTCGGCGGGGCTGCCCTCGGCCGCCGCGCGTTCGTTGCTGATGCCGTGGACCGCCACCGCGTCGGCCGGGATCTCCACGCCCGGATCGGCCAGCCATTCCCGGCGCCCCAGGGGCTCGCCCGCCCTGACCTCGATCACAGCACCCGTGACGATGCGCGCCTCGCGCGGATCGGTCCCGGTCGTCTCCAGGTCGAAGCCGATCAGCAGCTCCCGGTGCCAGCCCATGGGTGGTCCCCCTTCTTGTGGTGCTTTCCCCCAGTGGCCTCCACCATCGCACGCGGCACTGACAACGCGAGGTCGGCATTCCGCTTCCCCGCGCGGACGTTCAGGACACCGGTCGCGAATCCGCCCAAGCCAACTCGAATTCCTCGCGGTATGTCGGGAAGAGCCCTGCTTCCGCCGCATCGTCCGACTTGACCAGCTTGCTGCCGTTGCGGAGTACCAGGACCGGTGACTCCATCCCGCGCGCCCCGCGCAGGTAGGACTGCACCACGGCGACGCCGTCGGCACCGTCGCCGTCCACCAGGTAGGCGGTGAAGCGGGGCGTCTCGTCGTACACCTGGATTTCGAAGGCGCCGGGGTCGCGCAGCCGGGACCGCACCCGGCGCATGTGCAGGATGTTCATCTCCACCGAGCGGCTCAGCTCGCCCCGTTTCATCCCCAGTTCGCGTTCCCGGCGCTTGACCGAGCTGGAGGCGGGGTTGAGGAAGAGCAGCCGCACCCGGCAGCCGGACTCGGCGAGCCGGACCATGCGCCGCCCGGAGAAGTTCTGCACCAGCAGGTTCAGACCGATGCCGATGGCGTCGAGCCGGCGGGCGCCGTCGAAGATGTCCTCGGCGGGGAACTGGCGCAGCAGCCGGACCCGGTCGGGGTGGACGGCGACGACGTCGGCGTACCGGTCGCCGACGAGGTCCTCGACCGCGTCGACCGGCAGCCGGCGCGCCGAGGGCACGTCACCGCCCGCACCGAGCATCTCCAGCAGCCGGGCCGAGGCCCGCTCGGCCTGCCCGAGGACCGCCTCGGACAGTGCCCGGTTGCGGGAGACGACGTTGCGGGTCACCTCCAGCTCGTCCAGGGCGAGTTCGAGGTCGCGGCGCTCGTCGAAGTACGGCTCGAAGCACGGCCAGTGCTGCACCACCAGCTCGCGCAGCTGGGGCAGGGTGAGGAAGCTCAGCACATTGTCGTCGGCCGGGTCGAGCAGGTAGCCCTTGCGGCGGCTGACCTCGCGGACGGCGACCGCGCGCTGCACCCACTCCTGCCCGGCCGGACCTGCCGCGGCCACCACCCACTCGTCGCCGTGGACGGGTTCGTAGACGGGCCGCAGCACGGCGGCCACGACCGCGCGCAGCCGCTGCTCGACGAGGTTCAGCCAGATGTAGGCCCGGCCGGCCCGCTGGGCGCGGGTGCGTACCTCGCGCCAGGCGTCGGCGTCCCAGTCCAGCTCCGGGCCGATGGACCCGGCGTCCATCGGCCGGGCCAGGGACACCGCGCCGGGCGGGACGTCTGTGGAGTTCCCCTCGTGACCCTCGTCACCAGGAGGCAGCTCCAGCCCTCCCGAGCCCACCCGTGCACCGCCTTCCGCCACCCCGGGCCTTCCCCGTCTCAACGATCAAGGAAGGGTACTCCGCGAGCGGTCGGCGGTGCAGCCGGATGGACAGGTCGGTTTGCCGGCCGCTCGGCTCAACTACGCCATTCCCAGTGTCCGTTCTGCCATGCGAGATCCTTGGGAGTGAGCGGATTCATAGCCGTGACGTCCCGCGGGGCGATGGAGAAGCCCTGCCAGTGCACGGGCATGGGCTGCTGGTCCTCGTCCCGGGCGATGTGGTGGAAGCCGACGTTCATCCAGACCACCGGGTGGGTGAGGGTCTGGCCGCCCACCCACTTCTCGACGGACTTCGGGTGACCGGCCGCGCACGTGAGGTTCCTGCTCGCGAACAGCTCGCACGGGTCGTACTGGGTCACGTACACGTCGTGCCGGGTGAACCCGCGGCCCGGGTACCGGGTGGTGGGACCGGGGACCAGCTCGTACGAACGGGCGTGCCCGTCCTTGTTCTTGCCGGTCGCGCTGACCACCCGCCACCAGCGGTAGGCCTTGTGGTCGTCCGCGAACTCCTTGGCGACCTTGGTGCGGGTGGTCCGGGCGGTCGGGCCCTCCTGCCGGCGGGCGGGGGCGCTGACGGTCGAGTCGTACCGTTCCACCTTCGTCCGGGACGATCCGTCGAGGCCGAAGTCGAGCCGCCAGAAGACGTTGTGACTGTGGCTGGTCGCGTAGTCCTTGGCGCCCTTGCCGATGGGCCAGCCCCGGCCGTCCCGGGCGTTGTAGTCCCCCCAGGAGAGGCTGCCGGTCGCGCCGACGTTCATGGTGACGGTGCCGTCGTCCTGGAAGCGCCACTCGGTGATGTACTCGTACCAGCCCACCTGGTTGACCGTGTACACCAGGAGGTCCCTGCCCTGCTGCTGATGGACCTTCTCGGTCGCGTAGTCGTGCATGCGGTAGGCGTGGCCGCGCGAACGGGTGGTCGTGCACAGGCCCTTGACGTCCCGGGGGCGCGGGTCCCCGTCCGGTACCCGGACGGTCTTGATGGTGCCGCCGGGGCACTCGCCGGGCGTGAGCGGCTGGAGGTCCTGGCCGAAGGTCTCGCCCGTCAGGTCGTAGTACTCGTGCCTGCCGTCGTCGTAGGGGACGTGGATCTGGCCGAGTCTCGCGCTGTTGAGCACCTTGATCGGCTTGGCCTCGCCCTTGGGCCGGTAGGAGACGTTCTCCAGGACGAGGCCGGCCCTGCCGTCGTAGTGCCAGCACATGCGCCAGGTCGTGCCGGTGGAGAGCTTCTGCTCGATCGTGTAGGCGGCGCTGCATCCGGGGGCGGCCGCGGGGGCGGCGGTCTGCGGGCGGGCCGCCGCCGGGCCGGCGGCCAGCGTCGCGCCGGCGGCGAGCGCGGCGAGCGCGGCCAGGGCCAGTCCCCCGGCCGCCGCCTTGCGGGTCGCACGGCCGACGGCCGTCGTGGCGCGGGCGGTACGGCCGGTGGCCGGCGTCGGGTGGGCGGCTCGCGGGCGGGCGCCGCCGGGCAGGTACGTGTCGGGCATGAAGAGATGGCTCCCTTTGCCGGAGGTACGGGTGTGAGAGGCGGGCGGCGGCCGTCAGCCGCGGTCCAGGGCGGCCACCTCGCGCGCGCTGAGGTCGATCACCAGGTCCCTGGTGTCGATCCACGGCCCGTTCCTGACCTTGGAGAACAGCCGCACGCAGCGGTGCACGCCGCAGGCGTCGAGCACCGCTGGCTGGGCTCCCGGCGCGGCCAGGTAGCTCCCGCCGCTCAGCGTCAGCTGGTCCGGGGCGGTGAGCTTCGTGCCGGTGGCGTCCTCGTAGTCCGCTCTGAGGCCCGCGCCGAGCGGGTCGGCGATCAGGATCCGGGCCGCCTCGGCGGTCTCGGCGCGGCTCGGCGGCGGCTGGACACCGCGCTGGGTGCCGGTCCGCTCGACCTTGCCGCTTCTCAGGTCGACGACTTTCGTGACGAGGGTGTCGGTCTCGTAGTCGTAGAAGGTCATGTCGGCCCGGCGCGGCGCGTCCGGGTCGTCGGCCTGGCCGGCCTCCGGTTCGGCGAGGTCGACGCCGAGCCGCTGCGGCCCGCGCTCCCCCGCGACGTCCCGGCCCGTGGCCGAAAGTCGTCCGGCCGCGGCGATCTCCCCGACCCGCCGGATCTCGTCGTCGGTGAGCGGATCGCGGCCGGTTCCTTCCCGGTGCTCCGCGGGCGGCCGCTCCACGACACCGGGCGGTACGGCGTCCGGGCCCGGCCCGGCCTGCCGCGCGGCCCGCGTACCGCCGCCGCCCGTGGAGTCGTCCGCGCCCGCGGTGCCGGGCAGGGTGACCGCGGCCATGGCGGCGGTCCCCGCCGCCGCGAGGGCCGCGGCGGTCAGTACCTTGCCCAGATGACGGTGGACTGTCTCGCGCACATCTTCCCCCTACTCCCCCCTGGTCCCCGGGAGTACGTGTATGCCCCGCGTGTTCGGCGCACGGCGGGTACCAGAACCGCCGTGCGCACTGGTCACCGGATAAGAGGGCGGGTGAGCCACGGGAGGTTGCCTCACTTTCGGACGAGACTCGGGGCCAACGCGGCCCCGGGCGGACGGCACACCTGGGAGAGTCGTATCCATGCAGGTCTGGCCTGGAGAGGCGTATCCGCTCGGCGCCACCTATGACGGCGCCGGAACCAACTTCGCGGTCTTCACGGAGGCCGCGGACCGAGTAGAGCTGTGTCTGCTGCACGACGACGGCTCGGAGACGGCGGTGGAACTGCGCGAGAGCGACGCGTTCGTGCGGCACGCGTACCTGCCGGGCGTGATGCCCGGACAGCGGTACGGGTTCCGGGTGCACGGCCCGTACGACCCCGGGCGGGGGCTGCGCTGCAATTCGGCGAAGCTGCTGCTCGACCCGTACGCGAAGGCGATCAGCGGGTCGGTCCGCTGGGGCGAGGAGGTCTACGGCTACCACTTCGGCGCCCCGGACGAGCGCAACGACCTGGACTCGGCGCCGCACACCATGACGTCGGTGGTGATCAACCCGTACTTCGACTGGGGCGACGACCGGCCGCCGCGTACCGAGTACCACCACACGGTGATCTACGAGGCGCACGTCAAGGGTCTGACCATGCGCCACCCGGGGCTCCCCGAGGAGCTGCGGGGCACCTACGCGGCACTCGCCCACCCGGCGGTCATCGAGCACCTGACCAAGCTCGGTGTGACGGCCCTGGAGCTGATGCCCGTGCACCAGTTCGTGAACGACCACCGGCTGGCCGACATGGGGCTGAGCAACTACTGGGGCTACAACACCATCGGCTTCTTCGCCCCGCACAACGCGTACGCCTCCTGGGGCGACCGCGGCCAGCAGGTGCTGGAGTTCAAGTCGGCGGTCCGGGCGCTGCACGAGGCCGGGATCGAGGTGATCCTGGACGTCGTCTACAACCACACCGCGGAGGGCAACCACCTGGGCCCGACGCTGTCCTTCAAGGGCATCGACAACCCCTCGTACTACCGGCTCACGGACGATCCGCGCTACTACATGGACACCACGGGCACCGGGAACTCGCTGCTCATGCGGTCCCCGCACGTGCTCCAGCTGATCATGGACTCGTTGCGGTACTGGGTCACCGAGATGCACGTCGACGGGTTCCGCTTCGACCTGGCGGCCACCCTGGCCCGGCAGTTCCACGAGGTGGACCGGCTGTCGTCGTTCTTCGACCTGGTGCAGCAGGATCCGGTGGTGTCCCAGGTGAAGCTGATCGCCGAGCCGTGGGACGTCGGCGAGGGCGGCTACCAGGTGGGCAACTTCCCGCCGCTGTGGACCGAGTGGAACGGCAAGTACCGGGACACGGTCCGGGACCTGTGGCGGGGGGAGCCGCGGGCGCTCGCCGAGTTCGCCTCCCGGCTGACCGGTTCCTCGGACCTCTACCAGGACGACGGCCGCCGCCCGCTGGCCTCCATCAACTTCGTCACCTGCCACGACGGTTTCACCCTGCACGACCTGGTGTCCTACAACGACAAGCACAACGAGGCCAACGGCGAGGACAACCGGGACGGCGAGAGCCACAACCGGTCCTGGAACTGCGGCGCGGAGGGCGACACCGACGACCCGGAGGTCCTCGGGCTGCGCGCCCGGCAGATGCGCAACTTCATCGCCACGCTGATGCTCTCCCAGGGTGTGCCGATGATCAGCCACGGCGACGAGTTCGCCCGCACCCAGCGCGGCAACAACAACGCCTACTGCCAGGACAACGAGGTGTCCTGGGTGGACTGGCCGGAGTCGCTGGAGAGCGACCTGCTGGAGTTCACGCGCGCGATGGTGTGGCTGCGCCGCGACCACCCGGTCCTCCGCCGGCGCCGCTTCTTCCACGGCCGGCCCGTCGAGGGCACGCACGACGAGCTGTCCGACATCGCCTGGTTCACCCCGGACGGCCGTGAGATGACCCAGCAGGACTGGAACTCGGCGCAGGCGTCCGCGCTGACGGTGTTCCTGAACGGCAACGCCATCTCCGAACCCGGCCCGCGCGGGGAACGCGTCTTCGACGACTCCTTCCTGCTGATGTTCAACGCCTCGCCCGGTCCGCTGGACTTCCTGGTGCCGGTCGACCACGGGCGGCAGTGGCAGGTGGTGGTCGACACCGCCCGCCCGGAGGGGGTGCCACCGGGCACGGGCCCGAAGGTCGCGGCCGGCGACCGCATCACCCTGCCGGACCGCAGCCTGACGGTGCTCCAGCGGCCCGCGTAGCCGGGGGCGGGGCCGGCGCGGCGGGCGGGGCGCGCCGACGGGTGGCGTCCCGCCAGGGGGCCGGGTGTCCCGTGCGCGCGCGTGGTGCGCCTCGCGGGGCACCGGGTGCCCGCACGGGCGGCCCCCGGGCGCGTGCCCGCGCGCGGGCAGTCGTGCGGGCCGTTTCCCGGGCGGGTGCCGCCGTACGGGTGTCCTCGCGCGCCCGGTCCCCCTGGTCCGGGTGCTCGCGGGGGCCGCTCGTACGGGCGACGAGCGCCGTGCCCGTCGCCCGGACCCGGGCAGCCGCGCGTGGGCCGGACGGAGGCGGATGACACGAAAGACGGCGAGCGGGGTACGTAGGTTCCCATGACTTCTGCGCGCCCCGGACCGGCAGTGCCCACGGCCACCTACCGGCTGCAGCTCCAGCCGGCGTTCCCGTTCGCCGCCGCCGCGGCGGCCGTACCGTACCTGGCGTCGCTCGGCGTCTCGCACCTGCACCTGTCCCCGGTCCTGGAGTCCGTACCGGGCTCCGCGCACGGCTACGACGTGGTGGACCCCACGCGCGTGCGGGAGGAACTGGGCGGCGAGGAGGGGCTGCGCGCGCTGGCGTGGACCGCGCGGGAGCACGGTCTCGGCCTGGTGGCGGACATCGTGCCGAACCACATGGCGATGACGCCCCGGTACAACCCCGCCCTGTGGGAGGTGCTGCGGGACGGGCCCGGTTCGCCGTACGCGCGCTGGTTCGACATCGACTGGGAGGCGCAGGGCGGGCGGGTGCTGCTGCCGGTGCTCGGCGGCCCGGTCGGCTCCGAGCTGGCGCACCTGACGGTCGACGGCGACGTGCTGCGCTACCACGAGCACGCCTTCCCGCTCCGCCCGGGCACCGGGCACCTGCCGCTGCCGGAGCTGCTGGACGCCCAGTGGTACCGGCCGGTGTGGTGGCGGCTGGCCCGCACCGAGCTGAACTACCGGCGCTTCTTCAGCATCTCGGAGCTGATCGGGGTGCGCGTCGAGGACCCGGAGGTGTTCGACGCCACCCATGCCAAGATCCTGGGGCTGCTGGCGGAGGGCGTGATCGACGGGCTGCGGGTGGACCACCCCGACGGGCTCGCCGATCCCGACGGCTACCTCGCGCGGCTGCACGAGGCGACCGGCGGGCGCTGGACGGTCGTGGAGAAGATCCTGGCCGGGGACGAGCGTCTGCCGGCCTCCTGGCCGGTCGCGGGCACCACGGGCTACGACGCTCTGCGGCACGTCGACGGCCTGTTCACGGACCGCACCGGCGCCTACGAACTGCTGGGCCGGTACCGGGCGTTCGCGGCGCCGCAGACGGACCGGGGAGGCAACTGGGAGGCCACGGTCCGGCGGGCCGCCTACAAGGTGCTCACCCACGAACTGGCCACCGAGACCGACCGGCTCACCCGGGTGGCCGCCCGGCTGTGCGCCGGCTCACCGGACCTGTCGCTGCGCGACCGGGCCCCCTGGGCGCTGCGTACGGCCGTGGAGGAGCTGCTGGTCCGGCTGCGCGTGTACCGGCCCTACGCCTCCCAGGACGCCTCGGCCGTGATCACCGAGGAGGCCGCCGAGGAGGCCCGGCTGGCCTTCGTGGTGCCGGAGGAGGCCGAGGCCGTCGGCATCGTGCGCCGGCTGCTGGTGGAGCCGCCCGGGGACACGGCGCCGGACCGCGCCGACCGGGTGGAGTTCCGCACCCGGTTCGCGCAGACCGCGTCGGCGCTGCGCGCCAAGTCGGTGGAGGACACGGCGTTCTACCGCTACGTGCCGCTGCTGTCGGCGGCCGAGGTGGGCGGCGATCCGGGCAGCCCGGGCGTGTCCCCGGAGGACTTCCACGCGTTCTGCGCGCGCGTGCAGCGCGACTGGCCGCTCACCGGCACGGTCGTCTCCACGCACGACACCAAGCGCAGCGCGGACGTGCGCGCCGCGCTGGCCGTGCTCACCGAGTGCCCGGACCGCTGGGCCAAGGTGCTCGCCGAGGTGACCACGGCGGAGGAGGGCGTGCCGGACGGGCAGCTGGCCTGGGCCGCCTGGCAGACGGTGTTCGGACTGGGCCCGGCGGAGGAGGACCGGGTCCGGCAGGCGTTGCTGAAGCACGTGCGCGAGGCGGGCATGTACACCAGCTGGACGGAGCAGGAGCCGCCGTACGAGGAAGCGGTGGCGGCCTTCGTCACGGCCGGGCCGTGCGGGCCGTCCGGCGAGCGGGTGGCCTCGTTCCGCAAGGCGCTGGAGCCGCACGTGCGGGCCAACGTGCTCGGCACGGCGCTGGTGCACCTGACGATGCCCGGGGTGCCGGACGTGTACCAGGGCACGGAGGGCGAGTACCGGGCGCTGGTGGATCCGGACAACCGGCGGCCGGTCCGGTTCCCCCCGCCGGCGCCCGGCGAAAAGGACGCGCTGACCGCGGCGGCGCTGCGGCTGCGCGCCCGGCGGCCGGGCGCCTTCGGCGCGGGCGCGTCCTACGAGCCGCTGACCGCCGAGGGACCGGCGGCCGAGCACTGTCTGGCGTTCACGCGCTCCGGCGAGGTGGTCACGGCGGTGACCCGGCTGTCGCTGCGGCTGGCGGAGGCGGGCGGCTGGCGGGAGACGCTGCTGCCGCTGCCGCCCGGCCGGTGGACGGACGTCCTCGCCCCGGGGCGGTCGTTCAGCGGCCACGCGCGCGTGGCGGACCTCCTGGGCGAACTGCCGGTGGCCCTGCTGGAGCGGTCCGGGGAGGACTGAGCGGGGCCGAGGGGCGGCCCGGGCTCAGTCGGCCGGGGCGGCGGGCGGACCGTGGTCCTCGCCGGGGGCGATCGCGGTCAGGGACGGCCAGGTGGTGCGCAGGAGGTCGACGAAGGCCGCGGCGGCGCCGGTGGGCGGCACGCGCGCGTAGACGGCCAGGGGGCGCCGCCAGGGCGGGTCGGGGGTGAGGACCACGCAGTCCTCGCCGACGGCACCGCGCACGATGTGGGAGGGCGCGGTGCACACCCCGACGCCGGCGGCGGCCATGCGTACGGCCGTGGAGGTGTGCTCGGTCCACACGGCGGTCCGGGGCTGGAACCCGGCCTTCCCGCAGGCCCAGTCGAGGAACCGCTCGCCGTGCACGACGGGCTCCATGGCGCAGCGGATCCAGGCGCGGTCGGCGAGTTCGGGCAGGGTGACCGTCGTGCGGCCCGCGAGGCGGTCGTCGAAGGGCACGACGAGGACGAGTTCCTCGTCGCCGACGGGGACGACGGTGCCGGGCCGGCCGACGGGTTCGGGGCCGAGGGCGAGATCGGCGGTGCCGCGCTGGACGGCCTCCTCCAGGGCCTCGGCGGTGGCGTACTCGTGCAGGCGCAGCAGGACCCTCGGGTGTGCCGCGCGCCAGCGGGCGAAGACGTCGGGCAGGGCCCCGACCGCGAGCGAGTGCAGGGCCGCCACATGCAGTTCGCCGCCCTCGGCGCCGGCCGTGGCGCGGGCCGCGCGGCGGGCCTGCGCGGCGCTGCGGACGGCGAGTTCGGCGTGCGGCAGGAAGGCGCGCCCCATGGGGGTGAGGCGCACGCCCCGGGGCAGCCGCTCCAGCAGGGCGCCGCCGACGGACTTCTCCAGCGCCCTGATCTGGTGCGAGAGCGCGGGCTGGGTGACGTGCAGCGCCTCCGCCGCACGGGTGAACGACGCCTCCTGGACGACGGCCACGAAGTACTCCATCTGCCGCAGGCTCACCGTCCCGGCCCCCCATGAAGAACGTGCATGGATTCCACAACAACATTGCCTTGGACTCATGACAAGGAGTGGACGGAGGGTTGATGCCATGACCATCAACACATCCGACGTGATCGTCATCGGCGGCGGCACGGGCGGCTACGGCACCGCGCTGCGCGCCGCCTCCCTCGGCCTGGACGTCGTCCTCGTCGAACGCGACAAGGTGGGCGGAACCTGCCTGCACCGGGGCTGCATCCCGAGCAAGGCGATGCTGCACGCCGCCGAGCTGGTCGACGGTATCGCCGAGGCCCGCGAGCGCTGGGGCGTGAAGGCGACGGTGGACTCCGTCGACTGGGGGGCGCTGGTGGCGACCCGGGACGACATCGTGACGCGCAACCACAAGGGCGTGGAGGCGCATCTCGCGCACGCCGGCGTGCGGGTGGTGCGGGGCAGCGCACGGCTCACCGGACCGCGCGCGGTGCGGGTGGAGGGGCTGCGCGCGGACGCCGCGCCGGACGGGCCCGGCAGCTCCGCGTCCGGTGCGGCGGATTTCACCGCGCGCCGCGCGGTCGTGCTCGCGACCGGCTCGCGTCCGCGTACCCTGCCGGGCCTCGCGCCGGACGGGCGGCGCGTGGTGACCAGTGACGACGCGCTGTTCGCGCCGGGGCTCCCGGCGTCCGTCCTGGTGCTGGGCGGGGGCGCGATCGGCGTGGAGTACGCCTCCTTCCACCGGTCCATGGGCGCGGAGGTCACCCTGGTGGAGGCCGCCGACCGGATCGTGCCGCTGGAGGACGCGGACGTGAGCCGGCACCTGGCGCGCGGCCTGAAGAAGCGCGGGATCGACGTGCAGGCGGGCGCGCGGCTGCTGGACGCGGAACTGCTGGAGAACGGGGTACGCGCGCGCGTGCGGACCGCGCGGGGCGAGCACCGGACCGTGGAGGCGGAGCGGCTCCTGGTGGCCGTCGGCCGCGTGCCGGTCACCGAGGGCCTGGGGCTGGACGCGGCCGGGCTGACGACGGACGAGCGCGGGTTCGTCGTCCCGGCGGACTGGAGCAGGCTGGAGACGGCCGTGCCGGGCGTCCACGTCGTGGGCGACCTGCTGCCGCCGCCCTCGCTCGGTCTCGCCCACGCCTCGTTCGCGGAGGGCCTGCTGGTGGCCGAGACCCTGGCCGGGCTGCCGTCGGCGCCGGTCGACTACGCGGCCGTGCCCCGGGTGACGTACTCCTCGCCGCAGACGGCCTCGGTCGGTCTGGGTGAGGCCGAGGCACGCGCGCGCGGGCAGGAGGTCGACGTCAACACGATGCCGCTGACCGCCGTGGCCAAGGGAATGGTGCACGGGCAGGGCGGCGTGGTGAAGGTCGTGGCGGAGGCCGGCGGCGGGCGGGTCCTCGGTGTGCACCTGGTCGGCCCGAACGTGTCGGAGATGATCGCCGAGAGCCAGCTGATCGTGGGCTGGGACGCCGAGCCCTCGGACGTGGCCCGGCACGTGCACGCGCACCCCACCCTGTCGGAGGCGGTGGGCGAGGTGTTCCTGACACTGGCGGGGCGCGGGCTGCACCAGCAGTGATCCCAGGAAACGCAGGGGCGGTCACCCGCCGGGGCACTGCTCCGGGCGCCCCCGGCCGTCTCCTGCCGCCTGCTTGACAGTTCACCCGTCCCGTGCGGGACTGGGAGGGCGAAGCCGGGCGGACAAGTCGGGGGTGAGTCCTCTGCCGGAGCTGCGCTATCCCAGCGTTCCCGAACTGATCGCCGGCGCTCGGGCGTTGGCCGCTCGGGAACCCGGGCTGTGCGCGCTGCGGCAGGTGGGTGTCTCGCGGGCGGGAAGACCCTTGCACCTGCTGTCGGTGGGACACGCCCCCCGGGCGGTGCTGGTCGTGGCCGGCGCCCACGCCAATGAGCCGACGGGCGGTTCCACCCTGCGGGTGCTTGCCGAAAGAGTGCTGGCCGAGAGGGAGTTGCGGGCGGGCACCTCCTGGCACTTCCTGCTGTGCGCGGACCCGGACGGCGCGAGCCTGCACGTGACCCCGGCGCCGCGCAGCCTGCTCGACTACCACCTCGGTTTCTACCGGCCGACGGGCGCGGAGCAGCCCGAGTGGTCACCGGCGGTGCTGCCGCCGGACCGGCTGCCGCCCGAGACCCGGGCGCTGACCGGCGTGATCGACGAACTGCGCCCCTACCTCCAGGTGACCCTGCACGGCACCGATCTGGGCGGCAGCTGGGTACAGCTGACCAAGGACGTGCCCGGCCTGGCCGAGCCGTTCGCCAAGTCCGCGGCGGAGCTGCACATCCCGGTGGAGACGGGGGCCTCGGACGCGGCGGGCTGGCCGGCCTCCGGCCCCGGGGTGCACGTGATGCCCGGCCCGGAGACGGGCGTGGCCTACCCGAGCATGCCGGACGACGCCCGGCACAGCACCTGGTACCACGCGCACCGGTACGGCGGCCTGACGGCCGTGGTGGAGGTGCCGATGTGGGCCAGCGACCTGGTGGACGACCCGGCGCCGCACCCGGCGCCGGCGGCGGCCATGCGTCGCCTGGCCGCGCGGCTGCTGCGGGACGCGCGCGAGGTGGAGTGGATCCTCGCCGAGGCGCTGCCCCGGCTGGACGGCGTGGACGGACCGCTGCTGCGGGCCGCGCGGTGGGCGCTGGAGCTGATCCCGGGCCTGGCCGAGGACTGGGTCCACACGCCCCCGGCGGGCACGACGATGGCGTACGTCGGCAGTGTGGACGCCTTCGGGCGGCGGCTGCCGCTGCGGGCCGCGGCGATGCTGCTGCGGGTGCTGCGGGAGGCGGACGACCGGGCGGCGCCGGCCCTCCAGCAGCTCGTCGCCACCTGGTGCGACGCCTTCGCCCAGCGGTTCCGGGCCCGCTGGGTGCCGTTGGAGCACCAGGTGGAGCACCAGTCCCGGACGGTGCTGGTGGCCGCCCAGCAGGCGCGCGACCAGGTGGCGTGAGCCGGCGCGCGGCCCGCGCCACCCGGCAGCGGGCGGCCCGTCAGTCGTCCAGGGCGAAGACGGCCCCGGTGCGCGCCCTCATGACGCACGGGCTGGTGTACGTCTCCTCGAAGTCGACCGTCCGGTTGTTCCAGTGCCCGCGCGCGTGGGTGGTCACCGGGGCGTAGATCATCGGGCAGAAGACGTTCTTGGCCGGGATGCGGCCGACGTCGCCTTCGGCGGCGGCCAGTTCCGTGCAGGCCTCGGCCGCGCGCGTGTGCCCCTGGGGCGGGTCGCACAGCAGCAGGGCGCCGCGGGTGTCGCTGGAGCGGGCGTCACCCTTGGTGACCGTCAGGTAGAGCCAGTTGCCCGGGAGGATGTCGCGGGAGGCCGCCCGGGCCGGGCCCGCGGCGAGGAGGCCGGCGGCGGCCAGCAGGGCGCCGGCCGCCGCTGCCGCTCTGGTGATGTAGGTCATGCCCGTTGCATCGGCACGGAAGCCCGTCTTCCGCAGTGCGGCTCACCCGAACGGGACGGTACGCGCGCACGACTGCGCACCCGTTCGAAAAAGACCGGCCGGAGCGGGCCCGGTGCGTCGCGAGCCGGGACGCCGTCCCGCCCCGGACCGGGCGAGGCGGGCTCAGCCCGTCGCGAGCCGGTACGCCACCTTGCCGAAAGCGACCTGGTCGCCCTCGCGGACGACGACCGAGCCGATCACCCGGCGGCCGTTGACGGTGGTGCCGTTGGTGGAGCCCAGGTCCTTCAGGATCCACAGGCCGTCGTGGTTGCGCAGCTCGGCGTGTACGCGGGAGACGGTCTCGTGGTTCAGCCGCAGCCCGTTCGCCGGGTCACGGCCGATGCGCAGCGGGTGGGTGTGCCCCGGGTGCGGCAGCAGCAGCTTGGGCAGCCGCTCGGCCTGCCAGGCCCGGCGCAGCCGTACGGTGAACCCGGAGACGGCCTCCACGGTGCCGAGGACCGCGCGGGAGAGGCGGTTCTCCTGGGGCAGGTCGGCGACGAGGACGGCGAGTTCGTCGGAGCGGCGCGCGGCCAGCGCCAGCTCCATGCGGCGCACGAACGTGTCGTGCGAGAGCCGGCCCAGGGCGACGCCGTCGCGCAGCACCTGGAGCGCCTTGTCACGCTCTGCGTCGGACAGACGCGCAGGGTGGGCGGGGAGCTCGAAAGACGACGTCACGCGAGTGATTGTCGGGCAGTGGCCCCCGGGTGTCCAGAAAAGACGAATCGGTGCCCGCGCGCACGTGCGGCGACGACACCCGCCGGGAAAGGCGGTATGGGAAGGCGCATTGATCGTCCGGACGGCACGATGGAGGCGCGGGACATCACGGTGGGCAGACACAGCATCACGGTGAGCGGACGAAGGGGAACCGTCGTGCAGTTCGAGGTGTGGGCACCGCAGGCAGACCGGGTGACGCTCCATTGCGAGGGCGCCACGCGCGCGTTGGCGCGTGACCCCGCGCGGGCGGGATGGTGGACGGGCGAGGCGGAGGCCCGGGACGGCGCGCGGTACGGGTTCGCGCTCGACGACGGGCCGGTGCTGCCCGACCCGCGTTCGCGCCGCCAGCCGGACGGCCCGGACGGGCTGAGCGCGGTCGTGGACCACTCGCGGTACGCCTGGCGGTCGCAGTGGGCGGGGCGCGGGCTGCCCGGGGCGGTGCTGTACGAGCTGCACGTGGGCACGTACACCCCCGAGGGCACCCTGGACGCCGCGGCGGAGCGGCTGGAGCACCTGGCGGAACTGGGTGTGACGCACGTGGAGTTGATGCCGCTGTGCCCCTTCCCGGGGCGGCACGGCTGGGGGTACGAGGGCGTGTCGCTGTGGGCGGTGCACGAGCCGTACGGCGGCCCCGAGGCCCTGAAGCGCTTCGTCGACCGGGCGCACGAGGCGGGACTGGGCGTCGTCCTGGACGTCGTGCACAACCACCTGGGCCCGTCGGGCAATTACCTGCCCGCCTTCGGGCCGTACTTCACCGACACCCACCACACTCCCTGGGGCTCGGCGGTGAACCTGGACGCGCCCGGCTCGGACGAGGTGCGCGCGTACCTGGTGGGCAGCGCGCTGGCGTGGCTGCGGGACTACCGGATCGACGGGCTCCGGCTGGACGCGGTGCACGCGCTGTACGACACGCGCGCGTGCCACTTCCTGGAGGAGCTGTCGGCGGCCGTGGACGAACTGGCCGGCGACGTGGGCAGGCCGCTGTTCCTGATCGCCGAGTCGGACCTGAACAACCCGCGGTTCATCACCCCGCGCGCGGAGAACGGCCTCGGCCTGCACGCGCAGTGGAACGACGACTTCCACCACGCCCTGCACACGGTGCTGACCGGTGAGTCCCAGGGGTACTACGCGGACTTCGCCCGCGATCCGTTCGCCGCGCTCGCCAAGACGCTCACCGGTGGCTGGTTCCACGACGGCACCTACTCCAGCTTCCGTGGCCGCCGCCACGGCCGCCCGCTGGACCGCGCGCGGGTTGCGGGGCACCGGCTGCTCGGCTACAGCCAGACCCACGACCAGGTCGGCAACCGCGCGCAGGGCGACCGGCTCTCCGCCCACCTCTCCCCCGGTCTGCTGGCCTGCGCGGCCGCGCTGACGCTGACCGCGCCGTTCACGCCGATGCTGTTCATGGGCGAGGAGTGGGCGGCGGGCACGCCCTGGCAGTTCTTCACCGACCACACCGACCCCGAGCTGGCCGAGGCGGTACGGCGGGGCAGGCGGCGGGAGTTCGCGGCGCACGGCTGGGCCGAGGAGGACGTACCGGATCCGCAGGACCCGGCGACCCGGGAGCGCTCCTGCCTGGACTGGTCGGAGCCGGAGCGCGAGCCGCACGCGCGCGTGCTGGCCTGGTACCGGCGGCTGATCGCGCTGCGCCGCACCCAGCCCGACCTCACCGACCCCGACCTCGCCGACACGAAGGTGGCGTACGACGCGGGGGCCCGCTGGCTGGCCTTCCGGCGCGGGGACGTACGGGTGGCGGTGAACCTGGGCAAGGCGCCGGCGGCGATTTCGCTGGGCACCGGCCGGGTGGAGGTCCTCGCGGCCTGGGACCCGGTCGAGGTGCCGGGTCCGGACGGGCTGCTCCAGGTGCCCGGGGAGTCGTGCGTGGTGCTGGCACAGCCCTAGGGGGCGTCAGGGTCCCGGCTCGTCCTCGGGGAAGTCGGTGACCCGCTCCAGCAGGATCGGCTCCCAGGCGCGCCGCAGCTGGGTCCGCAGCAGGGGCAGCGAGCCGCCCGTACGGCCTTCCAGGTGGTCGGTGAGGTGGATGACCGTGTCGCAGCGGGCGAGCCACAGGCCGCGCAGGCAGGGGCGGGCGCCGTAGCCGGCGAGGGTGGCGGCGCGGACGGCGGCCGGGGAGCCGACGGCGACGGCGAGCCCGGCGATGTCCTCGGCCGGGTCGCCGAGGGCCGCCGCGGTCCAGTCCAGGACGCCGCGCACCCGGCCGTCGGCGCTGACCAGGACGTGCGCGCCGGTCAGCGCGTGGTGGGTGAGGACGGCGGTGCCGGGCTGCGCGGCGAGCTGCGCCGCGCCGGGCGGCGTGAGCTGGTGCAGCCGGGCGGCGTCGAACTCGTCGGCGGCGGCGAGCCGTTCGGCCGCGTGCACGGCCATCCGGCGCAGCGCCTCCAGCGAGCGCGGCGCGGCGCGCGGCACGCCGAGCGCCTCGGCCTGGCGGGCCGGCACCGCGCGCAGCCCGCCGAGCAGCCCGGCGAGGTCGGCCTCACCGACCGCGGAGACGTCGTACTCGTCGGCCGTGCCGCCGGCCACCCGGGTGTCGAGGGTGTAGGCGAGGCCCGGCGCCCAGTCGCCGTGCGCGACGCTGGTCGGGACGGCGACGGGCAGGTGCGGGCGGACCAGGTCGCGCAGGCGCAGTTCCCGGCGGCGGCGGACGGACGCCTCGCGGTCGGGCGCCAGGCGCAGCACATGGCGGCCGCCGATCCACCAGGTGTGCTCGCGGTCCTCCGTCACGGGGCGCACATCGGGTCCCGCGGTGCCGTCGCCGCCCTCCTTGAGCAGCGAGCGGACCAGTCTGCGGACGCTGTCCGCGGTGGGTGTCGGTGCCTGGGTCATGGGTCGCGCGCAGCCGTTCCGGGTGGGTCGGGAAGGGGTCTCCTTGCGTCTCTCAGTCCACTATGACCATCTCACGGGTGGTGTTGTTGAGGCGGCGGCCCCCGTCCTCGGTGACCGTGACGATGTCCTCGATGCGCACCCCGAAGCGGCCGGGCAGGTAGACGCCGGGCTCCACGGAGAAGCACATGCCGGGCACGAGGGGCTGCTCCTCGCCCTCGATCATGTACGGCGGCTCGTGCGTGGTGACGCCGATGCCGTGTCCGGTGCGGTGGATGAAGTACTCGCCGTACCCGGCGTCGGTGATCACCGCGCGGGCGGCCCGGTCGACCTCCTGGCAGGCCACGCCCGGGCGGACGGCCCGGAAGCCGGCCTCCTGGGCGGCGCGCACCACGTCGTGGACCCGGCGTTCCTCCCCGGTGGGCTCGCCGACGTGGACCGTGCGCGTGGTGTCGGAGCCGTAGCCGTCCTTCAGGCCGCCGAAGTCGAGGACGACCATGTCGCCGGGCCGGATGACCCGGTCGCCGACCTCGTGGTGCGGGTTGGCGCCGTTGGGGCCGGAGCCGACGATGGTGAAGTCGACCCGGGAGTGGCCGAAGCGGCGCAGCAGGCCGGCGAGGTCCCGGCCGACGTCCGACTCGCGGCGGCCCGCGAAGGGGACCTTGCGGATCTCCTCGAACGCCAGGTCGGCGGCGGCTCCGGCGGCGGCCAGCAGGTCGAGTTCGGCCGCGTCCTTCACCGCGCGCAGCATGGGCAGGGCGTCGGTGAGGGCGGCGTAGGAGGTGTCGGGCAGGGCGCGTTGGAGACCCAGCAGGTGCATCGCCCAGGTGTTGTCGCTGATGCCGAACCGGCCGCGTGCGTCGAGGAGGCCTGCGGTGACGGCGTAGGGGTCCGTGCCGTCGGTCCAGTCGCGCAGGGTCAGCGCGCCGGCGCCGGCCGCGTGCTCGGCGTCGGGGGCCTCCAGGGTGGGCACGACGAGGACGGGGTCCCGGCCGGGGGCGAGGACCAGCACGGTGAGCCGTTCGGTGACGGCGGTGGGCGTGTAGCCGGTGAGCCACACCATGTCCGGGCCCGGGGCCACGAGCAGCCCCGCGAGGCCGGCGTCCGCGGCGGAACGCGCGGCACGCTCCATGCGGGCCGCGTAGTCGGCGGCGGTGAAGGGCGCGGGTGCGGTACCGGTCATCCGGGCCTCCGGGCGCGGGTGGGGAAACGAGGGCCGTGCGTCTCGGGCAGCATCCTGCCCGCCCGGACGGAGCCGCGCGAGCCGGTCACGCGGTCCGGTGTCCCGCGGTTCTCGGCGAGGGGGCTCGGCATGGGCCCATCATGGCGCGCGGGACGCTGTGTGACCAGTGTGTTCCATGGCGTGTACGGGATCTGCGGGGGCCCGGGCCGTGTCCCCGCCCGGTCAGGCCACCACCGCGGGGGTCACCGTCAACTGCTGGTAACCGCCGCTCGTGTGGCGCACGGTGAGCAGGAGGGCCTTGCCCGGCTTCGCCCGGCCGACGGCCCGGACGAGGTCGGTGGCGGAGTCGACCCGGGACGCGCCGAGCTGGAGCACGACGTCACCCCGGACCAGGCCCGCCGCGTAGCCGGGGCCGGGTACGTGCACGCCCACCACGAGGGCGCCCGCCTTCTCGGCGTCGACCGCTTCCACGCCCAGGGTCGCCGCCGGCCCCGCGGGCGCGGGAGCCGGCGTGGCCGTGGGGGCGGCCCTGGCCGAGGGGGCGGGCGGCGGGATGCGGCCCTGCAGCTCGGCGAGCCGGCTCATGCCGATCACCGTGGCGCCGACCGTGCCGATGCCGACGCCGGCGAGCACCAGCAGGGTGCCGGCGCACAGGCCGAAGATCAGGGTCCGCAGCCGCCGCCCGCGCCGTGGTGCGGCGTGCGGGCGGCGCGCCGGGCCGGGGTCGTCGTCGTCCCGCCGCTCCTGGCCGGGCATCGGTTTGGGCCGCAACGCAGTCTGTTCCATGGTTCGCTCGCCTCCGGTTGATGCTCTACCCGGGGCGAGGCGCCGCGACGAGACACGAAAGGGTGAGACTGGCCGGAGGGTGGCGGAGGGTAGCCATGGCAGTCGACGCGGTACCCGGCTCCGGCCCCGACCAGTCCCGCCACCCCGGCGCGGCCTGAGGTCGCGCCGGGCCGGTGCGGCTCCTTGCCGGTCTCAGCCCGTGTGGCCCTCCCCGTGGCCGCCGTGGGCGCCGCCGTGGTCGAACTTCAGGGCCTCGGCAGGCATGACGACGAAGGGCCGCATCATGCCCATGTCCTCGTGTTCCAGCAGGTGGCAGTGGTACATGAACCGGCCGTACGCGCCGTCGAAGCGGCCCATGACGCGCAGCATCTGGTTCCCCGGCACCCGGAAGACGTCCTTGTACCCGCGCTCGTTGGGGGCGAGGGGGACCGCCGTCCCCGCGTCGTACCGGATCGGGGTGCGGGTGCCGCCGGCCGCCGGGTCGAAGCCGGAGACGTCGTAGGCGTCCCGGCCGAGGATCTGGAAGTCGGCCAGGTGGATGTGCATGGGGTGGACGATGGGTGCGAGGTTGAGGAAGCTCCACTGCTCGTGGCTGCCCTCGCCGATCGTGAAGCCGAGCCCGTCGTTGAACGTCCGCGCGGTGCGCCGGTACGTCTTCGTGGTGCCGTCGGGTCCGGTGACCTGGACGATGCCGTCGGCCGGGAGCCGCAGGCCCTCCCGGGTGCGGACCTCGGTCATCTCCCAGATCTCCGGGTGGCCGCCGGCCCCCTTCGTGGCGGGTGGGGTGAGCAGGATCAGGCGGTGGCCGTGCGGTATGTCGTGGGTGAGGCGGCGGAAGGAGCCGGAGAGCACCTCGGGCAGTTCGAAGGTGTCCTCCGGGCAGGTGTCCCGGACCCGGAACTCCAGGACGGCCGGGTAGGGCACGTCACCCGCCGGGTCGGGCACCCCGGCCGGCTGGTTGCGGCCCTTGTTGACCAGCCGCAGGGTCCGGCCGGCCAGACCGCGGAAGTCGACCAGCAGGTCGAAGCGCTCGGCCGGCGCGGCGGTCAGGGCGGGCAGGTCCCCGGCGAAGTCGACCGGCACCGGACGCGGCAGCAGGCCGCCGTCGCTGCCTATCTGGTGCACGGTCCCCGGCACCGGCTCGCCGTCCTCGTCGATCAGGACGAGCTCGAAGATGCGCGCGTTGGAGGCGTTGACCAGCCGGAAGCGGTACCAGGCCGGGTCCACGTCGGCGTACGGCCATATCCGGCCGTTGACCGTGGTGTACGGGCCGGTGAACGGGAGGGAGACGGGCTTGCCGGTCTCCGGGTTGCTCTCCTGGACGATCACCGTCTTGTGCAGCAGCCGGCCGTTGAGGCGGCCGTCCTCGTCGGTGTCGAGGTTGCGGTCGGCGAGGAGGAGCGGGATCTCCCGCTCGCCGGAGGGCAGGTGGAGGGCGTCCTCCTCGTCGTCGCGGACGAGGTAGGTGCCGTACAGGCCCGCCATCACGTTCCACCGCGTGATGTTCATCGCGTGGTCGTGGTACCACCACTGCACCGCCTGGTGGTCGTTCGGGTACTCCGAGAGCTGGGCGTCGCCGTGTCCCACGGCGTTGTCCGCCCAGCCGTCGTTGCCCCCGCCGGTCTGGGCGCCGTGCAGGTGGGTCACCGACCAGGCGGGAAGGGCGGCGACGTCCTTGTTCGGCTCGATGCCCTCGCGGCCGGGCTCGGTGGTGGCCTGCGGCCGGCCGTCCGTGCGCAGCGGCACCTCCACGGAGGTGACCGGGTACTCGCCGTCCCCGGGGATGCGGTTGGTCCAGGCGACACGGATCCGCTGTCCGCGCCGGACCTCGATGGTCGGGCCCGGGACGTGTCCGTCGTAGCCCCACATCAGGGTCGGCGGCAGCTGCGGGTGCAGCCGCACCCAGGTCGGGCGCAGGGCGATCTCGGTCTCGCGCGTGACGTCGTCCGCGGCCGGCCGCAGGACGGGCGGCACGGTCAACGGCGCCACGTACGGCGTCAGTTCGGCCGGCGCCGGTTCCTTCTCCTGCGCGTTCTCTCCGGCGAGCCTCTCGATGATCTCGGTCAAGGTCGAACACCCCCGTGTTCTGCGTCTGTTGTTCCCCTTGCTCCACAAGACTCCCGAGGGCTCACCGAAGTTCTCTGAATGCCCGGTTCCGTACGAAAAGATTCGGCGAGGGTCAGCCGAGCGACAGGGCCGGCACGGCGGGCGGGCGGTCGGGCACGAAACCGTGGGCGCGGCGGCCCAGCCACTCCGCCTTGTACCGGTCGACCTCCCGATGCCAGTTGAGGATGCCGGACAGCCAGTTCCGGAGGTCCTGGACATAGCCGTCCATGATCGTGCGCGCCTCGGCCGACAGCTCGAAGTCGTCGTACAGGACCGGCAGTTCGTGGGCGACGACGTGCTGGAACTGCTGCATGCGCTGGGTCATCAGGTCGTGGACGACCCCGAGCGCGGCCGGGTAGTCGGCGCCGAAGAAGTTCTGCACGACCAGGATGGCGTTGTGGATCTCGCCCTCGTACTCGATCTCCTTCTGGTACGAGAAGACGTCGTTGAGCAGGCAGGCGTAGTCGATGGCCGCGTTCTCCAGGGAGCGCACCGGACCGCTGGCGTACACCTCGGCGGGGATGGCGGGGCCGTGGCCCATGCGGCACAGGCTCAGGGTGAGGTCCGAGCCGAAGGTGGAGCGGCGCATCTCCAGGTAGTCGACCGGGTCGGGGACGCGGTTCTGGAGCTGGTTGGACAGTTCCCAGACCCAGCTCTCGGTCATCGTGTCCACGGACGCCTTGAGGGTCTGCCGCTGGCCGGCGGTCATCCCGGCCGTGGTGCGCGTCCACAGGTCGATCAGCCCGCGCTCCATGGCGTTGCCGGGGACGAGGTCCGGCACGCCCTCGACCGGCATGCACTGCGACAGCCGGGCCGTGGTCAGCCGGGCGGCGGCGAGGTCGCGGCGGTGGCCGTAGACCAGGGGGTAGTAGTCGTCGCCGTAGGTGCCCCAGGCCAGCCACTGGGCGCTGAGGTCGAGGGCCTCGGGGGTGGCGTCCGGGTCCAGGCCGGCGGAGCACAGCGCGAGGTCGTAGGCGGCGAGCTTGTCCTCGTCCCAGACGCCCTCCCGGAGGATGCCCATGGTGTGGCACCAGTCGACGAGGCGGGCGCGGGACCGGTCCAGGTGGGGGCTGAGCTCCAGCTCGAAGGGCATGTGGAAGTCGGGGAGACGGGCCGGGCCGACCTTCTGGTAGGGCACGTGGGAGTAGGCGCGCAGGCGGTCCCGGGCGGCCGAGGCGAGAAGTGCGCCGACACCGGCTGCCGAGGTGCCGGGGCCGCTCGGGAGCCGCCAGGGCGAGTCGGACCGCGCGCCCTTGTTCATGTAGCGGCTGGAGCGCATGTGCCATTCGTGGCCGCCGGACTGCCAGTCCTGCAGTCCCTTGGTGTAGGCGGCGACCGCCGCGACCTCGCCCGGGGTCAGGCCCCGCTCCAGGGCGACGGCCGGCACTTCGGTGAGCGCCGTGTGCTCGAACTGGTACAGCCGGGAGGTGAGGATGTCGTTGACGGTCTCGGCCGCCTCCTGGGTGGTGCAGCCGAAGAACTTCTCCAGGACCAGCACGCCGTTGCTGTTCTCGCCCTCGTCCTCCACCTCGCGCTGGTAGGAGAAGAGGTCGTTGCGCAGGTGGACGGCGTCGGAGAACGTCTCCATCAGGACACGCAGCGGCCGGGTGCCGGCGACGGCGGCGGGCACCTCGGCGGTGGCGTACTCCACGAGTCCCGCGGACCAGGGGGCACCGCCCACCTTGCGGCGCATCTCGATGTACTCGACGGGGTTGGCGATGCGCCCCTCGTTGATGTTGGACAGCTCCCACATCGACTCGTTGAGCAGGTGCTCGGTGGCGACGGAGAAACGGCGGCGCCAGTCCACGGACATCGACGGCACGGTCCGCGCCCACAGGTCCCTCAGCCCGGCCTCCACCGGATTCTCCGGATCCGGCACCGGGGTCGCGAGGTCGAGCGGCATGAACAACGGCAGGCGGTCCAGGTGCGCCTTCCCGGCGGCGCGGTCCTGGGTGCGCTTGTACATGTCGAGGAAGTGGTCGTCGAAGAAGAACACCCACACGTACCAGTCGGTGATCAGGGACAGGGCGGGTCCGTCGCAGTCCGGATGGGTGTAGGCACACAGGAGTCCGTAGTCGTGCGCCTCCAGGTCGGCCTGTTCCCAGATCCCGGAGCCCTCCAGCATGCCCATCTCGCGCGCCCAGCGGGTCGAGTGGGCGCGGGCCTCGTCCAGGTGCGGGTTGAGCCGTGCGGGATACGGCATGTAGAAGTGCGGGAGTTCGAACGGCTGCGTCATGGCCGGGGCCCTACCCGTGGTCCCGGAACCCCATCCGCCGCGGGACACATGATCACACCATCGCGTGAACCGGCCGCGAAACCGGAACTCCGTGGTGTGGTTGTGGTGTTCGCTCCCTTGCCGTGTCCGCGCGCGGGCGCCACGGTAGGCGCATGACCTCCTTCGTGCTGCCCCATGAGGTGCACGGCGACGGCGCCCACAAGGTGTTCGCCGTGCACGGCTGGTTCGCCGACCGGTCCGCCTACGCGGCCGTCCTGCCGGACCTCGACCGCACGTCCTTCGGCTACGCGCTGGTGGACCTGCGCGGTTACGGCGAGGCCCGGGACGCGACGGGCTCGTACACGACGGCCGAGGCGGCCGTGGACCTGGTGGAGCTGGCGGACCGGCTCGGCTGGGAGCGGTTCTCGGTGATCGGGCACTCCATGGGAGGTGCGGTGGCGCAGCGGCTGCTCGCCGTGGCCCCGCACCGGCTGCGCAGGATCGTGGGCGTCTCGCCGGTGCCCGCCTCGGGCATGCCGCTGCCCGGTGAGCAGGCGGCCCTGTTCCTGGACGCCGCGCACCGGCCCGAGAACCGGCGCGCGATCATCGACGTCACCACCGGCGGCCGCCGGCCCGCCGCCTGGCTGGACCGGATGGTCGCCCGCTCGCTGGAGCGCAGTGACGCCAAGGCGTTCCGGGCCTGGCTCGACTCGTGGGCGGGCGAGGACTTCAGCGCCGATGTGGCGGGCAGCGAGGTGCCGGCGCTCGCCGTGGCGGGCGCGCTGGACCCGGCGCTGTCGCCCGAGGTGATGCGGCAGACCTGGATGTCCTGCTACCCGCGTGCCCGGCTTGCGGTGCTGCCGGGCGCCGGCCACTACGCCATGGACGAGACCCCGCTGGACCTGATCCGCACGGTCGAGGACTTCCTGCGGGCGGACGAGACGGCCGGGCGGGACGGGAGGCAGGAGCCGGACGGGTCGGGCGCGGTGGGGGTGGCGGACGCGGGCGACGGGGCCGGCGCCGCTGACGGAGCGAGCGCCGACGGGGTGGTCCAGGGCGAGCCGGCGTGAGCGTGCGGGAGGCGCCGCCGGTGCCGGACGTCTTCGATCCGCGCCGGTACGCGGCCGGCGTCCCCCACGCGGAGTACCGCGTGCTGCGCGACCACCACCCGGTGGCCTGGCAGGAGGAGCCCGAGGTGCTGGGCTGGCCGGCCGGCCCCGGGTTCTGGGCGGTGACCCGGCACGCGGACGTCGTACGGGTGCTGAAGGACGCGACGACGTACTCCTCGCACCTCGGCGCGACCCAGATCCGGGATCCGGATCCGGAGGACCTGCCGTTCATCCGGCGGATGATGCTCAACCAGGACCCGCCGCACCACCACCGGTTGCGGCGTCTGGTGAGCCGGGCGTTCACACCGGGGCGCGTGGACCGGTTCGCGGCGGCCGCCCGGGAGCGGGCGCGCGCGCTGCTCGCGGGGGCCGTGGCACAGGCGCGGCAGGGGGACGGGACGGTCGACCTGGTCCGGTCCGTCACCGACGAGTACGCCCTGCTGAACCTGACGGATCTGCTGGGCGTCCCGGTGGGCGACCGGGCGATGCTGCTGCACTGGACGCAGCGGGTGATCGGCTACCAGGACCCCGACGAGGCCGCCCGGCCGGTGCTGGACGGGTCCGGCAGGCCGGTGAACCCGCGGTCGCCGGCGATGCTGCGGGACATGTTCGGCTACGCCCGGCAGCTGGCCGCGTACAAGAGGCGGCAGCCCGGCGACGACATCATGACCACGCTCGCGCACGACGGCGAACTCCTGGAAGCCGAGCTGGAGATGTTCTTCTTCCTGCTCACCGTGGCGGGCAACGACACCGTGCGCGGCGCGGCCCCCGGCGGGCTGCTGGCGCTGGCGGAGCACCCGCGGGAGTACGAGCGGCTGCGCGCCGGGACGGTCGGCGTACCGTCGGCGGTCGAGGAGCTGCTGCGCTGGCATCCGCCCGTGCTGACCTTCCGCCGGACGGCGGTGCGGGACACCGGGCTGGCGGGCCGGGAGATCCGGGCGGGCGACAAGGTGGTGGTGTTCCACGCCTCGGCCAACCGGGACGGGCGCGTCTTCACCGAGCCCGACCGGCTCGATCTCGCCCGCTCCCCCAATCCGCACGTCTCCTTCGGGGACGGTCCGCACGTGTGCCTGGGCGCCCACTTCGCCCGGCTCCAGCTGCGGCTGCTGACCGAGGAGGTGCTGCGCGCCCTGCCGGGGCCGCCGCGCCCGGCCGGACCCGCCGCGCGGCTGGTGTCGAACTTCATCAACGGCCTGAAGTCACTTCCGCTCCGCCTCACCTGACGGGTCGACCTGGATCAGGGCGTGGGTGCCGCTCGTGCGCCAGCCCGCTCCCTCGGCCGCCGTCAGCGCGGCCTCGGTCCGGGCGGACAGGCCGGTGATCACATCGGACTTGAGGGTGCGCAGCGCGGCGACCGGGCCGGGGAAGCAGGCGGTCGTCCGGTGGAAGGGCGTGGTGGGCGGCCAGAGCCGGTCGCCCACCAGGCGGCGGTAGTTGAGGTCGCCCTTGACGAGGGTCAGTGTGGCCGCCGCGAACTCGGCGCGCAGGTCGTCGGGCATGTCGGCGTACGGCAGCGGGGAGCAGGAGAAGGGGTGGGCGCGGACGGTGAGCCGGCCGTCGGCCAGGGCCGTCCAGAGCAGGCGCGCGTACGCACCGGCCGCGCCCGGCGCCGACCGCAGCCGGTGCAGCGCGTCCACCACGTCGGCGGTGGTCGCGTCGGAGACGTAGTACGGGTACGGCTTGACGTGCAGCACCGCCCGCGCGACCCGCCCCTCGGCGAGGAGATGGGCGATCAGGAGCAGATCGGGGACGAGTTCGCGGCCCGCGTTGTCCGCGACGAGTACGAGCGTGCCCGTCCCGGTGGGGGGCAGCAGCGACCAGAGGACCTCGCTGTCGTCGGCGACCAGGGCGGGGGCCGGCTCGTGGGACGCGGCGCCCTCGACGGAGAGTCGGAAGCCGAGGTCGGCGCGGTTGCCCCAGAGCGAACCGTGCAGCAGGGCCCGCGCCCGTTCCGGCTCGGCGAGCTCCCGCAGGCCGTCCAGGGCGGCCAGTTCCTCGTCGGTCTCGGGGGCGTCGAGTTCGGCGCGCTTGAAGGGGCGGAAGGGGTCGATGCCCTGCCAGGCGCCCGGGCCGAACCAGCCGACGGCGTCGAGCAGCCGTCGGTAGAAGTAGCTCTCGGCCCACAGCCAGGGGATGTCGTACCAGGACCGCCCGGTGTGGTCGGCCAGGCCCCAGGCGAGCCACCGCTCCCGGTCCGGGGCGTGGGCGGGCAGCGGCTCGACCGTCCCCTCGGTGCAGTTCTTCAGCAGCTCGTCGAGCGCCGTGTGCTGCCCGGGTCCGTAGGGGAAGGCCTCCCGCACCCGCCGGATGATCGCGGGGTGCCGCTCGGCCAGCACGCTGTGCGGGAACGAGCCGGGTTCGTTGCCGAGGATCACGGGTGCGAAGGGGGTGTGGGGCATGTCCGTCACCGTATCGCGGGCCTCAGGCGGAACGGATCTCCCGCTCCAGGTGCGTGGCGAGGGTGACGTAGCGGGGGCGGCGGTGCACCGGGACGAGGCCGCGGATCATGAGGTGCCACATCTCGGCGACCCTGCGCGGCAGCCGTCCGACGGGTTCGAGCGAGCGGCCGGCGACCCGGGTGCCGATGAAGAAGCAGACCAGGGAGTGGGCGACGGCGCCGACGTCGAGGTCACCGTGCACATCGGCCTCTCTGACGGCCGCGCTGAACTTGCGGGTGGCGAACTCCTGCCACTCGGTGAACGGATGCCGCAGCGGTGGCCGTACGGCGATGTCCGCGGTGGCGAGGCGGAGTCCGGCGCGCGGCACCGGGTCCTCCACGGCCAGCCGGGCGATGCCGAACGTGGTGCGCATCAGGGCCTCCAGCGAGGAGCAGCCGCGCTTCTCGACATCGGCGACGAGCTGTTGCGCCGCCTTGGCCTGGAGTTCCAGGATGGCGTGGGCGAGATCCTCCTTGGCGGCGAAGTGGAAGTACAGGGCGCCCTTGGTGACCTTCGCGTGTGCGACGATGTCGCTCAGGCTGGTGGATTCATAGCCGTGCCGGTCGAACAGGTCGGCGGCGGCCGTGATGATCGTTGCCCGGGTCTGTTCGGCGCGTAACTGCCTCGCCATCCTGGGACCCCTCCTCGCACCGTAAACGAACAGGACATGCGGTTTGTTTTTAACCCCTTGCATACGATAACTCACCCAGGGGCAACGGGAGTCCGGTGTGCCCGGCGCGAGGGACGACACGTGTCAGCGGGCGCACGCGGCACCGGTCGCGTCGTCGGCAGCGCGTGAAGGGGCGAGCCCACACCGGTTCCCCCTTCATCGCGTGCCGGCGGTCGGCAGCCTCGGGACGACGAGTGCCGCACCCATGATCGCCACGATACGAGGCCGATGCCCGGCTCCTCAACGGGGCGTTGGAGCAGGCGCGAAACAGCCGAACCGGTCGGTGCTTTCACGCCCCCCGGGCGCGGGTGTGCCGGTCGGTGTGAACACGGTGGGCGCCGGCGCCGTACTGGTCGCCGCAGACCCCGTTCCCGTGCCCGCCCGAGGAGACGTCCGTGACGACCCGGATGACCCGGATGACCGCCCGTCTGAGCGTCAGGGTAGCCGCCGCGGCGGCACCGCTCCTGCTCCTGCCGTGGGGGGCGGGGACCGCCCGGGCGCACGGAGCGCCCACGGACCCGGTCAGCCGGGTCCGCGCCTGCTCGCCCGAGGGCGGTACGGCCGCCCGGTCGGCCGCCTGCCGGGCCGCGGTCGCGGCGAACGGCGCTCCGTTCACCGCGTGGGACAACCTGCGCGTGGCGGGGGTGGAAGGCCGTGACCGGCAGGTGATCCCGGACGGCAGGCTGTGCAGCGCCGGCCTGCCGGCGTACCGGGGCCTCGACCTGGCCCGCCGGGACTGGCCGGCGACACGGCTGGCACCGGGCGGCCGGCTGACCCTGACCTACGCCTCGACCATCGCGCACACGGGCACGTTCGAGCTGTACCTGACCGAGCGGGGTTTCGATCCGGGACGGCCGCTGAGGTGGTCCGATCTGCCGGAGCGGCCCTTCGCCCGGATCACGGACCCGCCGCTGCGCGACGGGGCGTACCGCATGAGCGCCACGCTGCCGTCGGACCGGACGGGACGTCAGGTGCTGTACACGGTCTGGCGGAACAGCAGCACGCCGGACACGTACTACGCGTGTTCCGACGTGGTCTTCGCCGAGCGCGGGGAAGCCGGCGGGGCGGCGCGGCCCACGCGGCCCGCGGCGACGCCGGCCGGGCCGCGGCCCGGCCGGACGGCGAGTGCTCCGGCGCAGGGTTCACCCCCGGCGGCACGGACCGGCGAGCGGCGGGCCCGGGCCGCCGCCGACGGAACGGCGGTGGCCCGGGCCACGCCCGGCGGCTCCGGGTCCTCGGCACCGCTGCTGGCGGGCGGTGCCGCCGCGGTGCTGCTGCTCACCGGGGGCGCCGCCGTCGCCCTGCGGCTACGGCGGCGCTGAATCAGACGCTCCGGTCGCTTAGTTCACGTAGACGCGGACACCGGCGTCGGTGACGGGTGCGTACTTGGCCGTGAAGTAGCCGTTGGTGAAGCACAGCGACGAGCCGGAGCTCTTGGTGAACTGCTGGTTGGTGAAGGTGATGCTGCTGTCGGCGTTGTCGGCCTTGCCGCTCAGACCGGGCGCCTGGTACACGCAGGTGACGGTGCCCAGCAGGGTGCGCAGCTGGACGGTGGCCTGGATGACGGAACCGCTCGGGGGCGAGACGGTCAGGGTGCCGTCCGAGGTGACCGTCGCCGCGTAGGGCAGGTTGTTGATGGTGATGCCGTTGACCCCGAGGACCCCGGTGACGTTGCTGGTGCAGGTGCTGCCGTCGAAGGTGTGCCCGGTGACGGACTCGGTGGCCGTACCGGGGGCGGCCGGGTTGCTGGTGACCTTGGCGGTGAACTGGGAGCTCGTGCACTTCACGCCGCTGGTGCCGGTCGCGCTGGAGTAGAAGGTGGCGTTCGTGCCGGAGGCCAGCGGCGCGGTGAGGGTGTCGCCGACGGCGACGGCGGTGCCGCCCGTGCTGCCGGTGGTGAGGACCGTGCCGGCCGCGGAGGCCGGGGTGGCCCACGCCAGGGCGAGCGCGGTGCCGGCTCCGGCGAGGGCGATGAGGGATCGCGTACGCATGCGGGTGCCTCTCTTGTCGAAGTGGGGGGACAGATGAGGTGAGGTGGGGGGTGGCGGTGGTGCGGGGGGTGCCGCCGGCGCAGGTGCGTCACGCCTTCTCCGTACGCGGCGGACCGGCGACGGCGGCACACCGGGCACCGGCCGGAGACTTCGGTGGAGCGCCTCCGGCCGGGCCGGGCAAGGGGGCGACGGGGCACGGGGTGGAAAGGGGAACGACCGTGCCGGAGCCGCGCTGCGAGGTGGAGCGGTTGCCGTGAAGGGCCGGGAACGCGGTCTGTGCCGCGCCGGGAACGCGGCGGACGCCGCCTGCTGGATCCGGCGCCACGGATCCTTGGAAACAGGGGAAGTTGTAGACCCCCTCAACCATCAACGTCAAGGTGACGAAAGCGAGTTGTGGCAGGGAAAAACGGGCCGCGCACATCCGCCACCGTTTTTCCACAACTCCCTTGACCCTTCAAAGTAACCGGCGGTAACTTCCTCGAAGGCTACTGCCGCGTAACGAGAAAGCCCTTGCACCCGCCGGGAGTCGCGAGGAGGCGTACGCGGCATCCGCTGTCCGCGCCAGGACACCGCGCCACTGAAGCCCAACCCGCATTGATCCATGCCCATGGGAGCAGACATGGCCTCGTCCCCGGACGTCCCGTCCACCGGCAACACCCCCGAGAACCCGGGGGGCGACACCCCCTCCGAAGCCCCGAACGCCGGGACCGCCCCCCGCGGTGCGAGACGGGGGCGGGTCAGGGCCCGCCGGGCCGCGGTGATGGCGGTGCCCGCCACCCTGGTCGCCGCCGGCCTCGCGGTCCTCACCGCGCAGGGCGCGCTGGGCGTGCAGTTCGCGATCTCCGGCATGCCGTTCACGGTCACCGCGACCGAGCTGAACGGCACCGGATTCGAGCAGTTCGGCGCGCTCGACAACATGGCGGAGGGCAGTCCCAACGCCGGGGACTCCGGCGGCCAGGTCCTCGTCGTCACGTCCGCCATCAAGAACGCCACGCTCACCAAGCTCTGCCAGAGCGTCGACCTCGGCGGCACCAACCTGCTGATCACGGCGGGCGGCGGGGCGGAGAAGGTCACCGCGAAAGACCTGACCACCGACTCCACCGAACTGTCGGGCGACGCGGCGTTCGACAACATCGAGATCGGCAACGACGCCAGCACGCTGACCAAGGCGGGCGTGAAGGGTCCGATCGGCGTCTTCAGCCAGCAGGCCGACACCGTGCGCATCGCCCATCTGCGGCAGACCAACTACGCGACCACGGCGGGCGTGTTCAAGCTGCCGGGGCTCAAGCTCCGCTTCAGCGACTCGGGCTGCTGATCGCCGTGCCCGATCCGCACACCACCGGGGACCGTCCACGCCGGGGACCGAGGCTCGCCTTCCGCGCGTGGCGGGCCCGCCGGCCCTTCTGGGGCGGGCTGCTGCTCGCCCTCGGCGGCGGCGAGATCCTGCTCACCGAGAAGGCCTCGCTGAAGGTCGTGCTGCACATCGGCATGCAGGGCCTGGCCGGCTATCTGCTGCCCGCGCTCATGGTGATCCTGGGGCTGCTGACCCTCTTCAACCCCTCCCAGCGGCTCTTCTACTCCATCACCGGGGTCCTGCTCTCCCTGGGCACCTGGCTCACCTCCAACCTCGGCGGTTTCTTCCTCGGCCTGCTCCTCGGCGTGACCGGCAGCTGCCTGGCCTTCGGCTGGCTCCCGGACCAGGAGCCCCGCGTCAGCCGCCGCGAACGCCGCAAGCGGGCGAGGGCCACGGCCCGCGCGCTGGCGTCGGAAGGGGCGGAGGGCGCGGCCTGAGCGGCCGGCCGGCGAAGCCCGCCACCGGCATGAAACGGTCAGCCCGACGAGCCCTGCCCCGGGCATGAGCAGCCGGCCTGCCAAGCCCCGCCGCACCCCCTCGGCGCCCTTGGGTCAGAGGCCACGGAGCCGGCGGGCCGGGACGGCGGCGGGCGCCGCCTGCCCGGTGAGCCGGCCGACGAGGAGGCGTACGACATCGAGGACCGCGGCCTGTTCGGCGGCGTCGACGAAGTACACCTGGCGGCGCCCCTCGCGGCGGGAACGGACGAGCCCGGCCAGCTTGAGCTTGGTCAGGTGCTGGCTGACGGCGGGCAGCGCGCCGCCGACCCGCTCGGCGAGCCCGGTCACGTCGCTCTCCCCCTGGGCCAGCGCCCACACGATGTGCAGCCGGGCGGGCGAGGCGAGCAGCCCGAAGGCGGCGGCCGCCTCGGCGAACACCTCGGCGGAGGGGTCCTGGTGACCGGGGCCGCGCGCTGTCGCCACCGCCACCTTCCTCCCGCCGCCTCGTCGCCGTGCCACGGCTGTGCACACCGTGTCCGCCCGCCCAGTCTAGGTCCTGGCGGCTTCCCGGCCGTCCCGGAAGGACGAGCGGGCCGTGGCGGACGAGGCGTGACGACGCCGGTCCACCAGACCCCGCGCGGGGCGGGCGGGGATCAGCCGAGACCGGTGGACTTCAGCCATGCCTTGGCGACGTCCAGCGGGTCCTTGTTCCCCGCCTGCACCTGGGTGTCCAGGTCCAGCAGGGTCGCCGTGTCGAGCTTGGCCGAGACCGCGTCGAGCGCCGCCACGCCCTCCTTGGACAGCGCGCCCTTGTACACGAGCGGCTGGACGTTCTCGAAGCCGAAGAGGTTCTTCGGGTCCTGCAGGACGACGAACTTCTCCTTGGAGATGTTCGGGTCCGTGGTGAAGATGTCCGCGACCTGCACGGCGTTTCTCTTCAGTGCCGCCAGGGTGAGCGGGCCGCCCGCGTCCAGCGCCTTGAAGGACTTGAACTCCAGCCCGTAGACGGACTTCAGGCCCACCAGACCCTGCTGCCGGGTCTGGAACTCCGGCGAGGCGCCGATGACCAGGTCCTTGGCGACGGGCTTCAGGGCGGCGATGGAGGACTTCTCGGTGAGGTCGTACTTCTTCGCGGTGGCCGCGTTGACCGTGACGGAGTCCTTGTCCTGGGCCGAGGAGGGCTCCAGCAGGGTGAGCTTGGAGTCCAGCTTGGCGTTGATGGCGGCCGTGGTCTCGTCGAGGCTCTTCGGAGCGGCCTTCGGGTCGAGGTAGGCCAGCAGCGCGCCGTTGTACTCGGGCAGCACCGACACGGAACCGTTCTTGATCAGTCCGTAGGTGGTCTCGCGGCTGCCGATGTTCGGCTTGTACGTGACCTTGATCCCCTTGGCCTTCAGGGCCTCGCCGTAGATGTCGGCGAGCAGGGTGCTCTCGGGGAAGTTGTTGGACCCGACGACCACGCTGTCGCCGCTCGCCTTGCCGCCGTCCGTAAGGGGGTTGTCGCCGTCGTCGTCCTCGGAGGAACAGCCCGCCAGCAGGGCCGTCGCCGCCACGAGGGCGACCGCCGCCGCGCCCCGGTTCCTCCGGATGGACCTGCTGATGTGGGTCGTTGAAGTCACGCGTCGATCCAATCCAGCCTGTTCTCGGTCAGTCAAGTGCCGCAGATCACCGATTGGCCTCCTTCTGTGGTCAGTTGTGCACGGAGCGCGGTCACTTTGTAACGCATTCTTGATGAAAGGCGAGCTGATCGACTCCTCGACGGGCCTGTAGTGTCGGGCGGGTTGGATCGACCACAGCGGTGTGCGGGGCTCGCCCCGGTGTCCGCGGCACAGGCGTCGCGGGGGCGGCGGCGCTCCCGTTCGGGAGCGCGACGGGGCTCTCGGGGCGAGGGGCGAGTCCGGGGTGACGGCTCCCCCGGACGAACATCCACGAAGGAGGCCCGGTGTCCACGACTCGGGTGGACGCGCCCGGCCGGCACGCACCCGTGCGGGGCGAAGACCGGGGATTCGCCGACCGCTGGCCCTTCCGGCGCAAGCTCAACCTGCTCGTCGGCATCCCCCTCGCGGTCATCGCGGGCCTGCTCGCCTACCTGTTCACCGACCTGGCGCAGCAGTCGTCCAGCGCCGCCTCCGCCGCCCGGCTGGTGCGCGACAGCGCGCAGGTGGCGCGGCTGGTGGACCGCGTGCAGGCCGAGCACCAGCAGGCCATCCTGCTCTCGACGCGCTACGAGGCCGGGGACGCGAAGCCCTCGGCGTCCGGCTACCGCGCGGCGCAGAGGGCGGTCGACTCCCAGGTGGCCGCGGTGCGCGCGGCCTTCGGTGACCGGCTGCCGCAGAGCGAGGCCCAGGCCCTGCGCGGGGTCGAGGGCCTCAGCAGTCTGCGCACCTCGGTGGAGCGGTCGTACCTGCCCGCCGACAACATCGACCCGGCCTACGCGGGCGCCGCCCAGAGCCTGATCGACGGCCTCGGCCTCGACCGTGACGCCGACCTCGCCGAGACCTTCACCGGCAGCCTGCTCGACTCCCTGCTGCGCGCGGACGCCGCCCACGGCGCGTTCGAGACCAACGTGTTCGCCGCGACCACGGGGGACACCAACGCACGGATCGAGTTCACCAGCGCCGTCGGCGCCCGCCAGCTCTACACCCACCAGGCCGAGCGCTTCACCCGCTTCGCCACCGGTGCGCAGGCCGAGCGGCTCGCCGGGGTCGAACACACGGCGGCACAGCGGGAGATCGCCGAGGCGTACGCCGGGCTCCAGGTGGACGCCGGCCGGCTGCAGGCGGAGGGCCGGGAGGAGATCCGGCGGGCGGTCCGGCGCGCGCTGGCCGACTACCCGGCCTACCCGGAACAGGCCGCCGCCCGGCTGGCGATCACCACCGCGCTGATCGGCCAGATCGCCGACCGTGCCGACGGCGCCGCCGAGTCCGCCGGGTGGCGGGCCGGCCTGCTGCTGAGCGGTGCGGTGGTCGCCTTCGCGCTGTGGATCGCCTTCGCCGTGCTGGTACGCCGCTCGGTGGTCCGGCCCGTGCAGGCGCTCACCGGGGCGGCGCGGGAGGTCGCCGAAGTGGCGGGCCGGGAGCTGGCCCGGGTGGCCGACGACGACGCCGAGGACGACGGGCCACCCCGGTTGCGGGACATGCCGGTGACGGCACGCGACGAGATCGGCGACCTGGCCGAGGCGTTCAACCACGTCCAGGCCACCGCCGCCGCACTGCTGGAGCGCCAGGTGCTCAGCCGGCGCAACACCGCCGAGATGTTCGGCAACGTGGGCCGCCGGGTGAGCAACCTGACGACCCGCCAGCTCGCGCTGATCGACGCCGTGGAGCGCGGTGAGACCGATCCCGCTCTGCTGGAGCGGCTGTACTCCATCGACCACATAGCCGTACGACTGCGCCGCAACGCCGACAGCCTGATGCTGCTGGCCGGCATCCGCGAGCCCGTGCTGGACGCCGGGCCGGCGGCGCTGTCGAACGTGGTCCGGGCCGCGCTCGGGCAGATCGAGGGCTACCAGCGGGTACGGCTGTACGTGGCGTCGGACGCCGTGGTGGAGCCGGACGTCACCGGGGACCTCACGCTGATGACGGCCGAACTGCTGGAGAACGCGGTGTCGTTCTCGCCCGAGGGCAGCCCCGTGGAGGTCACCGTGGGCCGCGGCGCCGGGGGCGCGCACGTGGTGGTCACCGACCACGGCCTCGGCATGAGCGCCGAGCGGCTCGCCGAGGAGAACGCCCGGCTGATCCGCCGCGAGCGGCTCGACCTGGTGCCGACCAAGGTGCTGGGCCTGTTCGTGGTGGGTGCGCTGGCGCGCCGCTGGGAGATCGGGGTCGAGCTGACCCGGACGCCGGGCGGCGGTGTGACGGCGGAGGTCACCCTGCCGCCCGCGCTGCTGCCGGCGCCACCCCCGGGGGCGCCTGCTCCGGCCCGGCCGGACACGGCGGTCGGCGCGGTCACCGCTGGGCGCGGGTCCACGGCGGGGGTGTCTGGCCCGCCGCTCCCGCCCCGCCGGCCGCCGGCCGCACCGACGCCGGACACCCACGAGAAGCCACCGGCAGGCGGCACCCCCCGGGACGAGCCGGCCCGCGCGGAACACGACGGCACGCCCGGGGGCGCCCGCACCGACGTGCACGGCGACACCAGCGCGCGCACCGCACACGATCCCGCCGGCCACCCCGAGCCCGTCCGGGCGGGGCACGGCGGGCCCCTGCCCCGCCGAGTGCCACCGTCACGACGTGCACCGCGGGACGCGGCGCAGCACGGCAGCGACGCACCGGGGACCGCCGAAGCGGAGACCGCCGAAGCGAAGACCGTCGAAGCGGATACCGCCGAAGCGCAGACCGTCGAGGCGGATACCGCCGAAGCGCAGACCGTCGAGGCGAAGACCGCCGAAGCGCAGACCGTCGAAGCGCAGACCGTCGAAGCGAAGACCGTCGAGGCGAAGACCTCCGCACCGGAGCCTTCCGGGGCGCCGCCCGCCGAGGGGTGGGCCGGGGCGGCCTCCGGTGGCGGCCGCCCGCTGCGCCGCCGGGTCCGCGGGGCCACTCTGCGGACCACCGCCGGTGCCGGGCCGGCGGTGCCGGAAACCGCCCGGCCGCTGGACGCGGAGGCCGTCCGCAGCGCGCTGGAGGAGTTCGAGGAGGCGGTGGAGCGCGCCCGGCGGGACAGCGACACGGGCGGCTTCCCGCGTCCGGCGGCCACCACGCCGGCCACACCTTCCGGCGCGCCGGCCACGCACCACCACCCGGCGCCCGCCCCGCACGACCCGACCACGCACCACCACCCGGCGCCCGCCCCGCACGACCCGGCCACGGACCACCACCCGGCCACCGACGACCACCCGGCCACACCCCCGCACCACCCGGCCACCGACCACCAATCGGCCGCACCCCCGCACCACCCGGCCACCGGCCACCACCGCCCGACCACACCGCCGCACGATCCGAACCACCCTCCGGAAGGAGCCGAGCAGTGACCACGTCGACAGGTGACACCCCGACGGGCGGCACCCCGCCGGCCGATCTGCAAGCGGCCGCGGCCGACTTCACCTGGCTGCTGAACCGCTTCGCGACCGAGACCGCGGGCGTCGTCGACGCGATCGCCGTGTCCTCCGACGGTCTGCTGATCGCGGTGTCGCAGCTGCGCGAGCACGCCGACTCCGAGCGGCTCGCGGCGATCGTGTCCGGCATCACCAGCCTGGCCGCCGGCGCCTCCGGCAACTACGGCCTGGGCGGTCTGAACAAGGTCATCATCGACCTGGAGGGCGGACACGTCATCGTCTCCGCGATCGGCAGCGGCGCCGTGCTCGGCGTCGTCACCGGCAAGGAGGCCAAACTCGGCAACATCGCCTACGAGATGACGCTGTTCGCCAACCGGGCGGGTGCCGCGCTGAGCCCGCAGCTGGTGCTGGAGCTGAAGAACAGCGTGGGCGCGGCCGCGGCCGGCTGAGGAGGCGGAGGTTTTCATGGCGGACGGCACCCCGCCCCCGGGTCCCGGCCCGGTCGGCCCCGCCCCCGCCGTACGGCCGTACCTGGTCACCGCCGGCCGGGTGGCGGACGCCGGCTCCGGCCGGGCGCTGCCCCTGGAGACCCAGGTGGTGGCCACCGTCGCCGGGCTCGACGCGCTCGGCCGCCTCTCCTTCGAGCGGCACGACATCGTCGCCGCCTGCCGACTGCCGCAGTCCCTGGCGGAACTGGCGGCCCGGCTGCGGCTGCACCTCAACGTGGTCCGTGTGCTCGCCGAGGACCTGCGCGAGGCCGGGCAGCTGGCGGTCCACGTGCCGGACGCCTCGGCCACCCACGACGCGTCCGTCCTGCGCAGGGTTATCGACGGCCTGCGGGCCGTCCCCGACTCCCGAGGGGTACCGAGTGACACCGACTGAACCGCTCCAGGCCCGGGGCCCGGCCGCCGGCCCGGCCGCGCGGCCGCCGCTGCCGGTGAAGATGGTGGTCGCGGGGGGCTTCGGCGTGGGCAAGACCACGGCCGTCGGCGCGATCTCGGAGATCGAGCCGCTGACCACGGAGGCGTCGATCACCGAGGTCGCGGCCGGGGTGGACGACCTCACGCACACCCCGCGCAAGACCACGACGACCGTGGCGATGGACTTCGGCTGCATCACCATCGACCCGACGCTGAAGCTGTACCTGTTCGGCACGCCCGGGCAGGAGCGGTTCGGGTTCATGTGGGACGACATCGTGGAGGGCGCGGTCGGCGGCCTCGTCATCGTCGACACGCGCCGGCTGGACGACTGCTACGCGGCCGTCGACTACTTCGAGCACAAGGGGATCCCGTTCGCCGTCGCGGTCAACGCCTTCGACGGCAGGGTGGAGCACTCCCTTCAGGAGGTCCGCTGGGCGCTGGACGTCTCCGACGGGGTGCCGGTCGTGGTGTTCGACGCCCGGGAGCGGGGCTCGGTGCGGGACGCGCTGCTCACCGTGCTCGAACTGGCACTGGCCCGCACCGAGGGGTAGCCGTCAGCCGCTCCGGCGCACTCCCGGCGAGACCGTGAGCCGGGACACCGCCCAGAACAGGGCGAGGGTGGCGAGGGCCAGACCGGCGACCAGGGTGGCGCCGCCGACGACCTTCTCGTAGTCCTTCTGGTAGAGGCCGTCGATGATGTACCGGCCGAGGCCGCCGAGGCTGACGTAGGCGGCGATGGTGGCGGTGGAGACGATCTGGATGGCCGCCGTGCGCAGGCCGCTGAAGATGAGCGGCAGTGCCACCGGCACCTCCACCTGGAGCAGCACCCGCCCTTCGGACATCCCCATGCCCCGGGCGGCGTCCACCGGCGAGGGGTCGACGGAGCGGACCGCCTCGTAGGTCGTCACCAGGATCGGCGGTACGGCGAGCACGACCAGCGGGATCATCACCGGCAGCAGGCCGAAGCCGATCCAGATGAACATCAGCACGAGCAGGCCGAAGCTGGGCAGCGCCCGGCCGGCGGTGGCGATGAGCGCGAGGGCGTTGCCGCCGCGGCCGTAGTGGCCGGTCAGCAGGCCGACGGGCAGTCCGATCACGGCGGCGATCAGCAGGGCCTCCAGCGAGTACCCGACGTGCTCGGAGAACCGGGTGGGGATGCCGTCGTAGCCGTGCCAGTGGGCGCCGTCGCTGAAGAAGGCGTGCGCGAAGTCCAGGACGTTCACCGGGCGGCTCCCTTCCTCGGCATCCAGGGGGTGAGCAGGCGGCGGACGAGGACGAGCACGGCGTCGGCGAGGATGCCCAGCACCGCGATGGTCAGCACCGAGTTCACCGCCAGTGCGGGGCGGTGGTAGGTCTGGGCGTCGTACAGCATGTTGCCGAGGGCGCCCTGGTTGCCGATGAGCATGCCGACGCTGACCAGGGAGATGCTGGACACGGTCGCCACCCGCAGGCCGGCGATGATGGCGGGTACGGCGATGGGCAACTGCACCTGGAAGTACCGGCGTACCGCCCCGAAGCCCATGGCCTGGGCGGCGGCCAGGGTTTCCGGTGGCACCGAGCGCACGCCGTCCACGATCGCCGGGACCAGCACCACCAGGCTGTAGAGCGCGAGCGGGATCATCACCGTGGTCTCGCTCTGCCCGAAGTAGTCGATGAGGACGACGAAGAAGGCCAGCGACGGGATGGCGTAGAGGACGGTGGTGATGCCGAGGACGGGCGGGTAGATCCAGCGGAACCGGACGCACAGCTGGGCCACCGGCAGCGAGACGAGCAGTCCGGCGAGGACCGGCAGCAGGGCCTCGCGCAGATGCAGTCCGATCAGGCCGAGGTAGCTGTGCTGGAGGTCGCTCGGGAGGTCGAAGAAGCCGTTCATCGCCCGGCCTTCGTGTCGGCGTGTTCCGCCACCCGGCCGTGGGCGGCGCGGATCGCCTCGCCGATGACCTGCTGGGACACGACGCCGACGGCGCGTCCCTCGCCGTCCACCGCGACGGCCCACCCGGTCGGGGAGAGCACGGCACCGTCGAGCGCGGTGCGCAGCGAGTCGGTGCCGGGGACGAACGGCCGCCCGAAGTCGAGGAGCCGGTCCCGGTCGACGGCGCCGGCGGTGAGCCGGTCCGGCTCGCTCCAGCCGAGCGGGCGGCCTTCGGGGTCGGTGACCAGGAGGTAGGGGGCGGCCGTGGCGCGGGAGGCGAGCCCGGCGGCGTCGGCGTCGACCGGCACGAGGGGCGCCGTCTCCAGCTCCAGTCCGGCGGCCGGGAAGAAGGAGAGCCTGCGGATGCCGCGGTCGGCGCCGAGGAAGTCCTCCACGAAGGGGTCGGCGGGCGCGCTGAGGAGTTCGGCGGGCGGGGCGAACTGGGCGAGCCGGCCGCCGGTGCGCAGCACGGCGACCTTGGTACCCAGTTTGATCGCCTCGTCGATGTCGTGCGTGACGAACACGATGGTCTTGCCGAGTTCCGCCTGGATGCGCAGGAGTTCGTCCTGAAGTCCCTTGCGGACGACGGGGTCGACCGCGGAGAACGGCTCGTCCATCAGCAGTACCGGCGGGTCGGCGGCGAGCGCGCGGGCCACGCCGACGCGCTGCTGCTGGCCGCCGGAGAGCTGGTACGGGTACCGCTTGGCGAGCGCGGTGTCCAGGCCGACCCGTTCCATCAGCTCGGCGGCCCGGGCGCGGGCCTGCTGCTTGCTCCGGCCGAGCAGCCGGGGCACGGTGGCGATGTTGTCCACGATGGTGCGGTGCTGGAACAGGCCGGCGTTCTGGATGACGTAACCCATCGACCGGCGCAGGGTGTTGACCGGCTGCTGCCGGATGTCCTGGCCGTCGAGGAGGATGCTGCCCTCGCTGGGCTCCACCATCCGGTTGATCATCCGCAGGGTCGTCGTCTTGCCGCAGCCGGAGGGCCCGACGAGGACGGTGATCGCGCGGTCCGGTATCTCCAGCGACAGCCGGTCGACCGCGACCGTGCCGTCCGGATACCGCTTCGTGACTCCATCTATCCGTATCAAAACGCCGCGTACCCTTCGGGTCCGACCGATCCTGGCTGACGCGGGGAGAGTCTAGACCGCGTGTGTTTCCGTACTTTGGCGGGAGAGTGGCCGGCGGGGGCGCGGGCGCCGGTCCGGCGGCGCGCCGGGCCCGCCGCTCACCGCGGTGGCGGGACGCGCGAACGGGGTTCGCCGACGCGGCCCGCCGTGCCGGGCGGACGGCGCGAGTGCCACGGAATCCCGGATCACCTCCAGGACCTCGGCCTACCCTGGGCGATGTGCCGTCACTCGAGGAACATGATCACCAACTGGCCCTGCTGTGCAGCCGGTTGCCTCAGTTGCGCCGCCTGCACCAGGGCCCGGTCGGCGCCGCCCGGCGGCGGGTCGTCGATCAGGCCGTCCGGGCTGCCCGGGCCGGCGAACCCGTCACCGCGCACCTCCTCGAACTGGGCCTGCTGACCACCGCCGGGCCGGCCGCGGATGAGGTGCGCTCGTCACGGCCGACCTCCATCGCCGACGACGGGCCGCACACCGTGTCCGGGGCGTACGTCTGCCCGCGCGGGCTGTGCGCCCGGCGTGAGCGGCGGCGGGCGGACCAGGAGCTGCCGGTGTGCGAGGTGTTCGACGTGGCCCTGCGTTACGACGCCGAGAGCTGAGCGGGCGGCCGTGCTCACCGGGCTCGTCACGGACGTCGGCAGGAAGCTGGCCGAGCGCTGGGCTGCGACCCTGGTGCTGCCCGGGCTGGTGTTCACCGCGCTCGCGGCGACCGGGCTGACGCTGGGGCAGCGGCACTGGGCGGACGCCGGCCTGCTGCGGCACCGGCTGCGCGAGCTGACCGCCGGCAGCTCGGACTCCACCCGGACCGCGGTGCTGCTGCTCGGCGTGCTGGCCGCGTCCTTCGCCGCCGCTTCGCTGGCCGACGCGCTGGCCGGACCGTACGAGCGTGCGCTCAGCGGCAGTTGGCCGCGTCCGCTGCGCCCGCTGGCCGGCCGGCTCACCGAGCGCCGGCGGCGCGCCTGGGACAGCCGCGACCGGGCCTGCGCGGCGGCCCGGGACACGGGCGCGCTGGCCGAACGGGAGGCCGAGCGGAACGCGGTGGCCCTGGTCCGGCCGGAGTACCCGACCTGGACCGGAGACCGGCTGCGCGCCCCGGCCACCCGGGTCCGGCTGCACTACCGGATCGAACTCGCCGACGCCTGGCCCCGGTTGTGGCTGCTGCTGCCGGACACCACCCGGCTGCCGCTGGCCGAGTCCCGGCAGCGGCTGGACGAGGCGATGCGGCTCGGCGGCTGGGCGGTGCTGTACCTGCTGCTCGGCGCGGTGTGGTGGCCGGCCGCGGTGGCCGGCGCGGGCGCGGGCCTGGTCGCCTGGCGGCGCGGACGGGAACGCGTCGAGGAGTACGCGGAGTTGGTGGAGTCCGCCGTGGACGTCCACCTGCCGGAGCTGTTCGAACGGTTCGACGAGGAGGCGCGCCCGGTACGGGCGAGCCTCGGGCGCGCGGTCACCGAACGGTTCCGCAAGGGAGCGGGCGCACGGCGCCGATGACGGTGACCGCAGGCGCGGGGCCTGGCGCCACGGACAAGGGGTGGGGACGATGACGACGAACAGGGCGTGGGACCGGGAACCGGCCGGGGAGGACAGGGGCACCGAGTGGGCACGGCCACCGGCCGCGGAGGACACGCGCCGCACGGTCGCCGGTGAACGGGTGCGCGGCACGCGGGGGCACGAGGCGCCCGGTGCGCGGCCGCCGGGCGAGCGGGAGCGGTTGTTACGGGCCGTCCGCGGCCGGCTGGGAGCGGACGGCACCGGCGGGCTGCTCACCGAGGAGGCGCGTGCCGAGACCGACGCCCTGCTGCGGCACCTCCTGCTGGCCGAGGGGGACGGCGGCCCGGGTGTGGACCAGGAGGTGGCGTACGCGCTCGGCGTCGCCCTGCTGGTCCGCGCCGGCGGCCGCGGAGACGCCGGCGCGGCGGACACCCGTACGGGCGTACTGCTGCTCGGCCCCTTCCACTTCCATGCGCCGGGCTCCCCCGACGTCCTGCCGCCGCCGTTGCGCGCCGGGCTCGACGAGCTGCTGGGCACCGGCCGGCCCGAGGACTCCGCGGCCGCCGTCCAGGAGCACGCCGCGGCCCTGTCCAACCTCGGTCTGCTGCTGCTGGAACTGGGCATCGGCCTGTCCTGGCCCGAGGCGCTGGAGACCTGCGCCGTGCTGACCCGCGGGGCTCTGCCGCACCTCGCGCCGGAGGGAGCCGACCGTGCGGTGGCCGGCTGCAACCTCGGCTACGCGCTGCTCATCCTCGGCGGCCTGCCCGGCAACCCCCGGCCCGAGCGGCTGGACGAGGCGGTCGAGGCGTTCCGCACGGCGTTCGCGGCGACCGCCCCGGACCACCCGAACCACGCCCGCTGCGCCGGCGGCCTCGCGTCCGCGCTGCTGGCCACGGCGGCGCGGACGCAGGACGCCACCTCGCTGCCGGAGGTGATCGAGCTGCTGCGCACGGCGACGCGGAGCGCCGGCCCGGCCGACGGCAACGCGGCACGACTCCACTCCGACCTGGGGTACGTCCTCACCCTGCACGCCCTGGGCACCGAAGGGACGCGGAAGGTTTCACCCGGTGTCCGGGAGGAGGCCGTGGCCGCGCTCCGGCGGGCCGTCGACCTCACCCCGGCCGAGGATCACGAGGCGGTGCGCACCCATCTCGACCGGCTCGCCCGCGCCGCGCTGATCGGCCTGCCCGAGGCCGGCCCGGCCCGCGCGGCCGAACTCGCCGCGGACGCCGCCGACGCGCTGCGCCGGCTGCTCGACCTGACCCCTGCCGGCCACCCCGAGCGGGAGGACGTCCGGACGCGGCTGTTAGCCAACCTGATGGCCGCGGGGCGGCCGGAGGAAGGCGCCGCCCTGCTGTTCGTCTCCGCCCCCCTGTTCGCCGACCCGGACCTGTTGCGCCGGGCCGCCGAGGAGATGAGCGAGGAGATCGCCGGGCCGGACGTGCCCGCCGCCCGGTCCGGTCTCCCGCCCGAGCTGCAAGCCGACGCGGACGCCATCGACGCCATCGTGCGTTCGGCGATGACCGGCGAGGACGGCAGCCACCCGATCGCCGCCGTACTCCGGCTGCTCGGCATGGGCCCGCACGGCGGTGGCCGCGGACGCGGCCAGGAACTGCTCGACTTCGGCAGACTCGTCCTCGGCCACCCCGCGGACGTCTCGCTGGGCGACATCCTCCGCCAGGGCATCGAGCTCGCACTCCAGCGCCTCGCCAGGCTGCCCGAGGCGGAACGCGCGCAGGCCCTCACCGAACTCATGCGGGCGGACGCCCCCGATCCGGTCCCGCCGCAAGCGGCCGACACCAGTGCCCTGGAGGAGATCCTCGGCGTCTACGACCGGCTGCTCGCCGCCGCACCGCCCGGCTCCCGCGAACACCGCCTGCTGCGGACCGGCCGCTCCGGTCTGGCCGTCGCGAGCGGCCTGCACGCCCCGGGCGGCACGGCCTTGGACCCGGCACGGATGCGCGAGACGCTGCCGGTGCTGCGCGAACTGTTCGAGGACCTGCCGCGGCTGCTGGAGGACCTCGGCATCGGCTCCGGCCTCTTCGCCGGGCACGCGTCGCTGGCCTTCGCGTACGACTCGCCGTTCGACCAGGTGCAGGCGGTGGAGGACGGCGTACGCGGCGCCCGCCGCAGGCTGGCCCGGCTGGCACCGGGCACCCCGGAGTACGACGACACCCGCACGACGCTGGCCCTGCTCCTGTTCGTGCGGCACGGGATGTGGGCGGAGCAGGCCGACTACACGGAGGCCGTGGCCCTCGCCCGGGAGCTGACCGCCGGGGCCGCGCCGGATGTGCGCACCGCCATGCTGGTGCACCAATGGGCTTCCGCCGCGCAGCACCGCGTCCAGCAGGCGGAGTTGCTGGAGGCGGAGCCGCCCGCGGCCGGCCGCTCGCCCAGTCTGATCACCCGGTTCGCCTCCGACGGCGCCGCCCGGGAGCTGGACGGGCACGACCCGGTGGCGGCCCTGGAAACCCTGGAGGAGGGCCGGGCGTATCTGCTGTCCACCGCGCTCAACGCCCGCCAGGAGCTGGCCGCCCTGCAGGACGCCGACGCCGAGCTGCACGGCCGGCTGCGGTCCGCCCTGGACCGGCTGCGCGCGTTGCGCCGGAGTATGGAACCCGGCCGCTGGCCCGGCCCGGAGGAGATGGCCGAGCAGCGCGCCGCCGCGGACCAGGCGGCCCGGCTGATCACCGAGCTCCAGCAGCGGCCGGGCTTCCGGCGGTTCCTCACCCCGCTGCCGCTCGGCCTGGACGACCTGCGGCCGGCCGCCGCCGAGGGGCCGGTGGTGAGCGTCAACGTCCATCCGCGCCGGTGCGACGCGCTGGTGCTGCGTCCCGACGGGGTGCTGCCGGTGCCGCTGCCCCGGCTGGACGCCGCCGGCCTCGCCGCCCAGGCCGAGTCCTTCGGGCTGGCCGTCGGCGCGCTCACGGCCGGCCCGCGCCATCCGCTGTTCGAGGGGGCGCGGGAGGTCTTCACCGGCACGCTGGCCTGGCTGTGGGACGTCCTGGCCGAACCGGTCCTGGACGCGCTGGGCTTCACCGGCCCGCCCGCCCCCGGGGCGCCCTGGCCCCGCCTGTGGTGGTCGCCGTCCGGCGTGCTGAACTCCTTCCCGCTGCACGCGGCCGGGCACCACGGGCCGGACGCGCCCGCGGGGGCGGCGGTCCTGGACCGGGTGGCCTCCTCCTACACGCCGACGCTGCGCGCGCTGCTGTACAGCCGGGCGCGGCGGCGCGCGGCACCGGGGCGGCGCGGTGTCCTCGCGGTGGCCATGCCCGAGACGCCGGGGCAGGCGGCGCTGCCCCGGACCGTGGCCGAGGCCGCTGCGGCGGTCGCGGCGAGTGGCGGCAGCCGGCTGATCGGCCCGGACGCCACCCGGGCGGCGGTGCGCGCGGCGCTGCCGGACGCGGCCGTGGTGCACTTCGCCTGCCACGCCGACAGCGACCCCGAGGACGTGGCGGCGGGCCGGCTGCTGCTCGCCGACGGCGACCTGTACGTCGGCGAGGTCGCCGAACTGCACGTGGAATCGGCCGAGTTGGCGTACCTGTCGGCGTGCGGGACGGCCCGCGGCAGCGCCTCACCCGCCTACGCCGACGAAGTCATCCACCTCGCCTCGGTCTTCCAGCTGGCGGGCTACGCCCAGTCGGTGGCGACCCTCTGGGAGGTCGGGGACGCCTTCGCCGCCGAGGCCGCGGCCGCCTTCCACCACGCCCTGGGCCCGCTCCTGCCGTCCGCCGCCCCGCTGCCCGCGGCGCTCGCCCTGCACGAAACGGTCCGCGCCCTGCGCACGGCCGCCCCGGACCTCCCCTGGACCTGGGCCGCGCTGGTCCACGCCGGTTCCTGAACGGCGCCGCCGGCACGACGGCCGCCCCGCACGGGGCCGAGGAAGGCGGGGCAACGGTGCCGCCGGGGGCCCGTCCGGTTACGGCGGCGGGGTGGGCGTCCCCTGGCGGATGTGGGGGCGGGCGGCGAGGACGGCGACGTCGTCCTCCGCGTGCCGGGCGTCGAGGCGGCCGAGGATGGAGTCCAGGACGGTGTCGAGGGCGTCCCCGGCGTCGAAGCGCAGGGCGGCCAGCCGGGCCAGGGAGCAGTCGATGTCCTCACCTCGGCGTTCCACGAGCCCGTCGGTGAACAGGACGAGCGTCTCGCCGGGCGCCAGCCGGTGCGTGGCCGACTCGTATCCGCCCAGTCCGGTGCTCAGCGGCGGTCCGGCCGGGACCGGCAGCAGCGAGGCCGCGCCGTCCCGGCCGATCAGCGCGGGCGGCAGGTGACCGGCGCTGGCCAGCGTGACCTGGCCCCGGCCGGGGTCGACACGGGCGAGCAGGCAGGTGGCGGGCCGGCGCTCGGCCTCCCCGGAGGCGATGTCGTCCATCTGCCGCAGCACCCGGTGCGGGGGCAGGTCGGCGGCGGCGATGTAGCGCAGGGAGGAACGGTAGGCGTTCATGTCGACGGCGGATTCCAGGCCGTGTCCCATGACGTCGCCCACGACGAGCAGGGTCCGGCCGAAGTGCAGCCGCACGGTCTCGCACCAGTCGCCGCCCACCAGGGCGCGGCTGCCGGCCGGGAGATAGCGGACGGCGACGTCCAGGTTGGGGTGCGGCCGGCCGGGCTCGGCCAGCAGGGCGCGCTGGAGATCACCGGCGGTGCTGCTGACCCGCTGGTAGGACTCGGCGTGCCGGAGGTGGGAGGCGGCGCACTGGGCGAGCAGGGTGAGCAGCCCGGCCTCCGTCCGGCGCAGCGGCTCGCCCGCCCGCGCCCACACCAGGACGCCGTACCGGTCGGCCGCACCGGTCAGCGGGGTGCACAGCGCGGCACCCCGGCGGGCGGCGCCCCCGTGCTCCAGCCAGGGATGCGACGGCGCGCCGACGGCCGGTACGCCCGTCTCGCGGGCCGCCGCGGCGGCCCAGCGGACGTCGGGCAGCGAAGCCGCGTCCCCGGTCACCGCCGCGTATCCGGGGGCGCCGTCCCCGGTGTGCCGCAGCACGGCGGCGGCTCCGCCGGCCAGCCGTACGGCGGCCCGGGTCAGCTCGGCGCAGGTCGTGTCCGGGTCCAGGGTGGTGCCGATCCCGGCCAGGGCCTCCCGCAGGGCGCCGAGCAGCGCGCCGGCTTCCGCGTCCTGCCCGGCCTCGTCGGCGCCGCCATCCTGGTGGCGGTCACCGGCGCCGGGCAGGGGCCTGCGGCGGGACCGGATCCACCGTGCGACACCCCTCACCCTCACAGAATCTCAAACCGGGAGGAGCCGGGCACCAGCCCGGCGACCCCCCGACCACGCGACCCTGCTTTTCTGGAGACCGGGGCGGCCCCGGCCACGGCCGCCGTGGGCTCAGCCCTCGTCGGGGGCCAGGCGCAGGGAGATCGAGTTGATGCAGTAGCGCTGGTCGGTCGGGGTCGGGTACCCCTCGCCCTCGAAGACGTGTCCGAGGTGGGAGCCGCAGCGGGCGCACCGCACCTCGGTGCGGACCATCCCGTGGGAGCGGTCCTCGACGAGCTCCACGGCGTCGGTGTCCTTCGGGTCGTAGAAGGACGGCCAGCCGCAGTGCGAGGCGAACTTGGTCTCCGAGGTGAACAGGTCGGCGCCGCAGGCCCGGCAGGAGTACACGCCCTTGGTCTTGGTGTCCGTGTACTCACCGGTGAAGGCCGGCTCGGTGCCGGCCTGGCGCAGCACGGCGTACTCGGCCGGCGTCAGCTCCGCGCGCCACTGCTCGTCCGGCTTCTCGACGTCGTACGACATGAGCTCTCAGCCCCTCTACTGCGACAGGCGGTCCAGGATCAGCGGGCCCAGGTCCGTCACGTCGCCCGCGCCCATGGTGAGAACGAGATCACCGGGCTTCGCCATTCCCGAGATCACCGCGGGAATCTCCGTCTTGTCGTGCACGGCGGTGACGTCGGCGCCCGCCGCGCGCGCGGCCTCGACGATGAGCTCGCTGGTGACGCCGGGGACCGGGTCCTCACGGGCCGGGTAGATGTCCAGCACCACCGAGGCGTCGGCGAGGGCCAGCGCCTGCCCCATCTCCTTGCCCAGTTCCTGGGTGCGGGAGAAGAGGTGCGGCTGGAAGACGACGAGGATGCGGGCGTCGCCGGCGGCGGCGCGCATGGCCTCCAGGTCGGCGGTCATCTCGGTCGGGTGGTGGGCGTAGGAGTCGATCACCTGGACGCCGGCCGCCTCGCCCTTGAGCTGGAGGCGCCGCTTGACGCCGGTGTAGGCGGCGAGCGCGGGCGCCAGCTCCGCGGCCGGGATGCCGAGGGCGGCACCGGCGGCGAGGGCGGCGACCGCGTTGAGGGCGTAGTGGCGGCCGGGCACGGACACCGCGAAGGTCAGCTCCTGCCCGTCGAGCAGGGCGGTGACCTGGCTCTTCAGTCCCTGCGGGACGATCGACAGGACGCGCACGTCGGCGTCCTCGGCCTCGCCGTACGTCACGGTCCGCACCGACCCGGCCAGCCGCCGGGTCAGCTCCCGGGCGCCCTCCTGGTCGGCGGAGACCACCAGCGTGCCACCGGGCACGATCTTCCCGGCGAAGGTCTGGAAGGACTCGTAGATCTCGTCCATCGAGGCGTAGTTGGCGTGGTGGTCGAGTTCGACGTTGAGGACGATGGCGACCTCGGGCGCGTACTTGTGGAAGCTGCGGTCCGATTCGTCGGCCTCGGCGACGAAGATGTCGCCCTCGCCGTGCAGCGCGTTGGAGCCGGGCGCGTCCAGGTCGCCGCCGATGGCGTACGACGGGTCCAGCCCCAGCTCGGACAGCGAGACGGCCAGCATCGAGGTGGTCGTGGTCTTGCCGTGGGTGCCCGCCACGGCGATCGGGCGCAGGCCGGTCATCAGCGCGGCCAGCGCGTCGGAGCGGTGCACGACCGGGATGCCCAGCTCGGCGGCGCGGGCCAGCTCGGGGTTGTCGTGGCGGATCGCCGACGACACGACGACACAGCTCGCGTCGTCGGCGAGGTGCTCCGCGGCGTGCCCGATGTGCACGGTCGCGCCGAGCGCGCGCAGCGCCTCGGCGGTCGCGGACTCCTTGGCGTCGCTGCCGGCCACCGCGGCCCCGCGCTGGGCGAGGATCTTGGCGATACCCGACATTCCGGCGCCGCCGATGCCGATGAAGTGCGGTCGGTCCATGGCGGTAGGAAGGCCGGGTGCCATGCGTTTCTCCCCAGAGACGGTACGAGCGGAAGCAGACCTAGCCTATGCGCTCGGGCACCGGGTGCCTCGCAAGGAGGGGCACCGGCCGGGGCCGACAGGTGCGGGGACCCGCGCGGTGAGCCACCCGGCACCCGCGACCGCACCCGGCTCCGACGCCCGGCCCGCAGCCCCTGCTCCCTGCTCCCTGCTCCCTGCTCCCTGCTCCCTGCTCCCTGACGGTGCTACGCCTTGCTGTGAGAGAAGAGCTTCAGCACCGGCACCCCCACCTTGTGCCGGGCCCGGGACGCCCAGTCCCGGTGGAAGAACTCCTCCACGTAGTGGGGATCGGTCAGCACGATCACCTCGTCGGCGTTCACCTCGGCGACCAGTGACTTCAGCGCGTCCAGCGGATGGTCCTCGACCAGCCGCCCCTCCGCCCCGCTCCCCGCGGAACGCAACGCCTGGAGCGAGACGTCGAGGGCCTGCCGGCCCACGCTGCGCGCCTCGTGACCCTCCGGCGTCTCCCCTTCCCGCACCGCCTCGTCGAGTTCGCCGAGCGCGATGTCGTCGATGGCCCGCAGCAGCCGGTCCGCCTGGTCGCCGCGGGGCTGGAGCAGCACGTGGAAGGAGACCGGCTCGTCCCCGTGCAAGGTGGTGACGAACTCCACGTCGGCGGAGGTCAGGGCCTTCTCGATCATCAGAACGCTTGTGAACACCAGGCGCCTCTTTTCCTTGGAGGGCCCGGCAGGGCCCCTGCGGAAACCATCCTTCCCCGTGATCGCACGGGTATCGCCGGCCTGTGTCCGCCCAGCCGCCAGCCAACCGGAACAGCAGACTCCGCTACCGTCAGGACCGACGGTAACGACTGAACAGGAATCCGTCCTCCTCCAGCAGGGACACGAGGGAGAACCGGCGCGGCACGGCGACCGACGGCCCCCCGGCGATGCGCTGCGCGTCGCCCGCGGTGAGCATCGGCGAGACGGTCAGGCACAGCTCGTCCAGCACCTCGGCGGCGATCAGCTGGCCGAGCAGCCGTGGGCCGCCTTCGGTGAGCAGCCGGGTGTGCCCGAGTCCGGCGAGGGTCTGCACCGCCCGGGCCGGCTCCACGCCCATGCCCTCGCCGGCGATCACCACCCGGGCGCCGGCCTTCTCGGCGGCGGCGACCCGGTCGGGGGCGGCCGCGGCCCCGGTCAGGATCAGCGTGGGCACCAGGGGCGAGGTGAACAGCGGCAGGGTGAAGTCGAGCTCCAGGCTCGCGCTGACGACCGCGATCGCCGGGACCGGACCCTGTCCGGCCGCCTCTCGGGCCGCGGCGAACTCCGCACGCGCGCGTGCCGGACGGTACCCCTCCTGCCGTACCGTTTCCGCGCCGACCACGACGACGTCCGCGAGGGCCCGCAGCGTGCCGAAGATACGCATGTCGGCGGCGCTGGAGATGGGCTGGGAGCGGCCCTCGTGCTGGGCCGCGCCGTCGAGGGAGGAGACCATGTTGGCCCGCAGCCACGGCCGCGGGCCGCCCGGTGCGGGTGCCGGGTAGGCGTAGGCGGCGGCCAGCTCGGCCAGGCTCCACTCCCGGTCCACGAGCGCGGCGGCCCCGGCCGGTCCCGCGGCGCCCGCCGCACCGGCGCCGGCACCAGTACCGACAACGGCACCAGCACCAGCACCAGCACCAGCACCAGCACCAGGGTGCGCCTCGGCGCCCCCGCCAGGCACCGGGGACCCGGTGGCCACAGGCGCCCCACCGGCGAAAACGCCCTGGCCCGAGGTGGTCGTCCCCTCCCCCGCCGGGCCCCGGCCGGTGGACTCGGCCCCACCGCCAGGGGCCTGGGCTGCTGTTTCTTCGGTCACAGGGAACAGGCGTCGCATGTCGTGCAGTCTGACACGGCGCTTAGCATGAAACCCGTGTCGTCCTCCACCGCCGCCCCTGGATCCAGCCCTCTGCCGGACGCGGGCCCGCTGTCCCTGTGCGCCCGCGAGCCGCACGTCCCCGCCGACCGGCTGGTCGCCGAGATGGTGCCACCACCGCGCTTCGACTCGGTCCGCTTCTCCACGTACATCCCGGACCCGAACCAGCCGAGCCAGACCGAGGCCGTCGGGATCCTGGAAGGCTTCGCGGCCGGGCTCGGCGGGGCGCACGCCGTCGGCGGCGGCAAGCGCGGCCTCTTCGGCTTCGGCAGGCCGAAGGCCCCGAAGACCCCGGCCGGCCCCCGGGGCGTCTACCTGGACGGCGGCTACGGCGTCGGCAAGACCCACCTGCTCGCCTCGCTCTGGCACGCCACCCCGGCCGAGCCCGCGCTCAAGGCGTTCGGCACCTTCGTCGAGCTGACCAACCTGGTCGGAGCGCTCGGCTTCCAGAAGACCGTGCAGACGCTGCAGGGCCACCGTCTGCTGTGCATCGACGAGTTCGAGCTGGACGACCCCGGCGACACCGTCCTCGTCTCGACGCTGCTCGGCAAGCTGGTCGAGGCGGGCGTGGCGCTCGCCGCGACCTCCAACACGCTGCCCGGCAAGCTGGGCGAGGGGCGGTTCGCCGCCGCCGACTTCCTGCGCGAGATCCAGGGTCTCTCGGCCCGCTTCCGCACCCTGCGCATCGACGGTGAGGACTACCGCCACCGCGGCCTGCCCGAGGCGCCGGCGCCCTTCTCCGACGAGGAGGTCATGAAGACGGCCTTCGCCACCGAGGGCGCCTCGCTGGACGACTTCCCGCACCTGCTGGAGCACCTGGCCAAGGTGCACCCGAGCCGCTACGGCGCGCTGACCGACGGGGTCCGGGCGGTGTGTCTGACCGGCGTCGAGCCCGTCCCGGACCAGTCCACCGCACTGCGGCTGGTGGTCCTCGCCGACCGGCTCTACGACCGCGAGGTCCCGGTGCTGGCCTCGGGGCTGCCCTTCGACAAGCTGTTCAGCGAGGAGATGCTGAAGGGCGGCTACCGCAAGAAGTACTTCCGCGCGATATCCCGGCTCACCGCACTGGCCCGGGACGGCAAGGACCTCCTGGGCGCCTGAGCCGTACCTGCCGCGCCCCCTCGGCGCCCGAGCCGTACCTGCCGCGTCCTCGGATCCGGGCATCCTCGGATCCGGGCCTCCTCGCGCCCTCACGTCTCCGCTTCCCCGCGCCCCCGGATCGCCGATCCGGGGGCGCCGTCGCCTGATGCCCGGCGAGGCTCGGAGCGAGCCGCCGGCCGCGGTGGCGGTGGCGGTGGCGGTGGCGGTGGCGGTGACACACGCTCAGAACCCTCCCCCCCCCGGGCACGCCTCGGGTAGCCGCGACAGCGGCCGCTGCCAACAAGTGGCCGGTTTTGGGCATATGACGCTGGCTCAGTCCGCGGTAGCGGACGGCCGTACACCCCTGCGATGGGCAACTCCCGCCGCCACCCGTCGCGGCCGCCAATAGTCGATCCAGCCCGTGCGGGGCAAGAGCGAGTTCACGCCACGTCACCCGCACTTTTCACGCTCTCTTGTGCGCGTAACTCGCAGTTAACCCTGCAAACGGTTTTGCAGGGTTAATGTGTTTCTTGACCATCCATTGACCAAGGCTTGGTCTGGACAAGAAACGTGAACTCTACGGAGGGGGGCTCATGTTCCGAGGCACGACAACCCGGAGCCTGCTTGCCCTCCTCGGCGTGGCCATGCTCGCGTTCCAGCTCTTCACCCCCGCCGGAACCTTCGCATCCGCGCACACACCCGGTCAGGTGTTGGCCAAGGCTGAGCGACCGGAATCGATCCCTCCGTGCCACCAACGCGCGCGAGTCAAGGACACCGTCCGCGCTCCCGGCCACGCGGGGCAGCCCTTGGGCGCACCGCACGCACGCGACCGCCACCGCGGTCCCACCTTCGGCTGGAGCCAGCAACCCTGCCTCATATACGGCCGTTCGGCCGGGGCGGGTTCACCGGGGCCCTGCGCTGCCCCTCACCCCCACGCGCCCAGAGCCTCCCGAGCCCATACACCAGCGGCGCTTCAGGTCTTCCGCTGCTGAGAGCCGGGCCGCTCTCTCTCCCCCCCACATACGAAGCTCGTTCAAGTCCGACGCGCCAGGCAGGCGCGCCAGGAGGAACCCATCACATGCAGCCCCTCATCGACAACGCCCGTACCTTCGGACAGCGCCCTGAGGAGTTCGCCAAGCTCGCCGAAGGCCAGTCCCCGCAGGTGCTCTTCATCACCTGCTCCGACTCCCGGGTCGTCCCGGCCCTGATCACGGGGGCCCGACCCGGCGAACTGTTCGAGCTGCGCACCGCGGGCAACATCGTCCCGCCGTACGCGTCCGAGCACCCCACCAGCGAGGCCGCCACGATCGAGTACGCCGTGGAGGTGCTCGGCGTCCGCGACATCGTGGTCTGCGGCCACTCGCACTGCGGTGCCGTCGGCGCGCTGGTGCGCGGTGACGACCTGAACGCCGTACCGGCCGTGCGCGACTGGCTGGTCACCGCCACCCCGCGCCCGGCCGGCGCGGCCGAGGACCCGGAGGTCGCCGAGGGCGTCCAGAGCCATGTCCTGACCCAGCTGCTGCGCCTGCGCTCGTACCCCTGCGTCGAGCGGAAGGTGAAGGAGGGTCAGCTCGACCTGCACGCCTGGTACTACGAGGTGCACACCGGCGCCGTACGGACGCACCGCCCGCAGACCGACACCTTCGAGTCCCTGTGAGCACGCCGATGACCGACAACCGCACCCTCATATCCCGTTTCCCGCACCTGAAGGAGGACTTCGCGGCCTCGCTCGTGGTCTTCCTGGTCGCGCTGCCGCTGTGCGTGGGCGTGTCCGTCGCCTCCGGGGCACCGGCCGAACTCGGCCTGGTCACCGGCATCGTGGGCGGCATCGTCACCGGATTCATGCGCGGCAGCAGCCTGCAGGTCTCGGGTCCGGCGGCCGGCATGACCGTGCTCGTCTACGAGGCGGTCAAGGAGTTCGGGCTGCCCGTGCTCGGCGTGATCGTGCTCGCCGCCGGCGTCCTCCAGGTGGCCATGGGCCTGCTGCGGCTGGGCCGCTACTTCCGCGCCATCTCCGTCTCCGTCGTCGAGGGCATGCTGGCGGGCATCGGCCTGGTGATCATCGCCGGACAGCTGTACCCGGCGATGGCCACCAAGGCGCCCGACTCCGGTCTGGACAAGATCTTCGGGGTGCCCGGCGCGTTGTGGGACGCCTTCGGCGAGACCAAGGCCCTGGCGTCGCTCGCGGTGGCCGCGGGCACCATCGCGGTGATGCTGCTGTGGAAGCACACCCCGGCGAAGGTCCGCGCGCTGCCCGGTCCGCTCGCCGCGGTCGGGCTCGCCACGCTGGCCACGGTCGCGTTCGACCTGCCCGTGGCCACGGTCGAGGTGCAGGGCCTGCTCGGCTCCATCCAGCCGCCGCCGCTGAGCGCCTTCGGCGAACTGGCCGGCGTCGGCCTGCTGGGCACGGTCATCGCCTTCACCCTGATCGCGTCCGCCGAATCCCTGTTCAGCGCGGCGGCCGTCGACCGGCTGCACTCCGGTCCGCGCACCGAGTACAACAAGGAGCTCCTCGCCCAGGGCGCCGGCAACATGGTGTGCGGAGTGCTCGGCGCGCTGCCGATGACCGCGGTGATCGTGCGCAGCGCGACCAACGTCCAGGCCGGCGCCCGGACGAAGGCCTCCAGGGTGCTGCACGGCGTCTGGCTGCTGCTGTTCGCCGCCCTGCTGCCGGACGTGCTCGCGTACATCCCGATCCCGGCCCTCGCCGGCGTCCTGATCCACGCGGGCTCCAAGCTGATCCCGGTCCGGTCGCTCGCCGGGCTGTGGCGCGAGCACCGTGGGGAGGCGTTCGTCCTGGCCGCCACGGCCGTCTCGATCGTCGCGGTCAGCATGTTCGAGGGCGTGCTCATCGGTCTCGCGCTGGCGGTGGTGAAGACCGCCTGGGAGGCCTCGCACGTCAAGCTGGAGGTCGTCGACAAGGGCGCGGGCCCGATCGAGGCGTACCTCGCGGGGAACGCGACCTTCCTGCGGCTGCCGAAGATCCTCGACAGCCTGGAGTCGCTGCCCCAGGACCGTCCGGTCCGGCTGGACCTGTCCGGGTTGCACCACCTGGACCACGCCTGCCGTACGGCCCTGGACAACTGGGCCGAGCGGCACAGCGCGGCGGGCACCGAACCGGTCAAGCTGCTCACCACGGCCGCGTGAGCGCCCGTAGCTGAGCCCCGCTCGTGGGGCCGGGATCCCGGGACCTCTCGGCATCCCGGCCCCACGGGCCTATCGTGGCAGCAGTGGACAGAACCGGCCTCTGTGCGAGGAGGTCACCATGGTCGAGGACCTGCTGCTGATCCTGGCGGGGGTGGGCTCCGCCGGGGTGGTGTACCTGGCCGCGGCGGCGCGGGTGGTCAAGCAGTACGAACGCGGGGTGCTGTTCCGGCTCGGCCGGCTCGCGGGGGACGTGCGGGCGCCGGGCCTGACCCTCATCATCCCCTTCGTTGACCGGCTGCAGAAGGTCAACATGCAGATCGTGACGCTGCCGGTCCCGGCCCAGGAGGGCATCACCCGCGACAACGTGACCGTCCGGGTGGACGCGGTGGTCTACTTCCGGGTGATCGACGCGGCGAGCGCCCTGGTGAAGGTCGAGGACTACAAGTTCGCGGTGTCGCAGATGGCGCAGACGTCGCTGCGGTCGATCATCGGCAAGAGCGACCTGGACGACCTGCTCTCCAACCGCGAGAAGCTCAACCAGGGCCTGGAGCTGATGATCGACAGCCCGGCGGTGGGCTGGGGCGTCCAGGTCGACCGGGTGGAGATCAAGGACGTGTCCCTGCCCGACACGATGAAGCGGTCGATGGCCCGCCAGGCCGAGGCGGACCGGGAGCGCCGGGCCCGGATCATCAACGCCGACGCCGAGCTCCAGGCGTCCCGGAAGCTCGCCGAGGCCGCCCAGCAGATGTCCGGCACACCTGCCGCGCTCCAGCTGCGGCTGCTCCAGACCGTGATGGCGGTGGCCGCCGAGAAGAACTCCACGCTGGTCCTGCCCATCCCGGTGGAACTGCTGCACTTCCTGGAGCGGGGCGGGCAGCCGACGCTGCGGGAACAGGCCCTCGAGCCGCACGCCGACGGCGGACCGCCCCCCGGCTAGCGTGCCGGGGCGCCCTGCGGGAACCCGGCCGTCGCGCCCGGGCCCCCGGGAGGCAGCCCTGACGGAAGGAGCGTCCGTGCCGAAGAACCCGGCCGGGGAAAAGGACCAGGCCCTGCGGGAGCTGCTGCGGCTGCCGCAGGGCGAGCGGATCGACCTCGCCGGGTACGACGCCGGGGCCACGCCCGGCGCCCCGGACGGCAAGGAGGCCGCGCTGGCGGACGCCGCCCGTACCGGCAGACGGCTGGCGGGGCTCCAGGAGCGGCTGTGGGCGGCGGGCACCGCGGGCGACCGCCGCCGGGTGCTGCTGGTGCTCCAGGGCATGGACACCAGCGGCAAGGGCGGCACGGTCAAGCACGTGATCGGCCAGCTCAATCCGGCGGGCTGCCGGATCACGGCGTTCAAGACGCCCACCGAGGAGGAGCGGCGGCACGACTTCCTGTGGCGGGTGCGGCGCGCGCTGCCCGCGCAGGGCGAGATCGGCATCTTCGACCGCTCGCACTACGAGGACGTCCTCATCGCCCGGGTCCGGCACCTCGCCCGGCCCGCCGAGATCGGCAGCCGCTACGGCCTGATCAACGACTTCGAGCGGTCCCTCGCCGAGGACGGCGTCACCCTCGTCAAGTGCTTCCTGCACCTGTCCCCCGAGGAGCAGAAGCGCCGTCTGCTGCGCCGTCTCGACCGGCCCGACAAGCACTGGAAGTTCGACCCCGGCGACATCGAGGAACGCGCCCTGTGGCCCGCCTACCAGGAGGCGTACGAGCTGGCCCTGGAGCGTTGCGCGGCCCCGTACGCGCCGTGGTACCTGGTGCCGGCCGACCGCAAGTGGTACCGCAACTGGGCCATCACCCGGCTGCTGGTGGAGCACCTGCGGGAGCTGGATCCCCGGTACCCGGACGCCGGGTTCGACGTGGCGGAGTGCCGGGAGCGGCTGCGGAAGCAGACGTGAGGACGTGAGGCCGGCCGGGCGGGGTACCCGTCGGTCATGCGTGAGCAGCGGAAGGTCACCGATTCGTACTGGCTGCGGACCGCCCCCGGGCCGTCCCACCCCGCCCTCGACGAGGACGTCGACGTGGACGTGGCCGTCGTCGGCGCGGGCATCGCCGGGCTGAGCACCGCCCATGAGCTGGCCCGGGCCGGGCGGCGGGTGGCGGTGCTGGAGGCCGGGCGGGTCGCGGCCGGCGTCACCGGCCACACCACGGCGAAGGTGACCGCCCAGCACACCCTGGTCTACGACCGGCTCCGGCGCACCCGGGGTCCGGAGGCGGCGCGGCTGTACGCGCGTTCGCAGTCGGAGGCGATCGGGCACGCGGCGGCGCTGGCGGCCGAGCTGGGTGCCGACTGCGAGTGGGAGACCAGGGACGCCTACACCTACGTCGTGGACCGGTCGCGGGTGGAGGAGGTACGGGCCGAGGCGGAGGCCGCCCGGGAGGCGGGGCTGCCGGCCGAGTTCACCACGGAGACCGGGCTGCCGTTCGAGGTGGCGGGCGCGGTCCGGGTGGCCGGGCAGGCCCAGTTCCACCCCCTCAAGTACCTGCGGGCGGTCACCGCCGACCTGCTCGCGCGGGGCGGCCTGGTGTACGAGGGGACGCGGGTCACCGGCCTGACGGAGGGGGATCCGTGCCGGCTGACCACCGAGGCGGGCGCCACGGTCACCGCCCGGGACGTCGTGATCGCCACCCACTACCCGGTCTTCGACCGGGCCCTGCTGTTCGCGCGGCTGTCCCCGCGCCGGGAGCTGGTGGTGGCCGGGCCGCTCGGCGACTGCCCGGACCCCCGGGGCACGTACATCACCCCCGACGAGAACACCCGCTCGGTGCGCACCGCGCCGTACGGGCCCGACGGGCGGCGGCTGCTCATCGTCACCGGCGAGCACTTCACGCCGGGCACCGGCGATCCGCAGGCCGGTTTCGACCGGCTGGCCGCCTGGGCCGAGGAGCACTTCCCCGGCGCGACCATGGAGCACGCCTGGGCCACCCAGGACAACTCGTCCACCGACACGGTCCCGCTGGTCGGCCTCTTCCACCCGGGCGCCCGGCACACGTACGTGGCCGCCGGCTTCGGCGGCTGGGGCATGAGCAGCGGCGTCATGAGCGGACTGCTGCTGACCGCCCTGATCACGGGCCGGGAGTGCGCCTGGCGGGAGCTGTACGACCCGCGCCGGCTGAAGCCGGTGGTGCGCGAGGCCGGATCGCTGCTGAAGACACAGGCGGAAGTCGCCGGGCACTTCGTCGGCGACCGGCTCAAGCCCGCCGCTTCGGTGGAGGACCTGGCCCCCGGCGACGGCGCGCTGGTCCGGTCGGGCGGTGAACGGCTCGCCGTGCACCGGGACGGCGACGGGACCCTGCACGCCCTGTCGGCCCGCTGCACCCACCTGGGCTGCCTGGTCGCCTTCAACAAGGCCGAGTGCGCCTGGGAGTGCCCCTGCCACGGTTCGCGTTTCGCCGTCGACGGCACGGTGATCCAGGGGCCGGCGGTCAAGCCGCTGGAGCGGCGCAAGCTGGACTGACGGAGGCGGTTCCCCGCCACGCGGGTGACCGCACGGCCGCGCCACCGGTCATATCAACGTATGAACGGATTTCCCGCTCTACGTTCGTGGGGTGATCCCACGAGTACGCCGTATCGCCGCCGCCTGCGTCCTGGGCGCCGCGCTCACCGCCTGCGGCGCGGGCGGCGGGCGCCCGGCCCCGGCCACGCCCTCCGCTTCCCCCTCGCCCGCCCGGCCGCCCGTGCTGGCCCCGGGCCCCGGCGGGCTCACCCCGGTCTTCGAACACGGCCCGCGCACCCGGGGGAAGACCGTCGCGCTCACCTTCGACGCCGACATGACCGCCGACCAGGGGCCCCGCGCGGCCTCCGGGGAACACTTCGACAACCCGGGACTGATCGGCGCCCTGCGCGCGCTGAAGGTGCCGGCGACCGTCTTCATGACCGGCCGGTGGGCCGACCAGTACCCCGCCGAGGCCCGCGGTCTCGGCCGCGACCCGCAGTTCGAGGTGGCCAACCACTCCTGGAGCCACTACGCCTTCACCGACGACTGCTACGGCCTGCCGAGAGTCGCCGCCGACGGCATGCGGGCGGACGTCCGGCGGGCGTACGCCTCGCTCCGCGAGGCGGGCGTACCGAACCCGATGCCGTACTTCCGCTTCCCCGGCGGCTGCTACGACCGGCAGGCGCTGCGCGCGCTGAGCGACCTCGGGGTGACCGCGGTGCAGTGGGACGTGGTGAGCGGCGACGCGTTCGCCACGGACGCCGACGCGGTGGCCCGGCAGGTGCTCGACGGGGTGCGGCCGGGCTCGGTGGTGGTCATGCACTGCACCCGCAGCGCCGCCCCGACCACCGAGCGGGTCGTCCGCACGGTCGTGCCGGAGCTGCGCCGACGCGGCTACCGGTTCGTGAAGGTCTCCGAGCTGATCGCCCAGACCGGCCAACGCCCCTGACGCCGTCCTACGCTGGAGGCATGAGCGACGAGGACTACTGCACGATCACCGGGGCGGTGAAACCGGCGAAGGCCGACGGACCGCCGTACGCCGAGTGTGTGCTGTGCCGGGAGCCGACGGAGTACCCGGAGTCGTACAAGGGGATCACGCTGTGCCCCCGGTGCGAGTGGCAGGAGGCCCAGCGCACCGCGTGTTCCGGGTGAACCGGCCCGCTGCGCGTTGCCGTCGGACCGGCCCGCTGCAGCACCGCGCGTTGATCGGCCCGCCCGCGGCTTCGTAGGGTGGGCTTCCGTGAGCCACCTTCCCGCACCCTCCGCCGACAGTCCCATGCGGCCCGCCCGCCACGCCCGCGACGAAGCGCCGCAGTTCGTGCTGCCGCTCGTCGTACGCATCGAGCGCGGCGCGCCGCCCGCCCGTACGGACGCGCTGGAGACGGCCGCCCGGGCCGTCCTCGTGCTGCTCGGCGACGAGCGCGCGCACGGCGACGGGGAGTGGGCCGAGGCGGTGCGGAACTGGGAGGACGCGCGGATCCGGAAGGTCGTGCGGCGGGCCCGGGGCGCCGAGTGGCGGCGCGCCGGGACACTGCCCGGGATCACGGTGACCGGCGCGTCCGCGGAGGTCCGTGTCTTCCCGCCGATCCCGCTGGACGGCTGGCCCAAGGACCTGGCGAAACTGCAGGTGTCGGGCACCGAGCTGGACGACCCGGAGCCGCCCGCCACCGCGCGAGCCGGGGAGCCGGTGCTGTGGCTCAACCCGGACCTGGAGATGTCGGCGGGCAAGGCGATGGCCCAGGCCGGCCACGCCGCCCAGCTGGCGTGGTGGGGGCTGTCGGAGACCGAGCGCGCCGCCTGGCGGGAGGCCGGCTTCCCGCTCTCCGTCCGCACGGCCGCCCCCGCCGACTGGCCCCGGCTCACCGCCGGCGCGCTGCCGGTGGTGCGCGACGCCGGCTTCACGGAGATCGCGCCCGGGTCGTGCACCGTGGTCGCCGACCACCCCGCGCTGCGTTGAGGGGCCGGAGCGGGCACGGCCCGCACGGCGCCGGGGAGCCGGGCGGTGCGGCCGGGCCGCCGCCCCGTCAAGCTCAAATGTTGCTCTGAACCCGGGGCGCGGGAGGTTGGGGGCCGCGCGCCGGGGCCATACCCCCGTCACTCGACGCGCGAGCGTGATGCCGAGGAGGGGGAGGACGCATGCGGCCACTGGGGACCGGGATCGGATGGCGGCCGGAGATCGCGGACGCCGTGGAACGCATGCCGGGCATCGACTGGGTGGAGGTCGTGGCGGAGAACGTCTGCCCCGGCCACCTCCCGGAGTCGCTGCTGCGGCTGCGCGAGCGCGGGGTGACGGTGGTCCCGCACGGGGTCTCCCTCGGACTCGGCGGCGCGGACCACCCCGACGAGGGGCGGCTGACGGCGCTGGCCGAGCGGGCGCAGGCCCTGGGCGCGCCCCTGGTCACCGAGCACATCGCGTTCGTCCGGGCCGGCGGGGCCCTCACCGCGTCGCCGCCGCTCGAGGCCGGTCATCTGCTGCCCGTGCCGCGCACCCGGGAGGCCCTGGACGTGCTGTGCGAGAACGTCCGCATCGCCCAGGACGCGCTGCCCGTACCGCTGGCGCTGGAGAACATCGCCGCGCTGTTCTCCTGGCCGGACGAGGAGCTGACCGAGGGGCAGTTCCTGTCCGAGCTGGTGGAGCGGACCGGCGTACGGCTGCTGATCGATGTGGCCAACCTGCACACCAACCACGTCAACCGCGGTGAGGACCCGGCCGAGGCGCTGGCCGCGCTGCCCCTGGAGGCGATCGCCTACGTCCATGTCGCGGGCGGCTTCGCACGCGACGGCGTCTGGCACGACAGCCACGCGCACCCCGTGCCGCGCCCGGTGCTCGACCTCCTCACCGGTCTCGCCGCCCGGGTGGCACCGCCCGGGGTGCTGCTGGAGCGGGACGAGAACTTCCCCGAACCGGCCGAACTGGAGCGGGAATTGACGGCCGTCCGGGAGGCCGTGGCCGCGGGCCGGGCACGCGCGGCACGGGGTACGGCGGCCGGCGGCACGGCGCCGGCGGGCACGGCCGGGGCGGTGGCCGGGGGCGTCGGGGTCCTGGCGCGGCCGGCGGCCGGCGTGCGTGAGCGGGTCGGGGTGGCGCAGACCGCCGTGCTGTCGTCCCTGGTGGCGGGGACGCCGGTGCCGGAGGGGTTCGACCGGATACGCATGGGGGTGCAGGCCCGGGCGCTGGCGGCGAAGCGGGCGGGCGTGGTGGCGAAGGTGGCGCCCGAGCTGCCGGTGATCCTCGGGGCGGGGTACCGGCAGGCGTTCCTGGACTACGCCCGGCAGCGGCCGATGCGGGGCGGGTACCGGCAGGACGCGCTGGACTTCGCCGGGCACCTGCTGAAGCTGGGGCGGCCGGCGGACGCGGCGGCGCGGCGGGCCCTGCGGGACTGGTGGCTGGACCGCTCCGGACCCGCACCGCGACGACGGGGGCCGGCGGCGCGGGCGCTCACGGCGCGCTGGTTCCCGCCACGGGGACGCGCGGCGCGGTCGCTCGGGGCACGGCTGCCGCGGCGCGCGGTCTGACCGGGTGCCCCCGGGGGACGACGACCATCCGGGGCACCGCCGTCGCGCACGGCCGCCGCGCCCCGCGCCCGCGGGCCCCTCCCGGACCCCCAGTAATATGCCAGGGCCGCACCTCCGGCGTGCGGTGCAGGAGGCACCATGCGACCGCGTCCCCCCGTCGGCGGCCGAGGCATATTCAGCGGCACCGGGCTCATCATCACCGCCCTGGCGGCCACGGCCGTCGCGCTGCTCGTCCCGCTCTGGTCGTACGCCGACCGGCAGGACCCGGCGAGCGCGAGCGTGCTGGGCGCACGCACCGTGACGACCCCGTACGGCCCGCTGTCGGCGCAGGACCGGGACTTCATCACGAAGGTCCGCCTCGCGGGCCTGTGGGAGCTGCCCGCCGGCGAGCTGGCGCAGCGGAAGGGGACCACGGCGGCCGTCCGTACCGCGGGCGGACACCTGGTGGACGGCCACACCTCCTTGGACGCGCACGTCCGGACGGTCGCCACCCAACTCGGCACGGCCCTGCCGAACGAGCCGAACGACCAGCAGAAGGAGTGGCTCGCCACCCTGGAGGCGGCCGAGGGGCAGGACTTCGACCGCCGGTTCGCCGCCATCCTGCGGCTCGCGCACGGACGGGTGTTCTCCCTGGTCGCGCAGGTCCGGGCCGGCACACAGAACTCCCTGGTCCGCGATCTCGCCGACAACGCCAACGCGACCGTGCTGGATCACATCAAGGTCCTGGAGGCGACGGGGTACGTGGACTTCGCCGCGCTGGCCGAGGAGCTCGCGGCCTCCGCGTCCCCGGTGCCCGCCCCGCCGGGGGTCGACCCGAGCGCGGCGGTGCCGGTCGGGCCCGCGCCGGCGGCCGCCACACAGACGGGCGCCTCGCAGGGCACCCCGCCGCAGGACGACACGTCACGGGCGGGCACCTCGCAAGTGGAGGCCCCCGTCTCCTCGCCGCCCGCCGTCACCGGCCCGCCACCGGTGACGAGCAGCCGCTGACCGCGGCCCGCCGCCCCTGGGCAGCCCGGCGGCCGGTCCGGCAAACGGAACGTCACATACCCACAACACTCGGTCCGCATGCTGGAAAAGGCATGGCGTCCGCCCGGCCCCCTGGCATACAAACACGTCATGTTCTGGGTCCTTCTCCTGCTCCTGGCCTGGGCGTTCGCCGGTACCGCCTGTGCCCGGCTGTGCCTGACGGCCGTCCGCGCGGCCGCCGTGGAAACGCGTGACGCGCCGGCGGGCCGGGAGCGTGATCTGACGCTGTACGAGGCCGCGTTCCTCTCCGGCGGCCCGGCCCGGGTCGCCGACGTCACGCTGGTCTCCATGGCCCGCCAGCGCCGGCTGCTGCTCGCGCACACCGGCTGGGCCACGGTCGTGGACCCGCGCGGGCGCGACGAGATGGAGGAATCCGTCATAGGGGCCATAGGGCCTGAGGGGCAGTCACGGATCGCGCCGGTACGGGCGAGGGCGGCGGGCGCGGAGGCCGTGCGCCGGCTGGCCGACGGGCTGGTGCGGGCGGGGCTCGCGGTGCCCGAGGGCGCGGGGACCGGTGTGGGGTCCGCCGTCCGGCAGGTGCGGGTCGCCGCGCTGGCCGTGGCGGCGCTGGGCGTGACCGCGCTGCTGCTGCCCGTCCCGACCGACACGCCCCGCCTGCTGGTGGGCCTGTGGTTCGCGCTGCCCCTGACGCTGTCGCTGAGCTGCCTGGCCATCGCCCGGTTCGAGGTGCACCCGTATTCGCGCTGGGCCTCCCCCGCCGGGCAGCGGCTGCTGGGCGCCCTGACCGGGGGGCCGGCCGGTGACGAGCGGTCGTTCCTCACCTCGGTCGCCGTCCGGGGCATCCGCGCGATCGGCGAGCCGGAGCTGCGCGCCGCCTTCACCCACCGCGACCAGCCGTGGCGGGAGTGAGGGCGGCTGGGAGGGGCTCATAGGGGGCATTGGAGCCGACACCGGCCGGGTGGTGCTTGCCTTCCCCCGCGGGCGAACGAAACATCCCTTGTGTGCCGCCGGGCCGTGGCCGCCACGCCATCGCCGCCGCGCACCGAAGGGATACGCGATGAAAGCTGCCGCCCTCTACTCGGCCGCCGGGTCCTTGCTCCTGACCACCCTGGCCGCGGCCCCGGCGGGCGGCGCACCCGGCACCCCGGGCACACCGGGGACCGCTCCCGACGCGGCCGAGCGGCACGGCACCGCAGTGGCCTCGGCCCGCGCCCGGGCGGCCGGCATCGACTTCGGCCCCTGCTCCGCCGACGACGTGCCGCAGGCGCCGGCCGGTGTGCGGTGCGGCACGGTGACCGTCCCGCTGGACTACGCCCACCCCGACGGCCGGCAGATCCAGCTGACCGTCAGCCGTGCCCGGGCCACCCAGAAGGACCCGCACAACAGCAAGCGGAAGGTCCCCCGGCGGGGCGCCCTCGTCTTCAACCCGGGCGGCCCCGGCGCGTCCGGCATGTACTTCCCGCTCGTCGGCGCGGTCCCGCAGTGGAAGCGGATCGCCGCCGCCTACGACCTCGTCGGCTACGCCCCGCGCGGGGTGGGCCGGTCCGCGCCGCTGAGCTGCGAGGACCCCAAGCGCCATGTCAAGGCGCCCACCGCGTCCCCGACGCACCCGTCGGAGGCGTACAAGCGGCAGCGCATCGCCCAGGCGAAGGCGTACGCGCGCGGCTGCGCCCAGCGGTCCGGGAGCCGGCTGCGGTTCTACACCTCGCTCGCCAACGCCCGGGACCTGGACGTGCTGCGGGCGGCGCTCGGCGAGGACCGGCTGACGTTCATGGGGGCGTCGTACGGCACCTACTTCGGCGCGCTGTACGCGGCGATGTTCCCCACGCACCTGCGGCGCATGGTGCTGGACTCGGCGGTGAACCCCGACCCGGAGAAGATCTGGTACCGCAGCAACCTCGACCAGTCGGCCGCCTTCGAGGAGCGCTGGGCGGACTTCCGGGACTGGATCGCCCGGCACGACGACGTCTACCGGCTCGGTGACACACCCGCGAAGGTGCAGCGCAGCTACGACACCGCGCGCGAGCGGCTGGCCGGGAAGGCGGCGGGCGGCAGGGTCGGGCCGGGCCAGCTGCAGAACGTGTTCCTGGCGGCCGGCTACTACGACGACTTCTGGCCGAGCCGGGCCGAGGCCCTCTCGGCCTACCTGCGCGGCGAACCCGGGAAGCTGGTCGAGCTGGCCGCGCCGAGCCCGGAGTCGGCCGCCGGGACGGAGAACGGCAGCGCGGTCTACACGGCCGTCGAGTGCAACGACGCGCCCTGGCCGGCCGACTGGAGGGTGTGGGACCGCGACAACACGCGCCTGGCCCGGGTGGCGCCGTTCGAGACCTGGGACAACGCGTGGATGAACCTGCCGTGCGCCTACTGGCCGGCGCCCCGGCAGCGGCCGCTGGACGTGCGGACCGGGCCGGGTGAGCTGCCGCCGGTGCTGATCCTGGCGGCCGAGCGGGACGCCGCCGCGCCGTACGCGGGCGCCCTGGAGATGAACCGCCGGCTGGCCGGTTCGGTGCTGGTGACCGAGCGGGACGCGGGCACGCACGGCGTCGCGGGCGGCCCCAACAGGTGCGTCAACGGCTACCTGGACGCCTATCTGCTGGCGGACCGCCTCCCGGCGCGGCACGCGTGGTGCGCGCCGCGCCCGGAGCCGGCCGCCTCCGGCGGTCCGGCCGGGGAAGAGGCCCGGCGGGACGGCCTCCGGGGGAAGGCCGGGCGGCGTTAGGACCACCCGGTGGGGTGCCGCGCCGTGCCGTCGGCGGCCGGTGGCGGCGGGTCGCGCCCCCGCGGCCAAGCCGCACGCCGCTACGGCCGCGCGCCCCCGCAAGGGCTCAGGCCAGCCCCGCCACCAGTTCGCCGATGTCCTTGCGGCGGCCGGTGAAGAACGGGATCTCCTCGCGGACGTGCATGCGGGCCTCGGAGGCGCGCAGGTGGCGCATCAGGTCGACGATGCGGTACAGCTCGTCGGCCTCGAACGCCAGGATCCACTCGTAGTCGCCGAGGGAGAACGAGGCGACCGTGTTGGCGCGCACGTCCGGGAAGCCGCGGGCCATCTTGCCGTGGTCGGCGAGCATGCGGCGGCGGTCCTCGTCGGGCAGCAGGTACCAGTCGTAGGAACGCACGAACGGGTAGACGCTCACGTAGTTCCGCGGCGTCTCGTCGGCGAGGAACGCCGGGATGTGCGAGCGGTTGAACTCGGCCGGGCGGTGCAGGGCCATGTTCGACCACACGGGGGTGAGCGCGCGGCCCAGCTTCGTGCGCCTGAAGAGGTTGTACGCCTCCTGGAGCTGGTCGCTGGTCTCGGCGTGCCACCAGATCATGAGGTCGGCGTCGGCGCGCAGGCCGGAGACGTCGTAGGTGCCGCGGATCGTCACGTCCTTGGCGGCGAGCTGGTCGAACAGCTCCTGGACCTCGTCGGCGTATCCCGTGCGGTCCTCCGGCAGCGCGTCCTTCAGCCTGAAGACCGACCAGAGGGTGTAGCGGATGACCTCGTTGAGGTCCTTGGCCAGCTTGCCCTTGTTCGGGATCCTGCCGGACTCGGTGGTGGGGGCGTCGTCACTCATGGTCCCTATTCTCCCGCTCCGCCGTGCAGGCTCTGCACCGGGTTGGCCGTGAGCTCGCGGACGCCGGCCGGGTCGCCGTCCAGCCGGTCCACCGCCGCGTACGCGCTCGCGATGCACGCCGGGATGCCGACGCCGTCGTACGGGGCACCGCACACCGCGAGCCCCGGGAGCTTGGCGACCTGTTCGCGCACGCGGGCCACGCGCGCGTGGTGCCCGACGGGGTACTGGGGCAGGCCGTCGGTCCAGCGGGTCACCCTGGTCTCCAGCGGTACGGCGTCCAGGCCGGTGGCCTCCCTCAGGTCGTGCCGGGAGACCTCCACGAGGTCGGCGTCGTCCCGGCCGAGCACCTCCGTCTCGCCGTGGCGGCCCACGGAGGTGCGCAGCACGACCACGTCCGGGTCCTCCTCGGCGATCCAGCCCCACTTCTGCGAGGCGAACGTGGACGCCTTGATGGTGCGGCCGTCGACGGGCGGCACCAGGAAGCCGCTGCCCTCGGGCAGACGCAGGCCGGCGCGCCGGTAGGCGAGCGTGATCAGGGCCATCGAGGCGTACTCGACGGCGGCCAGCTCGGCGGCGGCTGCCGGGGACTCGGCGCGCAGCAGTCCGGCGGCGGCCGGGGCGGGCACGGCGACGATCACCGCGTCGGCGTGCAGCACGCGCTCCCCGGCGGTGATCCGCCAGCCGCCGGCCGCCTCCCGGCGCAGTTCCCGCGCCGGTGTCCCGGTCAGGATCTCGCCGCCCCGGGCGCGCACCGACTCGGCGACGGCGAGCGGCAGCCGGCCGACCCCGCCGGCGATGCCCATGAAGACCGGCCCGGTCTGCTGCTGCGCGGCGGCCTTCGCCTGGATCTCCCGGACGCCCTCGGTGAGGGAGGTGTGGGCGCGCGCGGCCTGGAAGAGCTGCGGGACGGCCGAGCGCATCGAGATGCGGTACGCGTCGCCCGCGTACACCCCGCCCAGCAGGGGTTCGACCAGCCGGTCGACGACCTCGCGGCCGAGCCGGGCCGCCACGTACTCCCCCACGGCCACGTCGTCGCCGACCTCGGTGCGGGGCAGGTCGGTGTCGCGCTCGATGCGGGCCAGGCCCTCCTCGGAGAGGACACCGGAGAGCACGGCGGCGGTGCCGGGCACGCCCATCACATGGCCCTTGGGCATGGGCCGCAGGGCGCCCCGGGTCCAGATCGAGGCGGTGGCGGTGGCCGGCGGCTGGAGCCGCTCGCCCAGTCCCGCCTCGCGTGCGAGGGCCACCGCCTCGGGGCGGCGGGCCAGCATGGACTCGGCGCCCAGGTCGACCCGGACGCCGGCGATCTCGCCGGGCAGCAGCTTGCCGCCGACGCGGTCGCCGGCCTCCAGCACGGTCACGCGGGCCCCGCGCGCCAGCGACCGGTGCGCGGCGGCCAGCCCGGCGATGCCGGCCCCGATGACGACGACGTGCCCCAAGCCCCTACCCGTTGCGCTCATGCCTCCCACTCTCTCAGACCCCGCCTGCGCCCCCGCCGGGACCCGGTGGCCGGCCCGAGTCCGGACCGTGACCGCATCGGGACCGGCGGCGCCCAACGTTCCCGCCCGCTCCGGCGTCGAAGGACCGTCACAGCCCACAGCCCTCGGGGGGTACCGCCCATGCGCACCACACGCACCTCACGCACCACCACACGTTCCGCCCGCTCCGTCCGGGCGCTGTCCGGGGTCCTGCTCGCCGCGTCCCTCGCGCTCGCCGGGTGCAGCGGCGCGGACGACTCGGGCGGCGGCACGGCGAAGTCCGCCGCGGACGACGCCGGCGCCGCACCGGCCGAGGCCCGGGGAGCGGAGAACGGGAAGGCCGCGCGCAAGGCCCCCGAGCTCACCCCGGACGCGATCATCCGCACCGCGTCCCTGACGGTCGAGGTCAAGGACGTGGCGAAGGCCCTGGCGGAGGCCCGGACCACCGCCGAGGACGCGGGCGGCTACGTCGGCAGGGAGAGCACCGGCCGGGACGCCGACGGCCACGAGCACACCCGGGTCGTGCTGCGCGTGCCCACCGAGAGGTACGACGAGGTCCTCGCCGGCCTCCAGGGCACGGGCCGGCTGATCGACCGCACGGCGAAGGCGGTCGACGTCACCGACCAGGTGGTGGACGTGGACAGCCGGATCAGGTCGCAGCGGGCCAGTGTGGACCGGATCCGGGCACTGATGGACAAGGCGACCAAGCTGAGCGACGTCGTCGCCCTGGAAGGGGAGTTGAGCAGCCGTCAGGCCGACCTGGAGGCACTGCTGGCCCGGCAGGCGTCCCTGAAGGACCGCACGAGCCTGGCCACGATCACCCTGTCGCTGTCCGGGACCCCGGCGCGGCAGGCGGACGACGACGGGCCCGGCGTCACGGACGCGCTCGCGGGCGGCTGGCACGCGTTCGTCGCCGTGCTGCGCTGGATCGTCCTGGTGCTCGGCGCCGCCCTGCCGTTCCTGGCCCTGGCCGCGCTCGTGGTGGTGCTGTGGCTGCGGGTCGTGCGTCCCCGGCTGCCGCACCGCACGCGGTCCGCGCCCGCGCCGGCCGCGCCCGCGCTCGGCCCGCTGCCGTCGGCCCGCCCGGCACCCGGCTTTGCGCAGGAGGCGGAGCGCGACTGACGTCCCGCGCCCCGTAGCGTGTGCGGCATGAGCATGAGCGGTGGACGGGACGGCAACGGCAGGGAACGGCTGGTCGTGATCGGCGGCGACGCCGCGGGCATGTCCGCGGCGTCGCAGGCACGGCGGCTGAGGGACCCGGGGGAACTGGAGATCGTGGCCTTCGAGCGCGGCCACTTCACCTCGTTCTCCGCCTGCGGGATCCCCTACTGGGTGGGCGGCGAGGTACCCGAGCGGGACCGGCTCGTCGCCCGTACGCCCGAGGAGCACCGGGCGCGCGGGATCGAGGTGCGGCTGCGCACCGAGGTCACGGAGATCGACGTGGCCGGGCAGCGGGTCCGGGCGCGGGACGTCGATTCCGGCGCCGAGTCCTGGACGCCGTACGACAAGCTCGTCATCGCCACCGGAGCCCGGCCGGTCCGCCCGGACCTGCCCGGCGCGGACGCCGCCGGCGTGCACGGCGTGCAGACCCTCGACGACGGCCAGGCCCTGCTGGACACCCTGACCCGCACGCGGGGCCGCAAGGCGGTGGTCGTCGGGGCCGGCTACATCGGCGTGGAGATGGCAGAGGCGCTGATCAACCGGGGTTTCGAGGTGACGGTCGTCAACCGCGGCAGGGAGCCGATGTCGACGCTCGACCCGGACATGGGCCGGCTGGTGCACCGGGCCATGGAGGGCCTCGGCATCACCATGGTGAACGACGCCGAGGTCACCAAGCTCCTCACCGGGGAGGACGGCCACGTCCGCGCGGTGGCCACGGAGGACGCCGAGTACCCCGCAGACCTGGTGGTGCTCGGTATCGGCGTCCGCCCGGAGACCTCCCTGGCGCGGGCGGCCGGCCTGCCCCTCGGCGCCCACGGCGGGCTGCTCACGGACCTCGCGATGCGGGTGCGCGGGCACGACAACATCTGGGCGGGCGGCGACTGCGTGGAGGTGCTGAACCTGGTCTCCGGTCAGACGCAGTACGTCCCGCTCGGCACCCACGCCAACAAGCACGGCCAGGTCATCGGCACCAACGCCGGCGGCGGCTACGCCACCTTCCCGGGGGTCGTCGGTACGGCGGTCAGCAAGGTCTGCGACCTGGAGATCGCCCGCACCGGCCTGCGCGAGAAGGACGCCCGCCGGGTCGGGCTCCGCTTCGAGACGGTCACCATCGAGTCGACCAGCCGCGCCGGCTACTACCCGGGCGCCGCCCCCATGACGGTCAGGATGCTCGCCGAACGCCGTACGGGCCGGCTGCTGGGCGTGCAGATCGTCGGCCGGGAGGGAGCGGCGAAACGGGTCGACATAGCGGCGGTGGCGCTGACCGCGCGGATGACGGTGGAACAGATGACGGCCCTGGACCTGGGCTACGCCCCGCCGTTCTCACCGGTGTGGGACCCCGTGCTGGTAGCGGCGCGGAAGGCCGCCTCCGCGGTGCGGGCGGCCGAGATCCCCTAGGCCGTCCCGCTGATCCGCGGCAGGGACGTGACCGCCGTGGAGGCGGCCGCCGGCTGCTCGCCGGAGGGCCTGGCGTGGGAGGCGGACGGCCGGGCCGAGCGCAGGCGGTGGCTCACCGCCTCGTCCAGCGTCACCGGCCGCTGCATCTGCGAGGCGAGCCGCCCCGCCTCCTGACCGAGCCGCGCCAGGTCCTCCCAGGGGAGCCGTACCACCAGGGAGAGCTCGGCCTCGCCGTCGGGCAGCGCGTGCATCGCCGGAACCTGCGGAGTGTTCGTCATCGCCTGATCCTCACGTCGGTTGAGGAGACATACGCACACCCGCCCGGCGGCGTTCACCGATTCACCCGCCCCGTCGCGGGCACTACTCCTGTGTGGTCATCCCCGTCCATGACGTGAATCCGGTGCGCCGCACCCCCTGGGTGACGTACGCCCTCATCGCCGCCAACGTGCTGGCGTTCATCACCACGCCCGGCATAGCCGGTTCCGTGGCCGGCACCGGCGAGCTGGTCCAGCTCTGCCACCTCCAGGCCTTCATGGACCACTACGCCGCGGTCCCCCGCGAGCTGATCCACCATCAGATGCCCAGGGTCGTCCCGACCGGCGAGGTCGCCGTGGGCCCGCACGGCCCCGGCTGTGCGGTGGGACCGCCCGCCTACGACAAGTCGCCGGCGCTGTCGGTCTTCACGGCGATGTTCCTGCACGGCGGCTGGCTGCACCTGCTGGGCAACATGCTCTTCCTGCTGATCTTCGGCAACAACGTCGAGGACCGGATGGGCCACATCCGCTACTTCCTCTTCTACGTCGCCTGCGGCTACGCGGCCGGCTACGGCTTCGCGCTGCTCAACGACGGCTCGGGCGACCCGCTGATCGGCGCGTCCGGCGCGATCGCCGGCGTCCTCGGCGCCTATCTGGTGCTGTACCCGAAGGCCAGGGTGTGGGTCCTGGTGCCGTTCCTGGTCTTCCTGCCGCTGCGGCTGCCCGCCTGGCTGGTGCTGGGTTTCTGGTTCGGGCTGCAGGCGGTGTACTCGTCCGGGCACGGGGTCTCCGGCACCGGCACCGTGGCGTACGCGGCCCACGTGGCCGGCTTCCTGGCGGGCATGCTGCTCGCCTGGCCGCTCAAGCCGGGCACCCCGCCGCCGCCGGAGCCGCCCGGCCTGCTGTTCGGCAGGCGCGCGCGGCCCCACTACTCGTGGTGAGCCGGCGGGCGGCTCAGCGCCTGGTGGCGGTGTGGACGTACTCCACGAGCCGGGTCAGCGCGTCCGGGTCGGTGTTCGGCATGACGCCGTGGCCGAGGTTGAAGACGTGCCCCTCCAGGCCGGCGGCGGCGTCGAGGACCTCGCGGGCCTTGGCGGCGACGGTGTCCTTGTCGGTGAACAGGACCGTCGGGTCCAGGTTGCCCTGGAGCGCCTTGCCGGGGCCGATCCGGCGCCGGGCCTCGTCCAGCGGGACGCGCCAGTCGACGCCGACGACGTCCGCGCCGGCCTCGCCCATGAGGCCCAGCAGCTCGCCGGTGCCCACACCGAAGTGGATGCGCGGGACGCCGTACCCGGCGACCGCGTCGAAGACCTTTGCCGAGGCGGGCATGACCGAGCGCCGGTAGTCCGCCGGGGCCAGGGCGCCGGCCCAGGAGTCGAAGAGCTGGACGGCGCTCGCGCCGGCCTCGATCTGCACCTTCAGAAAGGCGGCCGTGATCTCGGCGAGGCGGTCCAGCAGGTCGGCCCAGAGCTCGGGGTCGCCGTACATCATCGCCTTGGCGTTCTCGTACGTGCGCGAGGGGCCGCCCTCGACCAGGTAGCTCGCGAGGGTGAAGGGCGCGCCCGCGAAGCCGATCAGCGGGGTGGCGCCCAGCTCGCGGGTGAGCAGGCCGATGGATTCGGTGACGTAGGGGACGTCCTCGGGGCGGAGGTCGCGCAGCCGGGCGAGGTCGGCGCGGGTGCGGACCGGCTGCTCGACGACCGGGCCGACGCCGGGCTTGATGTCGAGGTCGATGCCGATGGCCTTCAGCGGGACGACGATGTCGCTGAAGAAGATCGCCGCGTCCACGTCGTGCCGGCGCACCGGCTGGAGGGTGATCTCGGTGACCAGCTCGGGCCGCATGCAGGACTCCAGCATGGGAACGCCCTCGCGCACCTTGCGGTACTCCGGCAGCGAGCGGCCGGCCTGCCGCATGAACCACACGGGGGTGTGCGGAACGGGCTCGCGCCTGCACGCCCTGAGGAAGGCGCTGTCGTACGTCGCTGTCGGCTGCGTGGTGTCATTGGCGGTCACGGGGCAAGTCTCGCACGACACCGGTGACCGGCGGCGCGGGGTGTCTTGCCCTCCACGGGGCCCCGCTTCCCCTTACTCTTCCCCGCATGGCTGCGGCTCACGGACGAATGTCGGACAGCGGTGATGGAACGGACGACGTGAAGGACACCGAGGAGGCGGACCGGCACTCCAGTGCCTCGGGTCCGCCGGCTTTCCGCTCCGCGGTCGAGGCCCTGCGCGGCAGCCGGCTGCGGCCGCAGGTGGAGGTGGAGCCGACGCCCGCCCCGCAGCGGCTCGCCCCGTACGCGTACGCGCTGGAGGCGGTGGTGGTCGACGGTGAGCAGGAGCTGGCCGACGGCCGGCTGGTGCTGCTGCACGACCCGGCCGGGCACGACGCCTGGCGGGGCACGTTCCGGCTGGTGACACTGGTGCGCGCGGAGTTGGAGCCGGAGATGGCGGCCGATCCGCTGCTGCCCGAGGTGTGCTGGTCGTGGCTGACCGGGGCGCTGGCGGCGCGCGGGCTGGGCTACGGCGAGCCGAGCGGGACGATCACGCGCGCGAGCTCGCACTACTTCGGGGGGCTGGCCGAGCGGCCGGCCGCCTCGCAGATCGAGATCCGGGCGTCCTGGACGCCCCGGGAGGGGCTCGGCGGGGTGCCGGACACCGCGGCCCATCTGGCCGCCTGGTGCGATCTGCTGGCGCAGGTCGCCGGCCTGCCGCCGGCCGGTCCGGGCGACGCGTCGGTGGTGACCCTCCCCCAGCGCAGGGGCCCGCAGTCCCGCTGATCCGCTGATCCGCTCCGGCGGAGGAACACCCGGCCCCGCCGGTCCCGCCGCGGCACGGGAGCACGGAGACCCGCCGAGCCTGCCGCGGCACGGGAGCACGGAGACCCGGCGAGCCTGCCGCGGCGCGGGCGCACCAAGACCCGCCGACGCCCGCCGCGGCGCCGCGGGAGCCCCAAGACCCGTCGAGCCCCCGTCAAGCCCCCGTCGACCCCTGGCAGCGACCCCTCGCAGCGAAACGCCCCATTGACCATCTCTTTGTCGATACGGCCACTTTCCGCACTCGAATCGCACCCGCTTGAAACGACTCGATCTTCGGATGATCGATCGCGTGTCCGAATTGCACAGATTGTTACTCACTAGATCGTGATCATTCTCTAAAGGCGGACGAGTTTGCTGCCGAAGACGACTGTGACCTTGAAAGCACGGTTCGTCCCGGCTTCATCCCCACAAGCCGGCCCCGTCCCCCACCCAGGAGGCCTGGTGTCCGTTCTCCTTGAGCAACCCGCAAGCCTGGTCGCCTACCGCCCGAACAAGCCGACCGCCATGGTGGTCGTGGCCGACCCGCGCGTCCGCTCCACCGTCACCCGCCACCTGTGGGCGCTCGGCGTGCGCGACGTCATCGAAGCCTCGTCCATCGCGGAGGCTCGTCCCCGCATCGGCAACCCCCGCGACATCTGCGTCGCCGACGTCCACCTCCCCGACGGCTCCGGCCTCACCCTGCTGTCCGAGACCCGCGCCGCGGGCTGGCCCAACGGACTCGCCCTCTCCGCCGCCGACGACATCGGCGCCGTCCGCAACGCCCTGGCCGGCGGCGTCAAGGGCTACGTCGTCACCGGCACCCGCACCAACATCGGGCTCCCCACCCGGCCCGGCGCCGCTCCCCTCGGCGCCGCCGCCCGTATGCACCGCCGCCCCCCGGGTGCCCCGAGCCACCCGGGCGGCTACCGCGAACTGTCCGGACGCGAGGTCGAGGTGCTGCGGCTGGTCGCGGAGGGCCAGTCGAACAAGGCGATCGGCGTCTCCATGGGCCTGTCCGCTCTCACCGTCAAAAGCCACCTCGCCCGCATCGCCCGCAAGCTCGGCACGGGCGACCGGGCCGGCATGGTGGCCGTGGCCCTGCGCACCGGGATCATCCACTGAGCCCACCGGATGCCCCCATCGGCGGAACCGGGCGTTCATCCAGGTGAACGGGACAGAGCCCGGAGCTGACTGGTTTACGCCCCTGCGGCGCCCGTCGACGGAACGTTCCGTCGACGGGCGCCGTCCACACACGGATACCCTTGACAGGTGACCGACGCCCAAGAGACCGCAGCAGACAGCTCCCTGCGCACCGCCGGAGGCACGCCTCCGGACGATGCCGGATCTTCTGTGATGGGGGCGCCGACTCCGCTGCTCGAACCCCGCGAGGGAATCCCGCCCGTGATCGCCGACGAGGCGGGCCTCGCCCGGGTGGTCGCCGCCTTCGCCGCCGGTACCGGCCCGGTCGCCGTGGACGCCGAGCGCGCCTCCGGCTACCGCTACGGCCAGCGCGCCTACCTGGTGCAGCTGCGCCGCGAGGGCGCCGGCAGCGCGCTGATCGACCCCGTCGCCTGCCCCGACCTGTCCGGCCTCGGCGAGGCCCTCTCCGGTGTGGAGTGGGTGCTGCACGCGGCCACCCAGGACCTGCCCTGCCTGCGCGAGATAGGCATGGTCCCGGCCCGCCTGTTCGACACCGAGCTGGCCGGCCGGCTCGCCGGCTTCCCGCGGGTCGGCCTCGGCGCCATGGTGGAGGGCGTCCTCGGCTTCGTCCTGGAGAAGGGCCACTCCGCCGTCGACTGGTCGACGCGGCCGCTGCCCGAGCCGTGGCTGCGGTACGCCGCGCTCGACGTCGAGCTCCTGATCGACCTGCGGGACGCGCTGGAGAAGGAACTGGACCGGCAGGGCAAGCTGGAGTGGGCGCGCCAGGAGTTCGACGCGATCGCGTCCGCGCCCCCGGCCGAGCCCCGCAAGGACCCCTGGCGCCGTACGTCCGGGATGCACAAGGTGCGCCGGCGCCGGCAGCTCGCCGTCGTACGGGAGCTGTGGGAGACGCGGGACCGGATCGCGCAGCGCCGGGACGTGTCGCCGGGCAAGGTGCTGAGCGACGCCGCCATCGTCGAGGCCGCGCTGGCCCTGCCGGGCAATGTGCACGCCCTCGGCGCGCTGAACGGGTTCGGGCACCGGATGGGACGGCGGCAGCTGGAGCAGTGGCAGGCCGCGGTGGACCGGGCCAAGGCCCTGCCGGACACGGCGCTGCCGCAGCCGGGCCAGCCGGTGACCGGGCCGCCCCCGCCGCGGGCGTGGGCCGACAAGGACCCCGCCGCCGCGGCCCGGCTGTCCGCCGCCCGGGCGGGGGTGACCGCTCTGGCCGAGCGGCTCGCCATGCCCCAGGAGAACGTGATCTCCCCCGACACCGTGCGGCGGATCTGCTGGGAGCCGCCGAAGGTGGTCGACCCCGGCTCCGTCGAGGCGGCGCTGGCCGGGTACGGCGCCCGGCCGTGGCAGGTCGAGCTGGTGACCCCGGTACTGGTGGACGCGCTGGCGGCGAAGGGCGGCTGAACCGCGTCACCTCGTCGCCGCACGGAAGCGGAACAGCAGCGTCGAGATCACGCCAAGATCCTGCGACGGCACCGGGGGAAGGGGTCTCCCGGTGCCTTCCCTTCGTCCCCCCGGCCTCGGACGTGAAGCCGGCCGGGGGCCGGAAAAACGTCGCCGTCACCTTCGCATACGTCCGGTGGAACGGCTGCCGCGCGCCGGGGCCGTCGGCGGCCGGCCCGGTGCCGGCCCCGGCGGGTCGACGGCGTCACGAGGGGTGTGACCTTCGCCGCTCCACGGGTGGGGACTGTGCAGCTACGTTACTCATAAGTAGCATGGGTCCTGAGCGCGCGCTCAGCGCATCGCAGCAGTGCCATCCCGCACCCTGGAGGAGAGCCATCGTGCCTCGTACCGTCAGGGACGTCGTCTTCGTCGACGGCGTCCGCACCCCGTTCGGCAAGGCGGGCCCGAAGGGCATCTACCACGAGACCCGTGCCGACGACCTTGTCGTGAAGGCGATCCGGGAGCTGCTGCGCCGCAACCCCGGTCTGGACCCCAAGACGGTCGACGAGGTCGCCGTCGCCGCCACCACGCAGGTCGGTGACCAGGGCCTCACGATCGGCCGTACCGCGGGCATCCTCGCCGGTCTGCCGCAGTCCGTGCCCGGCTACGCGATCGACCGCATGTGCGCCGGCGCGCTGACCGCCGTCACCACCGTCTCCGGCTCCATCGCCTTCGGCGCGTACGACGTCGCCATCGCCGGCGGTGTCGAGCACATGGGCCGTCACCCGATGGCCCAGGGCGCCGACCCGAACCCGCGGTTCGTGAGCGAGAAGCTGGTCGACGAGTCCGCCATGTTCATGGGCATGACCGCGGAGAACCTGCACGACCGCTACCCGCACATCACCAAGCAGCGCGCCGACGAGTACGCGGTGCGCTCGCAGGAGAAGGCCGCCAAGGCGTACGCCAACGGCAAGATCCAGCCCGACCTGGTCCCCGTCTCGGTGCGCCGTACCAACCCCGAGGCCGGCGAGACCGGCTGGGGCCTGGTCACCGCCGACGAGCCGATGCGCCCGGGCACGACCGTGGAGGCCATCGCCGGCCTCAAGACGCCGTTCCGCGTGCACGGCCGGGTCACCGCGGGCAACGCGGCCGGCCTGAACGACGGCGCGACCGCGTCGATCATCGCGAGCGAGGACTTCGCCCGCGAGAACGGCCTGCCGGTCAAGATGCGGCTCGTCTCCTACGCCTTCGCGGGCGTGGAGCCCGAGGTCATGGGCTACGGTCCGATCCCGGCCACGCAGAAGGCGCTCGCCAAGGCGGGTCTGTCCATCTCGGACATCGGTCTCTTCGAGATCAACGAGGCCTTCGCCGTCCAGGCCCTGGCCTTCCTCGACCACTACGGCATCGCCGACGACGACGCGCGCGTCAACCAGTACGGCGGCGCCATCGCCTTCGGCCACCCGCTGGCCGCCTCCGGCGTCCGGCTGATGACCCAGCTGGCCCGCCAGTTCGAGGAGCAGCCCGAGGTCCGCTACGGCCTGACCACCATGTGCGTCGGCCTGGGCATGGGCGCGACGGTCGTCTGGGAGAACCCGTACTTCGAGGGGGACAAGTGAGCACCACCGCCGAGCTTCTGCAGCAGGCCTCCGGCCTGTTCCCCGACGAGGTCGTCACCAGTGCGCACGTGCGCCACTTCGACCTGCCGTTCGGCGCCGGCCGCTTCGCGCTGATCACGCTGGACAACGGCCTGGACCACACCAAGCCGACCACCTTCGGCCCGGCTTCGCTGGCGAACCTGAACACCGCCATCGACCAGGTGGAGAAGGAGGCGGCCGACGGCGAGATCGTCGGTGCCGGCATCACCGGCAAGCCGTTCATCTTCGCGGTCGGCGCCGACCTCAAGGGCGTCGAGCTGCTGAAGGAGCACGAGCACGCGCTCGCCATCGGCAAGGGCGGCCACGAGGTCTTCAAGCGCCTGTCCCAGCTGGCCGTTCCCACCTTCGCCTACTACAACGGCGCGGCGATGGGCGGCGGTGTCGAGGTCGGCCTGCACTGCACCTACCGGACCGTGTCCAAGGTGATCCCGGCGTTCTCGCTGCCCGAGGTCTTCCTGGGCCTCGTCCCCGGCTGGGGCGGCTGCACCCTGCTGCCGAACCTGATCGGCGCCGACAAGGCCGTCTCGGTCATCATCGAGAACAGCCTGAACCAGAACAAGCAGCTCAAGGGCCAGCAGGTCTTCGACCTCGGCATCGCCGACGCCATCTTCGAGGGCGCCGACTTCCTGGAGCAGTCGCTGATCTGGACCGCCCAGGTGCTCAAGGGCGACATCGAGGTCGAGCGCCCGGTCATCGACCGCGGTGAGGGCTGGGACCAGGCCGTCGCCAGGGGCCGCTTCATCGCGGACTCCAAGGTGCACGGCGCCGCCCCGGCCGCCTACCGCGCCCTGGACATCATCGCCGCGGCCAAGAACGGCGACCTCCAGCAGGGCTACGACGCCGAGGACCAGGCTCTCGCCGACCTGATCATGGGCGGCGAACTGCGCTCCGGCATCTACGCCTTCAACCTGGTGCAGAAGCGCGGCAAGCGCCCGGCCGGCGCCCCGGACAAGAGCCTGGCCCGCCCGGTCACCAAGGTCGGTGTCGTCGGCGCCGGTCTGATGGCCTCGCAGCTCGCCCTGCTGTTCCTGCGCCGCCTGGAGGTGCCGGTCGTGCTGACCGACATCGACCAGGAGCGCGTCGACAAGGGTGTGGGCTACGTCCACGGCGAGATCGACAAGCTGCTCGGCAAGGGCCGTATCGGCCAGGACAAGGCCAACCGCCTCAAGGCGCTGGTGACCGGTGTCCTGGACAAGGCCGAGGGCTTCTCCGACGCGGACTTCGTCATCGAGGCCGTGTTCGAGGAGATCGGCGTCAAGCAGCAGGTCTTCGCGGAGGTCGAGGCGGTCGCCCCGGCGCACGCGATCTTCGCCACCAACACCTCCTCGCTGTCCGTGACGGAGATGGCGTCGAAGCTGAAGCACCCCGAGCGGGTCGTCGGCTTCCACTTCTTCAACCCGGTCGCCATCCTCCCGCTGCTGGAGATCGTCCGCGGCGAGAAGACCGACGACGCCTCGCTGGCCACGGCGTTCGCCGTCGCCAAGAAGCTGAAGAAGACCGCCGTCCTCACCAAGGACGCCCCGGCGTTCGTCGTGAACCGGATCCTGACCCGCTTCATGGGCGAGATCCAGAACGTCATCGACGAGGGCACCCCGGTCGAGGTCGCCGAGAAGGCCGTCGAGCCGCTCGGTCTGCCGATGTCCCCGCTGGTGCTCCTGGAGCTGGTCGGTCCCGCGATCGGCCTGCACGTCTCCGAGACCCTCAACCGGGCCTTCCCGGACCGCTTCAAGGTTTCCCCGAACCTCAAGGCGGTCGTGGAAGCGGGCAAGCGCGGCTTCTACGTCTACGACAGCGGCAAGCCGGAGCTGGACCCGGAGGTCGCCGCGCTGCTCAAGCAGGGCGATGTCGTGCTCAGCGAGGAGCAGGTGCGCGACCGTGTCCTGGACGCGGTGGCGCAGGAGATCGGCCTCATGCTGGACGAGGGCGTCGTCGCCGAGGCCCAGGACATCGACCTGTGCCTGATCACGGGCGCCGGCTGGCCCTTCCACCTGGGCGGCATCACGCCGTACCTGGACCGCGAGGGTGTCTCCGAGCGGGTGAACGGCAAGAGGTTCCTCGCCCCGGGCGTGGCGAGCGTGCCCGCGTAACGCCTCACCGGTGAACGCCGGGTGCCCGCGCCCCTGCCGGGGTGCGGGCACCCGGCGTTTCCCGTCCGGAGCCCGCGGCCTCCGGCCCTTCCCGCGATCCCCGGACGGGCCAGGGAGCCCGGGCTGATCGGCGAGACACCCCCTAGATCTCCCGCCACGCCTGGAGCGCCAGCCCCGGCTCGTCCTTCCGCCGCGTCAGCAGCAGCCGCCCGGTGGACGGGGACAACGTTGCCGCCACCACGCGGCCCTCCGCGTCCGTCGCGAGGCACACCAGCGCGTCCAGCGGGAGTTCGGGGCCCGACTCGGTCCACCAGGCGCCCGCCGACTCCAGCTCGGTCGGGTACGCGGCGAAGGCGACCCGGCGGTTCTCCGACCGCTGGACCAGCAGCGTGCAGTCGTGGCCGTCCAGTTCGCAGCGGACCGCGGACACCGGGCCGGGGCCCGCCGCCGGCAGCAGCGCGGCCGGCTTCCCGCCCGGGCGCCAGGCGCACAGGTCGCCGGAGGTGTCGGTGTAGAACACGGTGGTGCTGTCGGGCGAGGTGGCGAGGGCCCGCAGCGTGCCCGGGCGGACCGGGGCCTTCAGGGCCTCCTGGAGCACGGGCTGGGCACCGGGCTCCTCCTGACGCCAGTACAGCAGGCCCTGCGGCACGGCCGCGTACAGTTCGACCCGGCCCGACTCCCCCGTGACCGCGGCCAGTTGGTCCCGCACCTCACGGCCCTTCAGGTCCCGCCAGGGGTCCCAGCCGCCCTTCTCCTTCTGCGCGAGCATGCTGACCCCGCCGTCCTTGTTCGGGACGAACACATGGGCGCGGCCCTGCGCGTCGACGGCGACGGCCGGGGTGCCGGTCCGGTCGCCCTTCTTGTGCGGGTGGCCGATCGGGTTCCAGTCCAGGGCCGCGAGGTGCGGACGGAAGTGCGTGGAGTGCACCAGCCCGGACTCGCCCTTGACCGTGGGCCGCCAGGAGACCAGATGGGCGTAGCCGTCGGCGCCCTGGCCGACCGCCAGGACGCGGTGCAGTCTCTGTTCGCCGCCCACCGTGCGCGGGGCGGACCAGGGGCCGCCGGGGCCGCGCTCCGCCCGGCACAGGACGGCGTCGCCCGACAGCTGGTAGACACTGAGCCGGCCGTCTCGGCCGCGGATGAGCCAGTCGCCGTTCACCGGTTCACTTTAAGCCGCCGGGCACCGGAGCCGGGGCCCGGCCCCGGCTCCGGACCGTGGCACCCTTGGCCCCATGGAGTCCCCCGACACGCCCGCCGGTCCCGCCCCGCTGCTCGTCGTCGTGGACGGCGCGAACGTCGTCGGCTCGCGGCCCGACGGCTGGTGGCGCGACCGCAAGGGGGCGGCCGAGCGGCTGCGGGACCGGCTGGCCGGCGAGGGCCTGCCCGGGCACCCGGGAGCCGTGGAGATCGTGCTCGTGGTCGAGGGCGCGGCCCGTGGTGTGGCGTCCGTGCCGGGCGTCCGGGTGGAGTCGGCGCCGGGCAGCGGGGACGACCGGATCGTCGAGCTGGCCGCCGCGAGCGCGGACCGGGCCCGTCTGGTGGTGACCGCCGACCGCGAGCTGCGGCGCCGGGTGACGGAGCTGGGCGCGGAGGTGACCGGCCCGCGCGCGGTACTCGACTGAACCGGGCGCGGAGGTGACCGGCCCGCCTGCGGTGCCGGGCTGAGCCGGGGCCGAGCCGGGTCCGCTACTTCCCCGGCACCCGGGTGTACAGCACCGCCCCGTCCACCCTGCCCGCCTCGGTGTACCCGGCCGCCAGCAGGCGGCGCAGCGCGGGGACGTGGTCGGGGCCGTACGGCTTGCCCCGGGAGTCGTCGACGACGAGGGCCGGGGGGTGCGCGGTCAGCTCCCGCCGGAAGAGCGGCCAGGCGCCGGGCACGGCGTACCTCTCGCCGACCCGTGGCCCGTCCCGGCCGCCGCTCCAGTTGGTGAGCAGGCCCGCGGTCAGGTAGCGGGTGGCCGGGGTGCGGTCGGCCAGCCAGTACGTCTCGGGGTGTATGCCCCAGACCAGCACCCGGTCGGCGGCCGTCGTGCGGACGGCGAGCGCGGCCGCCAGCCGCTCGGCGTGCGCGAGTTCCGCGCGCGGGGCGAGCAGGCCCCAGCCGACGAAGAGGGCGCAGGCGCAGGCCGAGACGCGGACGGCGGCCCGTGCCCGCTCCCGGGGCAGGACGTGCAGCGCGGCGGTGGCCAGCAGGGCGAGCGGCGGGATCAGCTGGAGGTAGTAGTGGCCGAAGAAGTGGCAGCCGGCGGCCACCGCGACGGCCGAGGAGGCCGTCCACAGCCACAGCCCTGCCGTGTCGCGGGCCCCGCGCGCGGCCCGGACGACGGGCGGGATCAGCCCCGCCGAGGCCACGGCCAGGATCGCGGTGTTGGTCACCGCCCGGGTCAGGACGTGCAGCTCCGAGCCGGTGACGGAGGCGTACGCGGCGGAGCCGGTCACCGTCCAGAACAGGAAGCCCGCCGGGTCCGTCAGCAGAGCCGCGCCGAGCACGGGCAGGGCGGATCCGGCCGCGAGCAGGGCCGGGCCCGCGCGCCTCGGGCGCCGGCGGTACAGCAGCCAGGCCGCCGGGAGCAGCACCGCGCCACCGGTCTGCTTGGTCAGGAACGCGGCGGCGACGGCGGCCCCGGCCGCGCCCCAGCGTCCGCGGTCGGCGCACCACATGGCGGCGGCCGTCCAGGGCAGCATGAACACCTCGAAGGTGGCGGCCTGCGCGTCCTCGGGGTTGAGCCCGACCGAGACCAGCAGGTACAGCACCCCGGCGGTGCGGCCGGCCCGGTCGCCCCAGCGGCGGCGCGCCAGGGAGGCCAGCAGCACGGCGGTGGACAGCTGGGCGAGGACGGCGAGCACCCGCAGCGGGGTCAGCGAGCCGGAGCCGCAGAGCGCGAAGGCGGCCTGGTACAGCCAGGGCAGCAGCGGCGGCTTGCGGTCCACGACCGTGCCGTACAGCTGCCCGCCCTCGGCGAGCAGCCGGGCCTGCACGGCGAGGAAACCCTCGTCCGGGTTCCACAGGGGCCGGGTGAAGGAGGGGAGGCGGGTCAGGCAGGCCAGTGCCGCCAGCAGGGGCAGGAGACGTGCCCAGTACGCCGTCCGGGTGACCGTGGTCCGTGCGGGGGCGAGCGGAGCGGCGAGCATGGTGAGCACGCTATCGGGCCCCGCCGTCCCACCCGAAGCGGGACATACGGGGCCGGAGCGGGAGTCGTGCGGGGGCTACTGGGCGGTTCCGCCGGGCGGGCGCATGACCTCGCCGACCGTGGTCTCCTCGTGCCGGCCGAGCCGGCTGTGCGAGCGGCCGTAGAGGAAGTAGACGAAGAAGCCGATGACCATCCAGATGGCGAACCGGATCCACGTCTCGGCGGGCAGGTTGAGCATCAGCCACAGCGAGGCGCACACGGACAGGATCGGTACGACCGGGACCAAGGGGGTGCGGAAGGCGCGGTGCAGGTCCGGGCGGGTCCGGCGCAGGATGATGACGCTGAGGGCGACGACGACGAACGCGAACAGCGTGCCGATGTTCACCAGCTCGGCCAGTTCGCTCAGACTGGTGAAGCCGGCCACGATCGCGATGACCCCGCCGAGCAGGATGGTCGACCGGTACGGGGTGCGGAACGTCGGGTGGGTGTGCGAGAAGAAGCGGGGCAGCAGCCCGTCGCGGCTCATGGCGAAGAAGACGCGGGACTGGCCGAGCAGCAGGATCATGCAGACCGTGGTCAGGCCGACGGCGGCGCCGAAGCTGATCAGGCCCGCGTACCACGGGTGGCCGGTGGCCTTGAACGCGTCGGCGAGCGGCGCCTTCACCGACAGCGCGGTGTACTTCTGCATGCCGGTCACGACGATCGACACGGCGACGTAGAGGGCCGTGCAGATGATCAGCGAGCCCAGGATGCCGCGCGGGACGTCGCGCTGCGGGTGGCGGGTCTCCTCGGCGGCGGTGGCGACGACGTCGAAGCCGATGAACGCGAAGAAGACCACGGACGCCGCGGTGAAGATGCCCATGACGCCGAAGTCGGAGGGCGCCCAGCCGAACATCAGCTGGATCAGGGGCGCCTTCAGGTTCCCGCCCGCCTCCGCGGACTGGGCCTTCGGGATGAACGGGTCGTAGTTGCTGCTGCGGACGAAGAAGGCGCCCGCGATGATCACGACGAGGACCACGGCCACCTTGATCGCGACGACCACGGAGGTGACCCGCGCGGACAGCTTCATGCCGACGACGAGGATGACGGTGAGCACCAGGACGAGGGCCGCGGCGAGGATGTCGAACCCGAACCCGGTGGCGCCGTCCCGGCCCGAGAGCGCCTCGGGCATCTGCCAGCCGGCGTTGTCCAGCAGTGAGTGGATGTAGCCGGACCAGCCGACGGCGACCACCGCCGTGCCGAGCGCCAGCTCCAGGACCAGGTCCCAGCCGATGATCCAGGCGGGGAGTTCGCCGAGGGAGGCGTAGGAGAAGGTGTACGCGGAGCCCGCCACGGGGACCGTGGAGGCGAACTCGGCGTAGCAGAGGGCGGCGAGCGCGCAGACGACACCGGCCACGACGAAGGACAGTGATACGGCCGGACCGGCGGTGTTCTTGGCCGCCGTACCGGTGAGGACGAAGATGCCGGTGCCGATGATCACGCCCACGCCGAAGACGGTCAGGTCCACGGCGGTCAGCGACTTCCTGAGCGAGTGCTCGGGTTCCTCGGTGTCCAGGATGGACTGCTCGACGTTCTTCGTCCGGAACAGCGCGTTGCTCACGTGCCTGCCTCCCACGCTTGTGAGGCCTCGATATGGCTCAACATGATCGAGAGGGTCGGGGAGCGAGTTCCCCGGCACAGGCAGGTTCACGCAAACGGGCCGGTTCCGCCACCGGGGGCGCAACCGGCCCGTGGGCGGGCACTCCGCTAGTCGCGCGCGGGTTCCACGGAGTCCGCGGCGTCCGAGCGGTCGAACCGTCCGTCCAGCTTGGCGACCAGTCCGGTGACCTGGCGGGCGATGTCGGGCGCGGTCAGCCCGATCTCCGCCATGACCTCGGCGCGGGAGGCGTGGTCGAGGAAGCGCGGCGGGATGCCGAAGTCGCGCAGCGGCACGTCCACGCCCGCGTCCCGGAGGGCCTGGGCGACGGCGGAGCCGACACCGCCGACGCGGCTGTTGTCCTCCACGGTGACGACGACCCGGTGCCGCTCGGCCAGCGGGGCCATGGCCTCGTCGACGGGCTTGACCCAGCGCGGGTCGACCACGGTGGTGGAGATGCCCTGCCGCTCCAGCAGCCCGGCGACCTCCAGGCACATCGGGGCGAGGGCGCCCACGGAGACCAGCAGCACGTCCGGGCGGTCGGTGCCGGGCTCGCGCAGCACGTCCATGCCGCCGACGCGGCCCACGGCGGGTACGGCGGGGCCGACGGCGCCCTTGGAGAAGCGCACCACGGTCGGCGCGTCCTCGACCTCGACGGCCTCGCGCAGCTGGGCCCGGACCTGCTCGGCGTCGCGCGGCGCGGCGAGCCGCAGCCCCGGCACGACCTGGAGGATCGACATGTCCCACATGCCGTTGTGGGAGGCGCCGTCGGTGCCGGTGACGCCGGCCCGGTCGAGCACGAAGGTCACCCCGCACTTGTGCAGGGCCACATCCATCAGGACCTGGTCGAAGGCGCGGTTGAGGAAGGTGGCGTACACGGCGAAGACCGGGTGCACCCCGCCGTGCGCGAGGCCCGCCGCCGAGACGGCGCCGTGCTGCTCGGCGATGCCGACGTCGTAGACGCGTTCGGGGAAGCGCTTGGCGAACTTGTCCAGGCCGACCGGCTGAAGCATGGCCGCGGTGATCGCGACGATGTCCTCGCGCTCTTCGCCGAGCCGCACCATCTCGTCGCCGAAGACCGAGGTCCAGTCGGCGCCGGAGGAGGCGATCGGCAGTCCGGTGTCCGGGTGGATCTTGCCGACGGCGTGGAACCGGTCGGCCTCGTCCTGGAGGGCGGGCTGGTAGCCGCGGCCCTTCTCGGTCAGGCAGTGCACGATCACCGGCCCGCCGAACCGCTTGGCGCGGGCCAGCGCCGACTCCAGCGCCTCGATGTCGTGCCCGTCGATCGGGCCGACGTACTTCAGGCCCAGGTCCTCGAACATGCCCTGCGGGGCGATGAAGTCCTTCAGCCCCTTCTTGGCGCCGTGCAGGGTGTCGTACAGCGGCCGGCCGACGACCGGGGTGCGCTCCAGGACCTCCTTGGTCCGGGCGAGGAACCGCTCGTAGCCGTCCGTCGTGCGCAGCGTCGCCAGGTGGTTGGCGAGACCGCCGATGGTCGGGGCGTACGACCGCTCGTTGTCGTTGACGACGATGACCAGCGGGCGGTCCTTGGCGTCGGCGATGTTGTTCAGCGCCTCCCAGGCCATGCCGCCGGTGAGCGCGCCGTCACCGATCACGGCGACGACATGGCTGTCGCGCCGGCGCAGCTGGTTGGCCTTGGCGATGCCGTCGGCCCAGCCGAGCACGGTCGAGGCGTGGCTGTTCTCGATGACGTCGTGCTCGGACTCGGCCTGGGAGGGGTAGCCCGACAGGCCGCCCTTCATCTTCAGCCGGGAGAAGTCCTGCCGCCCGGTGAGCAGCTTGTGCACGTACGACTGGTGGCCGGTGTCCCACAGGACCTTGTCCTTCGGGGACTCGAAGACCCGGTGCAGGGCGATGGTCAGCTCCACCACACCGAGGTTGGGGCCGAGGTGTCCGCCGGTCTTGGAGACCTCCTGGACGAGGAAGGTCCGGATCTCCTCCGCCAGCCGGGCCAGCTCTTCCAGGCTGAGCCGGTCCAGATCGCGCGGTCCCCTGATGCGGGTCAGCAGCGGCACCCGTGCCTCCTTGCAGTAGCTGATCGAGCTTTCGCCGGGCTCGCCAGAGTCTAATGTTCCGGCTTCCCGGCGCATGACAGCGCCCGGCACCCTGGAGGCACCGGGCAGAGCAGGAAGGGGCGCGGGGCACCGCGGGCCGGCCACAGCCGGCCGGTCCGCGGTACCACCACGCCCCGACGGTGACTAGGCGTTACGCACGCCCGGCCGTCTTCTGCGTCTTGCGGGTGATGGAGTCGATGACCACCGTGGTCAGCAGCACAGCCGCGGTGATCATGTACTTGACCGGCTCCGCGATGGACTCCAGCTGAAGACCGTACTGGATGGACACGATCACCAGCACACCGAGCAGCGCGTTCCAGGTGCGGCCCCGGCCGCCGAAGAGGGACGTGCCACCGATGACGGCCGCGGCGATCGCGTTCATCAGCAGGTCGCCCGTACCGGCGCTCTGGTTGGCGGAGGCGATCTTGGAGGCCAGGAACAGACCGCCGATCGCCGCGAACCCACCGGAGACCGCGAAGACGGAGATCCGCACCGCGGTGACGCTGATACCCGCACGGCGGGACGCCTCGACGCTGCCGCCGAGCGCGAAGATCTTGCGGCCGTAGCTGGTGCGCCGCAGCACGAAGTCGGTGAGCACCAGGAAAGCCAGGAAGATCACCGTGGCCAGCGGCAGGCCCTTGTACTGGTTGTACATGTAGGCCGCCGCGAAGGAGACCACGGCCAGCAGCGCCGTGCGCAGGGCGGTGTCGCTGAGCGGCCGGGACGGGACGCCCGCGGCCTCCCGGCGCCGGTTGCCGAGGTAGGAGCTGAGGAAGAACAGCACGACCACGACGACGGCCAGGCCGTAGGCGGCGGCGACGTCGGTGAAGGTGTACGTGGTCAGCTTGCCGATCAGACCGTCGCTGTCGAGGTTGATCGTGCCGTCCTCGCCCAGCACCTTCAGCATGAAGCCGAGCCAGAAGAGCAGACCGGCCAGGGTCACGGCGAAGGCGGGGGCGCCGAGCACCGCGAAGAAGAAGCCGTGCAGCGCGCCGATGGCGGCACCGGCGGCGATGGCGACGAGCACGGCCATCCACTCGGGCCAGCCCTGGTTGACCGTGAGGACGGCGGCGAGGGCGCTGGCCGCGCCGCTGACCGAGCCGACCGACAGGTCGATCTCGCCGAGCAGCAGCACGAAGACGATGCCGACGGAGATCATGCCCGTGCCGACCATCGTGACCGTGATGTTGCTGATGTTCTGCGCGGAGAGGAACTCCGAGTTCAGCACCTGGAAGATGATGCAGATGATCGCGAGGCCCAGGACCACCGGGAGGGAACCCAGCTCGCCGGCCTTCATCTTGCGCTTGAACTCGTTCCAGTACCCGAGCAGGCCCTGCTCGCGCACCAGGAGGCGCGGGTCGACCGCGGTGACCGCGGCGGCCGCGGCCTCGGGGTTCTCGACGGCGTGCTCGTCCTGCGGGGTCGCGGAGGTCTTGTCGATGCTCACTTGGAAACCTCCCCGTTCGTGCGCGCCGCACGGCGGGTCACGGCGTTGTCGGTGGCGCCGGTGATGGCGGAGATGATCTCCTCCTGCGAGGTCGTCTTGACCTCGAAGACGCCGTTGTTGCGGCCGAGGCGCAGGACGGCGACCTTGTCGGCCACCGCCTTCACGTCCGCCATGTTGTGGCTGATGAGGATGACGGCGTGGCCGCGCTCGCGCAGGCGCTCCACGAGGTCGAGGACCTGGGCGGTCTGCTCGACACCGAGCGCCGCGGTGGGCTCGTCGAGGATGACCAGCTTGGGGTCGCCGAGCATGGAGCGGGCGATGGCCACGGTCTGGCGCTGACCGCCGGAGAGCGAGGCGATCGGGATGCGGACGCTCGGGATGCGGATCGAGAGCGTGGTGAGCAGCTCGCGGGAGCGGCGCTCCATCTCGACCTCGTCGAGGACGCCCCACTTCTTCAGCTCACGGCCGAGGAAGAGGTTGCCGACGACGTCGATGTTGTCGCACAGGGCGAGGTCCTGGTAGACCGTCGCGATGCCCAGGGCCTGGGCGTCGTGCGGCTTGCTGATCGACACGGGCTTGCCATCCCACTCGATGGCACCCTCGTCGATCGGGTGGACGCCGGCGATCGTCTTGACCAGCGTGGACTTTCCGGCACCGTTGTCGCCCACCAGGGCGACCACCTCACCGGCGTGGACCTCAAGCTCTACGTCGGTGAGCGCCTGAACGGCACCGAACCGCTTGGAGACCCCGCGCAACGCCAGCACGGGCGTAGCGGACACGTGAACCATCTCCTTCGCCGCCTGACCCGGCGGGAGGTTGTGCATGAATGCAGGGGGGGGTGGGTTGGGAGCAACCCTCGGGGGTGGGTTGGGAGCAACCCTCGGGGTGGGTCGGGAGCAACCCTCGGGGTGGGTTGCCGGCAACCCTCGGGGGTTCCGTCCGGCGCCCCGGGCCGAGCTTGCGGGGCTGTCTGATGCGCCGGGGCGCCGGAGGAGACCTGGGGGCGGCGGGCCGCCCTCACCGCGGGCGTTCACGGGGTGAACGCCCGTGGCCGGTCGGCGACCGGAAACCGCCTACTTGGTGAGGCCGAGCTTCTCGCAGGCGGCCTTGTACTTGCCGGTGCAGATGTCGGCGGCGGTGTAGACGCCGTCCTTGATGACCGTGTCCTTGATGTTGTCCTGGGTCAGCGAGGTGACCGGGACGAGCACCGCGGGGACGTCCTTCTGGGAGGCGCTGGAGACCTTGTCCTTGGCGAGCGAGTCCAGCGACTTGCCCTGGGCGAGCGCGACGGCCATCTCGGCGGCCGCGGCGGCCTCGGGGGCGTACGGCTTGTAGACGCTCATGTACTGCTCACCGGAGACGATGCGCTGCACACCGGCGAGCTCGGCGTCCTGGCCGGTGACCGGGACCTTGAGACCGGCGGCGTTGAGGGCGGTGATGATACCGCCGGCCATGCCGTCGTTGGCGGAGTACACGCCCGCGATCTTGGTCTTGCCGACCGAGGAGATCGCCGCCTCCATCTCGGAGTTGGCGTTGTCCGGCGACCACTCCTTGGTGTCGTACTCCTTGGCGATGGTGACCTTGCCGTCGAGGACGGAGTGCGCGCCCTTCTTGAACTGGGCGGCGTTCGGGTCGGTCACCGAGCCGTTCACCATGACGATCTTGGTGGACTTCTTGGCCTTGTCGCCCAGCGCCTCCAGCAGGGCCTCGCCCTGGGTCTTGCCGACCTGCTCGTTGTCGAACGAGGTGTAGGCGCTGATCGGGCCCTCGGCGAGGCGGTCGTAGGCGACGACCTTGATGCCCGCGTCCACGGCCTTCTGGACGGAGTTCTGGATCGCCTTGGCGTCCACCGCGTCCAGGATCAGGACGTCCACCTTGTTGGTGATCATGGTGTCGACCTGCTGCGCCTGCAGGTTCGCGTCCTGGCGGGCGTTGTTGTAGTCGACCGTCGCCTTGCCGTTCGTCAGCTCGCTGATCTTCTTCTCGATCAGCGGCTTGTCGAACTTCTCGTAGCGTGCGGTCTTGTTCTCCGGAAGCAGCAGGCCGACCTTGATGTCGTCGCCCTTCTTGGCCGACGCGGAGGCGGAGTCGTTGTTGCCCTTCGACTCCTTGGCGCTGCCACAGGCCGCGAGCGAGACGGCCATCGCACCGGCGGCAACGACAACGGCGGCACGACGCATACGTGCGTTCACTTCAGAAACCTCCCTGACGAGGCCGCGTCGTTGCGGCCGAGGTGGCTGGAAGTCAACTCGGCCACACGTGCGACGTCAAGAAGTAAATCCTTAACGAGATGGCAACGGTGCCATCCGTTCTCTAAGTGAAGGCAGGGGCCGCCACGGGCACGGCCCCCTCCAAAAGGGTCGAATCGCCCATCTCGCTGAGGGCGAGGGCGAGCGCCCCCAGCACCTCGGCGCGGCCGCCAAGTGCCCCCGGGAGAACGGACAGTTGACGCGCCGCGCTGGGGATGGCGTAGCGGCCGACGGACTCCCTGATGGGCCCGAGCACCAGCTCACCGGCCTCGGCGAGATCACCGCCGAGGACCACCCGGCTCGGGTTCAGCAAGTTGCAGAGATTGGCCACTCCACTGCCGATGTGGCGGCCGACGTCGGCGATCACCCGACGGCAGCCCGGGTCACCGTCCCTGGCCAGCCGTACGACGCCCTCCATGGTCAGATCGGTGCCGTGACTGGGCTGGAGCAGCGGCAGCACATAGCGTGCGGCCGCGAAGGTCTCCAGGCAGCCACGGTTCCCGCAGCGGCAGACCGGGCCGGATTCATCGAGTGTAATATGTCCGATTTCGCCCGCAGTGCCGCCGGGACCGCGGTAGATCTTCCCGTCGATCACCAGACCGGCGCCGACACCGCTGGCGACCTTGATGTACGCCAGGTCGCGCACGCCCTTGCCGCTGCCCCAGACCAGCTCGCCGAGGGCGCCGAGGTTGGCGTCGTTGTCCACGTGCACGGGCACGCCGAGCCGCTCGCGCAGCTCCTCGGCGGGTTTGGTGCCGCCCCAGCCCGGCAGGATGGCGGTGGAGCCCAGCGTGCCCGACTCCACGTCGATCGGACCCGGCACGCCGAGCCCCACGCCCGCCACCTTGGCCCGGTCCACGCCGGTCGCCGCGATCAGCCGGTTGACCAGCTGCTCGGCCCGGTCGAAGCCCTGGTCGGCGGAGGCGTCGACGTCGAGCGGCTCGGCCTCCTCGGCCAGCACCTGGTGGGCCAGGTTCCCGATCGCGACGCGCAGATGGGTGTGCCCGAAGTCGACGCCGATCACGATGCCGGCGTCCCCGCTCAGGCTGACGCTGCGGGCCCGGCGCCCGCCCGCCGACGTGGGCGTGACCTCGACGGTTCCGCCGTCCTTCAACTCCCGCACGATGTTGGAGACGGTGGCGGCGGACAATCCGGTCGTCCGCGCGATCTCCGCCTGCGTGAGGGAACCGGCCAGGCGTACGGCCCGGACGACCCGCTCCAGGTTGGCTCGGTGCAGCGATGACTGCGACCCTGGAGTCTCCACGACGACCTCCTGAGCGCGGGGCCGCTTCGGCGAGGCCCCGTGTATGTCCAACTAGTGAACTCTAAGCTGAGCCGTTCGGGGTGACATACGTCAAGAGGTTGAACCGTTTCCGGGCAACCGGCCACACAGGCGCGCACGCCGCCCGGAAGCCCGGAGCGGCGTGCGCGCGCACGGTCGCGACGTGCGGTTACTTCAGCGTGGCCGAGGTCAGACCGGCCTGGACCTGGCGCTGGAAGGACAGGTAGACCACCAGCATCGGGACCATGGCGATGGTCACACCCGCGAACAGAACGGGCAGGTCGGAGGCGTACCCCTGCTGCTGCTGGAGCTGGATCAGGCCCTGGGTGAGGACGTACCGCTCCGGGTCGTCACCGCTCTGCGGCTGCATCAGCACCGTGGGCAGGATGAACTGGTTCCACTGCCCCAAAGTGTTGAAGATCCCCACGCTGATCAGTCCGGGTTTCGCCATCGGCAGCATCACCTGGAAGAAGGTCCGGGTGTGCGAGGCGCCGTCCAGGACGGCCGCCTCGAAGACCGCCGTGGGCAGCGTCCGGAAGAAGGCGTGCATGAAGAAGACCGTGAACGGCATCGAGTAGGCGATGTAGACCAGGATCAGCCCCTGGTAGGTGTTCAGCATGTCCAGCCGCTTGACCATGAAGAACAGCGGCACGAGCGCCAGGAACACCGGGAACATCGCGCCGGCCACGAAGAAGTAGTAGAGCAGCCGGTTGCCCCAGAACCGGTACCTGGCCAGCACGTAGGCGGCCATCGACCCGAACAGCATGGTCAGCGGCACGGAGAAGACCAGGACGATCACGGTGTTGAGGAAGTAGTCGCCGATGCCCTTGTCCCAGGCGCGTTCGAAGACGTCGAGGGACCAGTGCCGCGGCCAGCCGAAGGCCGAGCCGCCGATCTGGGTGTCGGTCTTGAAGGAGCTGAGCACCAGCCACAGCAGCGGCAGCACGATCAGCAGTCCCCACAGGGCGAGGAAGCCGTGTGAGAAGACGTTCAGGACCACGCCCTCGCCGCGCCGGTCGCCGGGGCGGACCGGGACCTTGGCGGCGGGCCGCTCGGGACGGGCCGGGGCGGTTTCCTTCAGAGGTGCGCTCATCGTCGTCTCTCCCGCTCAGAACTCGATGCGCTCGCGGCGGGTGGCGCGCAGCGTGACCACGGACAGGACCAGCGTGAGCAGCAGCATGACCACGCCCATGGCACAGGCGTAACCGCTCTTGCCGTAGTACAGGAAGTTCCGCATCATCACCGTCGACATCACGTCGCTGTGGTGGTCCGGCCCGCCGCCGTAGGCACCCATGTTCTGGGTCATGGACGAGACCAGTACGAACATGTCCATGGCGACGATGCCGAGGTAGACCCAGGCGGTCTGCACGGTGTCCCACAGCAGGGGCAGGGTGATGCGGAAGAAGGACTGGTTGCGGCCGGCGCCGTCGATCAGGGCGGCCTCGTAGATGTCCCGGGGGATGGACTGCATGGCTGCCGAGAACAGCACCAGGTAGAAGCCGACGCCGTGCCAGACCACGACCAGCAGCAGCGCCCACAGCACCATGTCGGGCTCGTTGAGCCATTCGACGGGGTCGTTCGCGTCGACCAGTCCCAGCTTGATCAGGAAGCCGTTGAGCAGACCGCCGCCGTCACTGCGGTACACCGCGTTGAACAGCACCGCGAGGATCGCCAGCGACAGTACCTGCGGGAAGAAGTAGACGATTCTGTAGAACTTCGATCCGGCGACCCCCTGCACCCCGCCGGCCCTGCTGCGGCCGCCCGCGTTCAGCATGAAGGCGAAGAACAGGGCGAGCAGAATCGTGATCACCGGGATGAAGACCAGGAACAGGATGTTGTGCCAGATGGCCTTCAGGAAGACGTCGTCCTCGAACAGCGCCCTGTAATTGTCCAGACCAACGAAACGGAAGGTCTGCGACTGCCCCTTCCAGTCGGTCAGCGAATAGCCGAACGTCTGGATGTACGGCCAGATCACGAAGATCACGTAAAGCGCCACGGGAACGAGGAGAAACCCCGCGACGAACCGGTACTGCCCTTTGCGCATGGACTTTTCCCTGCCCTGTGGTGTATCGCCCCGGAAAGGGCGCGGGGCTGTATCGATATGCGGCTCCGCCGCGGGGGCGCGACCGGCCAAACGCACATGCGGCCGAGGCCGACAGCCGGACCGGGCTCGCGCCGGCGCACCCGCGCCCCCACGGCGCCAGGCGCGCCTAATCCCGGTGGTTCTTCTTCGACGCGGGGTCCTTCGCCTGCTTGTCCACGGCCGCCTGACAGCGCTTCAGCCACTCCTTCGGCTGAATGCGCTTGGCCATCAGTTCGTTGGAGGCGGCCTCGATGGCGGTGCCCATCTCGCTGTACCACTCGGTGTACAGGTACCGGAAGGTGTGGTCACCGGCCGCCTTGGACGCCTCGACCGTGGACTGGGTGCCGGGCCGCAGCCGGACGCCCGGGTCGACGCCGTCCTTGAGGATGGTGAGCGAGTTGGCCTGCTTGGCGAAGAGCGTCGACCACTCCTTGGAGAGCATGCGCCGCATGAACTCCATGGCGGCCGGACGGTTCTTCGCCTTGGCCGGGATGATGAAGGGCTCGCCCGAGCCGGCCCGGATGGCCTCGAACGGCAGTTTGCTGCCGGACAGCACCGGCATGGGCAGGAACTTCATGTCGAAGTCCGTCGGGGTCTGCTTCAGCTGCTCGTTCTCCAGCCAGGAGCCGGAGGTGATGAACACGGCCTTGTACTGGTTCCAGCGGGTCTGCGACTCGGTGTGGGTCAGGCCGTTCGTACCGGGCATCAGATAGCCCTTCTCGACGACCTCGTAGACGGCCTCGACGGCGGCCTGCGCCGCCTCGGAGCCGACGAACGCCTTGGGGTCGAGGTTGTCGATCGCCTTCATGGCGTCCAGACCGCCCGTCTTGGCGATCAGGTCCATGATGGCGACGTTGATGTAGTACGGGTACTTGCCCTGGTGGGCGAGGCCGCCGATGTTCTGCGACTTGGCGTCCTTGCAGATGGCGAGGAAGTCGTCCCAGGTCTTGGGCTCCTCCCAGCCCTTCTCCTCGAAGAGCTTGCCGGAGTACCACAGGCCCCACACCGTGTAGATGTAGTTCAGCGCGACGACCTTGCCCGCCTGCATGCCCGGGTCGAGCGTGCCGGGGATCAGGGTGTCGCGGACCTTCGTCGCGGGGTCGTCCACCGACGGCGCGTCCAGCACCTCGGCGAGGTCCAGCAGCTGCCCGTTCCGGTACAGGACGTCGACCTCGATCTGCTGCGCGCCGGAGTCGTCCACGATGTCCGGCGGGTTGCCGGCGTTGAAGCGCGGCTGGAGCTTCCCGGTGATCTCCTGGGTGCCGGTGTGGGTGGAGGTGATGCCGAGCTTCTCGCTGAAGTCGGCCTCCCACGCCTTGGCGTAGTCGTCGCCGTACCCGCCCTTGAAGACGACGACGTCGAGCTTGCTGCCCTTCTTGGCGCCGAAGGGGTTGTCCTTGGACGCCTTGCCCTTGGTGGTGCCGTCGTCGGAGCCGTCGCCCCCGCCGCCGCTGGCACACGCGGACAGCAGGCCCATGGCCGGCACGCCGGCCAGGCCGAGCGCGGCGGACCGCTTGATCAGGTCGCGGCGGCCGACACCTGCGGAACCGTGGTTCCCGTCGGAAGTGGATCCCATGCTCAAGTCCTCGCCTTCTCCAGGACTCAGGCGGTGAACCGGATCCTCCCCGGCACCGCTGTCGGGTCAAGCTGGGTGGTGCAGGAAGTACTGGGTGCGCGTTCTGCCGGAAGTGCGTTCGTACCGGGCGCCGACAGGTATAGTCCACTTACCGTCGGCGGAGCAAGATCGAATGCAAGGTTCGCGATGGGTCTTTTCCGAGTTGAGACCTCGCGGAAATATGAGTCCCGGTCGCCTGTCGCGCGAGAAAAATTCGCGACATAAGTCCCTGAATGCCACAGCCAACACCCTTGACATCACGGACCACTTGACGACCTACTGGTTCCTGCGCCCCGTAACTGACAACGTTGTCCGAAGGGGGCGCAGGAGGGGAAATCCGTAGATGCAGCGGAGAACTCGGCACAGATGGGATCCGGCGGTCGTCCTCACGGCCGCCTTTGTCATGGCCGTCGGCGCGCAGGGCGCGGCGGTCGCCCGGCCCGCCAAGGCTCCCGCGCCCGACCGGGAGTTCGCATCCTCGTTCGAGACGGGCGATCCGGCGCCGGACTGGCTGAACACGGTGGACACCGGGCCGGACGGCGGCAAGCGCGCCTCGGGCGTCGACGGCGGCTACACCACCGGCATCCCCGGCAACGTCACCGACCATGTCACCGAGGTCCGGGCGAGCGGCGAGAACGCGGGCGCCGGCGAGGTGAAGGAGAACCTGGTCGACGGCGAGCCCGGCACCAAGTGGCTGACCTTCGCGCCCACCGGCTGGGTGGAGTTCGAGCTGGACAGGCCGATCGAGATAGCGACGTACGCGCTCACCTCGGCCAACGACTTCGCCGAGCGCGACCCCAGGGACTGGACCCTGAAGGGCTCCACCGACGGCAAGGACTGGAAGACGCTCGACACCCGCTCGGGCGAGACCTTCCCCGAACGCTTCCGGACGAAGTCGTACGACCTCGCCGAACCGGTCGCGTACCAGCACTTCCGGCTGGAGGTGACGAAGAACGACGGCGCCCCGGACATCCTCCAGCTCGCCGATGTGCAGTTCTCCACCGGAGGCGGCGGCGGGCCGGTGCCGCAGGACATGCTGACCCTGGTCGACAAGGGCCCGAGCGGCTCGCCGACGGCCAAGGCGCGGGCCGGCTTCACCGGGAAGCGTGCGCTGCGTTACGCCGGCCGGCACACCGCTGACGGCCGGGCGTACTCCTCCAACAAGGTCTTCGACGTCGACGTGAAGGTGGGCGGCGACACCCGGCTGTCCTACCGCGTCTTCCCCTCGATGGCCGACGGCGACCGTGACTACGACGCCACCAACGTCTCCGTCGACCTGGCCTTCACCGACGGCACCTATCTGAGCGGCCTGGGCGCGCTGGACCAGCACGGTTTCCCGCTCACCCCGCGCGGGCAGGGCGCGTCGAAGGCGCTGTACGTCAACCAGTGGAACAGCGTCAGCGCGCGGATCGGCTCGGTCGCGGCCGGCAAGACCGTCGACCGGATCCTGGTGGCGTACGACTCACCGGACGGCCCGGCGAAGTTCCGCGGCTGGCTGGACGACGTGTCCCTGAAGCCGGTGCCACCCGAGAAGCCGAAGGCGCACCCGGCGGACTACGCGCTGACCACCCGCGGCACCAACTCCAGCGGCAGCTTCTCGCGCGGCAACACCTTCCCGGCGACGGCGCTGCCGCACGGCTTCAACTTCTGGACGCCGGTGACCAACGCGTCCTCGCTGAGCTGGCTCTACGAGTACGCACGTGCGAACAACGCCGACAACCTGCCCACCGTCCAGGCGTTCAGCGCGAGCCACGAGCCGAGCCCGTGGATGGGCGACCGGCAGACCTTCCAGGTGATGCCGTCGGCCGCGTCCGGAACTCCGGACACCGGCCGTACGGCGCGCGGGCTGGCCTTCCGGCACGAGAACGAGACCGCGCGGCCCTACTACTACGGGGTCCGGTTCGAGAACGGGCTCAAGGCCGAGATGACCCCGACCGACCACGCGGCCGTGCTGCGCTTCACCTACCCCGGCGACGACGCGAGCGTGCTGTTCGACAACGTCACCGAGCAGGCCGGCCTGACGCTCGACGAGGAGCACGGGACCGTCACCGGCTTTTCGGACGTGAAGTCGGGGCTGTCCACGGGTGCGACCCGGCTGTTCGTGTACGGGGAGTTCGACCGCCCGGTGACGGACAGCGGCGCGAGCGGGGTGAAGGGCTTCCTGCGCTTCGACGCGGGCGCCGACCGCACCGTCACCCTGCGCCTGGCCACCTCGCTCATCGGCCTCGACCAGGCCAGGGACAACCTGCGCCGGGAGATCCCGGACGGCACGTCCTTCGAGACGGTCAGGCAGCGGGCCCGGCAGGCCTGGGACGCGCTGCTCGGCCGGGTCGAGGTGGAGGGCGCGACCCCCGACCAGCTGACCACGCTCTACTCGAACCTGTACCGGCTGTACCTGTACCCGAACTCCGGCTTCGAGAAGGTCGACGGGAAGGACAGGTACGCGTCCCCGTTCTCCCCGATGCCGGGCCCGGACACCCCGACCCGCACCGGCGCGAAGATCGTGGACGGCAAGGTGTACGTCAACAACGGCTTCTGGGACACCTACCGGACCACCTGGCCGGCGTACTCCTTCCTGACCCCCGCGCAGGCGGGCGAGATGGTCGACGGGTTCGTGCAGCAGTACAAGGACGGCGGCTGGACCTCCCGCTGGTCCTCCCCCGGCTACGCCGACCTGATGACCGGCACCTCCTCGGACGTGGCCTTCGCCGACGCCTACGTCAAGGGCGTGAGGTTCGACGCGGAGGCGGCGTACGACGCGGCCGTGAAGAACGCGACCGTCGTCCCGCCGATGCCGGGCGTGGGCCGCAAGGGCATGACCACCTCGCCCTTCCTCGGCTACACCTCCACCGACACCCACGAGGGCCTGTCGTGGGCGATGGAGGGCTACGTCAACGACTACGGCATCGCCAGGATGGGCGAGGCGCTCCACCGGAAGACGGGCGAGAAGCGCTACCGGGAGGAGTCGGAGTACTTCCTCAACCGGGCCCGGGACTACGTGCGGCTCTTCGACTCCAAGGCCGGCTTCTTCCAGGGCCGCGACGCCCGGGGCCGCTGGCGGGTGGACTCCGCGGCGTACGACCCGCGGGTGTGGGGCCACGACTACACCGAGACCAACGGCTGGGGCTACGCCTTCACCGCCCCGCAGGACAGCCGGGGCCTGGCCAACCTGTACGGCGGCCGGCAGGGACTCGCCGACAAGCTGGACGAGTACTTCGCGACCCCGGAGACGGCGTCGCCCGACTACGTCGGCTCCTACGGCGGTGTCATCCACGAGATGACCGAGGCCCGGGACGTCCGGATGGGCATGTACGGCCACTCCAACCAGGTGGCGCACCACGTCATCTACATGTACGACGCGGCCGGCCAGCCGTGGAAGGCACAGGCGTACGTGCGCGAGGCGCTGTCCCGGCTCTACACCGGCAGTGACATCGGGCAGGGCTACCACGGCGACGAGGACAACGGCGAGCAGTCGGCCTGGTACCTCTTCTCCGCGCTCGGCTTCTACCCCCTGGTCATGGGCAGCGGCGAGTACTCCATCGGCTCGCCGCTGTTCAAGAAGGTCACCGTGCACCTGGAGAACGGCCGGGACCTGGTGGTGCGGGCGCCGCGCAACAGCGCGAAGAACGTGTACGTGCAGGGTGTCATGGTCAACGGCCGCCCCTGGACGTCCACCTCGCTGCCGCACTCGCTGCTGTCCAAGGGCGGGGTGCTGGACTTCTTCATGGGCCCCAGGCCGTCGGCGTGGGGCTCCGGCGAGAAGGCGGCGCCGGTCTCGGTCACCCAGGACGACGAGGTGCCGGTGCCCCGCGTCGACGTCCTGGAGGGCGCGGGCGCGCTCTTCGACGACACCTCGGCGACGAGCGCGGCGGTCACCTCGGCGGACCTGCCGGCCGGGGGTGCGGTGCGGCCGGTGCAGTACACGCTGACCTCGGCGGCGGACCGCGCGAAGGCGCCGGCCGGCTGGACCCTGGAGGGCTCCACCGACGGCACGACCTGGCGGACCCTGGACCGGCGCTCGGGCGAAACGTTCAGCTGGGACCGGCAGACCCGTGCCTTCACCGTCGCGGCACCGGGCACCTACACGAGGTTCCGCCTGGTGCTGGACGGCGAGTCGACTCTCGCGGAGGTGGAACTGCTGGCCTGACCGCGAGCGCGCACCACGGCGGCCCGCTCCCCGGGATTCCGGGAGCGGGCCGCCGTGTACGCCCGGGCCGCCGTGTACGCCCGGGCCGCCGTGCGCGCCCGGGCCGCCGTGTACGCCCGGGCCGCCGTGCGCGCCCGGGCCGGCCTGCGCCGCGGGCCGGCCTGCGCCGCGGGCCGGCCTGCGCCGCGGGGCTCGGATCAGCCCGTGGCGAGGGTGAACACGTGGATGTCCGCGTCGTGCGGGAGCGTGACGCTCCGGATGTGCTTGCCGGCCGGGGCCCGGTAGGGCTGGGTGGCGAAGACGTACGTCGTCACCGGGTCCCGGTCCGCGCCGGCCACGTTGCGGTACGCGGTCCTGGCGACGATCTCGTTGCCGTACCGGACGGTGCCGCTGCCGCCGCCGACGGTCCAGTCGGTGAAGGACAGGTCGACGGCTCCGGTGCTGCCGTCGGTGTAGGTGACGGCCGCCGTGGCCCGCTGGTCGCCGTTGACCGCGCTGCCGATGAACGACAGCGCGTCCGCGGGAGCGGCCGGCCGGATGGTCTGGCCGGCCGCGGAGGCGTTGTCGGGGCGGCCGGCGGGCGAGTCCGGCCAGGTGAAGGAGAGGCCGCCGACCGTGGCGCGGGCGCCCGGGGTGAGGCCGGCCGCCGCGAGGGCCTGGCGGGAGTAGCTCCAGCCGCCGCCGTCGTAGTCGGCCTCGTCGTGGTCGCCGTCGTCGTCGGAGACGCCGGTGTTGTCGTAGGCGGCGAGCAGGGTGCCCGGCGCGGCCACGGTGAGCGTCACCGGCTGCTCGTACGACGCGTCGCCCGAGGTCACCGCGACGCCGACGTCGGCGAAGCCCTGGGCGGCGTCCGGCGCCGCCGTGAGGGTGATCTCCCGGGCGCCGCCGGTGACCGTGCCCTGCGCGGGCGTGGCCGTCACCCCGGCCGGGACCCGGACCCGGAAGCGCACCTCGGGCCCGGTGCCGCCGGTCAGCGACAGCGCCCGGACGGTGATCCTCGTGCTGTCACCGGGGGCGAGGGTGGCGGCGGTGGGCCCGACGCCGATCTGGTACGGCTGCTCGCCCTCCCGGAAGGACGGCGGCGGGCTGTCCGCGCCCCAGCCGCGGTCCGGGACGGCGGACAGGGTGTAGTCGAGCCGGCCGCCGTCCCGGACGAAGGACGCGGGCAGCCAGGGGCGGTCGCTGCCGCGGCCGTCGACCTTGAGGGAGTGGACGTAGGGGGCGTCGGCGGCCGCTCCGGCCGCGCGGACGGAGATGTCGTTGCCCTCCGGCCTGCTGATCTCGATGCGCTCGAACAGCGGGGAGGCGAGGACCAGTTCGGCGCGGGAGGGCACCTGCGGGTACATGCCGAGAGCGGAGAAGACGTACCAGGCGGACATCGCGCCGAGGTCGTCGTTGCCCGGGATGCCGCCGGGCTCGGTGGACCACAGCCGCCGCATCGCCGCGCGGACGGTCTCCTGGGTCTTGTAGGGCGCGCCGGCGTAGTCGTAGAGGTACGGGACGTTGATCGACGGCTCGTTGTCCAGCTCCGACTTGGTGCCGCCGCGGCCGGTGAAGGCCCAGTCGCCGTCCGCGTCGTGGAAGAAGTCGTCCAGCCGGGCGAGTGCCCGCTCCCGGCCGCCCATCGCGGCGAAGAGGCCCGCCGGGTTGTGCGGGACCATCCAGGTGTACTGGGCGGCCGTGCCCTCGACGAACCCGTTGCCGGTACCGGGGGTGAAGCCGGTGACCCAGCTGCCGTCGGCCTTGCGGTTGGCGATGTAGCCGCCGTCGGGGCCGGCCGCGATGTCGAAGTTGTTCTGCCACCACTGGGAGCGGCGGGCGAAGACGTCCGCCGTCTCCTCCTCCCCCGCCGCGCGCGCCAGCCGGGCGAGCGCGTAGTCCGCGGTGGACATCTCCAGGGTCTCGGCGGCGCCGCCCCAGGCGTTGGACACGGACGGCATGTAGTGCAGCTTCAGGTACTTGTCGAGGGAGGGCCGCTGCCCCACCGAGAGCACGGGCTTGCCGGCGGCGGACAGGTCCCGCGCGGTGGGGACGGTGGCCGCCCGGACCAGGGAGGCGAGCGCGCCGCGCAGGTCGAAGCGGGTGCCGCCGAAGGCGTGGATGCCGGCCAGCGCGGTCGGCGCCGGGTCGCCGTTCATGACATGGGTGCCGCTCGCGCCGTGCAGCCAGCGGTCCCAGACCCCGCCGTTCTGCCGGGCGAGCGCGTAGAGCGACTGGGCGATGTCGGAGCCGGTGTCCGGGTCGAGGAGGGTGAGCAGCTGGACCTGGTCGCGGTAGACGTCCCAGCCGGAGAAGGTGCCGTACTGGGCCCGGTGGCCCCTGCCGACCGTGTGCACCCCGCCGTCGGCACCGCGGTACCGGCGGTCGGCGTCGCTGATCACGTTCGGGTGCAGCAGCGAGTGGTACAGCGCGGTGTAGAAGGTGGTGCGCTCGGCGTCCGTGCCGCCGCCGACCCGTACCGCGCCCAGCCGCTCCCGCCAGGCCCGCCGGGCCGCGTCCCGGACGGCGTCGAACGAGCGGCGCGGCGGGTTCTCGGCGGCGAGGTTCGCCGCGGCCGCCGCCGCGCTGACGTAGGAGATGCCGACCTTGACGTGCACCGGGCCGTCGCCGGGGGCGAACTCGACGTACCCGCCGGCGCCCTTGCCGGCCACCGGCCGTCCGCCGTGCGCGAAGCCGCCGGTGCCGCCGGACGCCTCCCGGGAGCCGGGCCGCAGCGTGTCGTCCTGCCAGGTGCCGGTGGACCGGAAGGCGCGGTCGAAGCGGGCGGTGAAGTGGAGGGTGTAGTAGGCGCGCCGGCCTTCGGGGTCGAGGTGGCCGCAGAAGTTGCCGGAGGTGACCGAGCCGGAGACGGTGCGCGTGTCCGGGTCGATCCTGACCGTCGAGTCCGTCGAGCCCACCTCCGAGTTGGCGGTGCGCACGAGGAGGGACGCGGGCTTGCCGGCCGGGTAGGTGAAGCGGGCCGAGCCGGTGCGCGCGGTGGCGGTGAGGTCGGCGGTGACGCCGGAGGCCAGGCCGACCCGGTAGTGGCCGGGCTCGGTGGTCTCGTCGACGTGGCTGAAGTCCGCCGCGTAGACGGCGTCCTTCGTGTCGCTCGCCGGGGAGGAGGTGACCTCGCCGGCGTACGGGAAGAACGGGATGTCGCCGCTGCCGCCGGCGCAGCCGGTGCCGGACATGTGGGTGAGGCTGAAGCCGCGGATGCGGGGGGCGTCGTAGTGGTAGCCGCCCGGGGCGGCGGTGCTCGTCGCGTCGCCGCGGGTGTTCTCCGGGCTCCAGGAGAGCATGCCGAACGGCACCACGGCACCCGGGAAGACGTCTCCGCCGTTCCTGGTGCCGATCAGCGGGTCCACGTACGGGGTCGGGTCCTCGACGAGGGCGGGGGGAGCCGCGCTCGCCGCGAGGGCGGGGGATGTGCCGCCGGTCGCGAGAAGCACGGCCAGCAGCAGGGACGTGGGTCTGAAACGCATGCGCGGCCCTTCCTCCTGACGGACGGGGCGCGCACCACAGGTCGCACAAGCCGCAGGGACAGTAGCGTGCGCCAGCCGTACCACGGAAGACCGCCCGCGCCCCCGCAGGCACGCCCCGGGGTCACCCGGCCGGGTCGCACCAAGTGGCTTGACATCGTTGTCCGTTGGGGCGGTAGAGTTGTACAGACCATAGGACAACGTTGTCGCGCGCCGACCGGCGCACAAGCCGCACGATCATCCTGCTCACGGCATCTCCACACGTCACCCCCTCCGGACAGGTCCCCCACCCCCCTCCCCTGTCCGGCTCGCGGACCCGGTGCCCCTGTCCACCGGGTCCGCCCAGAGCACAGCCCGCGCCGGAGCGCTCACGCACACGGCACACGTGGTGCGCAAGTGACGAGATGCGACCAGTGTTTCCGGTGAGGCGGCAAAAACATGCGTCCAACTACTGGGACGCCGTAGTCACGACCATCTGCCAGTGCTACAAATGGCGCATGTCGGACCGATTCGCCCGATTCAGGCGTATTGCATGGCGTGCCGTGGTCGGCCGAAGCCCGCGCAGTGTCGCGGGGCAGGTTCTGCTCCTTCAGGTGGCGCTGGTGGTCGCGCTCGTCATCTGCGGCGTCATCGCTCTCGTCCTCCAATCGGAACGTGACACGAGCACGGAGGCCCGGCGGCGCTCCATAGCCGTCGCGCAGACCTTCGCGCACTCCCCCGGCCTGCTGCGGGCCCTGGACTCGGCGAACCCGTCCGCGACGCTCCAGCCGCTCACCGAGGCGGGACGCAAGTCCGCGGGCGTCGACTTCATCGTGGTCATGGACACCCACGGCATCCGCTACACCCATCCGCTGCCGGGCAAGATCGGCCAACGGTTCGTGGGCGCCATCGGCCCCTCGCTGGCCGGGAAGGTGTACACGGAGAGCGTGCACGGCCCGCTCGGCGACGAGGTGCAGGCGACCGTCCCGGTCACCGACGCCCGCGGCCGCGTGACCGCCCTGGTCTCCGCCGGGATGAAGGTGAAGAACGTGACCAGCCAGGTGGACCGGCAGCTGCCGATCATCCTGGCCGCCGGCGCCGGAGCGCTCCTGGTGTCGATCGGCGGTACGGCCCTGGTGGGCCGCAGGCTGCGGCGGCAGACCCACAGCCTGGCCCCGGACGAGATGACCCGGATGTACGAGCACCACGACGCGGTGCTGCACTCGGTGCGCGAGGGCGTGCTCATCGTCGGGGACGACGGCCGGCTGCTGCTCGCCAACGACGAGGCCAGGCGGCTGCTGGAGCTGCCCGCCGAGGCGGAGGGGCGAGACGTGCGGGAGCTGTCCGACCTGGAGCCGGCCATGGTGGAGCTGCTCGTCTCCGGGCGCGAGGCGAGCGACGAGGTGCACTTCGCGGGCGGACGCCTGCTGGCGGTCAACCAGCGCCCGACGGACCACGCGGGCGGCCCCAGGGGCACCGTGGTGACGCTCCGCGACTCCACCGAGCTCCAGGCCGTCTCGGGCCGCGCGGAGGTGGCCAGGGAGCGGCTGGAGCTGCTGTACGACGCGGGCCTCGGCATCGGCACCTGCCTCGACGTGGTCCGCACCGCCGACGAGCTGGCCAAGGTCGCCGTCCCGCGGTTCGCCGACTTCGTCACCGTGGACCTGGCCGACGGCGTGCTGCACGGCGAGGAGCCGTCCCCCACCGCGACGTACATGCGGCGCGTCGCCGTGGGCGGCATCCGGGACGACCACCCGCTGTACGAACAGGGCCGGCTGATCGACTTCCTGCCGTCCACACCCCAGGCCCGCGGCTACGGCTCCGGCCGCTCGGAACTGGTCACCGATCTGTCGGCCGCCGAGGGCTGGCAGGCGCAGGACCCGGAACGGACCCGGCAGATCCTGGACTACGGCATCCACTCGCTCATCGCCGCCCCCATCCAGGCCCGCGGTGTCGTGCTGGGCATGGCCAACTTCTGGCGCTCCAAACGGGAGCCCTTCGACGAGGAGGAGCTGTCCCTGGCCGAGGAGCTGGTGGCCCGGGCCGCCGTCAGCATCGACAACGCCCGCCGCTACACCCGTGAACACGCGCTGGCGGTCACCCTCCAGCGCAGTCTGCTGCCGCGGGCCCTGCCCGAGCAGAGCGCCCTGGAGGTCGGCTACCGCTACCTGCCCGCCCAGTCGGGTGTGAGCGGCGACTGGTTCGACGTGATCCCCCTGCCGGGCGGCCGGGTGGCGCTGGCCGTCGGCGACGTGGTCGGGCACGGCCTGCACGCCGCGGCGACGATGGGCCGGCTGCGGACCGCGATACACAACTTCTCCACCCTGGATCTGCCGCCCGACGAACTGCTCAGTCACGTGGACGAGCTGGTCGGCCGCATCGACCAGGAGGAGGCCTGCGCCCAGTCGGCGGGCGAGGTCGTCGGCGCCACCTGTCTGTACGCGATCTACGACCCGGTGACACGCCACTGCGTCATGGCCCGGGCCGGGCACCTGGCGCCCGCGCTGGTCGCGCCGGACGGCAGCGTCACCTTCCCCGAGCTGCCGGCCGGACCGCCGCTGGGCCTGGGCGGCATGCCGTTCCTGACGGCGGAGTTGGTGCTGGCCGAGGGCAGCCAGCTCGTCCTGTACACCGACGGCCTCATCGAGGACCGCTCGCGCGACCTGGACGAGGGCATGGAGCTGCTGCGCCGGGCGCTGGCCGGGCACCCCGGGCGGTCTCCGGAGGAGAGCTGCCAGGCGGTGCTGGAGGAGCTGCTGCCCGAGCGCCCGGGGGACGACGTCGCCCTGCTCATCGCGCGCACCCGGGCGCTGCCGGCCGGGAACGTCGCCGACTGGGACGTGCCGCGCGACCCCGCGGCCGTGTCGGGGATGCGCCTCGCCATCTCCGAGAAGCTGGAGGAGTGGGGCCTGTCCGAACTGGGCTTCGGCATGGAGCTGGTGCTGAGCGAGCTGATCACCAACGCCATCCGCTACGGCTGCGATCCGGTCCGGGTCCGGCTGATCCGCGACCGCACGCTGATCTGCGAGGTGGCCGACGGCAGCAGCACCTCGCCGCACCTGCGGTACGCCGCGACGACCGACGAGGGCGGCCGGGGGCTGTTCCTCGTCTCGCAGCTGGCCGAACGCTGGGGCACGCGCTACTCGCCGCAGGGAAAGGTCATCTGGGCCGAACTGACACTGCCGGACCCCGGCGGTCTGCTCGACTGCTGAGCGCGGCCCGGGGCACGTGCTGACCGCGTCCGGGGGCGCGTGACGGCTCGGGCTGCGGGGGCGCGTGACGGAGCTTTGGGCTGCGGGGGCACGTGACGGAGCTTTGGGCTGCGGGGGCGCGTGACGGCTCGGGCTGCTGGGGTGCGCCCGGGTATCCCTTCGCCGTTTTCTGCCTCGGCCACGGGGGGGGGCGCACATCGGGGACCTTCGGCGTTTTCGGCCTCGGCTCCGGCGGGGGGCGCACATCAGTGGCCCTCCGCCGCGTTTTCGCGCTCCCGCGCGCCCCTTCGCTCCGGCCCGGCGGTCGCCGGACGACGTTCCGGGATCCGCGGCGGCCGTTCGCGCGTTGGAGGGGGCGAAGGGGGCGGACGAGCAGGGCCATGGGTCGCGCCCACGCGGTTCGGCTCTATGCAGAAAGCTCGGGGCATAATGGAGTTGTCCAACAGCTTGAAGCTTTCTGTGCATGGCCGATCGGGTTCCGGGTACGTGCACGGTCGAAGGAGCGGCGATGACACCCCCCGTGGACCCCAGTCTGAACCGGCGGAAACTGCGCCTGGCCCTGCGACAGGCGCGTGAGCGGGCCGGTCTGAGCCAGCGTGAGGCGGCCGAGCGGGTCGAGTGGTCGCAGTCGAAGCTGATCCGGGTGGAGACCGGCACGGTCAGCGTGTCCGTCAGCGATCTGCGCGCGCTGCTGGGGCTGTACGAGGTCCGCGACCCCGACCGGGTCCGCGAGCTGGAGGAGGCCGCCCGCGGGAGCAAGGGCCCCAGCTGGTGGTCCAAGTACCACGAGGTGGTCAGCCCGCAGTTCGCGCAGTACCTGGGCTACGAGAGCGCGGCGACGTCCCTGAACACGTACCACCCCATCGTCGTCCCCGGACACCTCCAGACCCGCGGCTACGCCGAGGCGCTCCTCGCCCCGCGCGGTCTGGACCGGGAACGGGCCCGGCGCGTGGTGGACCTGCGGATGGAGCGGCGGGAGCGGATGTTCGACAGCGGGGAGGGGCCCGTCGCCACGCTCGTCCTGGACGAGGCCGCGGTGCGCCGGGAGATCGGCGGGAAGGACGTGCTCGCCGAGCAGTTGGAGCAGCTGCTCGACCTCGGCGCGCGCGACCGGGTGCGGCTCCGCGTCCTGCCCTTCTCGGCCGGCGCGCACTACAGCACACTGGGCAGCTTCGTCCTGCTGGGCTTTCCGGACGACGACGATCTGCTGTACCTGGAGCACGCGGCGGGCAGCATGACCGGCGGCGAGGACATGGAGCTGCTGGCCCGCTATCAGGAGTGCTTCCAAACGATCATGGATCTTGCGCTCGGTGACACCGAGTCCCTCGACCTGATCGGTCGCATCAAGCAGGACCTCGGGACCCGCTAGTACACGCGGAATCCGTGGGCGGCGGAGCCAGGGGGAGGACCGACGTGGTCTTCAGGTCGATATGGCAGGGTCTGCAGAACCTGGGCCTCACCGGTGCACCCGGTGCCGAGGCAGCCGGGATGTCCGATGAGGAGCTCAAGTCTCTGGCCATGCAGAATCCGGAGCACACCCGGAATCTGATAGCGATAGAGAAGGCGCGCCACGCGTGGAAGGTGCAGGTCGCGTTGATCGCGGGCGGGGTGCTCCTCGTGGCCCTGGCGATGACGGCCTGGACGCTCGTGTCGCTGCACGCGGCCGGGCACCTCAAGCTGCCGTGGCCGAAGCCGGCCACCGTGGTGGCAACCCTCATGAGCACCACACTGATCACGGCGGTGACGGCACTGCTGCGCAGGCGGCGCAAGGAGCGCCGGGCCGCCGCTACCGCTCCGGCGAACCAGGCGCAGAACGGTGCGCAAGGCGATCAGAATCAGGTCGGAGCGCCGTAGGGCCGCCCTCCGCCCACCAGATGCCCGCCCCGACGGCCACCGCGACGGCGACGGCGACCCACAGGATCCGCCTCGTCGTCACGCTGTCGACGAGCATCGAGGCGAGTGCCGCGGCCAGCGTGGCCGCCGCGCCCGCACCCACGGAGAGCGCGACCGCACCGGCCACGGCCCGTTTCGGCCTCGGTGCCCCGCCTCCCGCCTGCTGGACCGGAGATGCCTCGGCACGCATAAGTCCCCCTACCTGTTGCCGATGGCTCGATGAGAACGTCACGGGCCGTGCGGATCCTCCTGGACGACGGCACGGAGGAACTCCGTCCAGGCGACAGCGGTGAAGGACAGGGGCGCGTGTCGTGGCTGCTTGGAGTCGCGCGCGAAGACCAGGTGCTCTCGCACGGCGACCTCCAGGCATTCGTTCTCATTGCCACACATGCTGCTCCTGCGCCATAAGGGTTCCCCCCCATGCCCCACCTCAGCCCCTCCTGCTCCCCCGATGTGCCTGGACTGCGGCGCCCGTTCATTTTAGTGGACGGTTGTGCACCGCCGCAGGCGAGTACCCCGAAAAGCGGGACGGATTGCCGGCCGTCCCGCCACCCCGGGCACCCAGAAGACTACTCACCGCTACCGAAACCAAGCGTAGAAGACGGCGGCCCTTCAGTTCCATACCCGAACCGGTCGAAGTGGCCTACGACTTCGGGTGCTCTTCCCTCTCGACGCCGGGAACGCGGAGGGCCGCATCCCCGGCGCCGGGGATGCGGCCCTCGAACGGCCGTGCCGCTGTCGCCTACTTGCGGATCAGGCTGCGCAGCACGTACTGCATGATGCCGCCGTTGCGGTAGTAGTCGGCCTCGCCGGGGGTGTCGATGCGGACGACCGCGTCGAACTCGACACCGGTGTCGGTGGTGACCTTGACCGTGCGCGGGGTGCGGCCCTCGTTCAGCTCGGTGACGCCGGAGATGGAGAAGGTCTCCTCACCGGTCAGGCCGAGGGACTGCGCCGAGGCGCCCTCCGGGAACTGGAGCGGCAGGACGCCCATGCCGATGAGGTTCGAGCGGTGGATGCGCTCGTACGACTCGGCGATGACGGCCTTGACGCCGAGCAGCGCGGTGCCCTTGGCCGCCCAGTCGCGGGAGGAACCGGAGCCGTACTCCTTGCCGGCCAGGACGACCAGCGGGATGCCCTGCTCGATGTAGTTGCGGGAGGCGTCGTAGATGAAGGCGACCGGGCCGCCGTCCTGCGTGAAGTCGCGGGTGTAGCCGCCCTCGGTGCCCGGCGCGATCTGGTTGCGCAGGCGGATGTTGGCGAACGTACCGCGGATCATGACCTCGTGGTTGCCGCGGCGCGAGCCGTAGCTGTTGAAGTCGCGGCGCTCGACGCCGTGCTCCGTGAGGTACTTGCCGGCCGGGGTGTCGGCCTTGATCGCACCGGCCGGGGAGATGTGGTCGGTGGTGACCGAGTCGCCCAGCTTGGCGAGCACGCGGGCGCCGGTGATGTCGGCGACCGGGGCCGGCTCCATCTCCATGCCCTCGAAGTACGGGGGCTTGCGGACGTAGGTCGACTCGGCGTCCCACTCGAAGGTGTTGCCGGTCGGGACCGGGAGCGCCTGCCACTGGGCGTCGCCCGCGAAGACGTCGGAGTAGGACTTGTTGAACATGTCCTCGCCGATGGCGTTGGCCACGACGTCGTTGACCTCGGCCTCGGAGGGCCAGATGTCCTTCAGGTAGACCGGGTTGCCGTCCTGGTCGGTGCCCAGGGCGTCCTTGGTGATGTCCACCTTCATGGAGCCCGCGATGGCGTACGCGACGACCAGCGGCGGGGAGGCCAGGTAGTTCATCTTGACGTCGGGGTTGATCCGGCCCTCGAAGTTCCGGTTGCCGGAGAGGACCGAGGTGACCGCGAGGTCGTGGTCGTTGACGGCCTTGGAGACCTCCTCCGGCAGCGGGCCGGAGTTGCCGATGCAGGTGGTGCAGCCGTAGCCGACGAGGTTGAAGCCGACCTTGTCGAGGTACGGGGTCAGGCCCGCCTTGTCGAAGTAGTCGGTGACGACCTTCGAACCCGGGGCGAGGGTGGTCTTGACCCACGGCTTGCGGGTCAGGCCCTTCTCCACGGCCTTCTTCGCGACGAGCGCCGCGGCGACCATGACGTACGGGTTGGAGGTGTTGGTGCAGGAGGTGATGGCCGCGACCGTCACCGCACCGTGGTCGATCTCGTACGTCGAGCCGTCGGGGGCGGTCACGGTGACCGGGTTGGACGGGACGGCCGCGCCGGTGCCCTCGGCGTGCTGCGGGGCGCCCGCGCCGTTCTCCTGGTGGCCGTAGGCCGGGGCGTCGGAGGCCGGGAAGGACTCGGCGCTCGCCTCGTCCACCGGGGAGGCGGCGGTGCCGGCCTCGGCGGCGGGGACCTCGACGTAGTTGAGGACGTCCTTGGCGAACTGCTCGGCGGCCTCGGCGAGGACGATGCGGTCCTGCGGGCGCTTCGGGCCGGCGATCGACGGGACGACCGTGGACAGGTCCAGCTCGAGCTTCTCGGAGAAGTCCGGCTCGGCCTGCGGGTCCAGCCAGAGGCCCTGCTCCTTGGCGTACGCCTCGACGAGCGCGAGCTGCTGCGCGGAGCGGCCGGTGAGCTTGAGGTAGTTGATCGTCTCGGCGTCGATCGGGAAGATCGCGGCGGTCGAGCCGAACTCCGGCGACATGTTGCCGATGGTGGCGCGGTTGGCGAGCGAGGTGGCGGCCACGCCCTCGCCGTAGAACTCGACGAACTTGCCGACGACACCGTGCTTGCGGAGCATCTCGGTGATGGTCAGCACGAGGTCGGTGGCGGTGGTGCCCGGCTTGAGCTCACCGGTCAGCTTGAAGCCGACGACGCGCGGGATGAGCATGGAGACCGGCTGGCCGAGCATCGCGGCCTCGGCCTCGATGCCGCCGACGCCCCAGCCGAGGACGCCGAGGCCGTTGACCATGGTGGTGTGCGAGTCGGTGCCGACCAGGGTGTCCGGGTAGGCCTGCCCGTTGCGGACCATCACCGTGCGGGCCAGGTGCTCGATGTTCACCTGGTGGACGATGCCGGTGCCGGGCGGGACGACCTTGAACTCGTCGAAGGCGGTCTGGCCCCAGCGCAGGAACTGGTAGCGCTCCTTGTTGCGGCCGTACTCCAGCTCGACGTTCTGCGCGAAGGCGTCGTTGGTGCCGAACTTGTCGGCGATGACGGAGTGGTCGATGACCAGCTCGGCCGGGGCCAGCGGGTTGATCTTGGCGGGGTCGCCGCCCAGCTCCTTCACGGCCTCACGCATCGTGGCGAGGTCCACGACACAGGGAACGCCGGTGAAGTCCTGCATGATCACGCGGGCCGGCGTGAACTGGATCTCCTGGGACGGCTGCGCCTGCGAGTCCCAGTTGCCGAGGGCGCGGATGTGGTCGGCGGTGATGTTCGCGCCGTCCTCCGTGCGGAGCAGGTTCTCCAGCAGGACCTTGAGGCTGTACGGCAGCCGGGCCGAGCCCTCCACCTTGTCCAGCCGGAAGATCTCGTACGACTCGTCGCCCACGCGCAGCGTGCTGCGGGCGTCGAAGCTGTTCGCCGACACGACAGTCTCCTTCATTGATGTGCGCGTACCACCGCATCCTGCCGCCACGCGGGCTTGGCCGATCCGCTAAGGTAAGGCTAAGTTAGGTAACCCTTACCGGAGTGGCCGGCTGCGGTGCGCCTCGGCAGATATCTCGATGTCGAGATAACTCTAGTACATGGGCGGCGACTGGTCATGCCCAACCCGGCCCGACCCGGCCCGGCACGCACTCCAGGACCGGCAGCCGGGCGGGTACCGGTCCAGACCGGCGTCCATCCCGGCGGGCGCCGGCACGGACATGCGGCCGCGGTCGCCGTACACGGCCTTCCGCCGGCGGGCGAGGGCACGGGCGGCGCGGTCGCGCGGTGCGGACCGGCACCCGGCCCCGTGCGCCGCGTACCGCAGGAGACGAGCGCGCAGCAGCCGGCGAGCGGCGCGGCGGCGACATACCGGTACATCTCGCTGTTCTCATGGATCCCCCTTCGGGGACATGGATCCCCCTTCGGGGACTCAGAGGGGTACGCACGCAGCAGGGTTGCCGGGACGACCGAGCGCCGCGCGACATTAGATGATTTGCCCGGTTCTTTCCGGGTATTGTCATACCGTTGGGCCAGGCGCTGTTGACGGACCGTCACCGACACCACCTGAACGGACCCCACAGCGGGCGCCATCTCATATCTGAGATAACCTCAACCTCATGTCAGACGACTACCTCGTACGCATCGGCAAGCTCATTCGTGACGCCCGGCAACACCGGGGCTGGACGCAGGCACAGCTCGCGGAGGCGCTCGGTACCAGCCAGAGCGCGGTCAACCGCATCGAGCGCGGCAACCAGAACATCAGCCTTGAGATGATCGCCCGTATCGGTGAAGCCCTGGACAGCGAGATCGTGTCGCTGGGCTACGCGGGTCCGATGCATCTGCGCGTGGTCGGCGGCCGCCGCCTGTCCGGCGCCATCGACGTGAAGACCAGCAAAAACGCGTGCGTGGCGCTGCTGTGCGCCTCGCTGCTGAACAAGGGGCGCACGGTGCTGCGCCGGGTGGCGCGGATCGAGGAGGTGTACCGCCTGCTGGAGGTGCTCAACTCCATCGGCGTGCGCACCCGCTGGATCAACGACGGCGTCGACCTGGAACTCGTCCCGCCCGCCGAGCTGGAGATGGCCTCGATCGACGCCGAGGCCGCCGTCCGCACCCGCTCCATCATCATGTTCCTCGGCCCGCTGCTGCACCGCGTGGACCACTTCAAGCTGCCGTACGCCGGCGGCTGCGACCTGGGCACGCGGACCATCGAGCCGCACATGATCGCGCTGCGTCGGTTCGGTCTGGACATCGCGGCCACCGAGGGCCAGTACCACGCGCGGGTCGACCGCTCGGTCCGTCCCGACCGGCCCATCGTCCTGACCGAGCGCGGCGACACGGTGACCGAGAACGCGCTGCTGGCCGCCGCCCGGCACGACGGCGTCACGGTCATCCGCAACGCCTCCTCCAACTACATGGTCCAGGACCTGTGCTTCTTCCTGGAGGCGCTGGGCGTCAAGGTGGAGGGCATCGGCACCACCACGCTCACCGTGCACGGTGTGCCGAACATCGACGTCGACGTCGACTACTCCCCCTCCGAGGACCCGGTGGAGGCGATGAGCCTGGTGGCCGCCGCGGTGGTCACCGAGTCCGAGCTGACGGTGCGCCGAGTGCCGATCGAGTTCCTGGAGATCGAGCTGGCGGTCCTGGAGGAGATGGGCCTCGACCACGACCGCAGCCCCGAGTACTTCGCGGACAACGGCCGTACCCGCCTGGTCGACCTGACGGTCCGGCCCTCCAAGCTGGAGGCGCCGATCGACAAGATCCACCCGATGCCGTTCCCCGGCCTGAACATCGACAACGTCCCGTTCTTCGCGGCGATCGCGGCGGCCGCCTCCGGCCAGACCCTCATCCACGACTGGGTCTACGACAACCGGGCGATCTACCTGACCGACCTCAACCGCCTCGGCGGGCGGCTCCAGCTCCTGGACCCGCACCGGGTGCTGGTCGAGGGCCCGACCCGCTGGCGCGCCGCCGAGATGATGTGCCCGCCGGCCCTGCGGCCCGCGGTGGTCGTCCTGCTGGCGATGATGGCGGCCGAGGGCACGTCGGTGCTGCGCAACGTGTACGTCATCAACCGCGGTTACGAGGACCTCGCCGAGCGCCTGAACTCGATCGGGGCGCAGATCGAGATCTTCCGGGACATCTGAGAGCCTTCAGAAAAGGCGCCGACACACCCCTTCCGACGCGCATGAACGTGAGACGAGAAGGGGTGTGGCGGCGCCTCTGGGGCTTCTCTGGGACTTTTAGCCGGGCCGAAGGCTTCCGGTCGCCGCGCGATTCCACGTTACTGGCCGCTTCGAGTGGCTTCGTAAGATCCCGGAGCCTCCCCGGCTTGCTTTTTACCCTCAGCGGATCGGGCCAAGAGCCCTGAGTTGTGACGGCGGCCGGCCGCGAAGCCTGGCCGACCGTACGAGCGGCGGGGCCCCCACTTTCCCAGGACCGCCGTCAGCAGGATGACGGCAGCTCACAGCCCACGCCGACGCGTCCGCCTCGCACATTAGGGAACGGGCGTCATGATCCAATTCGCCGGGCTGCTGGAGAGCAGTGTCGCCGAGATCAGCCCTGTCTACCGTACGTCGACGAAGTCGCCTGGTGCGTTGACGGCCGCGGTGGTGGTGTTGCCTGCGTAGCTGTAGCGCCAGTATCCGTCCCGGCTGGCGGTGACGGTGGTCTTGAGGTAGCCCGTGGAGCTCGACGTTACGGTTTTGACGGTGCTGTAGGCGCCGCTGGGCGTGCGGAACTGCAGGCGTACGGGCTGGTTGGCGTACCCGTGATACCTGGAGTCGGTCCAGTTGACTCGGCTGAGTGCGCCGGTGATGGTGATGGGCTTGCCCTTGACCACGGGCTCGGGCGAGGCGTTGGCCGTCAGCTTCGAGGCGCGCTGGATGTTGACGGACGCTGCGGATTCCTTCCAGTGATAGTCGCCGTCCTTGGCCGTTGCGTTGACGTGGAGCCGCCAGGTTCCGGCATCGGGGTTCTGGAGGAACCCTTCACTTAGCATGAATTGCCAGGTGCAGCGTGTGGTGACGTCGTTGGACACGGTGCATTCCGGTTCACGTACTGCTGCGAGGCCGCCGGTGGGGTCGGTGATGGGCCCCCTGTACAGGAACGAGTCGATGTAGTCGATGCCCTCGGGGTCGCTGGCGGTGACGGTGACGGTGAAGGACGCCCCTGCGGACGTTCCGCTCACGACAGGCTTGCCGCCGTTGATGGAGGCGGAGAGGACCTGCGTGTCCCCCACGCGGGTGTCCGCAGTGGCTGTCGAGGTGCACAGGCATGTGATCGTAAGTGAGGCGACGACAGTCGCGGCGGCACGCTTGGCCATGAAACCCCCAGTGGAACGCCAGTCCCCTGCGCGATCAGGGGTAGTTGAAGCAGCGGGGTGATGCTAATCGCCTCGCATCCGCGCCTCTGTTCTCAGTAGGGCATCTGTCGAGCCTCGCTCCTTGCGTGCTGATGAGTTCGCTCGTTTGCACCGGCTGTAGCCGCCCTGGCTGGAACCGGCTGGCCCTGCTGGCAGGTTGCGGGGACGTTGCGTGGCAGGAGCGGCGAGCAACCACCTGCGAGGCGGTTGGCGAAAGCGCATGCCGTCCACATGTTTGCTGTATGGAAGATTCGCAAAGGTTGTAAGGACGTCATGTGATCGTCTTCACAGTTACTGCATGCATGGTTCGTTGCATCAAGCACCTACTTGGACCGATTTCCGGCACTTGAACGCTTCCTTACGTGATCTTTAATCTGCCGCGACTTGTACTTTTCTGCGGGTAGTTGGGGTTGAGGCATGGGAGTGGGGCATAGTCGGCGTCGATGGCGCCGGCCCGCCGCAAGAGCGGCCGGAGCCGTCGTGTCGGCGGCTGTAATAGCCGGCCTCTTGGGCGGGACTTCCGCCGCAGGCGCGTCCGAGGGGGACGGCGGTGGCGCCGATACGAGCGTTGGTGGGTCTTCCACCGTGCCGGCGAACGACGAGGCGAAGGGCCGCGCGTTCTGGGAGGACGACGGGCTTCCGGCCGAGTCGGCGGAGTTGAAGGCATCCCGCAAGGCCGCGGAGACCGGTCGGCGGGTTCCGGTGCAGGGCTTCACAACGGAGACGAACCAGGTCTTCGCGAACGCGGACGGCACGTTCACTGCGGAGTCCTCCGCGGTGGTGGAGCGTGTCCGAAAAGACGGCGTGTGGACGCCGGTGGACACGACCCTCGTTCAGCAAGCCGACGGCACCCTGGCGCCGAGGGCCGCGCACAACATGACCCTGTCCGGCGGGGGCAGCGAGGAGCCGCTCGTTCGGTTCGAGCGGGATGGCCGCGCGTATGAGGTGTTCTCGCCGTGGTCGCTGCCTGATCCGGTGCTGGACGGCTCGCACGCCGTGTACAAGCAGGTGCGACCGGACGTGGATCTGGTGGTGCAGGTATTGCCGGACGGCTTCACCCAGAATCTCGTGGTGCGCACTCCAGAGGCCGCAGCCTCGCTGGGCAGCATCGACTACCCGGTCCGCACGAAGGGCCTGAAGGTCCGCACTCAGGGCAGCGTGACCGCATTGGTCGACGACGGTGGACGGCCCACTTTCATCAGCGGCTCACCGCTGATGTGGGACGCCGGCACCTCCAGCAAAGAGACCGGTCCCACCACCATGATGGGATCGGCCGAGTCAGCCGGTGACGCCGACGCAGCAGGTGAAGCCGCCGATCCGGTCGATGCAGTCACCCCGGAACCCGACTCCCGCACCGCAGTTGCGGATGCGACGCTGACCACCGACCGGTTGACCGTGGTACCGGACCAGGAGTTCCTCACCGACCCGGACACTTCGTATCCGGTGGTGATCGACCCGCCGACTGTGTCCGCGAAGCTGGTCGGCTGGACATCGTTGTGGTCCAACATGCCCGGTACGTCGTTCTGGAATACCAGTCATGCCCTGGGGGTGGGCTACGACGCGTTCGTGGACAACAAGAAGTCCCGCTCGATCTTCCAGTTCGACACCCGGGCAGTGGCCGGGAAAAAGATCCTGCACGCAGATTTCGCGGGCTACGAGATCTGGTCGGCCAACTGCACGAAGAAGGACATCGAGCTGTGGCGCACGTCCCCGATCAGCTCCGGGAGGACGTGGTCGAGCCCGCCGTCATGGAAGGCCCGGGTGGACACCGTGTCCGCGGCCAAGGGCTTCTCCTCCGATTGTCCGGACGGCTCCGTAGAGTTCGACGCCACCGCCGCCGTGGCCTACACGGCCAAGGCCAAGGACACCACCACCACACTGGGGCTCCGCGCGGACGAGGGCGACCCGCTGGCGTGGAAGCAGTTCATGTCACCCAAGGACGACCGCATCACGGCCGAGCGCAAACCGAAGCTGTCGATTGCCTACGTCAGCGTCCCGAACACCGCACCGTCCTATGTGAAGGTCGCCGATCCGAGCACTGCCTGCTCTGCCTCGACCTCCCCGCCCTACATCCGGGACGAGACTCCGCGGTTCACGGCCACTCCCACATCGGCGGATGGCTCGCAGGCTGTAGTGCGACCGGAGTTCGAGCTGTACACCGGCAGCAGCACGACCCCCACGACCTATCGGCCGTCGGCATGGACGAGCAGCGGCACCGCCGGCACCTGGACACCGACCCTGGACAGCGGCAAGACCTACCACTTCCGCGCCCGGACGCAGTACAAGGCCACTTACGGCGGAGACACCCAATACGTATACGGACCATGGTCTGCATCCTGCTACTTGAAGATCGACGCCGCTGGTCCGCCACAGCCGACGGTGACCTCGGTGAACAACGTCTACCCGGAATGCGCGGGTGAGACTTGTGCTAACTCGCCGGAGACCGGCAGCGTCGGCATGACTGGCCAGTTCAAGATTTCAGCCGGGGCCACAGACGTGCGTCGCTACGTCATCCGGCTGAACGGTGTGATTGTCGAGGACAAGACCTACACCACGAACACGAGCACCCATACAGTCACGATCACACCGAACAAGCGCCTGGTTAACGTGCTCCGAGTCCAGACCTATGACGCGGCTGGCAACCCGGGCACGAGCAAGGACTACTTTTTCAACGTGGCCAAGCCCTCGGCACCGCTAGCCGTGTGGAAGCTGGACGAAAGCACCGGCACCGCCGCCTCCAACGCCCAGGGCACCAGCCACCCGCTCACCCTGGACACCGCGTCGTGGTCACCCAAGGGCCGCAACCAGGCCGCCTGGAAGGGAACGGGCAACAACTACGCGGCCACGAGCAGCAAGGTTGTTGACACCACAGGCAGCTTCTCCGTCTCCGCCTGGGCCAAACTGGCGCGCACCGACACCATCGGAACGGTCGCCAATCAAAACGGCGCCAACATCGGTGCCTTCCAGCTGTACTACTCCGATGCCTACGGCAAGTGGGTCTTCAACCGATACGACCAGGACACCTCGTCCGGGGCCACCGTGGTGCGGGCGATCTCCACGACACCGCCGGTGGCAGGTGCCTGGACCCATCTGCTGGCCGTGTACGACCGGCAGGAACAAGAGCTGAGGCTGTACGTCAACGGCCGCCTCGAGGCAACCACTACCTATACCGCGCCGTGGGCTGCGAACGGACCCTTCGAGATCGGGCGGATGAAGGGATCGGCCGGTCCGTCGTCGTACTTCGATGGTGAGCTGGACCATGTCCAGGCTTACAACCGGGTGGTCTTCCCGGACGAGCTCGCTCCGCTGGTGAACCTGGAAGACCCCGCGACCGGGAATCCTAGAGCCGAACTGCTCGCCCACTGGCAGATGGACGAGACCCTCGGCACCACGGCCTCTGACGCCACAGGCCGCGGCAACACACTCACCCTGCAGCCCGGCGCAAAGTTCGTTACCACCGACGACTACGGGCACGGCAATGCCGTCGAGCTTGACGAGCCGTCCGAGGGACACCTCACCGCACCGGTACGGCTGGACGAGTCCGGCAGCTTCACGGTGGCCGGATGGGTCAACCTTGCAGCCCAAAGCCGCCTGGACGACACCACCCGAGCCCATTCACCCACCGTGTTCGCCCACCCCGGTGACCAGCGAAACTCCTTCCGCCTGTGGTATCGGCAGGAGATCGGCCAGGCGGTTGGCGACTGGAACTTCGGCACCTATGAGTCCGACGTCCTCAACGGCCCTGCTGCCACGACGGCCTCCGACGAGGTCAACCCTCCGGGTAACTGGGTTCACGTCATCGGCGTCTACGACTCGGCGAATCAGTCCGCAAAGCTCTATGTCACCGGTGAGCGACAGGGCGCCGAAGAGGGCGTCCTGGTGGACAAGGTCTTCCAGCCGACCGGACCGCTGATGATGGGCCGCTCCCGACGCCACGACAACGGCACCTGGGGCAATCCGCTCCCGGGCCTTCTTGACGACCTGCGGGTCTACGCCGGCGTGCTGTCTGAACAGGAGATCAGTGAATTGTCGAAGGTCGACGAGCCTCCCGTCGACATCGGCTGAATCTGACAGCGCTGCGCCGACTGAGCCGCAGCCGTGATTTCTGCGGTGTGCCGGGCCGCCCTGACCCGGCACACCGCTTCATTCCGACAGAAGGAACCCACTGTGACAAGGCGCAGATTCGCGCTGTCCTCATGGTCATGGCAGCGGGCGGGAAGGCGCAGGCTGACTGCAATCAGTCTGCCCGTCACCGCCGCTGTGATGGCCACGCTGCTGGGCGCGGCCCCGGCAGAGAAAGCCGGTCGCGACCACACCGCGCTGCCCAAGCCGAAGTACGGCAAGGCCGTCGCCTTCAAGGCCAAGGCGCAAAAGAGGAACGACCCGACTGTCGCGGCCACCGCCAAGGCCCGGAAGCAGGCCGCTACCAAGCCCGTCTGGCCCACACCGGGCTCCGCAGTCGTGGAGCTCCCCACCGGTGCAGGCCATAAGGCTGTCAAGGCGAAGGGGATGCCGGTGACGGTGGCCGCCCCCACCCGCCCCAAGGCCAAGACCAAGGCGAAGGCCGCACAACTGGCGTATGCACCCGGCGGTGCCAAGGTCACCGTTCTGGATCGCAAGCTGGCCAAAAAACTGGGCATCGAGGGCCTGGTGCTGTCTGTACAGCGCACCGACGGCAAGACCAGCGCATCTGGTCTGTCCCTGAGCGTCGATTACAGCGGCTTCGCTCACGCCTATGGCGGTGCCTGGGCCTCCCGCCTGCGCGCCATCGAACTGCCGGCCTGCGCACTGACCACTCCCAACAAGCAGCAGTGCCGCACCACGCACGTACTGCCCACCAGCAACGACGCCGAGCACAGCACCCTCACCACCCAGGTCACCACCCGCCGGGCCACGAGCGCGGCCGGGACAACGATGGTGGTGGCGCTGTCCGCGGCCGCGTCCTCCGACCAGGGCAGTTACCAGGCCACCCCCCTGTCGGTGTCCTCCACCTGGGCAGGCGGCGGCTCCAACGGCGACTTCACCTGGTCCTATCCGATGGATGTGGTACCCGCCCCGGCGGGTACGCCCCCGACGGTGTCGCTGGGCTACTCCGCGCAGAGCATCGACGGACACACCTCCTCCACTTCCGCCCAGCCCTCCTGGGTGGGTGAGGGCTTCGAGGTACCGACGTCCTATATCGAGCGTTCATACGGCTCCTGCGACGACGACGGCCAGGACGGCAAAGCCGACCTGTGCTGGAAAGAAGACAACGCCTCCGTCGTCCTGAACGGGAAGTCCAGCCCACTGATCAAGGACGCCAACGGCTGGCATCTCAAGAGCGACGATGGCGAGAAGGTCACGCGCGGCACCGGCGCCGTCAACGGCGATGACGGCGACGATGGTGACAAGGGCGAGTACTGGACCATCACCGCCACCGACGGCACCCAGTACGTCTTCGGCAAGAACCGTCTGCCCGGCTGGTCCGACAACGGTACCGCCGCCGACGACCCCGTCACCAACTCCACCTGGACCGTGCCCGTCTTCGGCGACGACTCCGGCGAACCCGGCTACTCCGGCGGGACCACCTTCGCGGGTCGGGCCAAGAGCCAGGCATGGCGCTGGAACCTCGACTACGTGGTTGATCCGCACGGCAACGTCACCAGCTACTGGTACTCGAAAGAGACCAACTACTACGCCAAGAACGCCTCCACCGGTAACGGAACCGCCTACAACCGAGGCGGCTATCTGAGCCGTATCGACTACGGTCAGCGCTCGGACACCCTCTTCAGCAAGCCTGCCGCAGCCCGTGTGAAGTTCACGGTCGCCGAGCGGTGCATACCTGTCAGCGGTGGGGAAACCTGCACCTCTCTGACCGCGACGAACAAGGCGGCTTGGCCGGATGTGCCGTTCGACCAGATCTGCGCCGCCAACACCACCTGCACCGATCGCAACGCGCCGTCATTCTTCACCCGCAAGCGGCTCACCGACGTCACCACGCAGGTCTACAAGGGCACCGGCACCGGCGCGGACACCGACTTCCGCGACGTCAACGCCTGGCACATGGAGCACTCCTTCCCCGACCCGGGCGACGGCTCCGCCCCTGGTCTGTGGCTGAAGAGCATCCAGCACACCGGCAAGTCCGGCAGCTCGCCGATCACCTTGCCGGCAGTGACGTTCGAAGGCGTCCAGCTGCACAACCGCGTCGACAAGACCGGTGACGACGTTGTGCCCTACATCAAATGGCGCGTCCGAAGGATCACTTCCGAGACCGGCTCGGTCGTGACCGTCAACTACTCCGACCCCGAGTGCCTGGCGGACGCCAACCTGCCCACGGCACTCGACAAGAACACCAAGCGCTGCTACCCGGTCAAGTGGATCCCGCCCACCAACCCCACCAGTGGGGAGGACCCGCAGCCGCGCACCGACTTCTTCCACAAGTACGTCGTCACCCAGGTCACCGAATCCGACCCGACCGGCGGCGCACCGCTGAAGGAGACCAACTACAGCTACACCGGCGGCGGTGCCTGGGCCTACGACGACGAATCACCCATCTCGCCGGCCAAGTACCGCACCTGGGGCATCTGGCGCGGCTACAACACGGTCACCACCACCGTCGGTGAAGCCTCCGGCACCCGCTCGAAGATCACCGCGCTGTACTACCGCGGCATGGACGGCGACAAACAGACCAGCGGAACCCGCAGTGAGACGATCACCGACTCCCAGGGCGTATCCAAGGCCGACTCCGAGGAGTTCGCCGGCCAGCTCCGCGAGGAGATCACCTACAACGGCACTTCCGGTCAGGAAGTCTCCGCCAAGGTCATCACCCCCTGGTCGCGACAGACTTCGAGCGACGGCCACTCTTACGGCACCGTCCGCGGCTACATGGTCCGCACCGGTACCGAGGTCACCCGCACCCGCCTGAACAGCGGCAGCACGCTCACCTCCACCTCAACCACCACCTACGACCCGACCAGCGGCCTCCCTCTGACCGTGGAGACCGACGCCGGCGGATCGAAGGACTGCACCCGCACCTGGTACGCCACCGACGAAACCAAGTGGATGCTCTCCTACCCCAAGCGGGTGGAGAAGGTCTCCGCCGACTGCTCGGTGACGCCCAACCGCACCAACGATCCCAAGACCACCGACCTGGTCTCCGAGACACGCGTTTCCTACGACAACCAGGCTTACGCAGCCGCCCCGACCAAGGGCGATGCCACCCGCACCGAGCGCCTCGTCGGCTACAACACCGACGGATCCGGCCAATACCAGACCGTCAGCACCGCCGCCTACGACACGCTGGGCCGCCCGACGGACACCTGGAACACCAAGGGCACCCGAACCAAGCACATCGCCTACACCCCGGCCACCGGCGGACCCGTCACCCAGACGGCGACCACCAACGCCGCCGGCCACACAGCAACCGCCGAGCACGCTCCCGACTGGGGAGTGGACCTCTCCCGGACAGACGCCAACGGCAACCGCACCGAACTCGCCTACGACGCTCTCGGCCGCCTCACCGACGTCTGGCTGGCCGACCGCGACCGCGCGGCCGGGCAGACGCCCAGCCAGAAGTACGAGTACAAAGTGCAGTCCGGTGCCGCCTCCTGGGTGGCGACCAAGTCCCTGAACAACGACGGCACCACGTACCTCACCCAGTACGCCATCTACGACGCACTGCTGCGCCCGCGGCAGGTCCAGGTGCCCGCTGCTACCGGCACCGGCCGGGTGATCTCCGAAACCAAGTACGACACCCGCGGTCTCGCAGTCGAAACCGCCGCACAGTACATCGACAGCAAAGCCCCCACCGGCGCCCTCGCCACGCTGATCACTGCTGCACCCGCCGGCACCGAAACCATCTTCGATGGCGCGGGACGCCCCACAGTGCAGAAGAACCTGGTCAACGGGCAGGAGCACTCACGCACCACCACTACCTACGACGGCAACGCGACCACCGTCCTCCCGCCCGACGGCGCCCCGGCCGTCTATGAGGAATACGACGCCCGCGGCCGCCTGGCGGAGAAGCGCGAGTACAACGGCAACACTGTCACCACCGACTACAGCGGTTTCACCTACGCCTACGACCACGCCGACCGCCTGAAGACGGTCAAGGACGACGACGGCAACATCTGGTCCTACGGCTATGACTTCCTCGGCCGGCAGACCAGCGCCTCGGACCCCGACGCCGGCAGTTCCACCACCGAGTACAACGACCTCGACCAGGTCGTCGCCGCGACCGATGCCCGCAACAAAACGATCGGCTACACCTACGACAACCTCGGCCGGCAGACCGCCCGCGTCAACGGCGCCGTGCCCCTCGTCGACGGCGTGCCCACCCCCGACGACGCGAAGATACTGGCTCGCTGGTCCTACGACACCATCGCCAAGGGCCAGCTCACCTCCAGCATCCGCTATGTCGGAGGCAAGACCGGTGACGTCTACGCCATCACCAACGCCTCCTACGACAAGCTCTACCGGGTGCTGAAGGAGCAGTACACGATCAGCACCAAGGAAGGAGCACTCGCCGGCACCGGCGCCTACGCCATCAACAACACCTACAACCTCGACGGCACGCTGCAAAAGCGCACCATCCCCGCCATGGGCGGGCTCGCCGCCGAGACCCTCACCTACGGCTACACCTCCACCCGGCTCCCGGACACCCTCCAGGGCCTGACCGGCATCGTCCAGAACACCGACTACCTCCCGGCCGGCGAACACATACGCACCACCCTGGGCGTCTCCTCCTCCGCCGACTGGACCGACATCAACTACTCCTACGAAGACGGCACCCAGCGCCTGGCCCGCCAGACCGTCGTCTCCGAAACCCACACCGGCACCGACGCCGACGTCTACTACCGCTACGACAAGGCCGGAAACCCCACCGAGATCGACGACCGCTCCACCAGTCCAGGCGACAAGCAGTGCTTCGACTACGACGGCCACCGCCGCCTGAAGACCGCCTGGACCGCCACCACCGACTGCGCCACCACACCCACCGCCAGCACTGTCGGCGGCCGCGCACCGTACTGGCAGAGCTTCACCTACGACTCGACCGGAAACCGCAAGACCGCCACCGACCACCTCGCAACCGGAGGCGCTGCCACCACCACCTACACCTACAAGACCACCGACCAGCCCCGCCCGCACGCCCTGGCCAACACGGTCACCAGCCTGGCCTCCGGCACCCAGACGACGAACAGCTACACCTACTGGGAGAACGGAGCCACCAAGACCCGCAACCTCAACGGCACCACCCAGACCCTCGACTGGGACGTCGAAGGCGAACTGGAAAAGGTCACCGAAGCCAGCGGCGCCACCACCACGTTCCTCAACGACGGCGACGGCAACCGGCTCATCCGCCGCGACGACACCGGCACCACCCTCTACCTGGCCGAGACCGAACTCCGCCTCGACAAAGCAGGCGGAAACGTCACCGCCACCCGCTACTACACGCATGCCGGCAAGACCGTCGCGATGCGCACCCCAAGCAACCTGACCTGGCTGTGCACCGATCACCACGGCACCGCTGCCCTGCAGGTCGACGCCGCCACCCAGGCCCTCACCCGCCGCCCCTCCAAGCCGTTCGGCGAGGACCGCGGCACTGAAAAACCCGCCAACTGGCGCGGCGAAAAGGGATTCGTCGGAGGATCCGAAGACCCGACCGGCCTCACTCACCTCGGATCCCGCGAATACGACACAACAACCGGACGCTTCATCAGCGTCGACCCTGTCGGCGACCTCAAAGATCCCCAACAGATCAACGGCTACGCCTACAGCAACAACAATCCGGTCACCTTCTCCGACCCTGACGGCGAGTTCTTCGACCCGATCTCCGGCGCAATCATGCTGGCAGTCATCGCGGCAGTAGCCGCAGTCGCGGTCGTCTCAAACGGCAGCGGACACGCTGGCGGCGGCGCCTCATCCGGCGGGATACCCATCACGGGCAGCTCAAACTACAGCCAGAGCGGCAGCCCTGGTGCGACGTGCTACAACTTCTCCGGCGGATATACCGTATCCGTTTCGTGCAATGTCGAGCCGTCAGACCCCCAGTCACACGGAGGCTGGAAAGAAGCAGTTGCAGGGGCCGGACACTGGCTAGCAGAGCTCGCCGATATTGGCTCGTCCGCGCTCAGTAAGCCCCTTTGCAAGATCGGGAAATGCAGTGTCGCTGACGCGTACGAAGAATTCGTCGACAGCAAGGGCGTCGACACCGACTCCTCGCTATACCAGGACACACAAACCAGGCTTGACATCTACAGCGTACTCGGCGCTGGCGGAGCCGTCCGGACACTAGGGAAAAAGCTCCTCAAGACCGCTAGCAAGAAGATGGACGTTCCCGTTACCAGTGCGACAGCCGCTGAAGGTTCCGGTGCAGATTTGCCTGGCCGTGCCGGGGTGAAAATACCTGGACGCCTGAGTGGTGACCAAATGGCAGCATTGAGTGAGGAACACGGAGTCGAGTTCGCTCTAATCTACCGAGCTGGAGCTGGACGTAATGGTGGTGGCGGAACCTACTGGCTCTACTCCGGCAAGGCTCGATCTGTGAGCGTCCCTGTCGATGATGATGTGCGCTGGATCGCACACACTCACCCGGGTGGTACCCCATACGCGAGCCGGGGTGACTTGAACGTGTTGGCGGCCCTCCGGAAGGCCGGGTCACCACAGGTATCCAGTCAAGTTGTCCTACCCGATGGTTCCGCCATACGGTATGGAGGACGCTGGATGAGAGATGGGACATTCGCTCCATGAGCTTGAACGACTTTAGTTACCTCTGGGAATCTCCAAAGGGTAGATACATGCTGATCAGTGTCGACGAATCAGCTGACGAGGGCGGACTAGTGATCTACGACCTTTCCAGTCGATCCGTAGAACTTCTCGAGGATGACGACCTCCACGATGAAGTTATTCGACGTATGCGCGCAGCCGGCGTAACCATCATGGATAGTTTCCCGAAGTAAGTGAATGTTAGAAGCCTCCTCCGAAAATGATTGGGAGGAGGCTTCTGCATTTTGATGGAAACGGTGACGGTAACGTCAGCCGACAAGCGCTACACGGGCGGATCATGGGCCTGATCGAAGTGATTGATTGAGTGTCTCAATGACTTGACATGGAAGTGAAGCCGGACTGTTAACGTCGTGATCGCGCCGATGTAGGCGCGGGCGAAGATCTTTCACCTGCTGTTTCCTGCACCCGCTCCGTAGCTAGCGTCGGACTGATCATCAGACCTGTGTTTCTGCAGCCAGGCGCGATATCCCTCTGGCTTGGTTGCCTTCACCAACTTCTGCACTGTTGTGCCCGCGCTGGAGGGCCTCCTACGCAGCCGCCGTCTGCCGTTCTACACGTCGCAGGGCCGATCGGGCGGCGGCCTCGATCGACTCCAGCATTGCGAGCACCCACCGCGCGGCGACATCGCGGCCACCGACGCCCGCCCCCAGCTAACGCACGGTGCGGTCGATCCGCTCGAACAAGGTGGCATCAACGGGGAACTCCCCGGAGGACAGTCGGTGCAAAACAGTGCGGCAGAACGTGACGCCGTCTCGGCCTCCAGGATGAGCTGCAGCTCCGGCGCAGCCGGCGTCGGCAGTCCACCGAACCAGGCATGCCGAACGCCGCGAACGGCGAACCGCCTGGGGGGCGGAGCGGAGGCGAGATGATCAAGCTGCCGGGCCTGCTCCGCGGTCTGTTCCATCAGCCGGCGGACGCTGGCTTCGATCCCCTCCAACTAGGCGTCCGGGATGCGAACCGACTCCAGTTCTCCGTCAGCCGGGGGTTCGATGGATTCGGACATGAGAGAAACGACCTCCTGAGTGCCGCCGAAATGAGGACAGGCAAAGCCCGGTAGCGTACCGGCCGAAGACGGCGGTTACACGAATTCGTGTGTGGCGGGGTGTGGCGTCAGGCGGTGAGGACCACGTTGTCCTGGCCGAGGATCTGACGGATCGTATCCGTCAGCCGGTCGTCGGCGATGGACGCGTAATGTTCGGTCTTCTCCACACCGATGAAGTCCCGGCCTTCGAGCAGGGCGGCCATGCCGGTGGATCCGGAGCCGGCATCCCCAGCTCACATCGCACCTGCACAAGCTGCATAGAGCCGAAAGAGTGGCCGCGGACCGTGGGAGTCCCCTGGGACTTTTCTGGGACTTCCGGCTGCATCAACGGACACGAGCGTGAAACAACCGAAAGACAATTCGTGCAGGTCAGCGACCCGTGACCGTTCATCGATGCTGGTCACGGCGCTGCCTGGTGCCTTCCGGGACATCTGAGGGTTTCCGGGAAAGACGCCGTCATACCCCTTCCGACCTGTGTAAGGGCGAGGCAAGAGGGGGCGTGGCGGCGTCTCCGGAGTCGGGACCGAAGGCGTCGTCTTGCGGGCCGAAGAGAGTCCGAAAAAGGGCCAGATCAGGACCTTCTGTCGGCTCACTGCCCCGCGGGCGGGCACCCAGAGCGTCATGACCGACGGCCCACGCCCGCGCCGGCCTGGAAGCCTGCGGCTGGAAGGTGCACGTGCTGGAGACCGCCCCGCTGTCCGCCCGCTTCACCGCGAAGGACCCGGCCACCGGGCAGGAATGCGAAGTCTGCCCGGGCATACGGCCCGCAGGCGGGTGGCCCAGGCGACCGACTACAGGTGAAGTCCGACGTGGTTCACGATGAAACGCTTCCCATCGGAGTCGAGGGCGAAGTAGATCCGTCCGACCTCGTTGGGCGACACCGCGTCCCGCACCTTGATGTGCGGCAGTCCGTCGCAGCGCTTCCCGTCGAACGTGAAGTAGCGCCTGTCCTTGTCTTTGCTCAGTTTCTCGTCACTGGGCGCGTACTTCAGTCCGTGGTTGTCGTAGAACCACTGGGTCAGCCTGGGTTTACTGCCAGGGTTGGCATAAAGGTCCATCGCGGCCTGCGCAAGGGCGATCAGTTGGTCAGTCATCTCCTGGGGGTACGGATAGCGGGAGTCCTTCCAGGCGCGCCCCGCTCTGGCCGTGAACACGATGTGTGCCTCCGACGCCTTGGTGAGAGCGTTGAAAGTAGGCACGGCGTCCGTGCCCAGGGGCGGGATCTCACTCCAGGCGTCGAGTACGACCGCCTGTCCGCTCCCGCTCTTCGAGAGGTCGAGGTACTGGTTCTTCCAGTAATCCCGGTCCTGGCGCAGCGCCTCGGCGGTGGCGGCGTCGTCTCGCGCCTTGTCGCGTTCCTCCATGCAGCTCTGTGCCATGTCCTCCCAGGACTTGGCATCCTCTTCGAGCTGTCGCACGCGCTTTTGCAGAGCTTCGAGTTCGGCGGTGGTGTCGCCAGCGGCCTGAGCGCGCGACAGATGCTCGGCAGCCCTGCGCGCGCCCGCGCGGTACGACGCCTGCCGTGCCCGCTCCCACGCCGTGTCACTGCCGCGAGCAATGACCGAGAGGTGGGCAAGTGACGGCATCAGCCGCCGTTCCACGAAGAACACCCCGGACACCTCCTCACGCGAGTAGGCGGGATGCTCCAGGCCGAGGTCGGGCCAGACCAGCCGGGCGCCCCCGCTGGGCACGGCCAGCTGCTCGTGAGCCCGGCGGACGGCCTGTGCGGTCACGTAATTCAAAGTCACCACTTGAGCCAGCCCGGCGAGTTGCCCCGAGGCATCGGCCGCCGCACTCCACCCCGCCTGGTCCCTGGGGTGCACCAGGAGAATGGGGAGGCGTGTGCGCAGCGCCAGGGAGTCGAGGAGTACGGCCGCGTGGCTCTCCTCGCGGATCCTCTCGTAGCGCCCCGTGGCGAGCTGGCTCAGCACCCGTACTTCGAGTTTCCGGTCGCCGAGCACCGCCCGCAGGAGGTTGGGACGCTTGAGCGGAGGGTCCTGCACCGGCGCGATCCACCCGTCGGGGATCTCCCGGCCCATGACGATCCTGAGCCCACCACCGCCTTCCTCCGACTGGGAGACGGTGACCCGGGTGACGAACTGGGCCGGACCTGCGGACAATGGCTGGCGGATGGTCATGCGCAGGGCCCGGGTGAGCTCGTCGCCCGCCACCGTCCAGCTCACCGTGCGGTCGCCGTGGCCGGAAATCTTTCCGGCGAGAACTGCATGGCCGTCTTGATCGAATGCGGTCACTGACGGTGCCGGTATCCGTCCGCCGTGGCTGAGCCAGTCTGCGAGATGGTCACGTAGGTGCTTATAGACGTGGCCCTGCTGCTCCTGGGCGGACCGGACGTCGAAACTGACGGCATACAGCGCCTGCACGGCGGCTCCCCTCACCCCAGATGCCCTGCGCAATGGACCGATTGGCCTCGAACGCGGTCAGGGCTCCCCTCGGAGAAACACCGTAATGCCACCGCGCCGAAGTCCGTAATGCCCTGCGCGGGGGCTTGGGCACCACCGTCAGCGCAGCCGAAGGCCGTACGTGCTGGTCCTGAGCAGGCATGTGGCCCGCCTGAGCGGGGCCGTAACCACTTCCTGGAGCGCCCTGTGCTCAGCGTGCCTGTCGACGCTGCGCGTTCCGCGCCACCTGCGGCGCCTCCTCCCCACTCAGCGTGGCGAGCACGAGGCTGCGCTGTCCTCGGAAGCTGCGCATAACCTTCCGGCGGACGAGGTCGGTACCCGTACCGGTGGTGCCGTTCCGGCCCGTCTCCACCAGAGGTGTGAACAGCGTGTTGTCCAGGTAGGCCGGAACGTTCTTGTAGCCGAACCGGACGGCGCCGCCTCGCCCGTCCTTCTATCCGCTGTCGTCACAAAGCGATTCGAACTGCCTACGGGAGAAGTACGTCCCGTGGACCACCTCCGTCGTGTGCGGCAGCACGAAACGCGGATGACGGAGTTTGATCCAGCTCGGACTCGGGTCCATCCGCTGTTCGTCGGCGAGACCGGTGTTTCAGTTCCTTGGCGCGGAAGGTCCGCGGGAACGACACGACGCCGCCCCTCCCGGCTCGCGGAACTCCTGCCGGGAGGGGTGGTGGACCCGCCGTGGGGCGCGGGCGGACGGCCGGTTCGCTCTTTGTCCCTTCGCGTGCGCCCGCGGCGGCTTCGTGGGACTGGCTCGGCGGTGCCGGGTGGCAACCGGTGTGCGGTTGCCGCCTCACGGACAGCCCGCCGGACCGGGCCCCGCGCGGTGTGCGGCGGCTGGGGATCAGGCGAGCTGGTCCTTGTCGGAGGGGAGCCAGACCCGCATCGTCGCCGGGTCGACCGGGATCGAGACGTGTTCGTGTGTGATCGACCACGCGCCGTTCGAACGCCGGAGGCAGACGCTCTCCCGCACCCATATGGACGCCTGGAGCTCTCCCTTGCGCTCTCCGGAGTCGAGGTGGAGCATGTGCGCGAAGGCGGTGTTCTCGCCGGTCGCGAGGGTGAGGTCGTGTGTCTCCAGGCTGATGGGACCGACGTATCCGTCGAACCAGCGCTGGAAGTTCCGGCGGATCTCCTCGGTTCCGGTGAACCGCAGCGGGGGGACGACGTCGTAGTAGACGGCGTCGGCGGCGTAGAAGGACATGAGCCGGTCGATGTCCCTCGACTGCTGGGCGTCTGCGCGGCTCGCCAGAAGCGCCCGGATCTCGGACTCGTGGGTGGTCATCCCTCGCTCCTTCGGTTGTGATGTGGTGTCGCGTTCCGTCGCCGGGTACGACGAGACGGCCCGACGGGATGTGAGGTGGGGTACCGGCCTCACATCCCGGGGCGCTGTCCCGTCGTATGGGCGAGGGATGATCCGACCGAAGGAGCCGCGCGCCATGAAGACCGTTCCGACCACGCCTGAAGACAGCCGGCCGGATGAGGCTTCGCAGGTGGTCGCCGGTGAACGCCGTCGGCTGCTCAACCTCGCCTACCGGATGCTGGGCTCCCTGGCCGAAGCCGAGGACGTCGTACAGGAGACCTATGCCCGCTGGTACGCGATGTCCCGGCGGCAGCGGGAGGCGGTGGCGTCCCCCGGCGGCTGGCTGACCAAGGTCGCCGGCCGTATCTGCCTCGACGTGCTCCGCTCGGCACGGGTCCGGCGGGAGCGTTACGTGGGGGAATGGGTCCCCGAGCCGCTGCCCGCGCGCAGCGAGTGGCCGGCCGGCACGACGGACGACGGTACGGCCGATCCGGCCGACCGCATCACGCTCGACGAGTCGGTCAGCATGGCCTTCCTCGTCGTACTGGAAGCGATGACGCCGGCGGAACGCGTGGCGTTCATCCTCCACGACGTCTTCCGTTACCCCTTCTCCGAAGTGGCCGCCATCGTCGGCCGCACCCCGGCGGCATGCCGCCAGCTGGCGTCCTCGGCCCGCCGCCGCATCGAGACCTCACGGGCTCCCTCGACGCCGACGCCTCAGCGGGCCCGGGTCGTCAGGGAGTTCAAGCAGGCATGGCAGTCTCAGGACATCGACGCCCTCGTCGGCCTTCTCGACCCCGACGCCACCGCCGTCGGTGACGGTGGCGGGCGCGTCACGGCCATGCCTCACCCGGTCGAGGGCGCCGAGCGCATCGCCCGTTTCTTCGTCGACCGCACCCTCCCGGGCCGCCTGACGCTCCGTGAGTACACGGTCAATGGGCAGCCCGGTCTGGTGGCCCGCCTGGACGGGGTCGTGGTGTCGGTGTACGCGTTCGACATCGCCGGCGGCCGGATCCGACGGATCTGGGCCGTGCTCAACCCGGAGAAGCTCCGGCCGTGGAAGACGGGCTGACCGGGAGGTCTTCGGGGAGGAATGCGCCGGCTCACCGAGGCATGCGAGCAGGGTCCCGGCCTCGTCGTGGCCGGGACCCTGTTGGGCGGGGGACGGTGCCGGCCCTCAGGTGGTGCTGAGCATGCCCTCGCGCAGGCGGGCCAGGAGGCGGGTGATCAGGCGGGAGACGTGCATCTGGGAGACGCCGAGGCGTTCTCCGATCTGCGCCTGGGTGAGTTCCTCGACGAAGCGCCAGTGGATGATCTTGCGGTCGCGTTCGTCGAGTTCGGCGATCATCGGGGCGAGGGCGTGGAAGTCCTCGATCAGGCCGAGCGCGGCGTCCTCGTCACCGATGAAGTCCGCCAGCGCGGCCTCGCCGTCCTCGCTGCCGTTGATGGCCGCGTCGAGGGAGGCCGACTTGTAGCCGTTGGAGGCCAGCTGCGCCTCGACGACCTCCTCCGGCGGGAGGCTCATCAGCTCGGAGAGCTCCTCGGTCGTGGGCGCCCGGCCCAGGCGGCTGCGCAGTTCCTCGTTGGCGCGGGCGAGTTGCACGCGGGCCTCCTGGAGGCGGCGCGGAACGTGCACGGCCCAGGAGGTGTCACGGAAGAACCGCTTGATCTCGCCGACGATGTAGGGGACGGCGAAGGAGGTGAACTCCACCTCACGGGTCAGCTCGAACCGGTCGATGGCCTTGATCAGGCCGATCATGCCGACCTGGACGATGTCCTCCATCTCCTCCGGCCCGCGGCTGCGGAACCGGCCGGCCGCGTAGCGGACCAGGGACATGTTCATCTCGATCAGCGTGTTGCGCACGTACTGGTACTCGGGTGTCCCCTCCTCCAGCACCGCGAGCTGGTCGAAGAACGCCTTCGACAACTCCCGCGCGTCCTTGGGCGCGACCTTGGAAGGGTCCGCGATCTCCGGAACGTCCACCGTCTGCGTGGCAGTCTGCTCGGTCGTCGTCGGCATCATGCGCCCCTCCCAGTCGATCGGCCATCTCCTCGCCGGTCCGTGCCCCGGCAGAAGGCGCCTACCCCGCCTTCCGGCCTACATTCTCCCGACATCCACGATGTCGGGATGCGGTGGGGTCCGCCGGACGGCCGAGCCGGTGCCGTGGCCGTCGCTCACCGCCGCTCCTCACCGGTTCGCCGGGGCACCCCGACGACCAGGACCGCGGTGTCGTCGTCCAGGCCGGTGCCGAAGGTGTCGAGCAGCCCGCTCAGCGCCTCGACGGCGGCCGGCGGGGTGGTGGGGGCCAGGGCGCGGGCGAAGTCCAGCAGGGCTTCGTCGCCGTAGCGTTCACCGGGCCGGCCGGTGTGGGCCTCGGTGAGGCCGTCGGTGTACAGCACGAGGGTGTCGCCGGGGGCGAGGTGGACGGTGGCGGTGGCGATGTGGGCGTCGGGCAGGACGCCGATGAGCTGCCCGCCGGGCGTGTGCAGGTAGTCGGCGTCGCCGTCGGCGCGCAGCAGCAGGGCCGGCGGGTGTCCGCCGCCGGCCAGCTCGATCCGGAACCCCTCGGTGCCGCAGGGGGTGAGCAGCCCGAAGAGGACGGTGCAGAAGCGGGGGTCGGTGCCGTTGTACTCGTGGTTGAGGACGGTGTTGAGGTTGGTGAGCACGGCGGCCGGGTCGGGGTCGTACACGGCCGCGGCCCGCAGGGTGTAGCGGACCAGGGAGGTGACGGCCGCCGCGCCGGCCCCCTTGCCGCACACGTCCCCCAGGAACAGTCCCCAGCTGCCCTGGGAGAGCGGGAACAGGTCGTAGAAGTCGCCGCCGACCTCGTCGGCGGAGGCGATGTGGTAGTGCGCGGCCACCTCCAGCCCGGGGACGCTGTCCAGGACGGGCGGCAGCAGAGTCTGCTGCAGCGTGCTCGCCAGGCGCTGGAGGCGTTCACGTTCCCGTTCGGCTTCCTGCCGGGCGCGCAGCAGTTCTCTTTCGTAGGCGCGGCGGTCGCGGGCGTCGAAGACGGTGGTGCGGATCAGCAGCGGCTCGCCCTCGCCGTCGGTCTTGACGGTGGAGGTGACCAGGACCGGCAGCCGGCTGCCGTCCGCCGCCTTCATCTCCAGGGCTATGCCGCTGACTTCGCCCTGCATGCGCAGCAGGGGCGCGTAGTGCGTCTCGTGGTACAGCCTGCCGCCCACGGTGAGCAGATCGGCGAACCGCCGGCGTCCGACCAGGTCGTCACGGCGACGGCCGAGCCAGTTCAGCAGGGTCGCGTTGATCTTGGCGATCCGTCCGTCCATCGAGGTGGAGAGGTAGCCGCAGGGCGCGTTCTCGTAGAGGTCCTCGGCGCTGTCCTCCAGCAGGGCGGAGAGACGGGCCTGCTCGTCGTCCGGCAGGGCGGAGGGACGGGTCCGCTCGTCGTCCGGCTCGCCTCGCGAACCCGGACCCGGATCGTGGCCGTAACCGGTCGCACACATCACCGGCCCGCTTCGGACGCGAACGCGGCGATGGCCGCGGCGGTGGCCTCGGGTGCGCTCAGCTGCGGGCAGTGCCCGGTCGCGGGGAGAGTGACCAGCCGGCTGCCGTGGATGTGCGCGTGGACGTACGCGCCGACCTCCGCGGGGGCGATCGCGTCGCTGGAGCACTGCGCGATCAGGGTCGGTACGGTCACCGAGGCCAGATCGGCGCGGTTGTCGGACAGGAACGTGACGCGGGCGAAGACGCGGGCGATCTCCGGGTCGGTGCGGCAGAAGCTGTTGGTCAGCTCCTGCCCCAGCTCGGGGCGGTCCGGGTTGCCCATGATGACCGGCGCCATCGTCGCCGACCAGCCCAGGTAGTTCGACTCCAGCGAGTCCAGGAGTTCGTCGATGTCCTCCTCGCTGAACCCGCCCCGGTAACCGGCGGCCGGGTCGTCGATGTAGCAGGGCGACGGCGTGAGCAGGACCAGGCCCGCGAAACACTCCGGCTCGGCGGCGGCGGCCAGCACGCCGATCATGGCGCTCACCGAGTGCCCTACGAAGACCACGGGCCCCAGGTCGAGCTCGCGGCAGATCTCCAGTACGTCCTGCACGTAGCCGTCCAGCGTGGCGTACCGTTCCGCGCTCCACGCCGACAGGTCCGACCGGCCGGCGCCGACGTGGTCGAAGAGGACCACCCGGAAGTCCGGCTCCAGTGCCGGGACCACCAGGCGCCACATGTTCTGGTCGCACCCGAACCCGTGCGACAGCACCACCACCGGCCCGTCCTCTCGGCCGGTCACCCGCACGTGGTTCCTGCTTAGCACGTCCATGCGGCCATCCTCGCATCCCTCCTCGCGCGGCTCCTCCCCCAGCGGATCGGTTTCGGTGCGAGCCCGTCCGTGCGCGCCCGCTGCTCAGCGCCGGTCCTCGCCGTCGCGCCCGGCCTCCGTCGCGGGGGCGGTGCGGGTGAGCCGGGTCAGGTCGGCCAGGAGCGCGGCCAGCCAGGAGACGGTCGCGTAGTACGGCAGCGGTGCGCCGGGCGGCTCGGTGGCGAGGCCGGTGAGGGCCGTGAAGGCGCGGGCCGTCACCGGTGCCGCCGCCGGGGTGTCGTCCCCCGGATCCAGTGCCGCGGAGACCAGCAGCATCCGGCCCGCCACCCGTGCCCCGAGCACGTCGACGGACTCGGCCGCGGCCGGGCTCAGCGCGGTGCGCGGCGGCTCCAGCAGCCGGGCGGACCCCCACAGGGTGTGGTGCCCGGCGATCAGGACCGCCTGCCAGTCCACGTCGGGCAGCTCACGCCTGCTCCCCCGGACGGCGAGCGGGGTCGGCTCGCTGAGGAACTGGGCGTACGCCGACTCCGCGAGGACGACGGCGTGCTGGAGCGACCGGTGGCCGGGGCCGGGCACGCCCGGGGTTGCCGCGGCCGCCGCTCCACCGGTCACCGCGGCACTGGTGGCCACCACGATCTCCGCGGCCCGGCGCAGCAGTTCCGCCGCCGCGTGGCGCAGCTCGTCGTGGGCGCCTCGTGGCCAGGCCAGCACCCCGAAGACGGCGCCGATCGCGCTGCCGACGAGCACGTCGAGCATCCGGATCTCCGCCAGCCGCCAGGTCGGGGTCGCCAGCTGGGCGAAGACCAGGGCGACGAGGACGGTGAACAGCCCCTGGGCCCAGCCGACGCCCCGGACCGGGCCCACCGTGAAGCCGAGCAGCATCCATACCGGCAGCACGACGGCGTACACGGTGGTGTCGGCCCCCACGGCGATCAGGAGTGCGGCGGACACCAGGGCCCCGGCGAGGGTGCCGGCGAGCGCCACGCGGATGGTGCGCCAGGTCTGTTCCAGGGTGGTACGGGTCAGGGTGAGCGTCGCCAGCATGGCCCAGAAGCCGTGCGGCAGCGTGTCCACGCCGGCCACCAGCCGTACCGCGGTCAGGGCGAGGGCGATGCGGACCGCGTTCTGGAAGAACACCGAGCGGCGCCCGGCGTGGCCGCGCAGCCGGTGCCACCACAGGAGCGGGGCCGGGACGGTGGCGTACCAGAAGCGGCCGGGCGGCACCCCCGCCGCCACGCGCCGACCACGCACCGCCAGATCCGCCGCCGTGCCCATGGCCAGCGCGGCGTCGGCGATCTCCAGCACGGCGGCATGACGCCGCAGGAGGGCGGGCGGGGGGCAGGGGGCGGGCGCCGGTGCGGGGGCGCTGCCGGGGGTGAGGGTGGGGGCGTCGGGGCTGACGGTGGCGGCGTCGGGGCTGACGGTGGCGGCGTCGGGGTTGAAGGTGAGGGCGTCGGGGGTCTGGGTCCCGTCGGGGGTCAGGGTCCCGTCGGAGGTCGGGGCGGCGCCGTCGAAGGCCAGAGCGGGACCCGCGGAAGGCCGGGCAGGGTCCTCGGGAGGGGCGGGGGTGGGAGCGCTCGCGGAGGTGGCGGACAGGCGGGCGCGGGCCGCGGCCAGCTCCGTCAGGCGGGCCGCGGTGGACGGTCCCGTCCGCAGGCAGGCCGCCGTCGCCGCGGCCAGTCGCGCCACCGCGCGCAGGACGGCGGTCGCCTCCGGGTCCGCGTCCCGCCCCGGCCCGGCCGGCAGCAGGGCCAGCCGGGCCAGCCGGGCGAGCAGGGTCCGCACGGCGAGACCGGTGTGGGTGAGCGCGCGCTCGCGCACCCCCGGCCCCGCCGGGCGTTCCGCCTCCGGCACGGTGAGCGACCGCAGCGCCTGGCCCGCTTCCCGGGCCGCCCGGACGTCCGGGCCGGCCAGGGTGTACGGGGGTGCGGCGAGCCGTGCCGCGCAGCGCTCGGCGGTCAGCGCGCCCCGGGCCGCCCGTTCCCGGTACGGCAGCGGGCGCGGCTCGGCGAACAGGAGCGCCTCGGCGGCGGCCAGCAGGACCGCCCCGCTGGCCGCACCGGTCAGCCGGTCGCCGAGCGAGCCGGGGTCGTACGGCGGGAAGGACGGCAGGATGTACAGGAGCTGCAAGCCCGGTGCCGCCCCCGCGAGGCGCGGTCCGCCCACGGCGGCGAAGGTCAGCGTGAAGCCGACCACCAGCATGCCGGCCACCGCGCTCCACGTCCGCACCGACAGACAGGTCCCCACGGATACGAGCACCCAGCACACCGGCAGCAGGCGCAGCACCATCGCCGAGCGCTGCCGTCCGGTACCGGGGATGTGGGACAGCCCGCCCAGCGCCACGGCGGTGAAGAGCGCGTAGGTCGCCGCCACGGGGCGGTCGAGGCCGTAGCGGAAGAGGTAGAAGCCGGTCGCGGCGGCCAGGGTCACGCGCAGCGCGCGGCGCGCGGAGGCGGCGTAGGCCGCCGGCAGCCGGCCGGCTGGGACACCCCACACGCCTCCAGGATCACCCAGCACCGCACCCCGGGCACGTCCCGCGAGCGGGAGCGGGCCGGCCGGCTGGTGCCGGGGGTCGCCCTCCGGTTCGGCTGGAAGGCGCGCCGACCGACCGGGTCCGGGGAGCCGGACAACCGGTCGGTGGCGGGAAGTGGCGCAGTGGGCCGGAGTCGCCGTCAGCCGACCGCAGCCCGGGGTGCCGGTCAGCCGGCCGGAGCCGCAGTCACCGTCAGCCGGCCGGGGTCGGGGTGTTCGTCAGCCGACCGCAGCCCGGGGTGCCGGTCAGCCGGCCGGAGCCGCAGTCACCGTCAGCCGGCCGGGGTCGGGGCGTTCGTCAGCCAGCCGGGTCGGAGTGTTCGTCAGCCGGTCGGGGTCGGGGTGTCGGGCAGCCGGTCGGGGGCGGGGTGGTGGGGTCGCCAGGGGATGCGGAGGGCGGTCAGGGTGACGATCAGGGCCGAGCCGGCCACCGTGGCCATCCCGGCCGTCAGGTTCGCCGCGCCCGCGACGAAGCCGATCACGGCGGGGCCGCCGAGCAGGCCGGTGGTGCCCATCGCGGCGACCAGCGCCAGCGCGTCCGAGCCGCGTCCGGCCGCCGCCACGTACACGCACGGGGTGACCGCGGCCGCACCGAGGCCGACGCAGGCGAAGCCGAGCAGCGTGGGGATCACCCCGCCGGCGACCAGGGCGAGGGCCAGGCCGCCGGCGGCGACGGCGCTGCCGGTGCGGACCACGCGGCCGTCGCCCCAGCGGGTCCGCCAGCGGTCCGCGCGGAGCCGGGCCAGCAGCATCATCACGGAGACGACGGCTATGCCGAGCGGGGCGACGGTCTCCGACGCCCCGACCACGTCCTCCAGGTACAGCGTGGACCAGTCGTTCATGGCGCCCTCGGTGACCGTGCCGAAGGCCATGGCGCAGCCCATGAGCAGGGTGGTCGCGGTGGGCAGGGCACGGCGGGGGCGCCGCCGCCCGGAACCGTCCGGCGCGCGAGGGCTCGGCTCCCGGTGCGCGAGCAGGCCCGGGCGGGCGCAGCCGAGCAGGAGCAGCAGCAGGGCCCCGGCGAGGGCGAAGTGCGCCGCGACGGATCCGGTCAGGGTGGTGACGCCGGAGGCCAGCAGGGCGGCCGCGAACAGTCCGCCGCTGAAGGCGGCGTGCAGCTGGGACATGACCGTACGCCCGTGGGTGCTCTCCAGGGCGGCGCCCTGCGCGTTCATGGCGACGTTGAGACAGCCGACGGCGACCCCGTCGGCGCACACGACGAGCAGGGCGAGCGGATAGTCCGGTACGGCGGACAGGGCGGCGAGGACCGCGACCAGGCAGCCCGCGGAGACGAGCGCCAGCAGCCGGGAGCCGAGCCGCCGCATCAGCGCGGCGACCAGCGGGAAGGAGGCCGCCGCGCCGGCCCCGCAGGCCATCAGCAGCAGCCCCACCTCGCCGGCGCCCAGGTCCAGCCGGGTCTTCAGCGCGGGCAGACGCGAGACCCAGGTGCCGTACTGGAAGCCGAGGAAGCAGAACAGTGCCGCGATCGACCACTTGGCGCGCCGGAAGGAGGGCCCGGGCATCAGACGGCCTCCCTTCCGTCGCGGAGCCGGGGCGCGGCGGGCACGGAGGGCCCGGGCATCAGACGGCCTCCCTTCCGTCGCGGAGCCGGGGCGCGGCGGGCACCCGGGCCGACATGTAGACCGCGTCGCTGCCGTACTCCGGCGGTACCGGGGCGGCGGGATCGGCCCGGTAGCCGTTGGCCCGCCAGAACGGCTCCTGGCCCGCGACGGCGACCAGCGACATGGTCGTGAAGGCGCGGCCGCGGGCCGCCTCGGTGAGGTGGCGCACCAGCCGGGTGCCGAGGCCCTGGCGCCGCAGGCGCGGGCTGACGACCAGGTCGTGCAGGTGGAGGTTGCCGGTGCGGTGGACGGTCCGCTCCGGGTGGGTCAGGTCGGGGCAGCGGAAGCGTGGGTAGGGCAGGGCGAGGACGTAGCCGGCGAGGCGGCCGTCGAGTTCGAGGACGAAGCAGGTGCCGGCCGAGGTCCGGGCCCGGGAGCGCAGCATCTCCTCGCCCTCGGCGAGGGCGAGGTCCGCGTACACCTCGCTCTCCAGGGCGGCCAGCCGCGGCCAGTCGGCCTCGGTGATCCCCCGTATGCGCATGGGGATGTCCTTTCGGTGTGCAGGGTCGGTGCCGGACCCCGGGGGTCAGTGCACGCACACGTACGGCAGTGGGCGGACTCCGTTGAACCCCTGGGTCGTGTAGCTGGTGGCGTAGGCGCCGGCGGACAGGATCCAGACCGGGTCGCCGGAGGCGACGGACCGGGGCACGGGGACCGGGTACCGGCCGCCGCCGTAGGCGTCGTCGCTGTCGCAGGTGGGACCCGCGACGATGGCGTGGACCTGGTCGGAGGCGTCCGGGTGGCCGGGAAAGACGAGCCGGTGCGTGACCTGGTCCATCTCGTACAGGCCGTTGAACTTGCCGCAGGTCAGGTACAGCCAGTGCGCCTCCCCGCCGTCCGGTTGCCGGCGCCGGGTCAGCCGGGAGACCCGGGCGCGGACGGCGCCGTGGTCGGCGACCAGGTGGCGGCCCGGCTCCATGACGAAGGCGAGCGGGGAGGGGGTGAGGGCGCCGAGGCGTTCCATGCCTTCGCGGATGACGGTGAGGATCTTGTCGAGGGGCGGTTCGAGGGGGTTGCCGTGCCGGTCCAGGTAGCCGAGGGCGGGCAGGCCGCCGCCGAGGTTGACGTGGTCGGGCACGATCTGCCGCCCGGCCAGGGCCGTCAGGGTCCCGGCGAGGGTGTCCAGGGCCTGCCGCCAGCCCTCGGCGGTCATCTGCTGGGAGCCGACGTGCACGGACAGGCCGGCCGGGACCAGGCCGGCCGCGCGGGCGGTGGCCAGGACCCGTACGGCGTCGTCCGGGGTGCAGCCGAACTTGCGGTTCAGGCCCCACAGGGCGCCTTCCCCGCTGGTGGCCAGGCGGCAGAAGACCCGGGCGCCGGGCGCGTGCACGGCGATGGCGGTGACGTCCTCGACGCTGTCGGTGGCGAAGGTGCGGACGCCCAGGCGGTGGGCCGCGGCGATGTCCTGGTCGGACTTGACGGTGTTGCCGTAGTGGATGCGGGCGGGCTCCGCCCCGGCGTGGAGCGCCTGGGTGATCTCGGCGGGGCTCGCCGCGTCGAAGCCGGCGCCGCACTCGGCGAGGCGGTGCAGGACCTCGTCCACCGGGCACGCCTTGAGCGCGAAGCGGACGCGGGTCCCGGGCAGCTCGCCGAGCAGGGCGTCGTACTGGCGCTGGATGCCGGTGAGGTCGTAGACGATGCGGTCGGTGCCGGGTGCGGCGAGTGCGGTGGCGAGGGGTGCGCCGAGGGGGCCGCCGTGTGTACGGCGTGGGCGGTCGCGGCCGCGTGGCGGGCGCGGCGTGCCGGACGGGGCCGTGTGGCCCGCGGGGGCGCTCATGCGCGGGCCGCCTTCACCAGCGCCGGCCAGTTTTCGGTCAGGTGGGCGTGGTCCTCGACGTCCTGTGCGGCCCGGTCGAGCAGTTCGTCGCGCTCCGCGGCGAGCCGGTCCGCGAACGCGGCGTACCGGCCGCCCAGTTTGCGGTAGGCGGTGTCGACCCGGTCCAGGCGCCAGGTGTTCTCGGCGCGGTCGAGGCCGGTGCTCTCGCGCAGCAGGCCGGTGACGGCCTCCGGCCGGATGTGCAGCCGGTCGTCCAGGAGCCGGTCGCCCGCGTCGGCCATCCGGTCGTAGACGTGGTGGAAGTACAGCATCGACAGCAGGAACTTCACGAACCGCCGCTGGTAGGCCGGGAAGCCGGTGTCGGTGCGGCGTTCGGGGGTGTGGAAGTTCTCGATGTGCCGGTTGTGCAGGATGCCGGGCAGGCGCGCGTCGTGGACGAGGTGGAGGAGGAAGTAGTCGCTGCCGATGGTGTCGGTGGCGGGCGGCAGCGGGACGCGCTCGTACACCTCCCGGTCGAAGGCGATGTTGCACATGTCGACGCGCATCGGGTCGACCACGGTGAGCATGGAGTGGTCCCCGGTGAAGGGGGCCGTGCCGGCGCCGGTGAAGGATTCCTCCACCAGTGCGCGTGTGCGGTCCCGCGGCCAGTCGCCGGGTGCCCAGAGGCCGACCACGTCGTGGTAGACGGCCTCGTCCAGCCGTCGTATCTCGCCGATGTCGACGGAGAGTTCACCGATGAAGGAGGCTCCGGCGAGGGAGACCGGGCGGTGGGCCAGGGCGGGGTCGAGGTCGGTGCGGGTGACGGCGGGGGCGGCCTCGGCGGCGGGGTGGCCCAGCCAGGGCAGCTCGTGGTGGACGGGGAAGACCGGCTCGCCGGCGTGGCGCTGGTAGGTGCTGTCGCTGTCCCTGCGGTGCACCGAACGGCAGCCGAGGGCGGCGGCCAGCAGGAAGGCGCGGTTGGTGCAGGCGCCGTAGGAGACGGCGGGCGGGAGCATGAGGCGCAGCGCCCGCTCCGGCTCGGGCAGGCCGGCGCGCGCGATCACGCGGCGCAGCCAGGCGCCTTGCCGTTCCTCGTCGAGATGGTGGACGGTCACGCCCGGCCGCTCGGGCAGGGCGGCGATGGTGCGGGTGTGCGCGGCCCGGGTGCGGTCGTCGGCGGAGTCCAGGACCAGCACGCGGACCTCGGCGCCGAAGCGGTCGGCGGCGTAGCCCGCTTCGGCGTGCAGGGCGGTGATGGTGGCGGAGCAGGCCCGGTTGGTGGGCAGGCAGAGGCAGACGCGGTTCACCGGTCCCCTTCCGCGGCGGTCCAGGAGTCGAGGCCGAGCAGCCTGCGTCCCAGGCCGTTCAGTTCGGCGGGGCCGTAGCGCAGTGCCTCCGGCCGGCGGGCGTCCCCGAGCAGGGTGGCGTTCCAGTCGGGGGTGGCGAGGGTGCGCCAGCTGTGCACGCGGGAGTCGCGCAGCGCCGTGTGCTCTTCGAGTGCGGGCATCATCGACAGGTACTGCACGGCCCGGACAGCGTTGTCAGAGAGGTTCGGTGCCACGCCGTGGGCGAGCAGCCCGTTGAAGATCAGCAGGTCACCGGCCTGGAGGTCGGGGCGGATCACCGGGAATTCGGCGCGGTCGACCGCGGGCCGGAAGGGGTCGCGGCCGGGCGGCCGGGCGACGCGCCACTGCTCGAAGCGGCGGAAGAGTTCCGGCGCGCACTGGAAGCCGCCGAGTTCGGGGCGGGTGTCGGTGAGCGCGACGATGCCCTGGACGCGCTGCGGGAGCACGGCGAGGGTGGTGTCGACGTCCCAGTGCAGTTCGATGTCGAAGCCCTGGTCGGTGGGTGCGATCAGGGAGCGGGAGCGGGTGTGCCGGTTGGGCGGGTTGAGGTTGAGCCGGTCCAGGGTGACCCACAGCTCCGGGCTGTCCCAGACGTCCACGAAGGCGTCGTAGACGCGCTGTGTCTGCCGGGTGTCCCAGAGGAGCTGGTGGTGGTACGCCTCGACGAAGCCGTAGATGTAGAGGTCCCGGTCGAGTTCGGAGCGGAACGCGGGGGCCTCGTACCAGGTGTCGGGGCGGTCGGGGTCGAGTCCCTGGAACCGCCAGGCGAAGTCGAGCAGGTCCTTGGCCTCGCCGGGGGTGATGGCCTCGCGTACGACGACGTAGCCGTAGGTCTGCCAGAAGGCGAAGTCCTCCTCGGAGAGCACGCGCAGCGGCTGGGTCTTGTCGAGGTCGCGCAGGGGGGTCGGGGCGAGGTAGGTCTCGCCGTCGGCGCTGAAGTAGGGGCGGCCGGTCGCCGCTCGGTGGAGGCGGGGAGCGGGCGTGTGCATGCGTTCACTCCGGGGTGGTCGGGAGAGGACACCGTGGGGTCGGACGTGAGACATGTGCCGGTGGCAAGCGCGAGGGCGTGCGGGGCCACCGGGTTCCCTGAGGAGAACCGGGTTTCCTGAGGAGAACCGGGTTCCCTGAGGAGAACCGGGTTCCCTGAGGAGAACCGGGTTCCCTGAGGAGAACCGGGTTCCCTGAGGAGAACCGGGTTTCTGAGGTGAAGAGGGCGGCCGCCCGGGAAGAGGTGTGGGCGGCCTCCCGGGCACAACTGCGGGCGGCCCTGGCGGGACGGGTGCCGGCGGCCTGGTCGGAGAGGTGCGGGCGGCCGCCCGCGGGGAGGTGCGGGCGGCCTGGCGGGGTGGCTCAGCCGGCGAGGACGGCCTCGGCCGCCGCCGTCCCGCAGACGCGGGCGGCGCCGTAGGTGGCGATGTGCAGGGCGCCGCGCGGGGCGGCCTGCGGCAGGCCCATCTCCACGACGACGGTGTCGGGGCGGGCGGCGAGCAGGGTGTCGAGCGCGGAGCGCATCCAGTCGTGCCGGTGGGCGTCGCGGACCACGGCGACGATCCGGCGGTGGCCGGCGGCGGTGAGGGCGGCGGCACCGGCGCCCTCACCGGTGAAGGAGCCGGAGGTGCTGCCGGGCAGCAGCCGTTCCAGCTCGGCGGCGACGCCCCACGGGGTCTGGTCGCCGACGGCGATGTTGGGGGCCGGGTTGAACTGGGCGGTGAACACCGGTCCGCTGACCGGTGCGACGGCACCGGCGCGGGTGACGGTGAGCGCGCGGCGGGCCGCGACCAGGCCGATCTCCGGGTCGGCGGCGGTCTTCTCCGCGTCGCCGCGGGCCGCCCGGGTCCAGGCGGCCAGCGCCCGCACCCGGGCGGCCGCGTCGGCGAGCCGCTCCTCGGGCAGTTCGCCGGAGCGTACGGCGGCCACGAGCGCGTCCCGGAGCCTCAGCACGGTGCCCTCGTCGCACAGTCCGCCGCCCACGCAGATGGCGTCGGCGCCGGCCGCGATCGCGAGGACCACACCGTGTTCCAGGCCGTAGGTGCCGGAGATCGCGCGCATCTCCATGCCGTCGGTGACGATCAGTCCCTGGTAGCCGAGTTCGCCGCGCAGCAGTTCGGTGAGCACGCGCCGGGAGAGGGTGCCGGGGCGGTCGGGGTCCAGGGCCGGGACGAGGATGTGCGCGCTCATGATCGCCCGGGTGCCGGCGGCGATCGCCGCGCGGAACGGGGGCAGTTCGCGCTCGTACAGGGTGTCGGCGTCGACGTCGATGCGGGGTACGGCGTGGTGGGAGTCGACGTTGGTGTCGCCGTGGCCGGGGAAGTGCTTGGTGCAGGCGGCGACGCCGGTGGACTGGAGGCCCTCGACCCAGGCGGCGGTGTGCCGGGCCACCAGGCCGGGGCTGGCGCCGAAGGAGCGGACGCCGATGACGGGGTTGTCGGGGTTGGCGTTGACGTCGGCGGACGGTGCCCAGTCGAAGTTGACGCCGCAGGCGGCCAGGCGCCGGCCCAGTTCACGGGAGACGGCCCGGGTGAGGTCGGGGTCGTCGACGGCGCCGAGGGCGTGGTTGCCGGGGAAGGAGGAGCCGGTGCGTACGTCGAGCCGGGTGACGTCGCCGCTCTCCTCGTCGATGGCGACCAGCAGATCGTCGCGCTCGGCGCGCAACCGGGTGGTCAGGGAGGTGACCTGCTCCTCGCTGACGACGTTGCGGCCGAAGAGGGCGACGGAGGCGAGGCCCTCGCCGAGGCGGCGGCGCACCCAGTCGGGCGCGGTGGTGCCGTCGAAGCCCGGCTGGAGCACCGCGAGCGCGTCCCGGGTGAGGGTGTCGCCCGCGGCGGAGCCGCTGTCGGACGCGGTGGTGGCGGTGGTGGTCATCTCAGGCGTCATCCCTTCACGGCGCCGTCGGTCAGCCCGCTGACAGCCTTGCGTTGCAGGAAGATGAAGAGGATCAGGATGGGCAGCGCGAACAGGGACGAGGCGGCCATGGTGGCGCCCCAGTCGTCGCCGAAGGCGGTCTGGAACTGGGACAGCCACAGCGGCAGGGTCTGCTTCTCGACGTCCTTGTTGAGGATCAGGACGAGCGGGAACTCGTTCCAGGCGGTGATGAATCCGAAGAGCGAGGTCGCCATCAGGCCGGGCGCGAGCAGCGGGAAGATCACCTTGACGAAGGCCTGGGTGCGGGTGCACCCGTCGACCATCGCCGACTCCTCCAGCTCCTTGGGCACCGCGGCGACGTAGCCGCGCAGCGTCAGGATGGTCAGCGGGAGCACCATCATCGTGTAGAAGACGGTGAGCGGCACGAGACTGTCGAGCATGTCGTTGTCGCGGACGATCATGTAGATGGCGATGATCATGACCTCCCAGGGGGCCATCTGCGCCAGCATGAACGTCACGATGAGGCCGCGCCGGCCCCGGAACCGCATCCGGGCGAGCGCGAAGGCCGCGAGCAGGGCGATGACGAGCGAGAACACCACCGACAGGACGGTGACGGTGACGGAGTTGAGGACCAGGGTCCAGAAGTGGTCGGCGTGGACGGCCTTGTCGAAGTGTTCGAGGGTGGCGTCGGTCGGGAACCACACCGGGTCGTCGGAGATGATGTCGCCGGTCGGCTTGAAGGCCGTGGCGAACATCCAGTAGACGGGGAACACGAAGCCGACGAAGAGGACGACGGCGGTCGCGTTGGGCCAGATACGGCCGAAGAGCGAGCGCTTCACAGCTCGTCCTCCTCTTGCTTGAGCACCATGCGCAGGTAGTACGAGGTGATGACGAGCAGGACCAGGATGGTCAGGAAGGAGATCGCCGCGCCGAGGCCGAAGTGCTGGTTGCCGACGCCCTCGACGTAGGCGTAGATCGGCAGGGTCTCGGTGAGGTGGTCGGGGCCGCCCTCGTTCATCGCGAAGATCTGCGCGAACGCCTTGAAGATCCAGATGACCTCCAGGAAGGTCGTGGCGTACAGGAAGGGCCGCAGGAAGGGCAGGGTCACCGAGGTGAAGCTCTTCCAGGCGCCGGCGCCGTCCAGGGAGGCCGCCTCGTACAGCTCCCGGGGGATCGTGGTGGTCGCCGCGTAGAGGTTGATCGCGACGAAGGGTATGGACTGCCAGACGAGGAGCAGGGTGACCACGGCGAAGGTGGAGAACTGGGTCTCCAGCCAGTTGTGCTCGGCCATGGAGTGCCAGCCGAGCTTGTCCAGCACCCAGTTGACGACGCCGAAGCGCTGGGCGAACAGCCACTGGTAGACGGTGGTGGCCGCGATGACCGGCATGGCCCAGGCGAGGACGAGGCCGATCATGAGCAGCAGCCGCATCTTCTTGCCGAGCCGGGCCAGCAGCAGCCCGACCAGGGTGCCGAGCACCATGATCAGCACGACGTTGACCGCGGTGAAGAGGACGGACCGCTCGACGACGCGCCAGAAGTCGCCGCCGGTCAGCACCTCCCGGTAGTTGTCGACGCCGTTCCACTCGGTGAGGTGCTGGATGAGCTGCCGCGGGTTGAGGTTCTGGAACGACAGCATGCCGTTCTTGACCAGGGGCCAGCCGAGGAGGACCACGGTGGCCAGCAGCGCGGGCAGCAGGAGCAGGTAGGGGGCGGTGGCGCCGCGCCGGGACGGGCGGGTGGAGGTGCGGTCGTCACCCGGCGGCCGGACCGGCACCCGGGCCTTGCGGACAGCGGGCTCCCCGGCCGTGTCCGTGCCTTCGGTCTGCACTGACATCAGTTGCCATCTCTTCCGTGGCCGTACGAAACCATGGCCGTGCCTCGGGCACGGCGCGGGTGTGGCGGGGGGCGCCCCCTCGTGGCGCCCCCGGCCGGGTCGTCAGTTCTCCTGGGCCAGGCGCTTGTTGATCTCGTCCTCGACCTGCCCGGCGGCGTCCGCCGGGGACTTACCGTTCAGCACGGCCGTCATGTAGGACTTGATCGGGTTCGGGCTGTTCTCCACGGCGCCCCACTCGGGGATCAGCGGGGTGGTGCCGCCGACGGCCGCACCCGGAGCGGCGGCCTCCGCGACGGCGTTGCCCTCGAGGTTGGTCTCCAGGGACTTCTTGTTCGGGATGACGCCGTTGAGCTTGGCCAGCTCGCCCTCGTACTTGTCGCTCAGGGCGATCTTCAGGAACTCCTTGGCCAGGGCCTGCTTTTCGCTGCCCTGGGCGACGGCGAGGTTGGAGCCGCCGAGGAAGACGCCCTCGGGCTTGTCGGCGGTCTCACCGGGGATGGTGAAGTAGCCGAGGTCCTTCTCGATGGCCTTGTTGGCCTGGACGGCCGTACCGGCTTCCCAGCCCATGCCGATGAAGGCGCCGGTCTTGCCCTTGGCGAAGACCTCGGCCTGCTGCGGGGTGGCCTCGTCCTTGTCCTTGGGGGCCTTGGAGTAGGAGGCGTACTTCTTGTAGATCTCCATGGCCTTGGCGACCTTGGGGTCGGCGAGGTTGGAGACGTACTTGTCGCCGTCCTTCTTCACCAGGTCGGCGCCCTGGCCGATGGTCAGGCCGTCGAAGAAGTACCAGTTCTGGCCGGGCAGGTAGAGCGGCTCGGCGTCGGTCTTCTTGCCGATGGTGTCCAGGTCCTTGAAGAACTCGTCCCGGGTCTTCGGGGTGTCCTTGATGCCGGCCTCGGCCCAGATCTTCTTGTTGTAGATGACCACGCGGTTGGCGAAGTACCAGGGGGCGGCGTACTGCTTGCCCTCGTAGACGGAGGACTGCGAGACCGACGGCGTCCAGTCGGCGCCGATCTCCTTCTTGAGGTCGCCGAGGTCGGCGAGACCGCCGGTGGCCGCGTAGGCCGGGGTCTGGGTGTTGCCGACCTCCAGGACGTCCGGCGGGTTGGACTCGGAGAGGGCGGTGGTGATCTTCTGCTGGATCCCGTCCCACTTCTGCGTCTCGAACTTCAGCTTGGCGCCGGTCTTCTTCTCGAACGCGGCCGTGACGTCCGCGACCCACTGGTCCGGCGTGGAGCCGTCCATCGCCCAGACCGTCAGCGTCTGGCCCTTGAAACCGTCCGGTCCCGCGTTCTTGCCGCTGTCGTCGTCCCCGCCGCACGCCGACACGGAGACCATCATGCCCGCGATCACGATCGCGGCCGCAAGCTTGCGCTTCACGCCACCCTCCTCAGGGATGCCACTAACCCCCCACGCCCTCGGCGGTGACCTGCGTACGACGCTGTTGCACGTAAGGGCTCGGGACCTGGCCACTAATGGTGTAGACCAGTACGGTGGAGCTTGGCCTAGACCTTTTGGAGTGTCAAGGGTGGTTCGGAAAGCCGGTCCCGGCCGTTACGAGAAAGTCACCGGAGTGCGTCCGTCCGGATCCATCCCTTTCGCCCGGGAGCGTTCATTTGGACTAGACCATAGGGCAGTTGATCGCTATAACGGGAGCCCATCGACACAGTCGGGAAGGCAGGCATGACCACCGACGTCAGCAGCGCCCAGCCGCACCGGGGGGCACCCGGCCGCACCGCGCGCGTGCCGAAGTACTACCGGATCAAGCAGCAGCTCCTCGCCATGGCCGAAGCGCTCCAGCCCGGTTCGGCCATGCCCGCGGAACGCCTGCTCGCCGTCCGGTTCGACACCTCCCGCACCACCGTCCGGCAGGCGCTCCAGGAGCTCGTCGGGGAGGGCCGGCTCGACCGGATCCAGGGCAAGGGCACCTTCGTCGCCCAGCCCAAGCTGTACCGCACGCTCCAGCTCACCTCGCACACCGAGGACATGCGCGCCCAGGGCCTGACCCCGGCCTCGCAGACGCTGGACATCGGGGAGGTCCCCGCGGACGAGAAACTGGCGGGCCTGCTCGGCATCGGGATCGGCGAACGGGTGCTGCGCATCGAGCGGCTGCGGCTGGCCAGCGGCGACCCGATGGCGATCGAGACCACCCACCTGTCCGTTCGGCGCTTCCCCGGTCTGCGCCGGTCGTTGGCCGGCTGCCCGTCGCTGTACACGGCGCTCGCCGAGGTGTACGGCGTCCATCTCGCCGAGGCCGACGAGACCATCGAGACCTCGCTGTCGACCCCGCGCGAGGCGCAGCTGCTCGGTACCGACGTGGGGCTGCCGATGCTGCTGCTGTCCCGGCACTCGCGGGACGCGGAGGGCACCCCGGTGGAGTGGGTGCGCTCGGTGTACCGGGGATCCCGCTACAAGTTCGTGGCCGCCCTGCGCCGGCCGGGCCCCCCGGTGGTCCGGCGGAGAACGGCTCCGCCGGACCGGGAAGGGCTCGGCCGCGTCTGAACCAGGGCGTGTCGCGCCGGCGTCCGGGAACGGGCGCCGTCGCCCCGGGTCACTCCCCGGTGAGCGTGACGTCCCGGTTCGTCACCGCGTGGAAGGCCGGTACCAGCAGGATGCCCGAGGGGCGCAGTTCCGTGAGGGTGGCCTCCACCCGCGCCGCCCCCGCCTTCACCTTCTCCGGCGAGACCTTCCCCGAGTTCGTCCAGCGGTGTTCGGCGCCGTCGCACCGGGCGGTGCCGCCGCCGATGCCGTGCTTGAGGCCCTGGTCGCCCTGGCTGAGCGAGGAGCCGACGAGCACCGGTCCGGTGCCGCCGGTGCAGCGGTAGGTGCCGGACAGGGTCACGGTGCCGTCGGACGCGATCCGGCCGACGGGGTCCACGGTGATGCGCTCCGAGGGGTCGGCGCCGGCCGGACCGACGGCGGCGCACAGCAGGGCCGCGGCCCCGAGGGCCGCGGCGAGGACGGGGCGTACGGGCATGGGGTACCTCCCGGTTGCGTGGGGCGAGGGCTTCCACTGGTACCGGGCGGCCGTGCCGGCGGCCGTGACCGTCACCCCATCGGTGGCGCGTCACGGAACCGTCCGGGCCGGTCGCGGCGGTGGCGCCGGGCATCCCCACGGGGTCAGGGCAGTACGGCGAACCCGGGCCGGTCACGGCGGTGGCGCCGCGCGCACCCCCGCGGGGTCAGGGCAGTACGGCGAACCCGGGCCGGTCACGGCGGTGGCGCCGCGCGCACCCCCGCGGGGTCAGGGCAGTACGGCGAACCCGTCCAGCTCCACCAGCGCCCGCTCGTCCCAGAGCCGTACGACCTCCACGACGGCCATCGCGGGATAGTCCCGGCCCGCCGACTCCCGCCAGATGCGGCCGAGCCGGCGCGCGTGCTCCCGGTACGCCGCGACGTCCGTGGCGTAGACGGTGACCCGGGCGAGGTCGGCGGGGGTGCCGCCGGCCGCGCGCAGGGCGGTGAGCAGGTTGCCGAGGGCCTTCTCGAACTGCTCCGGCAGCGTGTCGCCGGTGATCTCGCCGTCCGTGCCCAGGGCGGTCTGGCCCGCGAGGAACACCACGCGGGAGCCGGCCGCGACGACGGCGTGCGAGAAGCCCGTGGGCGGGGACAGCTCGGGCGGGTTGACGCGCTCGGTCGTCACCGGGCCTCCTTCTGCGCCGTGGCGTACAGGTCCTTGGCGATGATGCCCCGCTGGACCTCGCTGGCGCCCTCGTAGATGCGGGGTGCGCGGACCTCGCGGTAGAGGTGTTCCAGGAGGTGGCCGCGGCGCAGGGCGCGGGCGCCGTGCAACTGGACGGCGGCGTCGACGACGTACTGCGCGGTCTCGGTGGCGAGCAGCTTGGCCATCGCGGCGCGCCGCGGCACGTCGGCGGCGCCCGCGTCGTACGCCGAGGCGGCCGCGTACACCATCAGCCGGGCCGCCTCGGTGCGCAGGGCCATCTCGGCGACCTGGTGGGACACGGCCTGAAGGTCCATCAGCCTGCCGTGGAAGGCCTCGCGCCGGCTGGTGTGGCCGACGGTGGCCTCCAGCGCGGCCTGGGCCATGCCGACCGCGAAGGCGCCGACGCTGGGACGGAACAGGTTGAGCGTGCCCATGGCGACGGCGAAGCCGCGGTCGGGCTCGCCGAGCACGTCGGCCGCGGTGACGGGCACGGCGTCGAAGTCGAGGGCGCCGATGGGGTGCGGCGAGATCATCTCCAGCGCGCTGCCGGTGAGTCCGGGCCGGTCGGCGGGGACCAGGAAGGCGGTCACCCCGCGCGCTCCGGCGCCGGGTGTGGTGCGGGCGAAGACGGTGTAGAAGTCGGCCTCGGGGGCGTTGGAGATCCAGCTCTTGGCGCCGGTGAGCCGCCAGCCGTCGCCGTCGGGCTCGGCGGCGAGGGACAGCGCCGCCGCGTCCGATCCGGCTCCCGGCTCGCTCAGCGCGAAGGCGGCGACCGCGCCGCCGTCGGCGACCCGGGGCAGCCAGCGTTCGCGCTGCGCCGGGGTGCCGTGGGCGTGCACCGGGTGGGCGCCCAGGCCCTGGAGGGCGAGCGCGGTCTCGGCCTCGGTGCACGTCTGGGCGAGGGACTCGCGCATCAGGCACAGGTCCAGCGCACCGGAGTCGAACAGCCGCGCCAGCAGGCCCAGCCGGCCGAGTTCGGCGAGGAGCGGCCGGTTGACACGGCCGGGTTCGCCACGGTCGGCGAGCGGGCGCAGCCGCCGGGCGGCCAGCTCGCGCAACTCCGCACTCCAGGCGGTCTGCTCCGGTCCGAGCGAGAATGCGGACACAGCCGGTCCTCCCTCCGGGCGGCCACCAGGGCCGTCCCGTCAGCCCTCCGGGGCGGCCGGGGCCGGCCTCCCCCGTCACCTCGCGCGGCGGGTGCGAGCGCGCCCGCCCTTTCCATCCGTCCCCGCCGACGTTATCGCGCACAGTTGACCGCCGTCACCAACACGATACGCTGGGGTCCCCCTCCGGGGGAGCGCGAGCCCACCAGGAAGCCCGTTCGGGCATCTGTCCCGGACGTCTGTCACGGCAAGGGGGCGGACCGTCATGCATCTCTCGGCCCATGTCGACACCTTCGCGCGCGACCACCTCCCCCCGCCGCACGAGTGGCCCGAACTCCGGTTCGACCTGCCGGAACTGCGCTACCCCGATCGGCTGAACTGCGCGGCGGAACTGCTCGACCACGCCGACCCGTCCCGCCCGGTGTTCCACACCCCGGCCGGCCCCACCTGGACCTACGGCGAGCTGCGCGCGCACGTCGACCGGATGGCGCACGTGCTCACCGACGGCCTGGGCGTGGTGCCGGGCAACCGGGTCCTGCTGCGCGGTCCGACCACGCCTTGGCTCGCCGCCTGCTGGCTTGCGGTGCTGAAGGCCGGCGCGGTCGCCGTGACCGTGCTGGCCCAGCAGCGCCCGCACGAGCTGGCCACCATGTGCGAGATCGCCCGGGTCGGGCACGCGCTGTGCGACGTCCGGGTGGTGGACGACCTGGTGAAGGCCGGCATACCCGGGCTGCGGATCACGACGTACGGCGGTGACACACCCGACGACCTGCTGCACCGCCCGGCGCCCGACACCCCCTACCCGGCGGTGGACACCGCGGCCGACGACGTCGCCCTGATCGCGTTCACCTCGGGCACCACGGGCCGCCCGAAAGGGTGCATGCACTTCCACCGGGACGTGCTGGCGACGGCCGACACGTTCTCCGCGCACGTGCTGCGCCCCCACGAGGACGACGTCTTCACCGGCAGCCCCCCGCTCGGCTTCACCTTCGGCCTCGGCGGGCTGGTGGTCTTCCCGATGCGGGCCGGCGCGAGCGCCCTCCTCCTCGAACAGGCCCGCCCCCGGCAGCTGCTCCCGGCGATCGCCGAACACCGCGTTTCGGTCCTGTTCACCGCGCCGACCGCCTACCGCGCCATGCTGGACCACGTGGACGCCCACGACGTCTCCTCCCTCAGGCGCTGCGTGTCGGCCGGCGAGCACCTGCCCGCTGCCACCTGGCGGGCCTGGCACGAGCGCACCGGCCTGCGCATCATCAACGGCATCGGCGCGACCGAGCTGCTGCACATCTTCATATCCGCCGCCGACGAGCACATCAGACCGGGCAGCACGGGGCTGCCGGTACCGGGCTGGCAGGCGCGCGTCCAGGACGCCGAGGGCAGAGTCGTACCCGACGGCGAGCCGGGCCTGCTGGCCGTGCGCGGGCCGGTCGGCTGCCGTTACCTCTCCGACCCGCGGCAGCGGGAGTACGTCCGGGACGGCTGGAACATCACCGGCGACACCTACGTCCGCGAGGCGGACGGCTACTTCCGCTACGTGGCGCGCGCCGACGACATGATCATCTCGGCCGGGTACAACATCGCGGGCCCGGAGGTGGAGGAGGCGCTGCTGCGCCACCCGGACGTGGTCGAGGCCGCGGTCGTCGGCCGCCCCGACGCGGAGCGCGGACAGGTGGCCGTGGCCTACGCGGTGCTGCGCGAGGGAGCCCGGCGCGACCCCGAGGCGCTGCGCGCCTTCCTCGTCGCGGAGCTCGCTCCCTACAAATGTCCGCGCGTGTTCGTCTTCCTCGACGCCCTGCCCCGCACGGCCACCGGCAAGTTGCAGCGGTTCCGGCTGCGCACCGATGGTGACCAGCAGTGATGCCGACAACCTAAGATGATCAACGTGTCCGAGCAGCACGCCCCCAGGTCCCTCATCGTCACGCTCTACGGCGCGTACGGCCGCTTCATGCCAGGCCCGGTGCCCGTCGCCGAGCTGATCCGGCTCCTGGCCGCGGTCGGCGTGGACGCGCCCTCCGTACGCTCCTCGGTGTCCCGGCTCAAACGGCGCGGCCTGCTGCTGCCGGCCCGCACCGCGTCCGGCGCGGCCGGGTACGAACTCTCCGCCGAGGCCCGCCAGTTGCTGGAGGACGGCGACCGCCGCATCTACGCCGGCGCGCCCGTGGCCGACGAGGGCTGGGTGCTCGCCGTGTTCTCGGTCCCCGAGTCGGAGCGGCAGAAGCGGCACGTGCTGCGCTCCCGGCTGGCCGGCCTGGGCTTCGGCACGGCGGCCCCGGGGGTGTGGATCGCCCCGGCCCGGCTGCACGAGGAGGCGGAGCACACCCTGCGCCGGCTGCACCTGGACCCGTACGTGGACTTCTTCCGCGGCCGGCACCTGGGCTTCGCGCCGACGGCCGAGGCGGTGGCCCGCTGGTGGGACCTGGCCACGATCGCCAAGGAACACGAGCGGTTCCTGGACGCCCACGCGCCCGTGCTCCAGGCCTGGCGGCACCGTGCGGACACCCCGCCCGAGGACGCCTACCGCGACTACCTCCTCGCCCTGGACTCCTGGCGCCACCTGCCCTACACCGACCCCGGCCTGCCGGCCCACCTCCTGCCCGCCGACTGGCCGGGCGCCCGCTCCGCGGAGGTCTTCCGGGCCCTGCACGAGCGACTGCGGGACGCGGGCGCGGACTTCGCGGGGCTCTAGCCGTGCTCTCCGGACAGGTCGGTGACGCGGCCGGCCGGTGTCTGGCCGTCGTTGCCGGTGCGGGGGCGGTGCAGGCGGGGTCCTCGCCTCCGGAAGCGGGCGCGTGGCAGGGCGCCGCGTGCAGAAGAGGAGAGGGCCCTCCACCTGCCCTGCCGTACAGTGGAGGGCATGTCTTCCGCAGCAGTTCTCTCGCCGCCCGTCCTCTGAGGCGGGTCGCCATCGACACCAGCGCGTAGGCCACTGGCCGCGACGCGCCGGCTGGTTGTGCCCGCAGACGCGAGACCACGACCATCTGCTCCGTCTGGAGATCCCTTCCGTGTCGAGAACTGCTGTTGCAATGACCCCTGCCCTGGCGACGGCGCCCCGATCCGTGCGCCGCGGCCTTGCCTGCCTGGCATTCGCCGGCCTCACCTGGGGCACCACCGGGGCCGCCGTGGACATCGTCTACCGGTCCAGCGACTTCGGGCCCATGGCCGTCTCGTTCTGGCGCTTCCTGACCGGCATGGTGCTGCTGCTCGCGGCACGGGCCCTCCGTCCTGCCCGCAGGACGCCGCGGACGCCGCAGCCGTCGGGCCGCCGGGCCCTGCTGTTCGCGGGCACGGGCGCCGGCCTGGCGGTCCTCCAGACCGCCTACTTCGCCGCTGTGCAAGACACCGGCCTGGCGGTGGGCACCATCGTCACGCTGGGGGCCGCCCCGGTGTTCACCGCCGCCGCCGGGCTCCTGTTCCTGGGCGAGCGCATCGGACGCGCCGGGCTGCTCGCGGTCGCCGGCGCGCTGACGGGCCTCGCGATCCTGGTCCTGGGCAACCAGGCCGGTGTCGTCCACCCCGTCGGCGTGGGGATGGCGCTGCTGTCTGCCGCCGGGTACGCCGTCTCCAACATCCTGGGCCGGTGGACCGGCCGGCACGGCGCCGGCGAGGACCCCTACACCCTCACGGTGGGGTCGTTCGCCGTCGGCGCGGCCGTCATGCTGCCCTTCGGCTGGGGCGAGGGGCTCGTGCCGCGCACCGCCCACACGGGCCACGTCGTGCTGCTGATGCTCTACGTCGCCGCCGTCACGACGGCGCTCGCCTACCCGCTGTACTTCGCCGGAGCGGGCGTCGTGCGGGCGGCCACGGCGTCGGTGGTGATGCTCATCGAGCCGGTCAACGCGGCCATACTCGCGGTGCTCTTCCTCGGTGAGCGGCTCACCACGGCCACGGTCATCGGCACGGTGCCGATGCTCGCGGCGATCGCCGGCCTCGCGGTCGCCGAGTCACGCATGGCCGGGACGGGTGACCAGTCATGAGATGACATCTGATTCCACCGGCCGGCCTCGTGCCCGGTCACAGCCGGCGCCCCGGAGCCCCGCACCGCGAGCGGCCGTCAGCCCCTCTTCCGGTGGTCCTCAGCCGCTGAGCGAGAGCCGGGGCTTGGGGGCGTCGGTGCGCCCGGTGCGGGGGCGCCGGCTGCCCGCGCGGTAGGGCGCGGGCCAGAGCGCGCCGGGGCCCGCGTAGTCCTGCTCGGCCGCCGCGTGCAGGGTCCAGTGCGGGTCGTACAGGTGCGGCCGGGCCAGCGCGCACAGGTCCGTACGGCCCGCGAGGATCAGCGAGTTGACGTCGTCCCAGGAGGAGATCGCGCCGACGGCGATCACCGGGATCCGGGCCTCGTTGCGGATCCGGTCGGCGAACGGGGTCTGGTAGGACCGCCCGAACTCGGGTTCCTCCTCGGCCACCACCTGCCCGGTGGAGACGTCGATGGCGTCGGCGCCGTGCGCGGCGAAGGCGCGGGCGATCTCGACGGCGTCCTCGGCGGTCGTCCCGCCCTCCGCCCAGTCGGTGGCCGAGATCCGGACGGTCATCGGCCGCTCGGCGGGCCACACCCCGCGTACGGCGTCGAAGACCTCCAGCGGGAACCGCAGCCGCCGCTCCAGCGAGCCGCCGTAGGCGTCGGTGCGGCGGTTGGTGAGCGGGGAGAGGAAACCGGAGAGCAGGTAACCGTGGGCGCAGTGCAGTTCGAGCAGGTCGAAGCCGGCCCGGGCGGCCCGCCAGCCGGCGGCGGCGAACTGCTCGCGGATGTCGGTGAGCTGCGCGCGGGACAGCTCGCGCGGTATCTGGCCGCCCGGTCTGTACGGCAGCGGGGAGGCGGCCACGACCGGCCAGTTGCCGGCCGGCAACGGCTCGTCCATGCCCTCCCACATCAGCCTCGTGGAGCCCTTGCGGCCGGAGTGCCCGAGCTGCACGCCGATCGCGGTGCCCGGTGCCTGCCGGTGCACGAAGTCGGTGACGCGACGCCACGCCTCGGCCTGCCGGCCGGTGTACAGGCCGGCGCAGCCGGGGGTGATCCGGCCCTCCTCGCTGACGCACACCATCTCGGTCATCACGAGGCCGGCCCCGCCCAGGGCGCGGGCGCCCAGGTGGACGAGGTGGAAGTCGCCGGGGACGCCGTCGGCGGCGGAGTACATGTCCATCGGGGACACGACGACGCGGTTGCGCAGGGTCAGCCCGCGCAGCCGGAAGGGGGTGAACATCGGGGGCGTGCCGGGCGGGCAGCCGAACTCGCGTTCCACGGCCTCGGTGAAGTGCGCGTCGCGCAGCCGGAGGTTGTCGTGGGTGACGCGGCGGCTGCGGGTGAGCAGGTTGAAGGCGAACTGGCGGGGCGGCTGGCGCCGGTACAGCGGCAGGTTCTCGAACCATTCGAGGCTGGCGCGGGCGGCCCGCTGGGTGGAGGCGACGACGGGCTTGCGCTCTTCCTCGTAGGCCGCCAGCGCGCCGCGGACGTCCGGCTGTTCCCGCAGGCAGGCGGCGAGGGCCAGGGCGTCCTCCACGGCGAGTTTGGTGCCGGAGCCGATGGAGAAGTGGGCGGTGTGGGCGGCGTCGCCGAGGAGGACGACGTTGCCGTGCGACCAGCGGTCGTTGACCACCGTGCGGAAGGTGGTCCAGGCGGAGTTGTTGCTGTGCAGCGGGCGTCCGCGCAGCGCGTCGGCGAAGACCTTGGCGCAGCGTTCCAGCGACTCCCGCGCGTCGAGCTCCCCGAATCCGGCCGCGCGCCAGACCTCCTCGCGCATCTCGACGATCACGGTGGAGGCGCCGCCAGGGCTCCGCGGTGCGGAGGGGCCGGTCGCGCGGTGGTGGTCGGGGGCCGGGCGGGCGTAGGGGTAGCCGTGCAGCTGCATCACGCCGTGTTCGGTCTCGGCGATCTCGAAGCGGAAGGCGTCGAAGGCGAAGTCGGCGGCGAGCCAGACATAGCGGCAGCGGTGTGTGGCCACATGGGGGCGGAACACATGGGCGTAGCGGTCGCGGGTGGTGCTGTGCACACCGTCTGCGGCGATGACGAGGTCGTGGTCCGCCGCGAGCCGGCCGGCGTCCGGTGCCTCGGTGGAGAAGCGCAGCTCTACGCCGAGCGCGCGGCAGCGTTCGTGCAGGATGGCCAGGAGCCGGTGCCGGCCCAGCGCGGCGAAACCGTGGCCCCCGGAGCGGTGCCGTACGCCCCGGTGCACGATGTCGATGGCGTCCCAGCGGACGAAGTCGCGCCGCAGGGCCGCGTAGACGACGGGGTCGGCGTGTTCGATGCCGCCGAGGGTCTCGTCGGAGAGGACCACACCGAAGCCGAAGGTCTCGTCGGGGGCGTTGCGCTCCCAGACGGTGATCTCCCGGGTGGGGTCCAGGCGCTTCAGCAGGGCGGCCGCGTAGAGCCCGCCGGGACCGCCGCCTATGATCGCCACGCGCACGAGGACTACCTCCCCCGCCACTTGGGCGGGCGCTTCTCCGTGAAGGCCGCGTGGAACTCCGCGTAGTCCGCGCCGTTCATCAGCAGGGCCTGGGTCGAGGCGTCCAGCTCGACCGACGCCGCCAGCGGCATGTCGAGCTCGGCCGTGAGCAGGGACTTCGTCTGGGCGTGGGCCAGGGCCGGGCCGTCGGCCAGGCGGCGGGCCAGTGCGGCGGCCGCCTCGTCGGCACGGCCCTCCTGCGTCATCTCGCTGATCAGGCCGATGCGTTCGGCCTCGGGGGCCCGCACCTGATCGCCGAGCATGAGCAGCCGGGTGGCGTGGCCGAGGCCGACGACCCGGGGCAGCAGATAGGCCGCGCCCATGTCGCCGCCGGACAGGCCGACCCGGGTGAAGAGGAAGGCGAAGCGGGCCGAGGGGTCGGCGACCCGGAAGTCGGCCGCCAGGGCGAGCACCGCGCCGGCACCGGCCGCCACGCCGTGCAGCGCGGCGATCACCGGGAACGGGCATTCGCGGATCGCCCTCACGACCTGTCCGGTCATCCGGTTGAAGTCGAGCAGCTGGGCGGTGTCCATGGACAGGGTGGCGCCGATGATCTCGTCGACGTCGCCGCCGGAGCAGAAACCGCGCCCCTGGCCGGCCAGCACCAGGGCGCGCACCGAGCGCTCCCGGGACAGTTCGGCGAGCAGGTCGCGCAGGTCGGCGTAGGCACCGAAGGTGAGGGCGTTGAGCTTCTCGGGGCGGGCGAGGGTGACGGTGGCCACCCCGTCGGCGACCCGGACCCGCAGGTGCTCCCAGTCGGCGGTGCGGGCTGCGGAGCCGGTGAAGGGACTCATGACGTGCGGCCTCCTAGGGCGGCGGTGCCGTACGTTGCTCTGTCCCACGAAGTTATCACTTGTTTGTGACTGTCGTCACGGGTACGCGACAGGGTGTCGGCTCCGTCCCTCCGTCCCCCGTCCTCCTGCCGCCGTGACCGGCCCGCTGCGGTCACATCCGTCACCGGTCGGCGACAGCACCGTAACGACGGGCTCGGGACGGCGAGGCGGGCGGCCGGCCTGGGTAGGCCGCCCGTGTACCGGGGCCGCGGGTCCCGGGCGGTGCCCGACGACGGCTCCCGTGGCCGGGCCCCGTACCATTTCTGAGGTTGAAAGCAGGACAGCCTGCTCCATGAACGGACTCGCCTTGCACGAACGCCCCGCCGAATCGGCCTCCTGGCGCATCGCGCTGCCGCACACCACCGCCGCGGTGCCCGTGGCGCGTGCCCTGGTGCGCACGGCGCTCACCGAGGTGCAGCACCCGGCCGATCACGACACGGCGGAGCTGCTCACGGCCGAGCTGGTGGCGAACGCGGTGGAGCACACCGCCGGGCGCGGACCGATCGAGCTGGTGGTGGAGCTGGCGCCGACCGGCTGCCAGGTCGAGGTGCACGACCCCGACCCGGCGCCGCCCGGCCAGCTGACCCGGCCCGTGCTGGAGGAGCCGGACCTGTGGCAGGAGGGCGGGCGCGGCCTGCTGCTGATCCGCGCCCTCAGCTCCTCCTGCGGTCACCGCCCCACCCCGTCGGGCAAGGCGGTGTGGTTCACACTCCCTGCGGTTCCCGCTCAGCGGCGGCCGGCGTGACCTCGGGCCCCGGCTGCGCCAGCGTGGAGTGCCGGCGGCCGTAGGCGCCGTAGACCAGCAGGCCCACCGCGAGGAACACGGCGAACTGGAGCCAGGTCTGCCAGCCGGTCTGGTACATCAGGTACAGGCAGAAGCCGACGCCGAGCAGCGGGGCCACCGGGTAGAGCGGCACCCGGAAGCTGCGGGCGAGGTCCGGTTCGCGGCGGCGCAGGGCGATCACCGCGATGTTGACGACGGCCATGATGGCGAGCGTGCCGATGGTGCACAGGTTCATCACGGAGTCGAGGGAGGCGAAGGCCGCCGGGACCGCGAAGACGACGGCGACGATCAGCGTGCCGGCGACCGGCGTCGACGTCCTCGGGGACACCTTCTCGAAGACGCGCGGGATCAGGCCGTCCCGGGACATCGACATCAGGATGCGGGTCTGGCCGTACATCACGGCGAGGACCACGGAGGCGATGGCGACGACCGCGCCGAAGGCGATGACACCGCCGCCGACGGTGGAGCCGGTGACCTGGTTGACGACGTAGGAGAGGGCGGCGGGACGGCCGGCGACCTGGTCGCCGCCGATGGCGCCGATGGCGGCGAGTGCGACCGCGCAGTAGAGCAGGGTGACCAGGCCCATGCAGACGAGGATCGCCACGGGGACGTCCCGGCGCGGGTTCTTCGCCTCCTCGCCGGCGGTGGTGATGGCGTCGAAGCCGATGTAGGAGAAGAACGCGGCGGTGGTGCCCGCGCCGATGCCGCCGAGGCCGGCCGGGGAGAACGGGGTGAGGTTGCCGTCCTTGAAGGCGCTGTAGCCGATGGCGCAGAAGGCGAGCAGGATCGCGAGCTTGACCGCGGCCATCGCGGCCGTCGCCCGGGCACTCTCCCGCACCCCGCGCACCAGCAGCACGGAGGCCATGGCGATGACGAGCACGGCCGGGAGGTTGACGACGCCGCCGTCGCCGGGGCCCGCGGACAGGGCGGCCGGGAGCTGGACGCCGGTGAGGCTGTGCAGCAGCTCGTTGACGTACTCGCTCCAGCCGACCGCGACGGCCGAGATGGAGATGCCGTACTCCAGCAGCAGGCACCAGCCGACGAGGAAGGCCGTGGACTCGCCGAGGCCGGCGTAGGCGAAGGAGTACGAGGAGCCGGAGACCGGGATGGCGCCGCCCAGCTCCGCGAAGGAGAAGGCGGTGAAGACGCAGGTCAGCGCGGCGAGGATGAAGGAGACGACGACGGCCGGGCCGGCCTGGGCGACGGAGTCGGAGAGACCGACGAAGATGCCGGTGCCGACGATGGCGCCGACGCCGAAGCAGATGAGCTGGAAGAGGCCCATGGTGCGCTTCAGGCCGTGTCCCTCGCGGTCGGCTCCGGATTCGGCGACGAGCAGGTGCGGGGACTTGATGCGGGGAGCGGGCATGCGGGTGGTGCTCGTTTCTGGTGGTGCGGGCGCCTGTCGTAGCGGCGCGGCGACGGCCTCGGAAGGGGTGGCTCCGGGCCGCCGGTCAGGATAAGGCCTGGTGAGGCCGGTCAGGCAAGGGCTACCGGGCGAGTGTGGCGACCAGCACCGCCTTGATGGTGTGGAGGCGGTTCTCGGCCTCGTCGAACACCACCGAGTGGGCGGACTCGAAGACCTCGTCCGTCACCTCCAGCGACGTCAGGCCGTGAGCCTCGTGGATCTGCCGCCCCACCGTGGTGCCGAGGTCGTGGAAGGCCGGCAGGCAGTGCAGGAACTTCACGTCCGGGTTGCCGGTGGCGCGCAGCACGTCCATGGTCACGGCGTACGGCGAGAGGGCCGCGATCCGCTCGTCCCACACCTCCATGGGCTCGCCCATGGAGACCCAGACGTCGGTGGCGACGAAGTCGGCGCCCGCGACACCCTCGGCGACGTCCTCGGTCAGCGTGACGCGCGCACCGCTGGAGGCGGCGAGCGTCTGCGCGCGCTCGACGATCTCCGGGGCCGGCCAGTAGGACTTCGGGGCGACGATCCGTACGTCCATGCCGAGCAGGGCGCCGGTGACCAGGTAGGAGTTGCCCATGTTGAAGCGGGCGTCACCGAGGTAGGCGAAGCCGATCTTCCGCAGCGGCTTGCCGCTGTGCTCGGTCATGGTGAGCACGTCGGCGAGCATCTGGGTGGGGTGCCAGTCGTCGGTGAGCCCGTTGTACACGGGCACGCCGGCGTACGCCGCCAGCTCCTCGACCTTGGCCTGGCTGTCGCCGCGGTACTCGATGCCGTCGTACATCCGGCCCAGCACGCGGGCGGTGTCCTTCACCGACTCCTTGTGTCCGATCTGCGAGCCGGACGGGTCCAGGTAGGTCGTGGAGGCGCCCTGGTCGGCCGCGGCGACCTCGAACGCGCAGCGGGTGCGCGTCGAGGTCTTCTCGAAGACCAGCGCGATGTTGCGCCCCTGGAGGTACCGGGTCTCGGTCCCGGCCTTCTTGGCGGCCTTCAGCTCGGCGGCCAGCTCGACCAGGCCGCGGAACTCCTCCTCGGTGAAGTCCAGCTCCTTGAGGAAGTGGCGGCCGGCGAGGGCGGTCGGGACTGTCGCCATGGGGGCGCTCCAGAGGTATGACTACAGGGACTGCTGGAATTCTATACGAGCATTCACATTTCTATACAGCGTCTCGCTGGACGGGACAGCTCATGCACCGCGGGCCGCCGCGGCCCCGCCCCAGCTCGCTGCCCGGGATCTCGATGACCTCGATGCCCTGCTTGCGCAGATGGGTGTTGGTGGTGACGTTGCGCTCGTAGGCCACGACGACACCGGGCTCGACGGCCAGCACGTTGCAGCCGTCGTCCCACTGCTCGCGCTCGGCCGCGTGGACGTCCTGGGTCGCGGTCAGGACGCGGATCTCGCTCAGCCCGAGCGCGGCGGCGATCGCGCGGTGCATGTGCTCCGGCGGGTGGTCGGTGACCTTCAGCTCCTTGTCGGCGGTGCCCGGCTCGATGGTGTACGAGCGGAGCATGCCAAGGCCCGCGTACTGGGTGAAGACATCGCCGTCGACCATGGTCATCACGGTGTCGAGGTGCATCAGCGCGCGCTTCTTGGGCATGTCGAGCGCGACGATCGTGTGCGCGGACCCGGCGGCGAACAGCTTGTGCGCGAGCATCTCGACGGCCTGCGGGGTGGTGCGTTCGCTCATCCCGATGAGGACCGCGCCGTTGCCGATCACCAGGACGTCGCCGCCCTCGATGGTGGACGGGTAGTCGGCCTGCCCCTCGGACCAGATGTGGAACGCCTCGTCCCGGAAGAGCGGGTGGTGCCGGTAGATCGCCTCGAAGTGCACGGTCTCGCGCTGCCGCGCCGGCCAGCGCATGGCGTTGATGGAGACGCCGTCGTAGATCCAGGCCGAGGTGTCCCGGGTGAAGAGGTGGTTGGGCAGCGGCCGGAGCAGGAAGTCGTCCAGGTCCATGACGTGGAACCGCACGGAGGTCGGCTCCTCGTGCGCCTCCAGGAACTCCCGTTTGGTCATCCCGCCCACGAGGGCCTCGGTCAGCTCGCGCGCGGGCAGGGTCTCGAAGGCGGCCCGGAGGTGGTCGGTGGCCAGCGGGCCGTACTCCTTCTCGTCGAAGACCCGGTCCAGGACCAGCGTCCGCGCGGCGGGCAGCTCCAGCACCTCCGCGAGCAGGTCGCCGAAGAGGTGGACGGCGACCCCCCGATCGCGCAGGACGTCGGCGAACCCGTCGTGCTCGGCGCGCGCCCGGCGCACCCACAGCACGTCGTCGAAGAGCAGCGCGTCCTTGTTGCTGGGGGTGAGCCTTTTGAGCTCGAGGTCGGGCCGGTGCAGGATGACGCGGCGCAGCCGCCCGGCCTCGGAGTCGACGTGGTATGCCATGCCACCATCCTGGCCATTACCGCCCGCCTTCACGCCCTTCTCGGCCGTTTCCGCCCGTTCCTGTTCTCGTTCCTGTTCTCGTTCCTGTTCTCGTCCCGCCGACGAGAAGCGGTGTCGGGCCGACGAGAGCCGTGTCAGATGGCGGTGCACGGCACCGGCCAGCGGCGGATGCGTGGCGGCAGGGTCACCGCCCAGTCCCCGCAGACCAGGGCCAGGCGCTCGGCGACGAGCAGTGCGAGCGCCTCCCGCCCGCCCGCGTCCAGGGCGCCGGCGGGTGTGGGCTCCAGCAGTCGCAGGAAGGCGGCGAGCAGAGCGGGGTGGTCCAGGGTGAGCCGGACGGCCGTGCCGCGTTCCCTGCGGTCCAGGACCGTGACGAAGTCCGGGCCACGCCGGTGGTAGAGGACGCCGTGGGCGTAGGACGCCTGCCAGGCCGCCGACATCCCGTGGTCTTCCAGGGGCTCCGTGGGCGGGGGCAGATGGCTCAGGAGGCGTGGGTCGAAGGAAGGCCGGCCCGTGCCCCGCCAGCCGACGCGCAGGCCGAGCCCCTGGCACTCGCGCAGGAACCGCACGGCCTCCGCCGTCGCACGGCCCGCACCGCTCAGGTCGAGGGGCCCGACGACCTCCACCCGGCGGCCGACGAGCCGGTGCGGCACGGTGCCGGGCAGGCCGCTCGTGCGGGTCCCCTCGGCGGTCCGCCCGGTGTCCGGGTCCGGCACGGTGCCGGGCAGGCCGGTCATGCGGGGCCCTCGGGCAGGCGGACCGGTTCGGCCCAGGTGGGCAGGGACACGTAGGTGGCGCCGTCCCGGAACAGCAGGCCCAGGGCGAGCGCCTGCCGGAGCCAGGCGTCCAGCGCCTCCTCCGGCACCCGGTGGCCGTCGGCGGCCAGCAGGCGGTGCAGCGCCGGGGCCGTCCGGCCGTCCTCCAGGCGGCGCAGGGCCGTGGCGCGCCAGCCGGTGAAACGGTGGGTGGCGGGCGGGCGGCCGTGCCGGCGGTCGTGCACCAGCAGCTCGGGGCCGTCCTCCTCGAACAGCAGCCGGGAGTCGGCGTGGCCGGCCCGCCAGGCGGCCACCGCCTCCGTCAGCCGCCGCTCGACCGGACCGGCGATGCCGGCCGGTTCGGTGTCGAACAGGTAGACCAGGTCGGCGAGTTCGTCCTCGGGCAGGTCGTAGACGTGCTGGTACATCTCGGCCGGGCGGCGCTTGCCGAAGCCGAGGGCCGGGTCGGTGAAGTGCGGGCTGAACCGCTCCAGCTGGATGCGGTGGGCGCCGCTCGGCGGCTGGAGGTGGACCAGCGCGGGGAGCTGCTCGACGACCGGCGTGTAGTCGTCCGCGGTCTCGCCCGGGAACCCGTACAGCAGGTTCCAGGAGCAGGTCAGGTCGTGGTTCTCGCACTCGCGCAGGGTGCGGACGTTGCGGGCGCCGGTGACACCCTTGTCCATGAGGTCCAGGACCCTGCTGCCCAGGCTCTCGATGCCGGGCTGGATGTGCACCGTGCCGGAGGCGCCGAGGAGCCGGAGCTGGGCCGGGGTGAGGTTCGACTTGACCTCGTAGTGCAGCCGCAGGTCCCAGCCGCTCGCGGTCACGCGGGGCAGGAAGTCGCGGAAGTAGGCCATGTCGATGATGTTGTCGACGGTGACCACGTCGAGGATGCGGTGGCGGCGCACCAGCCGTTCGATCTCCGCCCACAGCCGGTCGCCCGGTTTGGCGCGGAAGGCCATCGCGGTGCCGTTCAGCCCGCAGAAAGTGCAGTGGTGCTTCTCGCCCCACCAGCAGCCGCGGGCGCCTTCCACGACCAGCTTCGGGTGGATGTACTCGCGCACCGGGGAGGCGTCGAGTGCGGCCTGCCACTGGTCGTAGTCGGGGGTGGGTATGTCGGCGGGGGCCACGGTCCGCCGGGTTTCGGTGTTGGCCCGGGACACCGCGCCGTCCCACCAGCACAGGCCCGGAACGTCCACGGGCGCGGTGCCCGCGTCCAGGTGGTGCAGCAGGGCCGGGAAGGCGGTCTCCGCCTCGCCGCGGACGACGTGGTCCACGAAGGGGTGGTTGCGGTGCAGGGCGTGGCCCATGGGGCCGTCGCAGTTGCTGCCGCCGAAGACGGTCACCACCGCGGGGCGTCGTCGCTTCAGCTCCCGGGCCAGGGCGAGCGACGGCACGTTCTGCATGAAGGTGGTGGTGAACCCGACCACGTCCGGGTCGGCCGCCAGCACCTCGGTGGCGCAGGCGTCGACGAAGGGGGCCGCGTAGGGGCGCATCGCCAGGGCCGTGTCGATGAAGACGCCCCGGCCGGCCGCGTAGTCGCGCAGCCGGGACGTGCCCCAGCCGGGGTCGTCGTAGAGGGCGCCGGAGAAGACCCAGTCGCCGAGGCCGTGGAAGATCGCGTCGCTGCCGACCTCGACGCAGTCCCCCGGCCGCAGCCGGCCGCCGGAGTGCTCCAGCAGGAACTCGGCCCAGCGCAGCGAGCCGTGGAACTCGGTCACCTCGTCCCCGGGGCGGGCCCGCCGCACGATCCGGTTCAGCAGGCCCAGCTGGAGCGAGGGCAGATCGAGCGGGTGCCACGGCATCGTGACCAGATGGACGCGCATGCTCAGCGGGTCGGCCGCTTCTCCAGGATCGCCGGCCGGCGGACGGTGCTGCGCCGGTCCTCACGGACGACCACCTTTTTGATCTCCACGCCCACCACTCCCCTCACGGCGCGCGAACACCCTTGTGTCGCACGGCTGTTCACCATATGGACAGGTGCGTGTGCGGCACAAGGGCGTGTGGTGGCGGGTGGTTCTACAGGCGCGGGTCCACCGGCTCGGACTCCAGCGCGAGCACTCCGAACACCGCCTCGTGCACCCGCCACAGCGGCTCCCCGTCGGCGAGCCGGTCCAGGGCCTCCAGGCCGAGGGCGTACTCGCGCAGGGCCAGCGACCGCTTGTGGTTCAGGAACCGCTGCCGCAGCCGGGCGAGGTTGTCCGGCCGGGTGTACTCGGGACCGTAGATGATCCGCAGGTACTCGCGGCCCCGGCACTTGATGCCGGGCTGCACCAGGCGGCCCTCCGGGCTCCGGACCAGCGCGCCGAGCGGCTTGACGACCATGCCCTCGCCGCCCCGGCCGGTCATCTCCAGCCACCAGTCGACACCCGCGCGGACCGACTCCGGGTCGCCGGTGTCGACGTGGAGCCGCCGGGTGGTCTGCAGCAGCCCGGTGCCGTCGTGCTCCACCAGCCGGTCGATCAGGGCGAGTTGCTCGTCGTGCGGCAGCGCGGCGAGGCTGCGGCCCTGGGCGGCCAGGAGCTGGAAGGGGGCCAGCCGCACCCCGTCCAGGCCCTCGGTGGTCCAGCAGTAGCGCCGGTAGGCGGTGGTGAACGCGGCAGCGTCGGCGGCGCGTTCACGCTGCCGGGCGAGCAGGCCGGCCACGTCGGCGCCGCGCGCGGCGGCCGCGTCCAGGGCGGCGAGCGCGCCCGGGAACACCGCGCCGGAGGCGGCGCCGACGGCCGCGTACTGTCCGCGCAGCAGTCCGGAGGCCTTCAGCGACCACGGCATCAGCTCGGCGTCCAGCAGCAGCCAGTCCGTGCCGAGTCCGTCCCACAGGCCCGCGTCCCCGATCGCCGAGCGCAGGCGGCCGAGGATCTCCTCGGTCACCGCCCCGTCGTCGAAGAACGGCCGGCCGGTACGGGTGTACAGCGAGCCCGTGGGTCCCTCCACGCCGAAGCGCCGGCGGGCCGCCTCCGCGTCCCGGCACACCAGGGCCACGGCCCGCGAGCCCATGTGCTTCTCCTCGCACACGACCCGCGCGACCCCGTCCCGCGCGTACTGGGCGAACGCCTCCCGCGGGTGCTCCAGGTAGCCCTCCACCGCGGAAGTGGCCGTCGGTGCCATGGTCGGCGGCAGGTACGGCAGCAGGCGCGGGTCGATCGCGAAGCGGCTCATGACCTCCAGGGCCGCCGCAGCGTTCTCCTCGCGGACCGCCACCATGCCGGCGTGCCGCGTCTGGACGGCCCGCCTGCCGTGCACGTCCGCCAGGTCCAGCGGCCGGCCGTCCTGCCCGCCGGGCGCCTCGGTGCGCAGCGGCTTCGCCGGCTCGTACCAGACCCGCTCGGCCGGTACGTCGACCAGCTCGCGCTCCGGCCAGCGCAGCGCGGTCAGCTTGCCGCCGAAGACGGCGCCGGTGTCCAGGCAGATGGTGTTGTTGAGCCAGGTCGCCTCCGGGACCGGGGTGTGGCCGTACACCACGGCCGCCCGTCCCCGGTAGTCCTCCGCCCACGGGTAGCGCACCGGCAGCCCGAACTCGTCGGTCTCGCCGGTGGTGTCGCCGTACAGCGCGTGCGAGCGCACCCGCCCCGACGTACGGCCGTGGTACTTCTCCGGCAGCCCGGCGTGGCAGACCACCAGCCGTCCGCCGTCGAGGACGTAGTGGCTGACGAGTCCGTCGATGAACTCCCGTACCTCCGCGCGGAACTCCTCGCTCTCGGTCTCCATCTGCTCGATGGTCTCGGCGAGTCCGTGCGTGGGCTGGACCTTGCGGCCCTTGAGGTGGCGGCCGTACTTGTTCTCGTGGTTGCCCGGCACGCACAGCGCGTTGCCCGACTTCACCATGGACATCACGCGGCGCAGCACGCCGGGGCTGTCCGGGCCGCGGTCGACGAGGTCGCCGACGAAGACGGCGGTACGGCCGTCCGGGTGCACGCCGTCGACGTACCCCAGCTTGCCGAGCAGCGCCTCCAGTTCGTACGCGCAGCCGTGGACGTCGCCGACGATGTCGAAGGGGCCGGTGAGGTGGGTCAGGTCGTTGAACCGCTTCTCGGTGACGACGGTGGCGTTCTCGGCCTCCTCCGCCCCGCGCAGGACGTGCACCTTGCGGAAGCCCTCGCGCTCCAGGTGGCGCAGCGAACGGCGCAGTTCGCGGATGTGCCGCTGGATGACCCGGCGCGGCATGTCGGCGCGGTCGGTGCGGGCCGCGTTGCGTTCGGCGCAGATCTCCTCGGGCATGTCCAGCACGATGGCGATGGGCAGCACGTCGTGCTTCTTCGCCAGCTCGATCAGCTGACGGCGGGAGTCCTGCTGGACGCTGGTGGCGTCGACGACGGTCCGGCGGCCGGCGGCCAGCCGCTTGCCGGCGATGTAGTGCAGGACGTCGAAGGCGTCCCGGGTCGCGCTCTGGTCGTTCTCGTCGTCGGAGACCAGACCGCGGCAGAAGTCGGAGGAGATCACCTCGGTGGGCTTGAAGTGCCGCCGGGCGAAAGTGGACTTGCCGGAGCCGGAGGCGCCGACGAGGACGACCAGGGAGAGGTCGGTGACGGGGAGGACCCGTGCCTTGTGCGGTGTCTCGGTCATGCTGTCTTCGCCTCCTTCTCGGTGGTGGGTGTGGTGGCCGTGTCCATGTGGAAGACGGCCATCTGGGTGGGTGGCCCGACCTCCGGGTCGTCGGGGCCGACGGGGACGAACTCGACGTCGTACCCGTGCCGTCCGGCCACCGTGGTGGCCCAGGTGCGGAACTCCTCGCGGGTCCACTCGAAGCGGTGGTCGCCGTGCCGGACGTGGCCCGCGGGCAGGCTCTCCCAGCGGACGTTGTACTCGACGTTCGGGGTGGTGACGACGACCGTGCGCGGGCGGGCGTGCCCGAACACGGTGTACTCCAGGGCCGGCAGCCGGGGCAGGTCGAGGTGCTCGATCACCTCGCTGAGCACGGCGGCGTCGTAGCCCTTGAGCCGGTTGTCGGTGTAGGCGAGGGAGCCCTGGACGAGCCTGACGCGGGACGCCTGCCGCTCCCCCATGCGGTCGAGCTTCAGCCGCCGGGCGGCGATGGCCAGCGCCCGTACGGACACGTCGACGCCGACGATGTCGGTGAACCGGGTGTCCTTGAGCAGCGCCTGCACCAACTGGCCCTGGCCGCAGCCGAGGTCGAGGACGCGGGCGGCACCGGACGCGTGCAGTGCGGCCAGGATCGCGGTCCGGCGCTGCTCGGCGAGCGGGGTCGGCTTCTCCTCGTCCTCGGTCTCCTCCGCGACCGCGTTGTCGATCTCCTCCACGGCGCTGTCGTCGGCCTCGGCCAGCCGCACCAGCTCCAGCCGCTCGCGCGCCTGCCGGGTCAGCGACCAGCGCCGGGACAGGTAGCGGCTGGTGATCAGCTGCTGCTCGGGGTGGCCGGCCAGCCAGCCCTCGCCGGCCCGCAGCAGTTTGTCGACCTCGTCGGGGGCGACCCAGTAGTGCTTGGCGTCGTCGAGCACCGGCAGCAGCACGTACAGGTGGCGCAGGGCCTCGGCGAGGGTCAGCCGCTCCGACTCCAGCAGCAGGCGCACGTACCGCGAGTCGCCCCACTCGGGGAACGCGGTGTCGAGCGGTACGGGGTCGGCGGTCACCGTCCAGCCGAGCGGTGCGAACAGCCGCCGTACCAGCTCCGCACCGCCTCGGGCGGGCAGCGCGGGAACCTCGATGCGCAGCGGCAGCGGGGCGGCGGCCCGCTCCGGCCTGGCGTTGCACACCCCGCGCAGGGCACTGGAGAAGACGCCGCTCAGCGCGACGGCGAGCAGTGAGGAGGCCGCGTAGGGGCGGTCGTTGACGTACTGGGCGAGGGCCGCGTCGGGTGCGCCGCCGCGGCCCTTGCCCTTGCCCCGCCGGACCAGGGCGACCGTATCGATCTCCAGCAGCAGGGCGGCCGTGCAACGGTGGGCGTCCGCCTCGGGGTAGAAGACGTGCGCCTTGCCGTACGAGGTGGAGAAGGCCTGCGCCTTGTCGGGGTGCTTGTGCAGCAGGTACCCGAGATCGGTGGCCGGCCCCTCGGCCGTACCGGTGGTGGAGATCGTCACGAACATGCTGTCGAGTCTCCCTTGCCGGCCCCTCCCCGACCACCGCTTTTCCCCCGCCGCCGACCCGGCCGGGGTGCGCCGGGGCGGTCACCGGCCGGTGGGGGTTCGCCGGTACGTCCGTGGGCCGGTTCGGGTGCGCCAGGGCGTCCGCCGACCCGGCCGGGGTGCGCCGGGGCGGCCGTCGCGTTCAGGACTCCGCGTCGACGATCTTCCGGGCGTTCGCCATGGCCCGCCTGTCGGCCGCGAGCCGCTCCTCCAGCTCCTTCTTGTGCCGGGCGATGGCCGACTTCTGCTTGCGGCTCTCGACGGCGTGCACCTTCTGGATGTACTCGGTGTCGAGTTTGCACCGGGCGTCCGCGGCGGCGGTCTTCTTTTCCTTGGCCGACGGCTCGTCGGTGCCGAACCAGTCGGTGTCGATGGACGCCTTGTCCGGGTCCGGGTATCGGAAGCCCTCCTCCTTCATGCACGTCGACCAGGCGCGGTCGGCCTTCTTCCAGGCGGGGTCCTTCCTCGCCTCCTTGTGCGCCTGGTACCAGAGGGTGGCGGCGACCGAGGAGTAGCCGGTGAGCTGCACGCCGCCGATCTTCGTCGGCTTGGGCCGGGGGCCGGCGATCTTCCGGAGCGCCTCGCCCATGCACCCCTTGTCGGGGATGGGGTTGCCGTGCGCCCGGCGGCTCTCGCCGGCCTCGAAGGTGCCGGTCAGGGCGGTGTACTGGTCGGCGGGCCACTCCATGGGCTGGTCGGTGGCCTCGTCCCGCGGCCGGTTGTGGTAGCCGTTCTCGGCCGCCAGGTCGGGGTCGTCCACGCCGTACGGGCTGTCGTCACCGAGCTTGCTGCTGCTCGCGAGGGTGCCCTGCCGTACCGGGTACGTCGAGTCGACCGTCCTGATGTCGAGCGTTTTGAAGCCGGTGAACCCGAGCCGGACCATGCACTTCTTGGCGAGGAGCCACTGCGCCGTGCCGACGGCCTTCCCGTCGGCGGACGCCGGGTCCGCGAGGTAGTCGTTCAGCGGGAGCGCCTTCATCGTGTTGAGGCGGTGTGCCTCGTCGTCGGCGTCGTCGCCGCCGACGAACTGGCATGCCGACACGGCGAGGAGGCCGGTGAGGGCGAGAGGGAGGAGTTTACGCACGCGGTCATACGATCAGCCCGGGATCATGGACGCCGTGATGGAGCCCACAATTCCGGTGCCGGCCGTTCACGGAAACCTCATGTGATCTCCGTTATGGCCGTCCCAGCCCCCGACCTGATGGAGTGAGCCCTCGTCAACTGACCACTGGCAGAAGGGGGAACCATGACGCTCGGCAAGGGTGCCCGGGGACACGGAAGAGCCGCCGTCGTACTGACGGCCGGTGCCGTCCTGGGCGCGGGGGTCCTCGCCTCCGCACCCGCCCAGGCGGCCCCGGTGCCGTCCGCGGCCGGGGCGGCCCGGACCGCCGCGGCGGCACCGCAGGTGCCCGCCCAGGGCGCGTACGCGATGAACGCGGCCACCGGCAAGCAGCTCTACGGCAAGGCCCCGGACGCGCGGCTGCGGACCGGCTCCACCACGAAGATCATGACGGCGCTCGTGGTGCTGTCCCAGAAGAACGTGGACCTGGGGAAGAAGGTGAAGATCAAGAAGGAGTACACCGACTACGTCATCGACCCGCAGACGCACGTCCAGCGCTACTCCAGCGCGAACCTGCTCCTCGGCGACTCGATGTCGGTGGGCGACCTGCTGTACGGCCTGATGCTCCCGTCGGGCTGCGACGCGGCCTACGCGCTCGCGGACACCTACGGCACGGGCTCGACCACGGCCCAGCGCACCAAGTCGTTCATCACCAAGATGAACGGCAAGGCGCGCGAACTCGGCCTGAAGAACACCCACTTCGACTCCTTCGACGGGGTGTCCAACGGCAAGAACTACTCCTCGCCGCGCGACCTGGCCAAGCTGGCGCAGACCGCGTTGAAGAACAAGACGTTCAAGAAGGTCGTCGGCACCCCGGTGTACAAGGACATGAAGTCCTACCGGCCCGGCGGCGGAACGCACGCCATGCAGCCGTGGAACAACTCCAACAAGCTCCTCGGCTCCTACCGGGGCGCGATCGGTGTGAAGACCGGCTCCGGGCCGGAGGCGAAGTTCTGCCTGGTGTTCGCCGCCACCCGCGGCTCCAAGACGGTCGTGGGCACCCTGCTCGCGGACACCTCGCCGGACCAGCGCTTCGCGGACGCCAAGAAGATCCTCGACTACGGCTTCACGCGGTAGCGGCCGAGCACGGCCGGGGGGCACCGGCTCCCCGGCCGCGCGCCGGCCGGACACGGCCCACGGCCGGGAAGGCCGGTGCCTCGCAGCGGGCCGCGCCCCGGGGCTACGACAGCTGCGACTGCACCTGGGCGGAGATCAGCTCCAGGTGGTCCAGGTCGTCGAGATCCAGCAGCTGGAGGTAGATCCGCCGCGAGCCGATCGCGGCGTAGCGGCCGATCTTGTCGACGACCTCGGCCGGGGACCCGGCCAGCCCGTTGGCCTTCAGCTCGTCCACCTCGCGGCCGATCACGGCGGCACGGCGGGCCACCTCCCGGTCGTCCCGGCCGACACAGACCACGAGCGCGTTGGAGTACACCAGCTCGTCGGCACCGCGCCCCGCCTCCGCCGCGGCCGCCCGCACCCGGCCGAACTGCCGCTCGCTGTCCTCGACCGAGGCGAACGGGATGTTGAACTCGTCCGCGTACCGGGCCGCCAGCCGCGGGGTCCGTACCGCGCCGTGACCGCCGATCAGCACGGGAACCTTCCGCTGCGCGGGCTTGGGCAGCGCCGGCGAGTCGGCGAGCTGGTAGTAGGTGCCGTGGAAGTCGAACGTCTTGCCGACCTCGGTCGCCCACAGGCCGGTCACGATCGCGAGCTGCTCCTCCAGCCGCGCGATCCTCTCCTTCGGGAAGGGGATGCCGTACGCCTTGTGCTCCTCCTCGAACCAGCCCGCGCCCAGGCCGAGTTCGACCCGGCCGCCGGACATCTGGTCGACCTGGGCGACCTGGATGGCGAGCACGCCGGGCAGGCGGAAGGTGCCGGCGGTCATCAGGGTGCCGAGCCGGATCCGCTCGGTCTCGCGGGCGAGGCCGGCCAGCGTGATCCAGGCGTCCGTGGGGCCGGGCAGGCCGTCCGCGCCGCCCATGCGCAGGTAGTGGTCGGAGCGGAAGAAGGCGTCGAAGCCGAGGTCCTCGGTGGCTTTCGCCACGGTGAGCAAGGTGTCGTACGTGGCGCCCTGCTGGGGCTCGGTGAAGATTCGAAGGTCCATACACCCATCCTGCACGGCGCCCTCCGCGTCAACCACGACGGTACGGCCCGGCGGGGCCGTCCCCGGTCGGGTGAAAATCGTCCACCTCGTGCGCGGGCGTCGCTCCGGGCCAGTGACCGGCCTCGGCGATGATCGTTGGGCCGTCGGAGCCGGACCGTCCGGCACCCGCGCCGGACGGTGGCCGCCGTCGCGCGTCACCGCGCCGGCCCTGCCGGGCCGGGGGCCGAGGAGGCCGTCATGTCCGAAGAGACCATTCCCCAGCAGACAGGCCCCGGCGATCCGTCCGCCGACGCCACGGGCCGGCCGAAGGGCCTGCTGGAGCAGATGGAGGAACTGATGGCGGCCCTCAACGCGGACCTGTCGGCCCTGGCGGACCTCCAGTCCGGAGGACCCGGACGCGACTCGACGGACGAGCAGGGCTGAACCGGGGGGCGCGGGGCACGTCGGTGCGGCCGCGCTGGTGCACGGGCCGATGCGGGGCTGCGTGGGGTGCGCCGGTGGGAGCCTCGCGCATGAACCGGCCGAGGCGGCGCCTAGGCGGGGGTGTACGGGGAGCGTCGGCGGGGCCGTGCTCTGGTCTGGCGGGGTGATGCGGGGGTGCGCCGGGGTGCGCGGGCGCGTCCAGGCGGCCGCGCTGTCGGACGGCCCTGGCGGGGCCGGTGCGGGTGCGCGGGGGTGTTGCGGGGTGCGTCGACGGGGCGGTGTTTCGTGCTCGGGCCGGGTCGGCGGCCCTCGTTCGCGCCGTGGTCGTTCACACGCCGGACGGGCTGTCCTGGGCGTCCTCGGGTAACACCTCCTCCCGTGCCGCCAGCTTGCGCAGCATCTCCAGGACGCGGTCACGGGACTCGTCGGCCGCGTCGATGGCCTCCATGCACTGCCAGTACGTCGTCTCGTCCGCCGCGGCGCTGGCCATGCCGACCAGGGCTATCCCGACCTCGCCGAGCAGGCCGCCGAGGCACAGCAGGGTCTCGCGGGCGTCGGCCAGTTCGGTGAGCTGGGCCGCGCGCAGCTCGCCTGGGTCCACTTCGGGTGGGTCCAGCACTCCGCAGCCCCGGCCCGCCAGTTCGGTCAGCCCCAGCGCTTCCCCGCGCAGTTCCGGCGGGCCGGAGACCGCGAGGCGGCTCCCGATCGCCTGCGCCAGGGCCTGCGCCTGCCAGACCTCCGCCATCATCTCCACGGCGTCGGCGCCGCCCGCCAGGGCGCGCCTGCTCGTGAGGATGAGCCGTATCGCATCCATACCGTGCCCCCGTCCGTCCGACGTGCGACCTCGCACATCTGCCTGAACTTCCTTGTTCACTACCCAGAGTGAAGGTCCCTGGGACGAAAAGCTAGAGGAAGACGGAAATTAGCGGACAACAATTCGGATTCGACACCTCTGTTGACTCCGGAGCGTAATAACGGAATTTAAGAGTCCGCTTGTTGTCCCTCCCCGCCGGCGTCCTGCCCGCCCTGCGCGCCCGGCACCGGGAAGCGCCGCTCGTTGCGCTCGATCTTCGCGGCCAGGGCCGCCAGCGGGTCGATGCCGAGGACTTCGCAGAGCTGGAGCAGATAGGCCAGGACGTCCGCGACCTCGTCCGTGACGCGGTGGGCCGTGGCGGGGTCGGCCATCACCCGGGCGGACTCCTCCGGGGTCAGCCACTGGAAGATCTCGACCAGTTCGGAGGCCTCCACCGAGAGGGCGGCGACGAGGCTCTTGGGCGTGTGGTAGGGCTGCCAGTTCCGCGCGGCGGCGAACTCGGCCAGCCTGCGCTGGAGTCGGTCCAGGTCGGGGTGTTCCGTCACGGGTCCAGGTGTACCACCGTGACGTCCGGCGTCCCCGCGGCCCACGAGGGGTCGTGCACCGCGGCCACACAGCGGATGTGCCCGCGCTCCCCCATCCGGGACGCCAGCCCCAGCAGTTCCCGGCGCTGGCTCGGATCCAGGCCCCGGTCGAAGCCGTCGGCGAGGACGGTGAGGGTCCGCAGGGCGTCCGGCACCTCACCCGGCGGGTCCATGTCCAGCACCCCCGGCCCGGTCAACAGCACCAGGGTCAGCGCGAGATAGCGCAGCTCGCCGTCGCCGAGCCGGGCGATGTCGGTGCGGCAGCCGTCGCCGCGGTCGAGCAGCGCCCGTACCGTGCCGTCGGCCAGCGGCTCGGCGACCAGGTCGGCCACCCGGCCGGCGCAGCCCGCGTGCAGCGCCTCGACCAGCCGGCCGTGCCGGCGGCCGCACTCCGCGCGGGTGCGCCACAGCACGTCGGCGAGGTTGTCGCAGCCGGGCAGCAGCCGGCCGGAACCGGTGGGGACCGGGGCACGCATGTGCTCGGGGCGGGGGTCGCAGGGGAAGACCGAGCGCAGGGCGACGACCATCTGCTCGGCCGCGGCCAGCACACGGCGCTGTCCGTCCGTTTTGCCGGCCACACGTAGCGGCAGCAGCGCGGTGCCGAGGCGGTCGTCGGGCAGCGGGGCACGGGTCACCGGGGCGGAACCCGCGGTGTGCCAGGCGGCCTGGACGGTCCGGCGCCCGGGGTCGCGCAGGGCGGTCTCCAGCAGGACGACCCCGTGCGCGGTGAGCCGCTCCCCCACGATCCGCAGGTCCGGTTCGGCCTGGACGGCGATGTCGAGCCGGACCGGGCCCTCCGCCCCGTCGGCCGTACACCCGATCCGGAAGCCGCGCCGGCCCTGGGCGTCGGGGCGCGCCCGCTCCGGTACGCGGGCGACCGGGTCCGGGAACGCCTCGGCGAGCGGGGCTCCGCCGCCGAGCCGTGCCAGCGCCTCGTACGCGGCGAGCGCGGTCGTCTTGCCGGCCCCGCTGGGCCCCGCGAACAGGGTGACCGGTCCCAGCGGGAACACGGCCCGCCGGTGACCCGCGAACGCCGACAGCCGCAGCTCGGTGATCCGGGCCCGGACGTCGAGGGCCGCCCGGGACCGCACGGGGCCGGTCCCGGCGGACACGCCGGCCGGCGACGACTCGGCCTGCACGGAGGTCGCGTCGGCCGCCGGTGCCTCGGCGTACACGGGGTTCGCTGACGGCACGGCGGGCACGGCTGACGTGAAGGGCCCACAGGGCGCGGTGGACACAGTGGGCGCGGTGGACGCGGTGGGCGCGGTGGACACGGTGGGCGCGGTGGACACGGAGGGCACGGCCATGGGTGGACCGTAGGGCCCCGTCCACCGACGAAGCGTTTCGCCGTCGGCGCCTTCCTACGATCGGGGGACGCCGCCCACACGACGGGCACCGCCCGGCGCGACGACGCGACGACGCGACGACGCGACGGCCACAGACACAGACACAGCCACAGCCACAGCCACAGCCACAGCCGGACGGAACGCGGCGCCAGGTGCCTCACGTACCCCGCCCGGCTCAGCCCTGCCCGGCGCGGCCGGGCCGGTGGCCCGGTGTCACGTGCCCGACATGCCCGCGCCCTCCATCAGACCGCTGACCTCCGTGCCGGGCGGCGTGAGGAGGAAGACGTTGCGGTCCACCCGGTGCATCCCGCTGCCCAGGCCGAAGACGACGCCGGTGCTGAAGTCGAGGACGCGCTTGGCGACGTCCCCCTCCGCGCCGGACAGGTCGAGCAGGACCGGCACCCCGGCCATCAGGGTCTCGGCGACCTCGCGGGCGTCCGCGAAGACGTTGACGCGCAGGACCACGAACCGGCGCCGTGTCTCGGTCTCGGCGTCGGGCAGCGAGCGGTGGCTCACCGCGGACGGCCAGGCGTCCCGGCCCCGCAGCGGCACGACCTGGGCGAGCCCTTCCCACTGTTCATCGGTGACGTCGTAACGGCTCACCGGCTCCCCCCGACCTGACTCGCACTCATTGCCTGCACCAGCCAATTCTTACGCCAAGTCACCCGTTCGGCCCAACAACGACACGGTCCGCGACCGACCGGGCACGCCCCTCTCGCCACGACCCTCTTGGTATTCACCCATTCGTCCGTATCTTACGCGGCTCACCCCCGACTCCTCACCGGCCTCCGTGCCCCGCTCACCGGGCACCGCTAGCGTCCGGTGCCGTGCACGTGGCAGAGACGAAACAGGTGACGGCCGGCCGGTGGACCCCGTGGGCGGTGTCCGCCGGACCGGGGGCGCCCGAGGCGGCCCCGGACTGTCCGGCGCAGTGGCACCGCGTACTGACCCTGCTCGCCGCCGTGAGCCTGTTCATCGGCACGCGCGCGCTGTGGAAACAGGCGGTCGCCCACCAGCTGGTCCTCGCCGGGGTCGTCTCGGTCTGCTACGCCTCCATCCTGGTGACCGGCGTACTGGTCCTGACGGTCCGCCGGACCCGCTCGCTGGCCCGCCTGGACCTGCTGGCGCTGGCGACCGCGGTGACCCTGGCCCTGTGCGCCTGGACGCTCGGTCACGACGGCGGCGACGAGGCCGTCCTCACCGCCCAGGCCGCGCGGGAGCTCGTCGCCGGGCACGCGGTGTACGGGCAGCCGTGGCCCTGGCTGTTCGAAGGCAAGGGCGTGCCACTGACGGCGACCATGGACGGCGGGTACGACTTCACGTACGGCTACCCCCCGCTGGCCCCGCTGCTCACCGCGCCGCTGCTGTGGGTGGGCCCCGGCGGCGCCCCGGCGACGGCGGCGTCGACGCTGGCGCTGATCGCGGGCGCGATCGGGCTGTGGCGGCTGCTGCCGGTGCCGTGGCGCTCGGCGGCCACGATGGTCTGCCTGGGCTTCGGGTTCCTGCCGATGTACGCCCGTCACGGCTATCCGGCGATCATCGGCCTGGCCCTGCTGGTGCCGGTGGTGGTGCGCTGGCCCCGGCTCGGCGCGCGCGGCCGGCTGGGCGCGGCCGGGATCGCCCGGGCCGCGTGTCTCGGGGCCGCGTGCGCGGCCCAGCAACTGCCCTGGTTCGTCACGCCGTTCCTGCTGGCCGGGATCTACGCCGTGCGCCGCGGCGAGCTGGGCGGGCGGGCGGCGGCGCGGGTGATGCTGCGGATCACGGGGACCGCGGTGCTCACCTGGCTGCTGATCAACGCGTACTTCGTCGTGCGCGAGCCGGTCGGGTGGCTCGGGGGCATCGCCCTGCCGCTGACCCAGGGCGCGGTGCTGCACGGCCAGGGCCTGGTGAGCGTCTCGCTGTACTTCACCGACGGCAGCGACCGGCTCGACTGGTACGGCCGCGCGAGCGTGCTGCTCCTCGCGGCCCTGCTGGCGGTGTTCGTACTGTTCGTGCGGCGGCTGGGGCCGGCCGCGACCGTGCTGCCGTGGTGTGCCTTCTACGTGGCGACCCGCTCCCAGGACGGCTACTACCTGATGATGACCCCGCTGTGGGTGGCCGCGGCGGTCACCGTGCCGCCGGCGGAGTTCGCCCGTGCCTGGCAGCCGCGGCCCCGCCCGCTGACCGGGCCGCACCGCCGGACGGCCCTGGCCTGGGCCGTCGCGGCACTGGTGGCGCCCGCGCTGGTGAGCGCGGCCCTGGCGGCGACGGGGTCCGCACCGCTGCGACTGAAGGTCGCGTCGGCCCGGCACACCTCCGGGGAGACGCTGTCCGGGCTCACCCTGCGGGTCACCAACACCGGCGGCACCCCGCTCACCCCGCACTACATGCTCACCACCGGCCAGGGCATGAGCCGGTACTGGACCCGGGTGGGCGGCCCGGCACGCCTTCCCGCGCACGCCACGGCGACCGTCGAACTCCGGCCGCCGGCGGACGGGTTCCGGGTGCCGTCGAAGCGGGGCACCCGGCTGCGGCTGCGGGTCTTCACGGACGGCCCGCAGACGCTGTCCACGCGGGAGGTGCGGCGGGCCGACCTGGGGCTCGGCCGGCCGCCCGGGTGAAGTGAGCGCGGCCCCGGCCGCGGGCGGACCGCGCGCCCCGCCCAGCCGGTTCCAGCCCGTGCCGGACCCCTCCCGGCCCACGGTGACCGGGCCCCAGGGCAGCCCTGTGCGCGCTCGCACCGGAGCCGGGGGACCAGCCGCGCCGAGCCGCGCGACACACCGCCGCGGGCCGAAGCGGCCCTGGTCACAACCGCAAGGGGAGAAACCTCACAGCCCGCACTTCACCCCGCGTTCGGCGGCCTGCCCTAGCATCCGAGCCATGACGGTCCTGCCTGACGACGGGCTCTCACTGGCCGCCGAGTTCCCCGACGCGACACATGAGCAGTGGCAACGCCTGGTCGAGGGCGTACTGCGCAAGTCGGGCAAGGAGCTTTCCGGCGCGGCAGCAGAGGACGCCCTGTCCACGACGCTGGAGGACGGGCTGCGCACCCGGCCCCTGTACACCGCGCGCGACGGCGCGCCCGACCCCGGCCTGCCGGGCTTCGCCCCCTTCGTGCGGGGCAGCCGCCCGGAGGGCGGCATCACGAACGGCTGGGACGTACGGCAGCGGCACACGGCACTGGCCGACGGCACGGAGAACGCCGTGCTCGCCGACCTGGAGAACGGCGGCACCTCCCTCTGGCTGGTCCTCGGCGAGGGCGGCATCCCGGTCTCCGAGCTGGGCCGCGCCCTCGACGGCGTCTACCTCGACCTGGCGCCGGTCGTCCTGGACGCGGGCCCCGACACCGAGCAGGCCGCCGAGGCCCTGCTACGGCTTTTCGCGGACAAGGGTGTGGACGCAACGGCCGTACGAGGCAATCTGGGCGCCGACCCGCTGGGGTACGAAGCCCGTACCGGCACCGCACTGGACTTCGCGCCGTACGCCGCCCTCGCCGCGCGCTGCGCCGCGCGGTACCCGGGCCTGCGCGCGCTGACCGTGGACGCGCTGCCGTACCACGAGGCGGGCGGCTCGGCCGCACAGGAGCTCGGTGCCTCGCTGGCCACCGGTGTGGCCTACCTGCGGGAGCTGACCGGGGCCGGGCTCGGCGTCGAACAGGCCGCCGCACAGCTGGAGTTCCGCTACGCGGCCACCGCCGACCAGTTCCTGACCATCGCCAAGCTGCGCGCGGCCCGCCGGCTGTGGGCGCGGGTCGCCGAGGTGTGCGGGGCGCCGGACGCGGGCGCGCAGGTGCAGCACGTGGTCACCTCGCCGGTGATGATGAGCCGCCGCGACCCGTGGGTGAACATGCTCCGCACGACGGTCGCGACCCTCGCCGCGGGGGTGGGCGGCGCCGACTCCGTGACCGTCCTGCCGTTCGACCACGCGCTGGGCCTGCCCGACGCGTTCGCCCGGCGGATCGCCCGCAACACCTCCGCCATCCTGATCGAGGAGTCGCACCTGGCCCGGGTCATCGACCCGGCGGGCGGCTCCTGGTACGTCGAGCGGCTGACGGACGAACTCGCCGGGGCCGCCTGGCAGTACTTCCGGACCATCGAGCGCGACGGCGGCCAGGCGGCCGTGCTGCGCTCCGGCCGGCTCCGCACCGACCTGGCCACGACCTGGGCGGAGCGCTCCAAGAAGCTCGCCAAGCGGCGCGAGCCCATCACCGGGGTCAGCGAGTTCCCGCTGCTGTCCGAGAAGCCGGTGGAGCGCACGCCCGCGCCCGAGCCTCCCTCCGGCGGTCTGCCGCGGGTACGCCGCGACGAGGCGTACGAGGAGTTGCGCGCCCGCTCCGACGCCCATCTGGCGGCGACCGGCGCCCGGCCCCGGATCTTCCTCGCCACCATCGGCTCCGCCGCCGAGTACACCGCGCGCTCGACCTTCGCCGCCAACCTCTTCCAGGCGGGCGGCATCGAGCCGGTCGCCGAGGGCCGTTTCGAGGACAGCGGCGCGACGGAGGCCGTGGTGTGCTCCAGCGACGCGCGCTACGCCGAAGAGGCCGAGCGGACGGCCGGGGCGCTGCGCGCGGCCGGGGCCCGGCATGTGTTCCTGGCAGGCCGGGGAGACTACCCCGGCATCGACTCGTACGTCTTCGCGGGCTGCGACGCCGTGGACGTGCTGTCCGCGACCCTCGACCGCATGGGAGTGTCCTGATGGGAATCCCCGACTTCTCCGGCATCGAGCTGGGCACCCCGGTCGCCGACGCCACCGACGGCGAGTGGCGTGCGGCCGTCAAGGCGGCCACCGGGGGCCCCGAGCCGCTCTGGGAGACCCCGGAGGGCATCGGGGTCAAGCCGCTGTACACCGGCCGTGACCTGGAGGGCCTGGACTTCCTGGGCACCTACCCGGGCATCGCGCCGTACCTGCGGGGCCCGTACCCGACGATGTACGTCAACCAGCCCTGGACCATCCGCCAGTACGCGGGCTTCTCCACCGCGGAGGAGTCCAACGCCTTCTACCGGCGCAACCTGGCGGCCGGCCAGAAGGGCCTGTCGGTCGCCTTCGACCTGCCCACGCACCGCGGCTACGACAGCGACCACCCGCGGGTCACCGGTGACGTCGGCATGGCGGGCGTGGCCATCGACTCCATCTACGACATGCGCCAGCTGTTCGACGGCATCCCGCTGGACAAAATGACGGTGTCGATGACGATGAACGGCGCCGTGCTGCCGGTGCTGGCGCTGTACATCGTGGCGGCCGAGGAACAGGGCGTGCCGCCCGAGAAGCTCGCCGGGACCATCCAGAACGACATCCTCAAGGAGTTCATGGTCCGCAACACCTACATCTATCCGCCGAAACCGTCGATGCGGATCATCTCCGACATCTTCGCGTACACCTCGCAGCGGATGCCCCGCTACAACTCCATCTCCATCTCCGGTTACCACATCCAGGAAGCCGGCGCGACGGCCGACCTGGAACTGGCGTACACGCTCGCGGACGGCGTGGAGTACCTCCGCGCGGGCCGGGAGGCGGGCCTGGACGTGGACGCGTTCGCCCCTCGCCTCTCCTTCTTCTGGGCGATCGGCATGAACTTCTTCATGGAGGTCGCGAAGCTGCGGGCCGCGCGGCTGCTGTGGGCCAAGCTGGTCTCGCAGTTCGAGCCCAAGAACACCAAGTCCCTGTCGCTGCGCACCCATTCGCAGACCTCGGGCTGGTCGCTGACCGCGCAGGACGTCTTCAACAACGTCACGCGCACGTGCGTGGAGGCGATGGCGGCGACCCAGGGGCACACCCAGTCGCTGCACACCAACGCCCTGGACGAGGCCCTGGCGCTGCCGACCGACTTCTCGGCGCGCATCGCCCGCAACACCCAGCTGCTCATCCAGCAGGAGTCCGGCACCACGCGGGTCATCGACCCGTGGGGCGGCAGCGCCTACGTCGAGCGGCTGACCTACGACCTCGCGCGCAAGGCCTGGCAGCACATCCAGGAGGTCGAGCGGGCGGGCGGCATGGCGCAGGCCATCGACGCCGGCATCCCGAAGCTGCGCGTGGAGGAGGCGGCCGCGCGGACGCAGGCCCGCATCGACTCCGGGCGGCAGCCGGTGATCGGCGTGAACAAGTACCGGGTGGACAGCGACGAGGCGATCGAGGTCCTCAAGGTCGACAACTCCTCCGTGCGCGCCCAGCAGATCGAGAAGCTGCGGCGGCTGCGCGCGGAACGGGACGAGACCGCGTGCCGGGACGCGCTGGACGCGCTCACCCGGGCGGCCGACGGTGACGGCAACCTGCTGGAGCTGGCCGTGCGGGCGGCCCGCGCCAAGGCGACGGTCGGCGAGATCTCCGACGCACTGGAGAAGGTGTACGGGCGGCACGCGAGCCAGATCCGTACGATTTCCGGCGTGTACCGTAACGAAGCAGGCCAGTCCCCGTCCGTGGACCGCACCCGGGCCCTGGTGGACGCGTTCGAGGAGGCCGAGGGGCGCCGGCCGCGCATCCTGGTCGCCAAGATGGGCCAGGACGGTCACGACCGCGGCCAGAAGGTGATCGCCACCGCCTTCGCCGACCTCGGTTTCGACGTCGACGTCGGCCCGCTGTTCCAGACGCCGGAGGAGGTCGCCCGGCAGGCGGTCGAGGCGGACGTGCACGTGGTCGGCGTGTCCTCGCTGGCCGCCGGCCACCTGACCCTCGTTCCGGCGCTGCGCGAGAAGCTGGCGGAGGAGGGCCGCGAGGACATCATGATCGTGGTCGGCGGGGTGATCCCGCCGCAGGACGTGCCGGCCCTGCTGGAGATGGGCGCCACGGCCGTGTTCCCGCCCGGGACGGTGATCCCGGACGCGGCCCGCGACCTGGTCGAGCAGTTGTCGGCCGACCTCGGCCACGAGCTGTAGCGGCGATGGCAGCGATCGATCTCGACACGTATGTGAAGGGTGTGCTCGACGGCAAGCGGGCCCTGGTGGCCCGCGCCATCACGCTCGTCGAGTCCACCCGGCCACAGCACCGGGCGCTGGCGCAGCAGCTGCTCACCGAGCTGCTGCCGCACAGCGGCCGGGCGCGGCGGATCGGCATCAGCGGAGTGCCGGGTGTCGGCAAGTCGACCTTCATCGACGCGTTCGGCACGATGCTGACCTCGCTGGGCCACCGGGTGGCCGTGCTCGCCGTCGATCCCTCCTCCACCCGCACGGGCGGCTCCATCCTGGGTGACAAGACGCGGATGGAGCGGCTGGCGGTCGACCCGGCGGCCTTCGTCAGGCCCTCCCCCAGCGCGGGCACGCTGGGTGGGGTCGCCAAGGCCACCCGGGAGTCGATGGTGGTCATGGAGGCGGCCGGCTACGACGTGGTCCTCGTGGAGACCGTCGGGGTGGGCCAGTCGGAGACGACGGTCGCGGAGATGGTCGACTCCTTCCTGCTGCTGACCCTGGCCCGCACCGGTGACCAGCTCCAGGGCATCAAGAAGGGCGTCCTGGAGCTGGCCGACGTGATCGCGGTCAACAAGGCGGACGGTCCGCACGAGCGGGACGCGCGGGCCGCGGCACGGGAGTTGTCCGGCGCGCTGCGGCTGATGCACGGCAAGGACGCGTTCTGGACGCCGCCGGTGCTGCACTGCAGCGCCCGGGAGTCCACCGGTCTGGACACGGTGTGGGAACGCCTGGAGCAGCACCGCACCCTGCTGGACTCCACCGGCAGGCTGGCCGCCAAGCGCCGGGACCAGCAGGTCGGCTGGACCTGGGCGATGGTCCGCGACGAACTCCTCGGCCGGCTGCACGCCGACCCGGCGGTACGCGCGACCGCACCGGAGCTGGAAGAGCAGGTCAGGGAGGGCCGCTTGACGGCGACTCTGGCGGCGGAACGCATCCTGGCGGCGTTCGGGACCGGTACGCGACAGCCCTGAGCCGCGGGGCCCGCGTGCGCGGGGACCCGGGCCTGCGGCGGGTGCCTGCCGGCGTCAGGTCATCCCGCCGCGTTCGCAGACGCGGCGGGCCACCTCGCGGAGCTTGACGTTGTGTTCCTGGGAGTAGCGCCGCAGCACGTCGAAGGCCTGGTCCTCGGTGAGGTTGTGGCTGCCCATGAGGATGCCCATGGCCTCGCCGATGACGTGCCGGGTGGCGACGGCCTGCTCCAGCTGGGCGTGCGTACGGGCACTGGCGAAGGCGACGGACGCGTGCGAGGCCAGCAGCCAGCCGGCCGTCTCGCCGGCCTCGGTGAACGCGCCGGGGCTGCGGGAGTAGAGGTTCAGCGCGCCGAGGTCCTCGTCCTCGGTGAAGAGCAGGAAACCCATCATGCTGCCGAGGCCGAGCCGGCGGGCCTCGGCCACATAGGCGGGCCACCGCGGATGCTCGTCCCGGAAGTCGGCGATCCTGAAGACCCGCTCGCCCTTCTGGCTGCGCGCCGCGTCGTAGCAGGGGCCCTCGCGCAGCCGGCCCTGGAGCAGGTCGCTGTCGACCACGAACTCGCTGGTCGGGGCCAGGCTCCGGACGCCCTTCGGATCCACGATGAGGATGCCGGCGGCGTCACAGCCGGGAACGATCGCGGTGGCGGAGGCGGTGATCCGCTCCAGGGTGCCGGGCAGCGTGTCCTGCGCGAGCAGGCCGCGCGCCATGTCCGCGAGCTGCTCGGCGAGATGACGCCAGTCCATACCCCTGCCTCCGTCCGCCGCCCTCCTACCCCACCACCATGGCACCATGCCGACCCCGCGGGCCGCCTGCGCGCGCCCCGGACGGACCGCGCCGGCGGATCCGTACCGCCCGGACGGCCGTCGCAGGGCCCGCGCGGCTCACCCCGGCCGGCCGCGAACCGGCTGCTGCCGAAGCGATCGGTCGCGGCGCTGTCCACCTTCGTCGCCCCGGTGCCCCCGGTGCCCCCGGTGCCCCCTGCGGCTACGCGACCGCCCTCTCGGCCGGCGCAGCCGGCGCGGCGGCCGTCCGGCGCCGACGGCCGGGCAGGCCGAAGGTCGGGTGGGAGACGGCCCACAACGACATCGCGAGGATGCCCGCCTTGACCCGCGCGGCCTTCCGCCCGCCCAGGTACGCCGGCTTCGCCCGCGCCGCGTCGTCGACCGCCTGCAGGATGCCGTCCCGCCGCCCGAGGCTGATGTGGTTGCCCAGGTAGACCTGCTTGATGTGCGCGGCTCCCCGGCCGGTGAGGTGTCCGACGATCGCGTCCGCGGCCTGCCGGCCGGTGGAGCCCGCCGTGGCGCAGGACATCGGCAGCGGCCGGCCGTTGTCGCCGATGGCGTGGGCGCTGTCACCGGCGGCGTAGACGTCGGTGTGGGAGACCGACCGCATGGTGCGGTCGACGACGATCCGGCCGTCCTCGGTGACCTCCAGCCCGCCGGCGGCGGCGATGGGGGCGACCGCGAACCCGGCCGTCCACACGGTCGCGTCGGACGCCAGGGCGGTGCCGTCGGCGCACAGCACCCGCGTCGCGTCGACGGCTGCGACGGTGCCGTGTTCCAGGACGGTGATGCCCAGCCGGTCGCAGGCCCGGCGCAGGTGGCCGCGGGCTCCGGCGGAGAGCCGGGCGCCCAGCTCGCCGCGCGCGATCAGCGCCACCGACAGGCCGGGCCGGGATTCGGCGATCTCGGTGGCGGTCTCGATCCCGGTCAGCCCGTCGCCGACCACCACCACCCTGCCGCCCCCACCCCGCCGGCCCAGGCCGTCCAGGCGCTCGCGCAGGCGCAGCGCCGCGGGCCGGCCGGTGACGTCGTAGGCGTGCTCGGCCACTCCGGGGACGCCGTGGTCGGCGACGTGGCTGCCGAGCGCGTACAGGAGCGTGTCGTAGCCGAGTTCGCCGCCGCCGCCGTCGGCGTCGGCCACGGCGACGACCCGGCGCTCGGGGTCGACGGCGGTGACCCGGGCCAGGCGCAGCCGTATCCCCGTGCCCGCGAAGACGTCGGCGAGCCCGGGGGACTCGATCTCCTGGCCGGCCGCGAACTGGTGGAGCCGTAGGCGCTGGACGAAGTCCGGCTCGGCGTTGACCACGGTGATCTCGGTGTCCGCCGGGGACAGGCGGCGGGCCAGGTTCCCGGCCGCGAAGGCCCCGGCGTAGCCGGCGCCGAGGACGACGATGCGGTGCTTCATGTGGTGCTCCTCTCGGTTCGCTCGCTCCGGTGACTTGAGCGGAACAGCGCCCCGATTCCTGACGGATACCGCGTGTGGCGTGCGTCACGTGGCACCGGGGGTGGCGTCCGGACACCGCCGGCCCGGCCGTGGACGACAATGAGTTCCGCAAGAGGGCGGGTGAGCGGGCGGGGCGGCCGGACGGGAGCCGCCGGACGCCTCCGTCGGCGACGCCGTGGTGGTGACCGCTGCCGCCCATCGAGAGTCCCCCGGCGCTTGCCGCGCCGTGGAGTTCGGAGTGTCGGCCGTGCTTTTCGACGTCACCCGCGGCGACATCGCCGGCGTCTTCGGCGAGGACCGGATCGCGACCCTGCCCGCGTCCGCCTTCCCGCCCTCCGTCGCGGACACCGGGGGCGCCCGCCTCCTGCGGACCGTCGGTGCCCCCACCGGAACGCTCTGGCTGCGTGAGCCCGACGAGGACTCCGGCACGCTGCCCCTCGTCCGGGACGTCGTCCACACCGAGGACTTCGAGGACGCTTCGGAGGACGCGGGCGCGTGGCCCGTCATCGGCTGGCTGCTCAACGCCCACCTCGCCCTCGACCCGGTGTCCGGTGCGGTGCACGCCTTCGACGCCGACGAGACGACCGTGCGGGAACTCCACACCGACGTCTCCTCCCTCCTCCACGTCACCCTCCGGTTCCAGCGCCTGCTGGAGGAGTTCACCTTCGGCGGCGACGAGGAAGCGGACTTCGCCCGCCTGGATCGCGAGGTCGAGCGGATCCGTCAGGAGACGAGCGGCGTCGATCCCCTGCCCTTCCAGGACGAGGAGACCGTCTGGTCGGTGGTCGGCGACGAGATCGCCGCGGGCCAGCGGTTCCGGGGCGACAGCCCGGGAGCCCGCTCGCTGTACGGGTGAGTGCCGGTCCGGCCGCGGACCGATCGGGGGCTCGGGGTCCCCGCCGTACGGGCGTTCGTCCTCCGGGCACCTCCGCCAGGAGAGCTGTGGTGCCCCGGACGCGGGGAGGCGGGCCGGGGCTCGCCGTCGAGGCTATGCCCGTAGGCGTCCCGGTCGCGGCCCCTCCTGACGGAACGCTGACGGCGACCGGGGCGGCATTGACGGAACGCTGACGGCGACCGGGGCGGCATCGACGGGATGCCGGCGTGCCGGGGGCGGTGGCGGCAGGGCCGCCGCAGGAGCACCGCGGACGGGCCCGCGGCAGCCCGAGCGTTCAGGTGGCCGTCGCCGCCAGGTCCGGCTGCTCGTCGCTCCGCCGCGGTGCCGTCCGGAGGGCGAGCACCATGGTCAGGCCGCCGCCGGGGGTGTCCTCGGCGTCGAGCGTGCCGCCGATGGCCTCGGCGAAACCGCGTGCGACCGCCAGACCGAGGCCGACGCCGGCACCGCGGGGGGCGTCGCCGTACCGCTGGAACGGCTCGAAGATCCGGCTCTTGGCCTCGTCCGGGACGCCGGGGCCGCGGTCCACGACCCGGACCTCGACCCGGTCGGCCATGGCACTCGCGGAGACCAGGACGCGCTCCCCCGGCGGGCTGTACTTCACCGCGTTCTCCACGACGTTGGCGACCGACCGTTCCAGCAGGCCACGGTCGACGTCCACCATGGGCAGGGTCTCGGGGACGTCCAGGTCCACGCTGTCCTCGGGGACGCCGCCCAGCGCCATCGGGATGACCTCGTCCAGGTCGGTCTCGCGGATGATCGGGGTGACCGTGCCGGTCTGGAGGCGGGACATGTCGAGGAGGTTGCCGACGAGGTGGTCGAGGCGGTCGGCGCCGTCCTCGATGGCCTCCAGCAGCTCCGCCCGGTCCTCCTCGGACCACTCGACGTCGTCGGAGCGCAGGGAGGTGACCGCCGCCTTGATCCCGGCGAGCGGGGTGCGCAGGTCGTGGCTGACGGCGGCGAGCAGGGCGGTGCGGATGCGGTTGCTCTCGGCGAGCTCCTTCGCCTGGTCCGCCTCCTGCCGGAGGCGGCGGCGGTCCACGACCACCGCCGCCTGGGCGGCGAAGGCGGCCAGCACCCGGCGGTCCTCGGCCGGCAGGACCCGGCCGGACAGGGCCAGCGCCATGTGGTCACCGACCGGGACGTCGACGTCCGCCTCGTCGGGTGCCGCGCAGGGACGCGGGCCGACGCTGCCGGCACAGGTCCAGGGCGCCACGTCGCTCTCCCGCTCCAGCAGCGCCACCGACTCCATCCCGAAGGTCTCACGGACCCGCTCCAGGAGGGCGTCCAGGCTCGTCTCGCCGCGCAGGACGTTGCCGGCCAGGAAGGAGAGGATCTCCGACTCGGCCCGCAGCCGCGCCGCCTGCTGGGTGCGGCGGGCCGCGACGTCCACCACCGAGGCGACGGCCACGCCGACCCCGACGAAGATCGCGATGGCGACGATGTTCTCCGGGTCGGCGATGGTCAGTGTGTGGACGGGAGCGCTGAAGAACCAGTTGAGCAGCAGCGATCCCACCACCGCTGAGGCCAGCGCCGGGAAGAGCCCGCCCAGCATGGCCGCCGCCACCGTCAGCGTCAGGAACAGCAGCATGTCGTTGGCCAGACCGACGTCCGGGACGACGCTCGTCAGCAGCCAGGTGAACAGGGCGGGGCCCAGCACACCCACGAGCCAGCCCCCGGCGACCCGGGACCGTCCGAGGCGTGCCCCGCGCGCCACCGGCAGTCCGCGGCCCTTGCCCACCTGGCCGTGCGTGATGAGGTGGACGTCGAGGTCGGGCCCGGAATCGCGAGCCACCGTGGCGCCGACGCCGGGTCCGAGGACGTACTGCCAGCTCCTGCGGCGGGAGACGCCCAGCACGATCTGTGTGGCGTTCACCCCGCGGGCGAAGTCGAGCAGGGCCGCCGGTATGTCGTCGCCGACGACGTGGTGGAAGGTCCCGCCGAGGTCCTCGACCAGGGTGCGCTGGACCGCGAGTTCCTTCGGGGAGGCCGACGTCAGCCCGTCGCTGCGGGATATGTACACGGCCAGCACCTCGCCGCCGGCGCCCTTCTCCGCGAGCCGGGCGGCGCGCCGGATGAGCGTGCGCCCCTCCGGGCCGCCGGTCAGCCCGACCACGATCCGCTCCCGCGAACCCCATATCGTCGACACCCGGTGCTCGCTGCGGTACTCGTTCAGGTACGCGTCGACCCGGTCGGCCACCCACAGCAGCGCCAGCTCGCGCAGGGCGGTGAGGTTGCCCGGGCGGAAGTAGTGGGACAGCGCCGCGTCGACCTTGTCCGGTTGGTAGATGTTCCCGTGCGCCATACGGCGGCGCAGCGCCTCCGGCTCCATGTCGACCAGCTCGATCTGGTCGGCGCGGCGTACGACCTCGTCGGGGACGGTCTCGCGCTGCCGCACCCCGGTGATCGACTCGACCACGTCACCGAGCGACTCCAGGTGCTGGATGTTGACCGTCGAGACCACGTCGATGCCCGCGGCGAGCAGTGTCTCCACGTCCTGCCAGCGCTTGGCGTTGCGCGAGCCCGGCACGTTCGTGTGGGCCAGCTCGTCGACCAGGGCGACGGCCGGGGCGCGCCGCAGGACGGCGTCCACGTCCATCTCGGTGAAGGCCGCGTCCCGGTACCGCAGTTCCCGGCGGGGCACCTGTTCCAGGCCGTGCAGCATCACCTCGGTGCGCGGCCGGTCGTGGTGCTCGACGACGGCGACGACGCAGTCGGTGCCGCGCTCGACGCGGCGGTGCGCCTCCGACAGCATCGCGTAGGTCTTGCCGACGCCGGGAGCCGCGCCGAGGTAGATCCGGAGCTTGCCGCGTGCCATGTCTTTCCCCGGTCAGGCTTCGAAGCGGTAGCCCATGCCGGGCTCGGTGATCAGATAGCGGGGGTGGGCGGGGTCCTTCTCCAGTTTGCGCCGCAGCTGGGCCATGTAGACGCGCAGGTAGTTGCTCTTGTTGCGCTGGGTGATGCCCCAGACCTCCTGGAGCAGCTGCTTCTGGCTGATCAGCTGGCCGGGACGGGTGACCAGGATCTCCAGCAGGTGCCACTCGGTGGGGGTGAGCCGCACGTCCCGCCCGTCCCGGACGACCTTCTTGGCCAGCAGGTCGATGGTGAAGCCGTCGGTCTCGACCAGTGAGGTCTCGGGGGTGAGCGGGATGTCCTCGGTACGGCGGACGGCGGCCCGCAGCCGGGCCAGCAGCTCGTCCATGCTGAACGGCTTGGTGATGTAGTCGTCCGCGCCGGCGTCCAGCGCGGACACCTTCTCGGCGGACGACTCCCGGGCCGACAGGACCAGGATCGGCATACGGCTCCAGCCGCGCAGGGCCTTGATGACGTCGACGCCGTCCATGTCGGGCAGACCGAGGTCGAGCAGGACGACGTCGGGCTGGCGTGCGGCGGCGAGCCGCAGGGCCGTGGCCCCGTCGGGGGCGGCGTCCACGCCGTAGTGACGTGCCTGCAAGTTGATCACGAGGGCCCGCACGAGCTGCGGGTTGTCCTCCACCACCAGCACCCGGGTCATGGGTGTGTGCCTCTCCTGTCGTACGCCGGCCCCGAGGGGACGCGATCACCTGTGCGCCACGAGTTCCTTCAGGGCGATGCCGGGCCCCGGGGCGTTCACCCGCGGCGCGCCGATGAAGCCGAGCGTACGGCCCTCGGTGTGCTCGTCGACGAGCCGCCGTACCCCGGCCGGATCGGCCGTCGCCGGCTCCCGGAGCCGGCCCCGGGGGGAACGGACCGGTACTCGACCAGTAGAGGAAAACGCCTCCGTGCCCGGATCGGAGCCTTCCTTGACGGGTCTCTTACGGCAGCGCGGAGCGTCTTGACGGTTTCCATACGCCGGGGTGTCCGGTGGACGGTGGGGTCAGCCGCCGACGTGGATGCCGGGGCGGCGGTCGGGGTCGGGCTCGTGCTTGCGGATGATCTCCCGGGTGACGGGCGCGGTGTCGCCGCGGCCGAGGAGGAAGTAGCGGAACATGTGGACCAGCGGACTGCCCTCGGCCCAGGCGAAGTGGCAGTGCGGCTGGACGCCGGTGGCATCGCGCATGGCCAGGAGGATCGCGGCGATGGCGTTCGGGGCGGCCGGGGCGTCGGCGCGCAGGATGCGGTACCCGTCGACTTCGACGCCGCGGACGGTGAGGGTGTCGCTGAAGTCGGAGGGGTCGACGACGTCGATCTCGAGGAAGAGGACGTCGGCCCGGCCGGGGACGGGGTTGGTGTGGCGCTGTTCGTGCTCCTTGGCGGAGTACTCGGCGGCGTCCCCCGCCTGGCGGCGGTTGGCGATGACGTTTATCGCCTGGTCGTAGACGAGGGTGTCGCTGATGAACCGGCGGGCGGCCTCGTCGAAGACGATGCGGTCGGCGCGCAGTTCGGTGGTGCGCGACACCCGGGAGATGAGCGAGACGGCGATGATGCCGGCGATGAACACCCCGGAGATGGCGATGCCGTCGGGCTTGTCGACGATGTTGGCCACCAGCGCGTAGAACAGGACCGCGGTCAGTGCCGCGAAGCCGGTGCCCGCCAGGCGCTTTCGGTGGCGGAACACCGAGACGGTGACGGCGAAGGCGCCGGAGACCATCATCGCCAGGATGCCGGTGGCGTAGGCGCCGGCCTGCTTGTCGACGTCGGCGTCGAAGGCGATGGTGATGCCGATGGACACGGCGGTGTAGACGATCACGACGGGGCGGACCGCCCGTCCCCATTCGGGGGCCATGCCGTAGTCGGGCAGGTAGCGGGGCACGATGTTGACCAGTCCGGCCATCGCGGAGGCGCCGGCGAACCACAGGATGAGGATGGTGCTGATGTCGTAGACCGTGCCGAACGCCTCGCCGACGTGTTCGTGGGCCAGCCAGGCGAGGGCCCGGCCGTTGGCGGCCCCGCCCGGTTCGAACTCCTTCTCGGGGATGAGCACGGTGGTGACGAAGCTCGCGGCGAGCAGGTACACGCTCATGATGAGGGCGGCGGTGGTCAGCAGCTTGCGGGTGTTGCGGATCCGGTTCTCCAGCCGCTTCCCGGGGTCGGCGCCGTCGGCGGCGACCAGCGGCATCATGCTCACACCGGTCTCGAATCCCGACAGGCCGAGGACGAGCAGCGGGAACGCCAGCAGCGCCGGCCCCGCCAGGTCTCCGAAGCCGCCGCTGCCACCAAGGGCGTCGGTCCAGGCGGAGAAGGCCTCCGGGGTGCTGATCACGTGGGCCAGGCCGACGGCGATGATGACGGCGTTGAGGACAAGGAACACCGCCACCAGGGGGATGGCCACCTTGACGGCCTCGCTGAACCCGAGGAGGAACACCCCGCCGAGGATCAGCAGCAGGACCACGGTGAGGGCCACCTCGTGGCCGTGCAGGGCCTCGGGGAAGAAGGGGTTCTCGACCACGTGCACGGAGGCGTCGGCCGTCGAGAGGGTGATGGTGATGATCCACGAGGTGGCGACGAAGCCGAGCAGGACGAGCACGAACAGCTTGCCCCACCAGAACGGCAGCAGGTCCTCCAGCATCGCCACCGAGCCCGCACCGTGCGGGCTCTCCCTCGCCACCCGCCGGTACATCGGCAGCATTCCGAGCAGGGTCAGCGCGACGATCAGCAGGGTCGCCAGCGGGGAGACCGCCCCGGCGGCGAGCGCGGCGATCGCCGGGACGTAGGCCAGGCTGGAGAAGTAGTCGACACCGGTCAGGCACATCACCTGCCACCAGGAGTGCGACTCGGCGTGGGCCTCTCCGGCGGCCGGCCCCACCGGCTGCACCTGGTGGCGCAGCAGCCACCGCGCGAATCCTCCGCTGGGCTGGGCCCGCAGAGCCGGACTGTCCACGACCTCCGGTACGGCCGGGCCTTCCGCGTCCTTCGACATCCCCCATCGCTTTCTCTCACGGCCCCGAGGACCATCCTTCACCGGCGGCAGCCCAGCGGCCGCCACGGCACGATCATCGGCCATGTGCCCGGCAGGAACCACAACCGCCCCTCACGCGGACGTGGGACATATGGGGCGGCGATGCCGGGGAGCAACGACGAAGCCGGGTGCCGCGCGCCCTTGGGGGCACCGGCGGACCCGGCTCGGGAGGACTTTCCGCTCGGCGAGGGAGCGGGTACGCGACCGTCTCAGCTTCCGTGCAGTGCCGTCCTCAGGAAGTCGACGGCGATCCTGCGGGCGACGTTCGCGGCGCGCGTGTCGCGCAGACTGTCCAGGAGGAGGAAGTCGTGGACCATGCCGCCCACCCTGACCGAGGTGACGTCCACGCCCGCCTCGCGCAGCCTGCCCGCGTACTGCTCACCCTCGTCGCGCAGGACGTCGGCCTCGTCGGTGACGACCAGGGCGGGCGGCAGGCCCCGCAGCTCCTCCAGGGACGCCTGGAGCGGGGAGGCGTACACCTGGGCGCGCTGGGCGGGGTCGGTGGTGTAGGCGTCCCAGAACCACTTCATGCCGTCGCGGGTGAGGTAGTAACCCTCGGCGAACTGGAGGTAGGAGGGGGTGTCGAAGTCGGCGTTGGTCACCGGGTAGAGCAGGCACTGGGCCTTGAGGTCGAGCCCGCCACGCTCCTTGTTCATCAGTGCGAAGACCGCCGACATGCAGCCGCCGACCGAATCGCCGGCCACGGCGACGCGTGAGGCGTCCAGACCGTGCTCCGCACCCTCTTTCACGAGCCACTGGCCCACGGCGTGGTTCTGCTCCACCTGGGTGGGGTACTTCGCCTCCGGCGCGCGGTCGTAGACGGGGAAGACACCCGCCGCGTTCGCACCGACGGCCAGTTCGCGGAAGAGGCGGTCGTGGGTCTTGTCGTCACCGAAGACCCAGCCGGCGCCGTGGATGTAGAACACCACCGGCAGCGGCCCGGTCGCTCCCTTGGGCCGGATGACGCGGGTGCGGACCGTACCCCACTCGCCGGCATCGACGTCGGCCCATTCCTCGTCGACGTCCGGGCGGGGCACCCCGGGGTCGCTCTGCAGGTCGAGCAGGATCCGACGGCCCTGCTCGGGAGGGACCTCGTAGATCCGGGGGTGCGGATCGGTCGCCTCCACCAGCTCCTGGGCGGCGGGTTCGAGGTACGGGGTGATCGGCGGCGGAAGATCGGTCACACTCACTCACTCCACGTCTCGGGCACGCGAGTGCCCCGTCGTGCGGCCCGGCGAACCGGCCGCGGCGGATGACGACCCCCGGCCGAACTTCCCCCGCCCCATCGTCGGCACCCCCGCCCCTCCTCGCAACAGGGACGGGCGGACCCCGCCGGGAGTCACGTCTCGGGACGGAGGACGGTTCGGTGACGTCGACGCCGTCCATGCCGGGCGGACCGAGGCGGAGCGGGACGGCGGCGGGCCGTCGCGCGGTGGCGGGCCGCAGCGGCGGGAGCCGGCGGATCCGGGCGCCGCCGCCGGCCGCCGGCTCGCGCCGCAAGGCCGTGACGCCGTCAGCCCTTCGCCATCAGTTCCCTCAGGGCGATGTTGAGTTCGAGCACGTTCACCCGGGGCTCGCCGATGAAGCCGAGGGTGCGGCCCTCGGTGTGCGCCTCGACCAGTTCCCGGACCTCCGCGACGGGCAGGCCGTTCTTCTCGGCGACCCGGTGGGCCTGGATCCGCGCGTACTGCGGGGAGATGTCCGGGTCGAGGCCGGAGCCGGAGGACGTGACCGCGTCGGCGGGCACCTCGGACGGCTCGACCGTGTAGCCGGGCACCGAGTTGTCCTTGACGACGGCGGCCTTGGCGTCCTTCACCCACCGGATCAGCTGTGCGTCGTCACCGGCCCGGTTGGTCGCGCCGGACAGGAGGATCGAGTACCGGGTGTTGACGCTGTTGGTGCCGAGGCCGTTGCGCGGACGGCCCTGGAACCACCTCAGGTCGGCGGCCGGGGTCCGCTCGCCCTTCTCGAGCGGCAGGTCGTACGCCTGGCCGATCAGGGAGGACCCGGCGACCTCGCCCTCCGACCTGATCTCCGAACCGTTCGCCTGGTCGGGGAACAGCCCCTGGGCGGCGCCCGTGACGACGAGCGGGTAGCCGACGCCCGTCACCAGGGTCAGCACCAGGAGGGCGCGCAGGGCCGCCCCGAGCAGCCGGGCGGTGTTGGTCACTGAGTTCATGGCGATCAGCCGATTCCGGGGAGGAGGGAGATGAGCATGTCGATGAGCTTGATGCCGGCGAAGGGCGCGACCAGGCCGCCGAGGCCGTAGATCCCGAGGTTGCGCCGGAGCATCCTGTCGGCGCTGACCGGCCGGTACCGCACGCCCTTCAGGGACAGCGGCACCAGCGCGATGATGATCAGCGCGTTGAAGACCACCGCGGAGAGGATCGCGGAGTCCGGCGAGGACAGGCCCATGATGTTGAGCCTGTCCAGGCCGGGATGGACCGCCGAGAACAGCGCCGGGATGATCGCGAAGTACTTCGCGACGTCGTTGGCGATGGAGAACGTGGTCAGCGCGCCGCGCGTGATCAGCAGCTGCTTGCCGATCTCGACTATCTCGATCAGCTTGGTCGGGTCGGAGTCGAGGTCGACCATGTTGCCGGCCTCCTTGGCGGCCGACGTACCGGTGTTCATCGCCACGCCGACGTCCGCCTGGGCCAGCGCGGGGGCGTCGTTGGTGCCGTCGCCGGTCATCGCGACCAGCTTGCCGCCCGCCTGCTCCCGCTTGATGAGGGCCATCTTGTCCTCGGGGGTGGCCTCGGCGAGGAAGTCGTCGACGCCCGCCTCCTCGGCGATCGCCTTCGCCGTCAGCGGGTTGTCACCCGTGATCATGATCGTCCTGATGCCCATGCGGCGCAGTTCCCCGAACCGCTCGCGCATGCCGTCCTTGACGACGTCCTTGAGGTGGACGACGCCCAGGACCCGGGCGCCGTCGGAGTCCTCGACGGCCACCAGCAGCGGCGTACCTCCCGCCTCGGCGATCCGGTCGGCCAGCTCCCGGGCGTCCTCGGCGACTTCGCCGCCCTGCTCGGCCACCCAGGCGACGACCGAGCCCGCCGCACCCTTGCGGATCTTCCGGCCGTCGACGTCCACACCGGACATGCGCGTCTGCGCGGTGAACCCGATCCACTCCGCGCCCGCCAGCTCGCCCTGGTGCCGCTCGCGCAACCCGTACCTCTCCTTCGCCAGTACGACGACGGAGCGGCCTTCGGGCGTCTCGTCGGCCAGCGAGGAGAGCTGGGCGGCGTCGGCGACCTCGGCCTCGGTCACACCGCGCACCGGCAGGAACTCGGCGGCCCTGCGGTTGCCGAGCGTGATGGTGCCGGTCTTGTCGAGCAGCAGCGTGGAGACGTCGCCGGCGGCCTCGACCGCGCGGCCGGACATCGCCAGCACGTTCCGCTGGACCAGGCGGTCCATGCCCGCGATGCCGATCGCGGAGAGCAGGGCGCCGATGGTGGTCGGGATCAGGCAGACCAGCAGGGCGACCAGCACGACCATGCCGAGCTCGGAGCCCGCGTAGTGCGCGAACGGCGGCAGCGTCGCCACCGCCAGCAGGAAGGCGATGGTCAGCGAGGCGAGCAGGATGTTCAGCGCGATCTCGTTGGGCGTCTTCTGCCGGGCCGCGCCCTCGACCAGGCTGATCATCCGGTCGATGAAGGTCTCCCCCGGCTTCGTCGTGATCTTGATGACGATCCGGTCGGAGAGGACCCTCGTACCGCCGGTGACCGCGGACCGGTCACCGCCGGACTCCCGGATGACCGGCGCCGACTCACCGGTGATGGCCGACTCGTCCACGCTCGCGACGCCCTCGACGACGTCACCGTCGCCGGGGATGACGTCACCGGCCTCGCAGACGACCAGGTCGCCGATCCTCAGCTCGGTGCCCGGGACCACGGTCCCGTCGACCTTGCGCGCCACGGAGTCCGTCTTCGCCTTGCGCAAGGTGTCCGCCTGCGCCTTGCCGCGGCCCTCGGCGACCGCCTCCGCGAGGTTCGCGAAGATCACGGTGAGCCACAGCCAGGCGCTGATCGTCCAGCCGAACCAGTCGCCGGGGTCCTTGACGGAGAAGACCGTCGTCAGGACGGATCCCACGAGGACCACGAACATCACGGGTGACGTGATCATCCGCCGCGGGTGGAGCTTGCGGAACGCGTCCGGCAGCGACTTCACCAGCTGCCCGGGGTCGAACAGACCCGCACCGACACGGCCCTCGGGGGCCTTGTGACCCGTGGGCGCGTCCTGGTGGGGCGCCAGGGTGGGAGTGGACATGGAGTCCTCGTGCTTCTGTGTACGGGTGGTCGTCACGCCAGCCCCTCGGCGAGCGGGCCCAGGGCGAGGGCGGGGAAGTACGTGAGACCGGTGATGATCAGGATCGCGCCCACCAGCAGACCGGTGAACAGCGGCTTCTCGGTGCGCAAGGTGCCCGCGGTCGCCGGGACCGGCGTCTGCCGGGCCAGCGAGCCGGCGAGCGCCAGCACGAACACCATCGGCACGAAGCGGCCGAACAGCATGGCCAGGCCCAGCGTGCTGTTGAACCACTGGGTGTCCGCGTTCAGACCGGCGAAGGCCGAACCGTTGTTGTTCGAGGCGGAGGTGTAGGCGTACAGGATCTCGGAGAAGCCGTGCGCCCCGCTGTTGGTCGTGGAGTGCGCCGGGGTCGGCAGGGCCAGCGCGAACGCGGTGAGGACCAGCACGAGCGCCGGGGTCACCAGGATGTACAGGGCCGCCAGCTTGATCTCGCGGGTGCCGATCTTCTTGCCCAGGTACTCGGGCGTACGGCCGACCATCAGGCCGGCGATGAACACCGCGATGACCGCCATGACCAGCATGCCGTAGAGCCCGGAGCCCACACCGCCGGGCGCGATCTCGCCCAGCATCATGCCGAGCAGGGTGATGCCGCCGCCGAGGCCGGTGAAGGAGGAGTGGAAGGAGTCCACCGCGCCGGTGGAGGTGAGCGTGGTCGACGTCGCGAAGATCGACGAGCCGCCGATGCCGAACCGGACCTCCTTGCCCTCCATCGCCCCGTTCGCCAGCTCGAAGGCCGGGCCGTGGTGGGAGAACTCGGTCCACATCATCAGCGAGACGAAGCCGAGCCAGATGGTGCCCATCGTGGCGAGGATCGCGTAGCCCTGCCTGACCGAGCCCACCATGATGCCGAAGGTGCGGGTCAGGGAGAACGGGACGACGAGGATCAGGAAGATCTCGAACAGGTTGGAGAACGGGGTGGGGTTCTCGAAGGGGTGCGCGGAGTTGGCGTTGAAGTAGCCGCCGCCATTGGTGCCCAGCTCCTTGATGGCCTCCTGCGAGGCCACCGCGCCGCCGTTCCACTCCTGCGAGCCGCCCGTGAACCGGCCGACCTCGTGGATGCCGGAAAAGTTCTGGATGACGCCGCAGGCGACCAGCACGACCGCCGCGACGCACGCCAGCGGCACCAGGACGCGTACGACACCGCGCACCAGGTCCGACCAGAAGTTGCCCAGCTCACCGGAGCGGGAACGCGCGAAACCGCGCACCAGTGCCACCGCGACGGCCATGCCGACGGCCGCGGAGACGAAGTTCTGCACGGCCAGACCGGCGGTCTGCACGACGTGGCCCATGGCCTGCTCGCCGGAGTACGACTGCCAGTTGGTGTTCGTCACGAAGGAGACGGCCGTGTTGAACGCCTGGTCCGGGTCGATCGACGCGAAGCCGAGCGAGCCGGGCAGGACGCCCTGGAGCCGCTGGAGGCCGTAGAGGAACAGGACACCGACCGCCGAGAAGGCGAGGACCGCGCGCAGGTACGCGGTCCAGGTCATCTCGGTGTCGGGGTCCGCACCGATGCCCTGGTAGATCCACCTCTCGACCCTCAGGTGCCGCTGCGAGGAGTAGACCCCGGCCATGTGGTTGCCGAGGGGGATGTGGACGAGCGCCAGCGCCGCGATCAGCGCGAGCAGCTGGAGCGCGCCGGCGAGTACGGGACCCATGTCGCTGCTCAGAACCTCTCCGGGAAGATCAGGGCGAGGACGAGATAGCCCAGCAGGGAGACGGCCACGACCAGGCCGACGACGTTCTCGGCGGTCACAGCTTCGTCACCCCCTTGGCGATGAAGGCCACCAGCGCGAAGGCCGCGAGCGTGGTGACGACGAAGGCCAGGTCGGCCATCGCGAACTCCTGGAGTTCGGGGGAAACGGACCAGTAGAGGAAAACGCCTGCGTGGCCGGATCGGGACGTCCCTTGACGGCTCCCTTACGGCATCGCGGAGCGTCTTGACGGACCTCTTACGCAGCCTGTCCATGCCCGTGAGCAGGGCACCGAGTCGCAGGTGAGGCGACTCACGGCAGCCGGAACCGGAGCCGGCAGATCACCGCGTCCGTGTCCCGTCGTACGGCGTGCGCGACGACCGCACCCCGCTGGTTCTGGAGCAGCCGTTGCCACAGCCGCTCCGGCTCCGTCTCCGGTATGAGTACGGTGACCCGCGTGCCCGGCTCGGCGGCGGCCACCTCGCGGACGTACGCGGCGATCGGACGGCCGAGCGTGCGGCGCTCGCAGTCCAGCCGGACCAGCGGTACGCCGGGGTCCCACCCGGCCCAGGCGCGCTCCAGCGCATGTGTCCGTGCCCGGTCCTCGGGGTCGGGGTGGCAGACGGTGACCGCACGCACCTCGTCGCCGAGGGAGACCGCGGCGGTCAGGGCCTCGGAGGTCAGCCGGGACAGGGCGGAGACGGGCACGACCACCAGCGAACGGTCGCGGTGCGGTGCCTCGGGGACGCGGCCCAGGCCGAGGCGCTCGCCGATCCGGGAGTACGCGCGGTGCACGGTCTCGAAGGCGAGGACCAGCAGCGGCAGGGCGACGACGAGGTGGTTGTCCCGGGCCAGGAGCTTCAGCAGCACCGGCAGCCCGCCGAAGGAGGTGTTGGCGGACAGCGCCAGGAGGGTCATCGTCGTGGACTGGATGACGTAGAAGGCCCAGTTGTGGCCGAGGGAGGCGTCCGCGAGCTGGGCGAGGACGGTGACACCCTCGACCGGCTGGAGGTGGAAGCGGGAGATCAGCAGCGACAGGCCGATCAGCATCACGCCGAGCACGGCCCCGAGGGCGGCCTCCGCGCGCTGGGCGCGCCGGGTGCGGGGGACGCGGAAGGAGGGCACGGCGTTCGCGATGGCCTCGACGCCGGTCAGGGCACTGCACCCGGAGGCGAAAGCCTTCAGCAGCAACAGCGCGCCCACGGTGGTGGCGTTGCCGGCGAGGACCGGGGCGTGGCCCGCCGCGGTCGCCGTACTCACCGGCGCGGACCGGAACAGACCGACCGCGATCAGGACCAGGACCGAGCCGACGAACACGACGGTGGGCACGATGAACGCCTTCGCCGACTCCACGATGCCGCGCAGGTTCACCGCGGTGATCAGCACCAGCACGGCCAGGCACAGCCACAGCCGGTCGGCGTACAGCCCGGGGAGGGCCGACGTCAGGGCGGCCACACCGGCGGTGACCGCGACGGCCACGTTCAGGACGTAGTCCAGGACCAGCGAGGCGGCGGCCACCAGGCCGGTGCGGGCGCCGAGGTGCCGCCGGGCGACGGCGTAGGAGCCGCCGCCGTCCGGGAAGGCGGCGATCACCTGCCGGTACGACGCCACCAGGACCGCCAGCAGGGCCGCGATCGCCAGCGTCACCGGCAGCGTGAAGCCCAGGCCGTGCGCGCCGGCCGCGGCCAGCACGAGCACGATCGCCTCCGGCCCGTACGCCACCGACGCCATGGCGTCCAGCGACAGGGCGGCCAGGCCCGTGACGGCGGTCAGGCGGTGCCGTTCACCGGTATCGGGCGGCTCCTCGCCGGTGGGGACGGCATCCTGCTCGGTGGCCGGGACGGACATGGGTGCGGGCTCCTTCTGCCTATTGCTGCCGACGGCTTGGTGCTGTCGGCCGCGCACGGGGTCGGGGCCGTGCGCGAACGCACTCATGTTCCGGCCGCTTCCCGTGGGTTCCGGCCGTTCCTTGCGGCTTCCTGGCGCCGAAGCGCCGGCCCTTGACGGGGTCTTGACGCCGGTGGGAGGCAGGGGCGCCGCCGCGCCGCGGCCATGGGGCAAGGAACCGCTCGAGCTCCGTCAGAGCCGTGTCAAGGTGCTCCGAGCCGGCTCTCCCGGGCCATTACCGTTCGGTGCCATGGGATGCCGTGACGATGTGAGCGGAGGGCCCCTCGGCACAGCGGGAGGCGGTCCGGACGGAACCGGTGAGGCGGCGAACGACCTCGAACGGACACGGGAGCTGCGGAGTGCCGTCCGCTGCGCCGTCGTCCTGCTCGCGCTTCTCCTCCTGGCCGACTGGGGCTCCGGCCGGGCCACGCTGTGGCGTACCGCGCTGTGGTCCGCCCTCGCCGGTCTGCTCTTCGCCGTGCTGTTTCCCGCCAGGGTGTCCGCGGGCGGGAACTGGATCGCGTCGCGTGGGCTCCTCCGCGAGCACCGGGTGCGGACGGATCTGCTGGTCTCGGTGCGCTGCCTGGACGGCGTGTCCCGGCGGCTCGTGCTGCGGGACCGTCTCGGGGGCCGGGTGGAGATCGACCCCGAGGTGCTGGTCCGTCACCCGCAGCTGTGGGCCCGCCTGGACGAAGGCGCGCGGAAGGCCGACGGCGACGGCCTGTTGCTGTGCGGCGGGACCGCGTTGCGGCACATCGCACGACGCGTGGACCGGGAGATCGTCCGGGCCGTCTTCGCCGCCTCCGGCCTGGAGTGAGCGCCGTGCACGCTCCAGCCGGAAGTCCCCCCGCCCGCGGTCCCCGTCCGTCAGGACAGCCGGTCCAGGATCGCCCCCACTTCGGCGAGGATCGCCGCGCCGACCGGCTCCGGTCGTGCCCGCGCGTTCAGCAGGGCCCAGGCGGCCCGCACGATCTCGGTGCGCTGTGCGAGGTAGCCGCGGATGTCGGTGGTGGGCACCTCGGGAACACCCTTGTCGATCAGCAGGGCGGTCAGGTGGATCTCCCGGGCGAAGGAGTAGCAGCCGTGGAAGACCGCGGTCAGCGGCCGGTCGGCGTCGACGACGGGGCTGATGGCGCGGTCGTCGGGGTTGGCGCACAGGGGCATCAGGTCGATGAGGGTGCTCATCCGGTTGTGACCGGTCTCGTGGACCAGGGTCTGCGCCGCCATCAGGGTCGGGCGGGGGCTGCTGACGATCTGGCCGCGGAAGGCGTGGATGCTGTAGTTGTGCGGCCGCAGACCGGCCCACGGCATCGGCAGCAGACGTTCGACACACACCCGGGTCTCGTCCCAGGCTTCGGGCCACACCGCGCGCAGCAGTTCCGCGGCCTCGGTGAACTCGTCGTGGAAGCGTGCCACGTCGGCCGGTTCCACGGAGGGCAGCACCTCGGTCGGCGGCAGATGCCGGTCCAGCCACCGCGAGGGGCTGGGCACGATCCACGGGCCGTCGAGGACGCGTTCCAACGTCCTGGTGCCCGGCCCGCTCTCGCAGAGGGCGACGGTGGTGGCGCCGTCGCGGGCGAGGACGGCGCCGTCCTCCGCGACGCTGAGCGACCAGGTGCCGGTCGCCGAGCGCACGCCGATCGCGCGGCCCAGCCGGGGCACCGCCAGTCCCCCGTCACGGTCGGCGGGGACACGGATCTCCGCGACGGGCACCGTGCCGGCGGACGCCGCCAGTTCGGGCAGCAGGAAGAAGGCGAGCCAGTGGGCGAGCGGGTCCTCCTGCCGGGCGACGGGCAGTTGCCCCGGCCCTTGCTTGGCCACGGCGATCCACGAGGTGACGTCGGGGCCGGTGAGCAGCGCCTCCAGCGCGGTGGCGGGCGCGGTGGTGAGGGCCGCCACCGCGGCCTGGTACAGCTCGCGTTCCGTCTCGCCGGAGGTCTGGGCGAACCGTCGTAGCACCAGCTTCAACAGGTCGCGCAGGTTCTTGCGGGCGAGCAGCGCGTTGAGCGGGGCGGCGGTGTCCGGGTCCGTGCCGGGCAGGACGAAGCCGTCCGCCGGGGGTGCGGGCGCCGTGGCGACGAACCCCTTCACCGCCGCCATGTCGATGTCGAGCCTGTCGACCGGTCCTCGTGCCGCGCGCATCGCCACTTCCCGCTCCGCCTTCCTCCTGGTCCGTTCCAGTGCGCCGCTGCCGGTGAGCTCCGTGACGGCCTCGGTGAGCCGGGCCCTTCTCGCTGCGCCGGTTCCGGGCCCGACGGGCAGCGGCCGTCGCCAGGTCTCCTCGTGGCGCAGCTCGGCGCCGAGGGTGCGGTGGAGGGCCTGCCAGACGGTCCTGGCGTTCACCACCAGGCTGGCGCTGAGGCTGTCGCCGGCCGAGACACCCCAGTGCAGCCACAGCAGCGGGATGTACAGCACGTCCCCCGGGTGGAGGGTGAACTCCCGCGCGTCCCCGGTCATCGGGGCGTCGCCCACGCCGGGTTCGCCGAGCATGCGCAGCCGTCGCTGCTCAGGGTCCAGGGTGGTGGGCGGAGCCAGTCGCCAGCGTTTGCTGCCTTCGAGCTGGATGGTGAAGTTGTCGCTGTTGTCGATGTGCGAACCGATCGAGGAGCTGCCCTCGGTGAGGAACACGTCGCACCACAGGTCGTCCCAGTCGAGCTTCTCCCGGGCCGCCGCGCACAGCCCGGCCACGCCGGGCAGTCCCTCGCGCAGCGCTTCGAGGAACCAGATGGAGCGGCCGTCCGTCTGTACCGTGGTGGTGGCGGTGGCAGCCAGGGCCCTCACCTCCTCGCGTCCCGGTGCCGGGTCGAGGAAGGCTCCGGCCGCGCCGCGCAGGACGACGGGTTCGCGGCGCCAGTGGGCGTCGAAGAACTTCTCGTCGAGCACGGCCAGCGGTTCCGGCCGTCGCGCCGTGGTGGGGCTCATGCTGCCGCTCCGTTCGCCAGTATCCGTTCCTGTGCGTCGATCCGCCGCGACAGCCACGGCTGCCGCTCGATTCCCAGACGGTCGCCGAGTCCGGCCGCGAGCCGGGCCGCGTCGGCGTGGAGCGGATAGCGTCGGGCGAAGTCGAGCAGGGTGCGGTACGCCTCCTCGAACGCGCCGGTCCGCAGTGTGCACAGTGCCGCGAGGAACGCGGACTTGACCTCTATGGTGTCCGTGCGTTCGCCGGTGGCGCGGCGGAACCACTCCCCTGCCTCCGTGAAGGCTTGCCTTCCGTAGTGGGACAGGCCGATGCCGTACGCCAGCCAGGAGGAGCGGCAGCCCGCCTGGGCCGCCTCGTGCCAGCACCGGCCGGCCCGGTCGGTGTCGCCCGCGGTGCGCAGGTGCAGCAGGCCCAGCAGGGCGGTGCCGACCGCGCCGAGTGGGCCCAGTTCGGCCTCGTACCGCTCCGGCGGTACGGGGTCTGCCGCGCCGCGCAGGGCGGTGAAGGTGGCCTGCGGCAGGGGAAGGGCGTCCCGCTCGCGCTGCCGTGTGCCGCGTCCCAGTTCACCGGCGAGCAGCGGGGCGAGGTCGCGCCGGTCTTCGGGCAGGAAGCCGCTGCGTACCGAGTACGTCATGGAGTCGACGTTGCCGAGGAGGCCGTGCCGCTCCAGCAGGTGGAGGAGTTCGCCCGGCTGGTGGTCCTGGCCGGTGGTCACGTCGGCGAACCAGTCCAGGTCGACATCGACCCGGCTGGCGGGGTCCTGGGGCGTGGCTCCGAAGGTGTCCGGGGTGTGGATCGCCAGGTCGAGACCGCAGACGCGGGTGTGCAGGGCGCCGCGTTCGTCGAAGCGGGTGGTGTCGAGGACGTCGGGTTCCGCGGCGATCACGCTGAGCGCGGCGAGCAGTCTGCGCCGGGCGGCCGGTGAGTCCGCCTCCCGCGTGGCCCGGACCCAGGTCAGACTGGACACCAGGCCGAGGGTGGCGCCGGCCGCGTAGAAGTCGTCCAGGCCGTAGCTGCCGTCCACTTCTCTGATGGGCAGCTTGCGGTTCTCGGCCTCGATGGGGTGCTCACCGGTGAGACGGGTCAGCCGGGCGGCCGCCGCGCGGGTGAGCGGTTTGAGGTCGAGGTGCCGGTCGAAGCAGACGACCGACTCCGCTCGGTAGCCCAGCCGCAGCCAGCTCGCCACGACCTCGCCGTGTTCCTCGTGCAGCGCGATCACGGGATCAGTCCCTTCCTCCGGAGCGCCTCGCGGGCGCGGCCGACGGCGTCGGCGCGTTCGCCGGTGGCCCAGGCGCGCACCCAGCCCGGCCGGGGTGCCGCCCCCCACAGCAGGGCGCAGGTCAGGGGGGTGCTCAGGCCGCCCGCGAAGTACCGGCCGCCGCAGGCGACGAAGACGGCCGGTGCCACGGGCGCGCGGTCCGCGTCGCGCAGCAGCCGGGTGCCGTCCGTCCAGGCGGCCCAGGCCCCTTCCCCGGTGCGGCGCAGGTGCGGGTGGCGGATCAGATAGCCCGGCTCGGGGTGCCGGGCCAGGGTCTTGACCAGGGCGGCCAGCAGTTCACGCTCGATCAGGAGCGCGGTGTCCGTGCCGCGTCCGGCCTTGTCGAGCAGGAACTCCCCGAACGCCTCGGTCACCGACCGGCCGCGGCACAGCCCGAGCATGTCGACGTCGTCGCAGTGGGGTCCGCGCAGGAACTCCGCCACCGCGCGCTGCCCCGCGTTGTGCCGGTCCGGGTACAGCGCGCGCAGGCTGTCCGCGAAGTGTTCGCGCAGGGGTACCCCGCCGATGGCGCCCTGGGAGATGCCCTGGGTGAGTTCGTGCGCGACCCTGGCGAGCTGTTCGACGTCCACCGCGCGCAGCGCGGCCGGGGCGGCCGGTTCCACGGCGGCGACGCCGTCGACGCCGCCGGTGCGCCGGGGGCTCGGGTAGGTGAGGCGGTGCTTGAACGCGCGGTTGAGTTCGTTCAGTTCGCCGCTGCCCACCGGTTCACCGCCTTCCGCAGGCGTTCGAGATTGGGGAGGCTCTTGGGCACCATCCGGCCGGTCTGGTCGTAGTTGGGGTCTTCGTAGGTGACCGCTTCCAGCCGGGGGCACAGCTCCAGCAGCCGTTCGGCCAGGATCAGCTGTTCGTCCAGCAGGACCCCGTGGTGGAGGTCGAGGAAGCGGTCACGGCTGATCGCGGAGCCGGAGAGGTGGAGTTCGGTGCACTGGTCCAGCGGCAGCCGGTCCAGGTCGGCGTAGAGACCGGCGCCCCGTTCGCCTCGCCACCACCGCCAGCTGATCAGGTGCCCGACGTCCAGGGTGACGTCGGCACCGCTGAGTTCGGCGACCCGGCGGAAGAAATCGTAGGCGTCCATGTCGCCCACGACCACGGTGACGCCGTCGGTGAAGCCCGGGAACTCCACCCGCAGCACCGGGTCGAGTTCCCGCATCGCCTCGCGGATGGTCCCGGCGACGTGGGCGACGTTCTCCTCCACCAGGTAGGGCGGCAGGGGGTAGGGCATCGGGATGCCGCCCAGGGACCACATGCCGAGGTCCTCGACGACCCACTGCCAGTCGAAGTGGCGGTGCAGTTCGTTGGTGAACGCGTAGACCTGACCGCGGTCGTAGGGTTCCACGGTGCCCAGGTTCAGCATGGTCTGGTGCAGGGCGACCGGGGTGCCGGCGGGGAGCTGGGCCATCAGGCGCCGGTAGGGCTCCACGTAGTGTGCGGCGTGCAGCGGCACCGGTCCGCGGGGCTGGAAGGCGAAGGCGTAGTAGGCGTAGTCGCCGCCGTGGCGGGCGAGGAAGTTGCGGACGCGTTCGTTGGGTCCGGGGTCGTCGGGGTCGAAGCCGATCGGGGCTCCCCAGGGCAGGTCCATCCCGGCGCCCAGTCCCCGGCGTGCGGGGCGGCCCGTGCGGCCGGGGCGGGGCAGGGGTTCAGCTGTGGTCACCGACATCCGCCTCCTTCAGCAGGCCCAGCAGTGTGCGGCCGAGATCGGTACGGGCCGTCAGGCGGCGTACGGCACCGGACGCGCGGAGGGTGACGTGCCCGGGCCCGATGCCGTACCGCATGCGCCAGCGCAGGTCGATCAGGCGCCCCTCCAGCGGCACGACCCAGGGGTGCAGGACCAGTTCGTCCGTGGGTCTCGCGCCGCCGGCCTTCTTCCACCTCGGGTGTTTCTCGTCGTTCTTGCCGGGGAGCACCACGCGGACGGTCTCGCGGAGCCAGTCGGCCCGTTCCTCGCGGGAGGTGCCCTCGTAGGCGATGGTCCTGCCGTGCCGTCCGGCCAGGTAGCTGAAGCCGCTGTTGGACTGGAGCGCGTCGCCGTCGGCCAGGGTGAGGCCGATGCGGTGGCGGGGCTCGGAGGCGAGCAGCGAGGTCGGTTCGGCGATCATCATCTGGGCGGCGTCGATGCCGAGCCGGGCCGAGTTGCGCACGAGGAACTCGCGGCTCGCCCGGGCCTCGTCGGCCGTCTCGCCGGGCAGCCCGCCCATGACACTGAGCCGCAGCACGATGCCCACCTCGTCGAGCACCTCGACGATCCGCTGGTACAGGTCGGCCCGCACCCCCTTGTCGACGAGGTCGAGCAGCCGCTGGGAGTTGGTCTCGTAACCGACGCTCATCAGCCGGCAGCCCGCGTCGTACATGCGCTGCACGAAGGCCCGGTCGGCGAGCAGGGGCTCCAGCCGGTTGCGGGTCGACCAGGTGAAGGTGTGGCCGCGGGCGCGCACCAGTTCGGCGGCGCCGAGGACGAGCCGCAGATTGCAGTTCTCGTCGACGAACGCCACGAAGCGCGCGCCCGTGCGGCGCAGGCCGTGCTCCACGTGGTCGGCGAGCTGCTCCTGCGTGAGCTGCTGGTAGCGGCCGCGGCTGCGGTTGCCGTAGGAGCAGAACGTGCAGCGGCCCCAGTAGCAGCCCACGCAGGAGATGAGGGGGAGCTGCGGCTCGGGGCTGAGATACGAGGAGAAGGGCAGGCCGTCGAAGTCGGGCGGCGGGTTGTCCGCGAGGTGGTGCTCCGGCGCGGGGGTGCCGCCGCCGTGTGCGGTGATCAGCCCGGGCACACCGTCGACGGGACGGCCCGCCTCGACCGCTTCGGCGAGCCGGTGCAGCACCGCTTCGCCCTGGGTGGTGACGAGTGCGTCGACGTGGCGGAACGTCTCGGGCCGGGCGGCCAGTTCCGTGCCACGCATCATCAGCTGCTGTCCGCCGAGGACGACGATCGTCCCGGGGGCCTGCTGTTTCACCAGCCTCGCCACGCGGAAGGCGGGCGCGAGCTGGCTGAAGTACGCGACGGAGAGGCCGAGGACGCGGGCCGGGCGGTCGGCGAGCGCGGCGAGGGTCAGGTCGTCGTGCCGGCGGGCGGCGAGGTCGTCGGCCTTCGGCTGCTGCTCGGCGAGGCGGAAGACCTCGGGCAGGCTGGTCACGGTCCGGGTGAGCGCACTGCCCCGCAGCATGATGTCGAGGACGTTGTTGACCAGCCGGAATCCCACGTCCCAGGGCAACGAGGTGTCCTCCTTGCGGACGACGGTCCGGTGCAGCAGGTCGTGCTGGTGTTCCGCGAAGGACAGCAGGGTCTCGTCGAACTCGTCCAGTCCGCCCAGCCGCAGCCGCTCCCCCAGCGCCGCGGGCTCCAGGAGCCGGTGCGTCAGCGCGATGTTGAGGTCGCTCTGGTCCGCCGTGACCCCGTGCCGGCGCAGGTAGGCGACGAGCATGGGGAGGCTGAGATAGGGGAACAGGCGCGCCTCGGTCACCCCGGGGAAGACCAGATGCACCGCTGCCTGAGGTGTCCGGTGAGGCACCGCTTCTCCTCGTCGGGCCGGCGGGGTTCGGTTCGGGCGCCGAGGCCGGCGAGACGGTCCCGGGCGGGGATCCGCTCGCCGGCCACGGCCGTGCGTCAGACCGCGAAGCGGAAGGCGTGGAACGCCGCGCCGTCCTGGAGCTCGGCGGCCTCGACGACCTCCAGGCCGTCCAGCTCGGTCAGCAGGTCCTCGTTCACGTCCTTCTGGATCTGCTCTTCGTTCATGGCAATTCCTTTCTCGACAGGCGAGGAACAGCGTGCGGACACACCACACCCCACAACGGAGTTTTTCTTCTCCCCGGCGGAACTCCGGCGGATATTCACATCCGGAGAAACCCGAAGAGGCACAGGGCGCCATCGGCCTGCCGATGCCACGGGTGTTTCCACTTCCGGGCGGGCTGCGGCCTGGCGAATCTCACCGAGAGGTGCGATCGGGGCAATCCTTACCGCGTCGGCACACCGGCGGACGGGAAGAGGCGAAATGGACCGGAAAGAAGCAGGAAGAACTGGAAGGAGCGCCTCATCAGAGTCCGGCGCGAACGGAATAAGTCACAGTAAAGCCCCCGTTGTCCGGCATCGCCGCGTCCGCGATGCCTTCGTGAAGCCCGGCGGCCGGGCTCCTGACACGAAGAGGCTAGGTAGGTATTCCCGAGCCTGTCAATGACCGGCTCTCCGCCACCGTATCAGGATTCAACAATTCCGGAAACGGCCTGCGCCGCAATGAGCCGCAATCCAGCCGTGAGGGCCCGCCGTGAGGTCCCGCCGGAAAACGGAAAGCGCCGTGACAGATGCACGTACCGCCACGTAAGCTCGGTCGGTACGAGCGTGAGCGACTGTCCTGAATACCTCGACCGAAAACAGTCCTGACGCGGCTGGGAATTCCGGCGCGACGCGAGCCTGCCGACCGCCTGGGCGATCCGTCACTAGGGGGGAATCGTGGGGCGTGGGCCCTTCTCGCATCCTGGTTACCGCTGGCTGTGGTCCGGTCAGCTGGTCAGCATCATCGGTGATCAGCTGTTCCCCATGGCCGTCGTCGCCCTGGCGCTGGACCGGGAGGAGTCCGCCTTCTCGCTCGGTGTCGTCTTCGGCTCCCGCTTCGGCGCGCTCGCCCTGCTCATCCTGGTGGGCGGCGTGCTCGCCGACCGGATGGACAAGCTCCGCCTGATGATGTCCAGCGATGTGGTCCGGCTCGCCGCCGTCCTGCTGCTCATCGCGCTGGGGAACGGAGCGCCGCTGTGGGCGCTGGCCCTCATCACCTTCCTGATGGGCGCGGGCGAGTCGATCTTCCAGCCGGCCCACGACTCCGTCGTGCCGTCCCTCGTGCCGGAACAGACGCTGGAACAGGCCAACGCCGCCACGAACATGCTGAAGAACATCGGCCAGGTCGTCGGCCCGGCCGGGGCCGGTCTGCTGGTGGCGGCGGTCGGCCCGCGCAGCGCGCTGTGGGTCGATGCCGCGACCTTCGCCGTCTCCTCGCTCACCCTGCTGGTGGTCGGGCGGCAGCTCGGCGAGCGGCGCCGGCCCGCCGCCCGGCAAGAGGAGTCGATGTTCGCCGAGGCCGTCGCCGGGATCCGGGTGGTGGTGCGGATGCGGTGGCTGATGGCGCTGGAGGCGATGGCCGTCATCCATGTGCTGCTCGCCGTGGGCCCCTGGTTCGTCCTGGTTCCGCTGATCGCCGAGGACCGTCTCGGCGGCCCGGCCGGATACGGGCTCGTCCTGTCCGCGTTCGCCCTCGGCGGCATCGGCGGTGCGGCCGCCGCGGGCCTGACGCAGAAGCTGTTCCGGCGGCCGGGCCTGTGGGCGCTGGCCGCGATCAGTCTGTTCGGCGTGGCCTGCCTCGCCTTCGCGGTGACCTCGTCCCTGCCCGTGCTGGTCGCACTGTTCGCGCTCGGTGGCGCGGGCGTGCAGTTCTTCGACGTGCTGAAGACGAGCGCCATCCAGCGGCACGTCCCCCGCACGCTGCTCGGCCGCGTCTTCGCCCTCGACTTCTTCGCCTCCTTCGTCGGGATGCCGGCCGGGCAGATGCTGGCCGGTCTGCTGGTCGCGGGCGCCGGGCAGGCCGTCACCGCGATGGCCGTGGCCGGTGCCGTCGTCTTCGTCACCACCCTGCTGCCGCTGGCCGTACGGGACGTGGCGACCCTCGGCGCCGTCGCCGCCGAACCGCCCCTGCCCGACGCCGCCGAACAGACCGCTGCCGCTGCCGGGGGCGGCACGCCTGAATGAGTACGGCACTGACGACACGGTCGGTGACCGCCGAACTGGCGGCGCTGTGCGAGCGGTTGCCCGGCATGCGGGTCGCCGTGGAGGCGGACGCCACGGGCTGGGCCGTACTGGTGACGCACGAGGGCAGGGGTCTCGTCCAGTGGGGCGCCCGCGCGCCGGACCCGGCCGGTCTCCGGACGGCGCTGCTGTCGGAGGGGCTGGCCTCGCTCCGCACCGACCTGGACGCCGTCCGGGCCGCCCGCCCGCTGCCGGCCCGGACCGCCGCGCCCGTGGTCATGACGCCGCTGATGGCCGCCATCGCCGTGCACGAGTGCATCGGGCACACCAGCGAGGCCGACAACCACGGCGACTACGGGCACCGACTGGGCATCGGCCTCGGGGACCGCTGGACCCGGGTCCCGCTCACGGTGACCGACGACCCGACCCGGCCCGGCCACTGCGGGTCCTACGTCCGCGACGACGAGGGCACGGCGGCGGCCCCCGTCCGGCTGGTCGAGGACGGCCGCTGGAGCGGGCTGCTGACCAGCCGGTCCCACCCGGGCCCGACCGGCAGCAACGGTCACGGCCGCCGCGCCCCCACGGCTCGCGAGGCACTCCCCCGGATGGGCGTGCTGAGCGTGGGGCCGGGCGAGCACCGCGCCGAGGACCTCGTCGCGTCGGTCACGGACGGGTTCCTGCTCGGCGCGCCGCGCGAGGGCGGATCCGTACGGGAGTACGTCCTGCTCAAACCGGCCTGGGCCCGGCGCGTCCGCGACGGCCGGATCACCGACGAGGTGTACGGCGACCTGGTGCTGCGCGGCCACAAGGTCCAGCTCATGCGGAGGCTGCGCGGCGTCGGCGACAGCGTGGTGATGCACGACCCGTACCACCGCTGCGACAAGAAGGGCCAGGAGGTCCCCGTCTCCCTGGAAGCCCCGTACCTGCTCTTCGACGACCTGCTGCTGTATCCGGACGGAGGATCACCATGACGGAGTTCGTGAGGGGCCTGACCTACGAACGGTTCCTGGCCGAGTACTGGCGCCGGAAGCCGCTGTTCGTCAAGGGCGGCGCACACGATCTCCTGGAGCGGACACTGAGCTACGAGGAGGCGGACGCGATCGTCGCGCGGGTCCGTGAGCAGGCACCCGACCGGCTCGCCTGCGACCCGGGACGCATCGAGTTCGTCAAGGGCGCCGACGCGGTGAGCCCTCGACTGGCACGGCGTGCCAGGGAACTCCAGCGGAAACTGGGATGGCCGAGAGTCACCTTCGACGTGTCGCGTACCCACGCGCCCGGCAGCATCGGCTGCCACTTCGACTACGACGACAACTTCACCCTCCAGCAGGATGGCAGCAAGATCTGGCGCATCGGCTCCCCCGCGGCCGTACCGGAGACGGACCGGCGCCGACGTGTCCTGGAGGATCCGACGATCTCGGGTCAGTTCTATCTCACCGACGAATACGAGGAGTTCGTGGTCGAGGCGGGAGACCTGCTGTACATCCCGCTCTTCCACCCGCACTGGGGCACTTCCGGCGGCCGCTCCCTCTCCCTCACCATGACCTGCAATCTGGTCACCCCGCTCACCGAACTCTGGCCGGTGCTCCACGAGGAGTTGTCCGGGCTGCGGCAGTGGTGGCATCCCTCGCCACTGCCGGCCGCTCCCGACGAGCAGGCCCTCGACGAACTCCTCGGTCTGCTCGCTGACCCCGCGATACGACGGCGCGTCCTGGAGCGGTGGCAGGAGACCCGTCGCACCGCCATCGCCCGGCACCGCCCCGAACGGGCCCCCGCGCGAGGGGAACCCGTCCGGGTCGCCCCGGTGACCGTCGACGTCACCCCGATCAAGCCGCTGTTCACGCGCGCCGCGCCCGCGGTCGACCTCGCGGAGGCGGTGCTGCCCGGCGAGACGACCGCCCGGCTCGGTGACCTGGTCGCCAGGCGTTGTCTCAAACGGCTGCTGGTCCTCGCACGGGACCGGGCCGGAACCTGCGGCGACGCCCGTCTCGCGGGCTCGGTGCAGGCGGTGGTGGACGGACTCACGCGGCTGCCGCACCCCGTTCTGCTGGCCTGGTGCCGCGGCCCCGAGGTGACGTCCTGGGTGCGGCAGGCCGAGCGCGAGCGCGAGGCCGGTTACCGGCGGGCACCGGACACCCTGCTCGCCCACCTCACGTCGTTCTGCCTGCCCGAACTGGTCCGGTACGAGGTGCTCGAACCGGGGGTGCCGCTGGTGGCCGCCCTCAGCGCCCCGGCGGAGCTGGCTCTTCCATCGGCGGGCCGGGTGATCGAGCTGCCGGACGCGGCGGACGAGACGGTGACGGTCGAGGTGCACACGCTGCACGCCGAAGTGGGCGGCGTGCGACTGCCGTTGACCGACCTGACCGGCGATACGGCGGGCCCGCGCGTGACCGTGCTCCCGGCCCTCACCGCGGGCGGCCTCTGCGTGCTGCCGGCACATTCCTGGTACACCGCCTTCCATCCGGCGGGCCGCCGCTTCCCGCATCCGCCGAGCGGGGCGCACGCGGAGGAGTTCCTGGAGACGGTGGGGCAGGCACTGTCCCTGATCGAGAAGGTGTGGCCACCGGCCGCGGACGACATCCGCGCCTGGCTGAGCCGGCTCGCCCCCGCGCCGGCGCCGCCCGGGCCGGAGACGGTGCCCGCGTTCCGCGGCGCGGCCGTCATCGCCGGGACCGACCTTCTGGAGACCGCCCGGCAGCTTTGCCGGGCCGCCGCCCGGACTCGCTACGACGCGATCAGCGATCTGTACCCGCTGAGCGAGGAGCCGGGGGCCGTCGTACGCCCGTCGTCGGCCGAGACCGGCCTGCCGGTCGCCACACTGCTGCGGGACACGTACGCGATGGTCAACGAAGGGGAGTTCCTGCGCCGTCACGACGACGTGCCGGACTCCGCCCCGGACCCGTCCGGACGAGTCCGCGACTCCCTGGACACACTGCGACGCGAGGGACGCCTGACCGCACAGGGCCGCGCGCTGTGGGCCGGGTTGTCGGCGCAGATCTGAGCGAAGCCGAGGCGAAGCCCCTGCACGCCCGCGCCCCGCTGCGCGAAGCCGAGGCGAGGCCCCTGCACGCCCGCGCGCCGCTACGCAAAGCCACCCACACCCGGCGGGAGCCTGCGGCACGCTCCGCCGACTTCGGGAGGCACACCCGGCCACGCTCGGGCGGCCCAGAGACTCCGCAGGTCGGAGCCCCTTCGCAGCGCACCAACGATGGGCCCGAGGTCATTCCCCTGTGGCCGGAGGGCCGGCCACAGGGACGTTCACCCCCAGTGTTCCTCCTGGTAGTGCAGGAGGTCATCGCCGTGGAGTTGCTTGGTGGCATTGCCGACCCGGACCCAGAAATCGGTGGCTCCGTTGCCTCCCTTGGCGGGTTTGGCGAACACCGGCTTTCCTGCCGCGGCAACACTGATCTGGCAGACGACATTGCCGGAGATCTCGGGGAAGCGTACGCGGACGGTGGTCGCTGTCGGGGCCGACAGGCTGTCGTCGAGGAGTTGGCGTACGAAGAGCTCATACCCGTCGACGCTGGCCTGCGACTCCAAAGTGGTGAGGTCGTTCTCGATACCGAGGACGGTTCCGTCGTCGGCGACACCGATGAACAGGTTTCCGCCCTCGCCGTTCAGGAAGCCGCAGACGGCCTTCACGATATTGTGCCGTAGGGATTTGTCGGCCTGCCGGGTGTGGACGTTCCAGCGGGCGCTGGCCTTGAACTCGGTGCCCTGGGACTCGCCGGCGGCGATCATGTCGGCCGGGGTGGTGGGGACGTACGCGGGGCGTTCCCCCGTGAGGGTTTCGAACGCTTCCCTCACCACCTTGGCGATCAGCTGGCGCCGCCGTTCCAGGAAGGTGAAATAGTCGAGCTGTTCCCAGCCGACCGGGAGCGCGTGCCACCGTACCTGCCGCTCGAGCACCTCCGGGTCCATGGCGTCCGTGATTCTCGGCCAGTACTCATGTGGTGCGTCGGTGTTGGACCGCCCGTCCGCCGGCCATGTCACATAGGCCATGTTGGCGATGGCATTGACTTGGCGCCGGTCGGTGATACCCAGTCCGGCGAGCGCCTTGCGGTGGAACAGGTTGTCCCGGTCGACAGCCTTGGCGGGTTGGACCGAAGGGTCCATCAGATCACGGATTCGCTGGTCCCCGAAGAGCATTTCGGCGTCGAGGATGTTGAGCGCGGCCTGGTAGGCGAACAGCACCGGGGAACGCGACGAGGACGTGTCCAGCCGGTTCGGCAGGGAGATGTCCCAGTAGTCGCCGGTGAAGTTGGCTGCGATGATCCGGTTGAGTTCCGCGATGAAGGCTCGGCCGTCACCTGGCGGCAGACTGCCGATCCGTCCCAGGTCGAACTCCATCTGCGACTCGGGCGAGTTGGAGTACCGACCGGTGGTGTGCGCCATGAAAAACCACCGTCCGATCACGGGACGGAGTTCATCGACCGGCAGTCCGAAGTCGTGGTGTCCGATCAACCAGATCGTGTAGCTGTACAGCAGGGCGTTGTCCGAGGTGATCATCTTGCGGCTGCGGAAGCCGGCCGCCGTGACGCACTGGAAGAACTCGTGCCAGCTGGTCAGGTCCAGGACCTTGGTGTGTGCCTGGGCGAGCCGGTCGAACTGCGCCTGCCGTCGAGCGGCGGTGACCTTGCCGGTTTCGAGGTCCTTTCCTCGGAGGACGCTGTAGACGTGCTGCAGCCGGGCGCGCCGGAAGGCGACAGCGACGGCTACGCGCAGTAGTTGGTCCGGGCTGGGGTCCAGGAAAGCGTTTCGAGGGCTCGGACCGGGGAGTCCTGCGACCACCGCGCCGCGGCTGAAGTCTTCGAGCTGGCGGCGGCCCTTCTCCCAGTGCACTGACATGAGGGTGAGGATGAAGTCGGACTGGTTGAGCTTCACGCCTTCGGAGTTGATGCGCACGAAGATGTCGGCGACCTGCTCCTCGTTGGCCGAGGCACCCAGCTCCACCACCTGGAAGCGGAACTCGTGCAGGTCCCGGACCCTGTCTATGCGTTCTTCGAGTTCATCCTTGGCAGAGTCCGACAGGGGCTGGCCGCCGGCCTGTTCGAGCCGCTGGAAGAACCGCCGGACGGTGGGCTTGTAACCACCCTGGGCCCAGAGCGCGGTGATGTCCGGGATGAAGTGGGGGTCACGCTCGATCGCCGCGTCCGTGACCTCGAACGTCTGGTCCTCCGGGTGGAACGCGATGCGCACGTTGATCTCGTCGAAAGACTTGGTGACGATCTTGCGCCCGGTGAGTACGGCGAACAGGGCGGTGAGCCGCTGCTGCCCGTCGACCACCAGCAGCTGAGGTGCCCGGTCACCGGCTTCCGTTCCGATCTGCCGCGTCCCCACCTCAGCGCCGGTCTCCCAGAACATCAGGGTGCCGATCGGGTAGCCCCGGTACATCGAGTCGAAGAGATCGCGGGTCTTCGCCGCAGACCAGACGAACGGGCGCTGAATGTCCGGTAATCCGATACGGCCGCCTTCGATGTTCTCGATCAGGTGCCGGAGCGTGTAACCAGTGTCGCGATACAAAGTGGGTGGCACAGCCGAGGGTTCCTAACGTCCGAGGGCGACTGGTCGGCGGAAGCGGTCATGGCGTGGGAACGGCATCAGGTTTCTACCACGCGGACAGCTCGCACCGCAGGGCCAACGGCTCCCACGAGGAGGACGCGGGCGGCCCTGCAACACTCCCTCCAGGAGGCCGAGTTGCCCCGCGACACCGTCGCCCGGAAACGTCGGGACACCACGCCCCGGCCCCGGCGCTCCCGGCCCCTACCGCAGCCGAGGCTCGCCGGTTCCCCGACACCGTCCACTGTCACCTGATCGGGTCTGGGACCAATCCCCCCGGCGGGCAGAACCGGATTCCCCCTGTGAGGGACGAAGAGAAGGATCAGCGAGTACGGCCGGGCCGGCTCCGTGCGGCGCTGGGTGCGCTCAGCGGGGTGCTGGCCGGTTTCGCCGCGCTGGCGGTGGCCGAACCGGTCGCGGCGGCGGTGCGGCCGCAGTCCAGTCCGGTCATCGCGGTGGGCGGCGCGTCCATCGACGCGGCGCCCGCTGCGGTCAAGGACTGGGCGATCCGCCACTTCGGCACCAACGACAAACTCGTACTGCAGCTCGGCATCCTCGCCGTGCTGACCGTGCTGGCTCTGGCGTTGGGTGTGCTGGCGGTGCGGTTCCGGCGGGCCGCAGCCGCCGGGGTCCTTCTCTTCGGAGCCGTCGGCGCGGCGGCAGCCGTCGGCCGGCCCGACTCGGCCGGCTTCACGGACGCAGTCCCGTCCGTGCTGGGGGCCATCGCCGGAGCGCTGCTTCTGTACGTGCTGGTGGGCCGCCTGATTACAGTGAGGCGGTCGCCCGGGTCCGCGACCGGGCAAGCGGGGAAAAGTCTGCCTGCATCCGCGGGCTGGGACCGGCGGGGATTCGTCCTCGCGGCCGCGTCCGCGGCAGCGGCCTCCGCCGCTGTGGGCGCGGTCGGCCGGTCCCTGAACGCCTCGCGCGGCCGGGACGCGATCGCCTCCCGGGAGAAGGTCGTGCTGCCGTCCCCCGGGTCCCCGGCGCGCCCGGTCCCCAGGAGGGCCGGGCTGCGCGTCCCCGGCATCAGTCCCTTCCTCACCCCCGACTCGGATTTCTACCGGGTGGACACCGCGCTGGTGGTGCCCAAGGTGGACGCCACTGCCTGGCGGCTGCGGATCCACGGCAAGGGCGTACGCCGCCCGGCCACCTACTCCTTCGACGACCTGCTGCGCAGGGAGCTGATCGAGCGGGACATCACCCTGACCTGTGTCTCCAACGAGGTCGGTGGCCCGTATGTGGGCAACGCCCGCTGGACCGGTGTACGGCTGGCCGACCTGCTTGCCGAGTGCGGGGTCAGGCCTCCGTCCCGGGGAGGCCCGGCGGATCAGCTGGTGTCCCGGTCGGTGGACGGCATGACGATCGGCAGTCCGGTCGAGGAGGTCATGGACGGCCGTGACGCGATGCTGGCCATCGGCATGAACGGTCGGCCGCTGCCCTTCGAACACGGCTTCCCGGTCCGGATGGTGGTGCCGGGCCTGTACGGATTCGTGTCCGCGTGCAAGTGGATCGAGGACATCGAACTCACCACCTTCGCCTCCTACGATCCCTACTGGGTCAAGCGCGGCTGGGCCCGCCGGGCCCCGATCAGGACCGAGTCGCGGATCGACACCCCCAAGCCCTTCGCCCGGCCCAAGTCCGGCACGGTGATGGTGGCCGGGGTCGCCTGGGCCCAGCACCGGGGCATCGACAAGGTCGAGGTCCGCGTCGACGACGGCCCCTGGCAAGAAGCCGACCTGGCCGCCGAGGCCACCCGCGACACCTGGCGCCAGTGGTCGCTGCCCTGGCAGGCCACCAAGGGCGGCCACACCCTCACCGTCCGCGCCACCGACCGCACCGGCGCGGTGCAGACCGGCACACGCACCCGCACGATCCCCGACGGCGCCAGCGGATGGCACTCCGTCGTCGTGACCGTCGAGTGATCACCCGCCCCACGACAAGGGCCCCGTGCCCTTCCTGAACCACCGTTCCGCACCACCACACACGCAGCCGCATCACGCTGCACCTTCCGACAGGAGAACACGATGAACACCCGTATCCGCCGTACCGCCGGTCTCTTCGCGGCGGCCGCCGTGCTGCCCCTGGCCCTGACCGCCTGTTCCAACGACAGCAGCGACTCGGGCAAGTCCGACTCCTCGAACAGGGCATCGGCTCCGGCCACGAAGAACAGCGACGGCATGGGCGGCTCGACAGCGTCCGCGAGCTCCAGCGACCAGCCGTTCGGCCCGGCCTGTTCCACCGTGCCGAAGAACGGCGCCGGCTCCTTCGACGGCATGGCCAAGGACCCGGTCGCCACAGCCGCCTCCAACAACCCGGCGCTGTCCACGCTGGTTTCGGCGGTGCGGAAAGCCGGCCTGGTCGACACCCTCAACAACGCGCAGGGCATCACCGTGTTCGCGCCGGCCAACGACGCCTTCAAGAAGATCCCGAAGGCCACCCTGGACAAGGTCCTCGACGACAAGGCGACGCTGACGAAGATCCTCACCTACCACGTCGTCGGCCAGAAGCTCACGCCGAAGGACTTGGAGAACGGCTCCTTCGACACGCTGGAGAAGTCGAAGGTCACGACCTCCGGCTCGGGTGAGTCCTACACCGTCGGCGACTCCGCCAAGGTCGTCTGCGGCAACGTCAAGACCGCCAACGCCAACGTCTACATCATCGACACCGTCCTGATGCCCAAGAGCTGACACCACGAGCTGACACCACAGCGAGCCGAGGACGCACGCCCTGCCCGGCCGTCTTGACGGGAGCGAGTCGGGCGGCGCGCGTCCTCCTACCGGGGCATCCGCCGGGCCCTGCCGGTCGGGTGGCCGGCAGGGCCCGGCGGGTGCCCCGCGTCAGAGGGCTGGTCCGCAGACCCCAGTGGCTGCCGACCAGCCCTCCGAGCTTGCCGTTCACCCGTCCCGCGAGAAAGACACCTGCCACCGCGCCGGCACGATCAGCCGCGTGGGGAGCCCGCCCGCCGGCGGGTTCCCCACGCGCACCCTCAGGCCGGCACGCCGAGCAGGGCGACCGGCGTCGAGGTCGGCTGCTTCGATCCGCCGGTCGGCTCCACCGTGATGCCGACGCCCGAGGCCCCGTCGACCGCCCCCTGCATGAGGACCGCCTGACTGCTGCGGTCGGGGTCCAACAGACCGGCCGAGCGCATCTTCCCGCCGTCGGCGAACCACAGCTGGTACACCTTGCCTCGCGGAGGTGCGGCCATCCCTGAGGCCACGAACACGGCCTGGTCCCGGCCGGCGGAGACCACCAGCGTGCCCGCGCCGCCCGCCACCTTCACCGAACGCGACCGGGCGTCGGGCGCGGCCAGCACTCCCGCCAGGTTTTCGACGTGTCGCTGCGCCTGTGCGGCCTGGTGCTGGGCCTTCTGGGCGCGCTCGTACTGCCACACGGCGGCGCCGCCGAAGGCGGCCGCGGCGGCCACACTCGCGGCCAGTGCCCACCGGGCCGGGCCCCGTCCTCGCCGGGTGCCGCGGCGTACTCCCTCCAGCGGCACCGCACCGGGCGGAACCTGCCGCACGGTGGTGATGCGCTCCAGGACCTGCTCCCGCATGGCGGGGCGCGTGCGCACCGTGGTGGCCAGCGCCAGGCGTCCGGTGGTGGCCGTGAACTCGGCGACCTCCTGCTTGCAGGCGTCGCACTCGGCCAGGTGACGCTCGAAGGCGGCACGCTCCTCACCGTGCAGCGCGTGCACGGCGTAGGCGCCGGTCAGAGCGTGCGGATCGGTCGTGGTCATGCGGTCACCCCCAGGCAGTCGCGGAGCCGGATGAGCCCGTCGCGCAACCGGGTCTTGACCGTGCCCAGCGGCAGCGACAGTGCTTCGGCGACCTCCCGGTAGGTCAGGCCACGGTAGTAGGCGAGAGTGACCGACTGACGCTGCAGTTCGGTCAGGGTGCGCAGACAGCGCCTCACCTGCTCCCGCTCCAGCCGGGTCTCCACCTGCTCGGTCACCTCGTCATAGGCCGGCTGATGCTCCAGCAGCGCGGCCTTGGTGTCACGGGCCGCCGCGGCCTCCACGGAGCGGACCCGGTCCACGGCCCGCCGGTGGGCCAGGGTGAGGATCCAGTTGATGGCCGTGCCCCGCTCGGGCCGGTAGCGCGGGGCGGTGCGCCACACCTCCACCAGCACCTCCTGTGCCACCTCTTCCGACTGGGCCTGATCACGCAACACGGCGCGGGCGACCCCGAGGACGGAGCCGGCCACGGCGTCGTAGACCGCGGCGAAAGCCTCCTGGTCACCCAGCGCCACCTCATGGACCAGCTGTTGCAGATCAGGGCCGGCAGTCGGATTACTGCCGATGTATACAGGTTCCTTCACAATGGCTCTCCCGTGGGGACGGCAGGGGCGGAACGCCCCGTGTAATCCGAGGCCGTGCGACCTGGGGATTGGTCCCCTGCGCCGTCAAGCCTGCCGCACACCACCCTCGCGGACACCGGGGGCAACGCTCGCCATCCTCCGCGTCACAGGTCACGCCGTGCAGCAGGACCACGATCGCGGGGTGGCTCGGGTCGTCCACCGTGCGCCGGATCCGCTGTCCCGGCGCCACGACCACCCGGACCTCTGTGCTCATGCTCATGACTACTCGTAGTAGATCAATGCAGGAGCCGACCCTGCTCGTCCTCACCGCCCTGGCCGACAGGCCCCGTCACGGCTGCGCGCTGGCGCAGGAGTTGCTGACGATCTCTCAGGGCCGGGTAAGGCTGCGTACCGGGACGCTCTACGGATCTCTCGAACGTCTCCAGGAGGAAGGCATGATCGAGGTCTTCTCCGAGGAGCGCGTCGAGGGGCGGCTTCGGCGCACCTACACGCTCAGCCCCACCGGACGTGACGCCCTCGCTGCCGAGGTCCGGAAGATCACCGCCACCGCGCGCGAGGCCACCCGACGCCTCAAGCAAGCCGCCGTCGAACCTGCCGGAGCACGCGCATGACTGACGCCCAGCACTCCCCCCGTGTCCTGTCTCTCTACCCACGCCGCTATCGGGCGAGCCACGGTGCCGAGATCCTTCAGACGTACCTGGACCCCACCGAGGGAGCCTCGGCATCGGCCCGGCTGCGGGAGCAACTGGATGTCGCGGCGCACGCGGTGCGTGTCAGGACGGGCACCGGCGGCAGTCGCCCGGCCGGCCGTTTCCTGCTGACCGCGGCACCGTACGCCCTGGCGTCCGCAGGATCGATCGCCGCCACCGGACTGACTGAGGCCGTGGCACACGCCGTGCGCAGCGAGAGCACGACCGGTTTCCCTCTTCTGGGCGCAGCGGTTTCCGTGCTCGTGCTGGCGGCGGCGGCCCTGGCCTGCACGGGGCGCTGGGCGTCGGCCCGAGGGCTGGGGGCGGTGTCCCTCGTGGCCCTGCTCGGTGCGCAGCTCCGAGACCGTCGTGGCGAGCGAGGGGATGAGCCGGTCGACGCCCGAGACATCCAGCCCGATGGTGCGAGCCACCCCTTGGGCGAGCAGAAGTCGTTCTGCATGTCGACGACGATCAGTGCGGTGCGTGCGAGATCGAGGGTCGCAAACCGCGGACAACACCCGTGGACAGGCACGCAAATCGGGTCATAGCCTTCGTCCGCACCGCCGCTCCGGATGTCCGGACGAAAGGAATTCGGTGCGGCAGGGTGAAGGGCGCGGTGCCCGGTCCGGGGACGGATCCGCCTCGTCGCGGTCCGACGGCCACGACGGGCGCACGGTGTCACCACCGTGCGCCCGGGCCGTTCACCGATCAGTCGATGGCGGACACGACCTTGCCGAGATCGACGAACTTGAAGCCGGTGGCCTCGCGGTCGCCGTCACGGGGGGTCTCCTCACCGTCCTGGACGACGAGCAGGCCGTTGGGGTAGCGCGCGCCGAGCGGGGCGTTGAGAGCGGCGGCGCCGTCGCAGACCTCGGAGCCGTCGAGGGTGGTGGAGGCCGCGGCGATGCGGAAGGCGTCCTCGTACTCGTTGTCCTCGTCGCGCTCGCGGTCGTACGCGACGAAGGTGTTGTCACCCTGGCTGGAGGCGAGCAGGTAGCCGTCGCCGTCCGCCTCGGTGACCAGGGTCAGGCCCTCGACGTCGGCGCTGAGGTGGGTGCCGCCGAAGCCGGGGTCGGCGCCGGGCGCGCACTCCTCGGTCTCCTCGTCGTACGTGCCCGGGACGCCGTACTCACGGACCTTGTCGATCAGGGTCGGCGTACCGGTCAGACCCGCCTCGATGCGCCAGATGCCCACGTCCTCCTGCCCCGCGTACAGGGTGCCGTCCACGGGGTCGACGACCATGCCCTCCACCTGCGGCAGTTCGCCCGGCTCGGCGCAGGGCGTCCAGGAGGCGCCGTTGGGCAGCCGGAACGAGGAGGGCAGGTCCAGGACTCGGACCTGACGGTAGTCGACGGTGCCGGCCGGGGTGGCGATCAGCTCCAGCAGGGCGATCCGGGTGCGGTTGCGCTGGCTGACGAGGGCGTAGGAGCGGCCGGTTGCGCGGTCGGTCCAGGTGGCCAGGCCGTACGCGGTCTGCTGCTTGTTGATCTCGGCCTGGTCGGCGGAGAACACGGGCCGCACGCCCGGGTCGGTGACGTCGGTGAGCGGGCCGCCGGGCTTGTCCCGGTCGATGCGGTAGATCCGCAGGCGGTCGTTGCCGCGGTCGCTGACCACCGCGACGTCCGCACGCGCGCCGCCCAGGCGGAGCCCCTGCACCAGGTCGACGTTGTTGAAGCGACCGGGCTTGTCGTCGGCGCTCGGCCCGGCCGGCGCGGGGATCGACTGCACCTGGCGCGCATCCAGGCCGTAGACCCGCAGACCGCCCTGCTTGGCGGTCGCGATCACCAGACTGCGGCCCGGGTCGGCGGCGTTGCGCCAGATCGCCGGGTCGTCCGCGTTGGCGTTGCCGCCGGCTTCGTCGTCGAACAACGGCGCGGTCTCGGCCGCCGGCAGGACGGTGTCGATCCCGGAGGCCTGCGCCGGGAGGGCGAACGAGGTCGCCAGCGCCGTGCAGAGGACGAGCGCCGAGGCGCGGGATGCCAGATGTATTCTCACGAATATTCCTTGTATGAGCGGGTTTGCCCTGACAGGGAAGAGACTCGGGATCGCGCTTGTCATGCTCACGACTAGAAGGTGACCGGTAGGCGAACGCGGCGCGAAACCCTCGGCGCCGGGCCGGAACGCTGATCGCCGCAGTCGCCTTCGACGAGTCCACGCGCACCCGACGGCTCCCGTGGCCGGGCCACCCGAGGAGGTCCGGCCACAGGAGCACGGGAGGACGAGAGGGCCGGTCAGCCGATGGCGATGTCGTCGATCAGGAAGATCGTCGCCAGGTAGGCGTCTTCGGTACCGGCGAACTGCAGCTGCACCGTCTGGCCCTTGTAGGCGGACAGGTCGACGGTCCTCTGGACGTACCCGGAGCTCGCATGGGCGTTGGAATAGGCGGCCAGCGTGGTGCCGTTGACCTTGACCTTGAGAGTGTCGTAGGCGATGGAGCCGGACTCCTGGGTGGAGACCTTCAGCCAGAAGGTGAGCTTCGGGGTTCCGGTGGAGGGCACGGCGATGTCCGACTGGGACAGGGACTCGATGGCGGCGGTGCCGTAGCCCATCATCCAGGCGTACGAGGACCCGCCGCGCGCGGTCTGCAGAGCCGAGTTGGTGATGATGTTGTCGCTCTGGGTCCAGCCGCTGGTGCCCTGCTCGAAGCCGCCGTTGGTCAGTGCGTTGCCGCTGGGGGGCGTGGTGGACGGCGAGGGGGTGGGAGGGGTGGAGGTGGACGGCGAGGGGGCGGGGATGCCGGTGCCGGGGTCGGGCAGCGCGGTGCCGACGCCGACGGCCGCCCACGCCTTGGAGACGAGGTACCGCTCCTGGGAGTTGGTGCCGTACAGGTCGGCGGCGGCCTGCAGGGTGGCGGTGCGGGCTCCGGCGTAGCTGGTGGTGGAGGTCATGTAGGCGCTGAGCGCCCGGTACCAGACGGCGGCGGCCTTGTCCTTGCCGATGCCCGCGAAGGTGTCGTTGTTGCAGGTGGTGCCGTTGTGCGCGCGTCCGCCGATGGTCTTCGCCCCGGTGCCCTCGGCCGCCAGGTAGAAGAAGTGGTTGCCGATGCCGGAGGAGTAGTGGACGTCCACCGAGCCGGCACCGGAGGTCCAGCAGGACAGGGAGTTCCCGTCGGCGGCGGGGTTGTCCATCCGGCGCATGTAACCGCCCGGCATGTTGAGCTTCTCGCCGATGAGGTAGTCGCCTGGGTCGCCGGCGTTGTCGGCGTGGAACTCGACCATGGTGCCGAAGATGTCGCTGGTGGCCTCGTTGAGGCCGCCGGACTCGCCGGAGTAGTTGAGGCCGGCGGTGGCGGCGGTGACGCCGTGGCTCATCTCGTGGCCGGCCACGTCGATCGCGGTGACCGGGGTGTTGCCGTTCTGCGAGGAACCGTCGCCGAAGAACATGCAGAAGCAGTCGTCGTCGTAGAAGGCGTTCAGCAGGCTGGTGTCGACGTGCACGTAGGCGGGGGCGCCGCGGCCGTCGTTGCGGATGCCGGAGCGGTTGAAGGAGTCCTTGTAGTAGTCCCAGGTCTTCGCCAGGCCGTAGGAGGCGTCCGCGGCGGCGCTCTCGCGGCTGGACGTGGTGCCGTTGCCCCAGGAGTTGGTGGTCTTGGAGAAGGTCCGGGCGTTCTGCTTCGGGGCCGACTGCGGGCTGTTGTACGAGTCGTAGACGATCGTGCCGCCGTGTGCGGCGTCGGTGAGGGTGTAGCCGCTGCCGGACTGGGTGGTCTCGATGGAGACCTGGCCGACGGTGATGCCGTTGCCGGTGCCCGTGACGCTCTGGTGCAGCTCGTACTGGTCCAGCGGCGCGCCACTGGTCGCGTCGACGATCACCGCCTCCCGCGAGGCCGGACCGGTCTCGCCCTCGCCGGTGACGGTCGAGCGGTAGGCGAGGACGGGCACCTTGCCGACCGCGTACACCACCAGGGTGCTGTCCTTGCTGCCGGCCTTCGGGTTCTTCACGTGCTTGGCGTGTCTCACGGCCGCGGAAGAGGCGGCGGCCGCCGTCAGCTTCGGCGAGATGCCGGCGACCCGGATCGCGCCCTGGTGTGCCAGGTCCGAGCCGGTGATCTTGCCGTCCCTGGCGAGGTGCACCACCAGGTCACCGCCGATCACGGACAGACCGCTGTAGGTGCGGTCGTAGCGCACGTGCCGGGTGCCGTCGGCGTCGACCAGCACGTCCTTGGCCGCCAGGCGCTCGGCAGAGCCCAGGCCGAGCTCGCGGGCGGTGGCGGCCGCGTTCCGGTCGGCCGTGCGTATCGCCTCGCCGCGTGCCTCGGCCGTCATCGCCTTGAAGCCGGCACCGGGGCGGGCGGCGGAGGTGCCGGTGGCCGCGGTGGACTGGGTGGCCGCGGTGGACTGGGTGGCCGCGGTGGACTGGGTGGCCACCACGGTCACGGAGCCCAGGGCAAGGGCTGCCGCGACCGCGGCTGCCAGGGCGTTCTTGCGGTTCATCGTGGTCCTTCCGCCGAGCCGTGTCGGGGAGGTGCCGCAGGACGTCATCTGGGGTGCGGGGGGCGTTCGGCAGCAGTTGGCTCGGCTGTGGCCTTGAGGCTAGGGACGAGGGGGGCGGCCGACATCAGGGAAACCCCTTGACCTGGACCGGGCAGACCCGGCGGACGCACCATGGCCCGATGCAAGACTCTGCGATGGGGGTGAGCGCGCCTCAGGAGACGGCCGGTGCCCTGCTGCCGGGCGTGCCGGATGCCGTGGACGGAACCCGGCGGGTGGTGCTGTTCGGGCCGCCCGGAATCGGCAAGACCACAGCAGCGGGTGTCCTGGGGCGGCGGTTGGGCCTGCCGGTTCTCCGGGTGGCCCCGGGTCCGCGGGACGCCCAGGTCCCTTACACCGGCCTCCTCGAACTCGCGCTGGCTCTCCCGTCGCCACCGGCGCGGGAACTGGCGGCGGAGCTGGACGAGGCCACCGGTGAGCCGAGTTCCTCGGAGCATGCCGGGACGGCCCTGCGCCTGCGCGGTCTGACCGCTGCCCTGCTGCGGGACGCACCGCCCATGACGCTGGTGGTGGACAACGCCCAGTGGCTGGACCCGGCCAGCACGGCGGTCCTGAGCTGGGCCCTGCGCCTGGTCCCGGACCTTCCCGTCATCGTGGCCGAGCGCACCTGGCGGCCGGAGTCCGGGGTCCACTGGTGCGGGGAGGACGCGCACCCGGTGTGCATACCGGCTCTGACGCCCAGTCAGGTCGCGGCCCTGCTCGCACGGTTTCCGCTGCGCCCCCACGAGGTCGCCCGGATCCACGCGTGCAGCGGCGGTAATCCTGCCCTGGCCCTGGCGCTCGCCGACGCCGCGCCCCCTGCCGCGGACCGAGCCGGTGGAAGCGAGCCGTTCCTGCCGCCGACGGCCCGGCGGCTGGTGGGCGAGTGGCTGAACGAGGTACCGGCCCGGGTACAGGAACTGCTGACGTTCGCCGCGCTGGACGACCGGCCGGACCTCGAACTACTCGTCCGCCTCACCGGCCCGGCAGCCGAGACCCTCCTGGCACAGGCCGAGACGGCAGGACTGCTCGACGTCAGGCGGGCGGACGGGAGCATGCGGTTCACCGCCTCCGCGATCGGCACGGAACTCACGACCCGGCTGCCGGCCACCGCGCGCCGCCTTCTGCACACGCGCCTGGCCGAGGCCAGCCACGACACCCTCCGCCGCGACCGGCACACCGCGCTGGCGGCCGCCGGCACCACCGACTCCCGTACGGCCCGGCACACCGCCCGCGCCGCCGGCCACGCGAGGCTGCGCGGGGAGCACCCGTTGGCCGCCGAGCTCTCCCTCCTCGCCGCCGAACTCACCCCGCGCGAGGACACCGGACTGCTCACCGAGCGGGCCCTGACCGCCATCCGGGACGCCGCGCACTGTGGCGACCTCTCCCGCAGCCGGGCCGCGACCCGCCTCGTTCTGGAGCACGAGAAGAGGCCCGCCCCACGTGTCAACGCTCTGCTGGCCCTGCTCGACGCAAGCGGGCAGCGCCTGAACGGCGCGGACGAACTGTTCGCCGGGGCAGTTCACGAGGCCGCCGGGCGGCCGGACCTGACCGCCCGGATCCTGCTCCGCCAAGCCATCCGCGCCAACCTCAACGAAGGCGCCCCCGAACAGGCTGATGCCCTGGCCGCCCAAGCCGCCGCTCTCGCCCGGGCCGCCGGCGACACCACCACCACCGCCCTCGCTCTGACCATGCAGGCGCGCGTCCAGCGCGTCCTCGGCAGCCCCGGGGCCGATGCCACACTCGACCGCGCCCTGTGCACGCCCCGCACCACACTCGTCGCCGTCAACGCCACCCCTGAACACCTCGCCGCCCGCCACGCCCTCTTCGACGACCGCCTGCCCGACGCCCGGACGCTCCTGCTGCCCCTGCTCGTCCAGGCCCAGCGGGCCGGGGACGCCGAGGGCACCGTGGACATCCTGCGCAGCCTCGCCGAGGTGGAGATCCGAGCCGGACGCTGCGCCCAAGCCCTCGACTACGCGGCCCGCGCCCGAGCGCTGACCGACAGCTCCGGCCTGCCGTCCGGACCTGCCTGCTACACCTCCGCCCTCGTCGAGGGCACCGCCTCACGCACCGACCACGCCCTCGCCCTCGCCCGCCGCGGAGTCGACGCGTCCCGGCAGGAGGACAACCGGGTCTTCCTCTCCCGCAACCTGTTCGCCCTCGGCCACCTCCTCCTGGTCACCGGCCGCCCGAAGGAAGCCCTGCAGGCACTGGAGGAGGTACGCGCCCTGGAGGCGCTCCAGCAGGTGCGCGACCCGTCCGTCCTGCGCTGGCACGCCGAGATGGCCGAATCCCTCGTCACGCTGGGACACCTCGAACAGGCCCACGAACTGCTGACCAGCACTCGCCGGACCGCGACCGATCTCGGCAGACACTCCGTCCTCCCGTCCCTCGAACGCGTCCAGGCCCTCCTGGACGCCGCACACGGCGACTACGACACGGCCGCCCGCCGACTCACCGACGCAGCCGACCGCCTGGGCCACCTCCCGATCGAACGGGGCCGCACCCTGCTGGCGCTCAGCCACACCGAACGACGCGGACGCCGACGCGCGAGCGCCCGTGCGGCAGCACAGAGCGCCGCCGACCTCTTCACCGCCCACGAGGCGCACCCCTGGGCCGAAGCCGCCGCGGACAGCCTCAACCGGTTGGAGCGCAACCCCCCGCACGACAGCGCCCGTCCACGTCTGACCCGGGCCGAACAGCGCTGCGCCCAGCTCGCTGCCGGAGGAGCGAGCAACCGTGACATCGCCGCGGCCCTCAGCGTGAGCGTCAAGACGGTCGAGGCGACCCTCACCCGCGTCTACCGGAAACTCGGCCTGCACTCACGCGTCCAGCTCGCGCACACCGTCGGCCCCGCACGCGAGTGACCTGCGGGGGCCCCTCACGCAGCCCCTTCACCCACCACGAGGGACTGCGCGACGACCTGCCCCGCTACCTGAACCAGGACCTGCTCCTCCGGTTGCGGCCGGTGCTGCGCGCCTTAGTCGGCCCGGTTCCGCGTCTCTGACGCAACGTCAGGGGCGTGAGCCAGCCGAAACCCGCAAGTAGCCAAGTCTTCCGTGTCGCGAGACTAGACAGGAGCAACGTCCGTATCCCTTAATCCATCCCATGTATCACTCGGGAGGGCTGATCGAACCGAGATCCCAACGGATGAGCACGTGACGCGTCGGGCCCGACCGACCGCCCGACCCGTGAGTGAACGCGCCGAAGACCAAGCAGTCACCTTCCCCCACCGAGAGGTGCGAGATGTCTTCCTCCGTCAGCAGACGGCGTCTTCTGCAAGTAGTCGGGGCCACGGCCGCCGCCTCCGTCACCGGTTCGTTCGTCGACGCATCGCCCGCCCGAGCGGCCGTCCCTCCCGCAAGGGCCGACATCGGGGTGTCCGCGCATCCCTTCGCGCTCGGCCAGGTCCGGCTCACCGCGAGCCGCTGGCTGGACAACCAGGACCGTACGCGGAACTACCTGCGGTTCGTCGACGTCGACCGGCTGCTGTACAACTTCCGCGCCAACCACCGGCTGTCCACCAACGGGGCGGCAGCGAACGGCGGTTGGGACGCGCCGACGTTCCCCTTCCGCACCCACGCCCAAGGACACTTCCTCACGGCATGGGCACAGCTCTACGCCGTCACCGGGGACACCGTCTGCCGGGACAAGGCAACCCATATGGTTGCGGAGCTGGCCAAATGCCAGGCCAACAACAGTGCCGCCGGTTTCGGCGCCGGGTATCTCTCCGGTTACCCCGAGTCCGACTTCACCGCTCTCGAGCAGCGGACACTGAGCAACGGCAACGTGCCGTACTACACCATCCACAAGACCCTGGCCGGCCTGCTGGACGTGTGGCGCCACATCGGCAGCACACAAGCCCGTGACGTCCTGTTCTCCTTGGCAGGGTGGGTCGACCGGCGTACCGGCCGGCTGAGCGGCCAGCAGATGCAGGCCATGCTGCAGACGGAGTTCGGCGGCATGAACGCCGTGCTGACCGACCTCTACCAGCAGACAGGCGACGCGCGGTGGCTCACCGTCGCCCAACGGTTCGATCACGCTGCGGTGTTCGACCCGCTGGCGTCCAACCAGGACCAGCTCAGCGGACTGCACGCCAACACGCAGGTGCCCAAATGGATCGGGGCCGCACGGGAGTTCAAGGCCACCGGCACCACTCGGTACCGGGACATCGCCACCCATGCCTGGAACTTCTGTGTCGACAACCACACATATGCCATCGGCGGCAACAGCCAGGCGGAGCACTTCCGGGCCCCGAACGCCATCGCCGGCTACCTGAACAAGGACACGTGCGAAAGCTGCAACACCTTCAACATGCTCACCCTCACCCGGGAGCTGTTCGCGCTGGACCCGAATCGGGCCGCCTTGTTCGACTACTACGAGCAGGCGTGGCTGAACCAGATGATCGGCCAGCAGAACCCGGCGGACGACCACGGCCACGTCACCTACTTCACCCCGCTCAACCCCGGAGGCCGACGAGGTGTGGGCCCGGCGTGGGGCGGCGGCACGTGGAGCACCGACTACGGCACCTTCTGGTGCTGCCAGGGCACAGGCCTGGAGATGCACACCAGGTTGATGGACTCCCTCTACTACCGCAGTGACACCACGCTGATCGTGAACATGTTCGTGCCCTCGGTGCTCGACTGGTCGGAGCGCGGCATCACCGTCACCCAGACGACGACCTATCCCGTGAGCGACACCACGACCCTGCGGGTCACCGGGAGCGTCAGCGGAACCTGGTCGATGCGCATCCGCATCCCGAGCTGGACCTCCGGGGCCACCGTCAGCGTCAACGGCGCGGCGCAGAACATCACCACCACGCCCGGCAGCTACGCCACCTTGACCCGCTCCTGGACCTCCGGCGACACGGTCACCGTCCGCCTGCCCATGCGGGTCGTCATGCGAGCGGCCAACGACGACGCGAACGTCGCCGCGATCACCTACGGCCCGGTGATCCTGTCCGGCAACTACGGCGACTCCGCACTCGACTCCCTGCCGGCACTGGACACGTCCTCGATCAGACGGGCCGGCAACACGTCGCTCGCCTTCACCGCCACCGCCAACGGCTCCACCGTCAACCTCGGCCCCTTCCACGACGCACACGGCCACAACTACACCGTCTACTGGAACACCAGCAGCACCGTCCGTCTCGCCAACGCGGGCAGCGGACTCGTGCTGGGCATCCAGAACATGTCCACGGCCGACGGCGGCCGCGCTCTGCAGTGGAACGACTCGGGCACCGCCGACCACGACTGGCACATGATCCCGGACGGAAACGGGTTCCGCTTCCGCAACGCCCACAGCGGCAAGGTGCTCGGTGTCCAGGACATGTCCACGGCAGACGGCGCGACCGTCCTGCAGTGGGCGGACAACGGCACCGCCGACCACCGTTGGACGCTGCTCGACCAGGGAGACGGGACCTACAAGATCCGCAACGTGCACAGCGGCAAGTTGCTCGCGATCGCGAACAACTCCACCGCTGTCGGCGCCTTCGCGGTCCAGGACCCGGACGACGGCACCGCCGACAACCGCTGGCGTCTCGTGCGGAACTGACGCCCCCCGCAAACGGATTGTGATCACTTTCCCCACTCCCGCATGCGCGACGCTTCGACCATCGTTCGAGATAACGAACGCCAGACGTCCGCTATGGCGAACGCCGAGGTCGGGTCACAGCGCGTCAACAGTCCGGACAGCCTCGGACGGGGCCGACCGGAACCGCTCACTCGAGGAATGAGACCCCCATGCGCAGACGTGGTTCCAGCTCCAGGCATCTGTCCGTGGTGCTCGCGGCCCTGGTCGCTTCGGCGGCGGCACTCGTCGCCGACCCGGCTCAGGCGGCCACCAGCGGGGCGTTGCGCGGCGCCGGTTCCGGCCGGTGTCTCGATGTACCGAACGCCGGCCGGACGGACGGCACGAACCTGCAGATCTGGGACTGCACGGGCGGGACCAACCAGCAGTGGACGGGGCTGTCCGCGCCACCGGGCGACACGTGTGCTCTTCCGTCGGCGTACCGCTGGTCGTCGACCGGCCCGTTGGCGCAGCCGTCGAACGGCTGGGTCGCGCTGAAGGACTTCACCACCGTGCCGTACAACGGCAAGCAGCTGGTCTACGCGACCACCTCTGACGGATCGTCGTGGGGCACGATGGCGTTCCGTCCCTTCACGAACTGGTCGGACATGGCGACGGCCACGCAGACCGGGATGGGCCCGGGCTCGGCGGTGGCACCCAAACTGTTCTACTTCGCGCCCAAGAACATCTGGGTGCTGACCTCCAACGGGTGGGGTACCGCCTGGCCCTTCACCTATCGCACGTCCAGCGACCCCACCAACCCCAACGGCTGGTCCGCCCCGCAGCCGCTGTTCACCGGCAGCCTCCCCGAAGGCGGCCCGATCGACCCGACCATGATCGCCGACGACCAGAACATGTACATGTTCTTCGCCGATGACAACGGCAAGATCTACAAGTCGACCATGCCGATCGGGAACTTCCCGGGCAGCTTCGGCTCGTCGTACACGACGGTCATGAGCGACACGAAGGAGAAGCTGTTCGAGGCGCCGGAGGTCTACAAGATCAAGGGCCGGAACCAGTACCTCATGATCGTCGAGGCGATGGGTGCGAACGGCCGCTATTTCCGCTCCTTCACCGCCTCCGGCCTGAACGGTCCGTGGACACCGCAGGCCGGCAGCGAGAGCAGCCCCTTCGCCGGCAAGGCCAACAGCGGTGCCACCTGGACCAACGACATCAGCCACGGTGACCTGGTCCGCACCAACCCCGACCAGACCATGACCGTCGACCCCTGCAACCTGCAGTTCCTCTACCAGGGCAGGACCCCCGCATCGGACGGCACCGACTACCTGAAACTGCCGTACCGGCCGGGTCTCCTCACCCTGCGACGCTGACCCGCGCGCACGTGATCACACACTCCCGACCCGCCGATCAGGCCCGCGAAGCGGCTACCGCTTCGCGGGCCGGGAAGGAACCCCCATGGTTCCCCTGCACAGACGACTGCTGCGGCTCCTCACGGCGACCGCACTGACGCTGAGCGCCTGCGCCACGGCCTCCCTCGGCACGACCGCCCAGGCCGCGCCGGGCAGCCCCGCGCTCACCCCGCCGCTCGGCTGGAACAGCTGGAACAGCTTCGGATGCGGGATCACCGAGGCCCAGGTCCGCCAGGCCGCCGACGCGATGGTGTCCTCGGGCATGAAGGCCGCGGGCTACCAGTACGTCGTCGTCGACGACTGCTGGTTCGACCCCCAGCGCGACGCCGCGGGCAACCTGCGGTCCAACCCGACCAAGTTCCCCAGCGGCATGAAGGCGCTCGGGGACTACATCCACGACAAGGGCCTGAAGTTCGGCATCTACCAGGCGCCCAACGAGAAGACGTGCGCCCAGGGCGTGGGCACCTACCCCGGCTCCACCGGCAGCAAGGGTCACGAGGCCCAGGACGCGGCCACGTTCGCCTCCTGGGGCGTGGACTACCTGAAGTACGACTGGTGCTCCGGCAGCGGCACCCTCAGCGAACAGATCGCGCAGTTCACGACCATGCGCAACGCCCTGCGTGCCACCGGCCGTCCGATCGTCTACAGCATCAACCCGAACAGCTTCCACTCCCCCACCGGCGCCACCTACGACTGGGGACAGGTCGCCGACCTGTGGCGGACGACCGAGGACCTGCTCGACATCTGGCAGAACGGCAACACCAACAGCTACCCCATGGGCGTCGGCAACGTCCTGGACGTCACCGCGCCACTGGCGGCACAGTCGGGCCCGGGGCACTGGAACGACCCCGACATGCTCGTCGTCGGCCGCCCCGGTCTGTCACTGACCGAGTCCCGTTCCCACTTCGCGCTGTGGGCACTGATGGGCGCCCCGCTCATCGCGGGCAACGACATCCGCACCATGTCCGGTGACGTGAGCGCCATCCTGCGCAATGCGCGCCTACTGGCGGTGAACCAGGACTCGCTGGGCGCGGGCGGTCGCCGGGTGCGCGACGACGGCGACACCGAGGTGTTCGCCAAGCGCCTGTCCGACGGCTCGGTCGCCGTGGGCCTGTTCAACCGAGGGAGCGGCACCGCGACCATCACGGCCACGGCCGCGCAGGTCGGCCTGACCGGGGGGCCGTTCACCCTCACCGACCTGTGGACCGGCGGCACGTCGAGCACCTCCGGGCAGATCTCCGCGAGCGTCCCGGCACACGGTGTCGCCGTGTACAAGATGACCGGCGGCAGCCCGCTGGCCTCCACCACCGGGCGCCTGCGCGGTGGCGGGTCCGGCCGCTGCCTGGACGTGGACGGCGCCGCCACCGCGGCCGGGTCGAAGACGCTGCTGTGGGACTGCCACACCGCCGCCAACCAGCTCTGGACCAGCTGGGCCGGAGGCGAGATCCGCGTCTACGGCGACAAGTGCCTGGACGCCTCCGGCGGGGGTACCACCAACGGCACGCCGGTCGTCATCTGGCCGTGCAACGGCCAGGACAACCAGAAGTGGACGGTCGGCTCCGACGGGTCGGTCCGCAACGTCCGCGCCGGGCTGTGCCTCGACGCCAAGGAGGCCGGCTCCGCCAACGGGACCCCGGTCATCCTGTGGACCTGCAACGGCCAGAGCAACCAGAAGTGGACCACGCTCCCGTAACCCGTAACCACTGACACCAGCCATGGCGGGGCCGCAGGCGGTAGTGCCTGCGGCCCCGCTCGGGTGCCGAGGTCAGGACGGGTCGCCGTACTGCAGGCCGCGTCCGTTGGTGCCGACGTAGACGCGGCCGTAGGTGTCGGGGTCGCCGGTGATGACACCGACGCCGCCGATGGCGCCCCACTGGTGTGCCTTGTCGTTGACGCGGAGCCAGGTGGCGCCCTTGTCGGTGGAGCGGAAGACTCCGGTGACGTCCTTGACGGTGCCGATCAGGTACAGGGCCTGGTAGCGGGCGCCCGGCTCGGCCTTGCCGAAGCCGAGGGCGGAGGCGGCCCGCACCGTCTTCAGCGTGGTGAAGGTGCGGCCGCCGTCGGTGGAGTGCAGCAGCCCCTCGGTGCCACCGGCGATCCACAGGTCTCCGGCGATGCCGGGCACCGCTGTGAGCCGGCCGGAGGGCAGACCGGTGGCGCGAGCGGTGAAGGTCGCGCCGCCGTCGGTGCTGGCGTGGAGGGTGCCGCCGGACAGTGAATAGAAGGTCCTGGCCGAGGAGCGGTCGGCGACGACCACGGCGTCGTCGCCCAGTCCCCCGACCCTCGACCAGCTGGCCCCCCTGTCGGTCGAGCGGTACGGGGCCTGGCCGGCCTGGGTCCAGACGATGGTGGAGCCGTCCGCCGCGAGCGCGACACGGCCGTCCTGGGCACCGGCCACCGGCTCTGCCTTGAAGCCGTTCCAGCTGCTGCCGCCGTCGGTGGAGTAGGCGCCGTCCTGCGCGCCGCCCCGGCCGACGCGGACCATGACCGAGGGCTTGGACTGGGCGAAGTCGATATCGGTGCTGTTGGTCATCAGCGGGTTCTTCAGCCGCCCGGAGGGCACCTTGGTCAGGTCGTCGTGCCGGAAGCCGCCCTGGTCGCCCATGGAGGTGATGACGGTGGCGCCGCCGGGCGGGGCGATCGCGTCCAGCAGCGCGGTCTCCTCCAGTCCTCGGGCACCCATGCTCCAGTGACTGGTGCCACCGCTGTCGGAGGCGCCCGCGTCCTTGCTGCGCAGGATGCCGTTGCCGGTGCCGTACAGCACGTGCCCGGAGTCGAAGGGGTCGATGGCCAGGGCGGTCATCCAGTGCCCGGTGTGGGTGCCGACGTAAGGCGCGGCGGAGGCGTCGCGCTTCGACTTGTCCGCCAGTGCCTTCCAGGTCGTGCCGCCGTCGGTGCTGCGGTAGATCTCGTCCTGGGGGTACCAGCGGCCGAGGGTGGTGACCATGACCGTGGAGGGCTTGCGCGGGTCGACGGCCAGACCGGAGAACCCGTAGTCGCCACTGGACGGGGAGATGTTCTTCCACGCGCCGCGGGCCGGCGTGTACTTCCACACCGAGCCCCCCGTCACGCCGTTGGGTCCGAGGGCGTTGGTGTACGTCAGGTACAGCGAGCCGTCACCGGAGAGCACGCCGTGTTGGGGCAGCCGGCCGGTGGGCTGCCCGGGGACGGCCTGCCAGGTGCTGCCACCGTCGGTGGAGCGGTACAGGGAGGTGGACTTGTCGCCGACACCGACGTAGATCGTCTTGCTGCCGGCCGGGCCGTACGTCACGAAGGAGACGCCCCCGCCGCTGCTCGCCCCGTCCTTGACGGGGAACGAGGAGACCTGACGCCATGTCACGCCGAAGTCGGTGCTGCGCCACAGGCCGTTCTTGCGGGTGCCCAGCAGCAGGGTGCCATGGTCGGCCGGGTCGACCACGAGCCGCTCGCCCGCCCCGCGGCCGTCCTCGTTGCCGCCCACCTTGAACGGCAGATCGGTCCGCTTGAAGGTGCGGCCCCGGTCCGTGGAGCGCAGGATCGCGCCGTTGCCCGCCCACTCGTTGGTGTAGGTGCCCGCCATGAGGTACAGCCGCTTGGGTTCGACGGGGTCGGTGGCCACCGAGTCGATGCCCAGCAGATTCCAGTCCTTCTCGCCGATCCAGTCGGTCAGCGGGATCCACTGCTCGGCCCCGGTGTCCCAGCGGTAGGCGCCGCCCATGTCGGTGCGCGCGTACAGCAGCCCCTTCTCCCGCTGGTTGAACACCAGCCCGGTGACGTAACCGCCGCCCACCACCTGGGCGTTCCTCCACACATACGGTCCTGCCGCGGCCGTGGTCCGCGCGGTGCCGGATCCCGACGCCAAGGTCCGGTCCGCCTTCACCAGCTTCCACTGCTGACGGGCGCCGCCCCGGCCCGGATACTGGACGACCGCCGCGCCCTGGGCCGTGGAGCCCCCCGAGACGCCCAGGACCTGCCCGCTCCTGCGGGAGGTGAGGATGACCGCGTCGGAACCGCTCACCTCGCTGATCCGCCACTCCTGGGACGGGGCGGAGCTGTCGGTCTGCTGCTCGGCGGCGGCCCCCTGAGCTCTGGAATCGCCCGCTATACCCAGCACCTTGCCGCTGTTGCGGTTCACCAGCTCGTAGTAGCCGTCGCCCGTGGGCCGCAGCCTCCACTGCTGGTTGGCGCTGTTCTCGTCGGTCCACTGCCGGATGCGGGTGCCGTCGGCGGTGGAGAAGCCGTCGACGTCCAGCACCTTGCCGCTGCGCACGGAAACCAGCCGGTAGTAGGCATCGCCGTCGACCGTCGCGGCCTGCGAGTCCTCCTGCGCGAACAGGAGGTACGGCACGAGGACGGCGGGCACACCGAGCACCAGACCAGTGGCGGTCCAGCGGCGGCGGTGACGCCCGCGGCGCCCGCCGTTCGTGGGGCGGTTCATGGGGAGGCGTTCTCCTTGCATGCTGTACACGTGGGAATCCGGATCCCAGCCACCGAACTGGCCGGATCCGATTCCTTGTCGTCACAGGCTGTGCAAAGGGTTGCCGTGATCAGGGCGTGGATCCCGGGGCGGGGTCATCCGGCGGTCAGAGTGGTCCACTTCTGGTTGGAGCCGCCGTTGCAGTCCCACAGTTGGAGCTGCGTGCCGTCGGCCGTGGAGGAGCCCGGAACGTCGAGGCAGCGGCCCGATGCGGGGTTGCGGTAGCCGCCGTTGTAGGGCTGCCATACCTGGTTGGCGCCGCCGTGACAGGACCAGAGCTGCACCTTGGTTCCGTTCGCGGTGCCCCAGCCGGCGGCGTCGAGGCACTTGCCCAGGGAGCGCAGCGTGCCGTCGGTGTAGGCGGACCACACCTGGTTGGCACCGCCGCCACAGCTCCACGTCTGGACGGCGGTCCCGTCGGCTGTGGCGGCGCCTTTGACGTCCATGCACTTGCCGGCGATGCCGGACTGTACGCGGGCGGGGGCGGGTGCGGGGTTCTTCAGCCATCCGGCGCTGTCCGCGGCCCGGACGCCGCGGTGGAAGGCGTCGGCCATCTTCTGGTAGCCCGAGTCGTTGGGGTGCAGGGAGTCGGCCAGGTCTGCCGTGGTGAGGCTGCTCATGTCGACGTGGGCGACGTGTTTGCCCGCGGCCTGTGCCTCGCTGACGATTTGGCGGGTGGCCTGGTTGTACGCGCCCCGCAACCGCTCCTCCGAGCTGCTGGTGGACACGACCAGGGAGGCGACGAGGACGGTTGCGTCCGGGACGTCGGCGGTGATCTGGTTGACCAGCGACTTCAGCCGGGCGGTGGCGGTGTTGACTTCGGAGGCCCCTTGGAGGTCGTTGGTGCCGATGTGCAGCGTGACGACATTGGGCCGGTAGCGGGTGAGTGAGGCGTCGACGAGTGTGGCGATCTGGTCGATGCGGTAGCCCGAGTGGCCCTCGTTGTCGGGATCGGACATCGAACCGGCCCGCCCGGTGCCCACGAAGTCCAGCGGGTGGCCGTCCGCCGCGAGTCTGTCCCACAACGGTGCCCGGTAGCCGTTGCCCGTACTGCTTCCCACACCCCAGGTTATCGAGTCGCCCAACGGCATGACCCGTAAAGGCGTGTCGGAGGCGGCGGAGGCAGGGGTCACACCTGTCGCCGTCAGCCCGAGCAGGGCGGAGACAAGCGTGGCCAGGGGCAGGAGCCGAGACTTTTTCATGGAGTTCCTTCTCTTTTGCGGGTGATTGCTGTTCAGCGGGGCTGACCGTCGAAGACGAGGGCGCTGTGCCGGTCGTTGCCGCTGAGGGAGGCGGTCTCCCGGCGGGTGGCCGGGTGCGGCGTCGGGTGCGGTGGACGGTGAGGACGGCGCCGGTGCCGCTGTGGCGCGTCAGACGGGCTCTCCGTACTGCACGCCGCGTCCGTTGGTGGCGATGTAGACCCGTCCGTACACACGCGGGTCACCGGTGATGGCGGCTCCGGTCCAGCCCCACTGGTGACGGTCGTCGTTGATCCGTGTCCAGGTCTTCGCCTCGTCGTCGGAGCGGTACACGGCGGTGATGGTGCCGATGGCGCCGACCATGTACATCGCCGGGTAGGAGGCGCCCCTGGCGGCCTTGCCGAAGCCCAGGGTGTGTGAGGCGTGGCAGCTGGTGATCTTGGTGAAGGTGGTGCCGCCGTCGGTCGAGCGGTGGAGCCCGTTGCCCTTGAGGCTGAGCCACAGCTCGCCGGTGCGGCCGGGTGCCGCGACCAGCTGGAACTCGGGGTCGCCCGTGCTCAGGCCGGAGGCCCGCGCGGTGAAGGTCCGGCCGCTGTCGGTGCTGGCGAAGAGTGTGCCGGTGGTGGTGTCGAAGGCGTAGCAGCGGGCGGGGTCGAGGGGGTCGGCGACGGGTGCGGCTCCCTTGGGGCAGGTGGGGATCTCGGTCCAGGTGGCGCCGTTGTCGGTTGAGCGGTGGGTGGGGTTGGCGGTGCCGAAGGACCACAGCAGCACACTGCCGTCGGCGTTGGTGGCGATCGGGCCGGGTGCGCTCTTGGCAGGGGCCGGCTGGGTTGTGAAGGGGGTCCAGGTCTTGCCGCCGTCGTTCGAGTAGGCGCCGTTGCCGTGGTCGCCCCAGCCGGCCCGGACCACGTAGGAGGGTGTGGCGGTGGCGAGGGACAGACCGGTGCTGGTGCCGAAGACGGGGTTGGACGCCATGCCGCGCGAGGGCGAGGCCGTGAGCCGCTCGTGGTACATCACGCCGATGTCCCCGGAGCCGCTGAGCAGGTGGGCCTGCCCGGTGGGAGGCGAGATCAGCTGGCGTACGGACGCCTCTTCCACCCCGCGGACCTGCGGGGCGAAGTGCTTGAGGTCGCGGGTGCCGTAAAGGGTGGCGCCGGTGCCGTAGACGACGTGCCGGGAGTCGAACGGGTCCAGTGCGACGGCCTGGATCCACCAGCCGAACTTCGGCTTGTCCGCACCCCACGTGAGGTAGGGCGTCTCGGAGACGTCGAGGACGGCACTGTCCTTCAGGGACGTCCAGGTGCGGCCGCCGTTGACGGAGCGGAAGATGGTGTCGACGTCGGACCAGCGGTTGTTGGTGGAGACGACGAGCGTGCCCGGGCGGCGGGCGTCCACGGCGACACCGCCGTAGCCGAACGAGTCGGCGGAGCCGTCGGCCCTCGTGCCGCCCGGCTTCACCGGGGTGACCTCACTCCACTTCCCGCTGCTGGTCCGCAGCTTGTGCACACTGCCGTCGGACTGCCCGTTCGGGCCCGGGGCGTTGGCGTACGTCACGTACAGCTCACGCGTGTGCCGGTCGTAGGCGGCCCGGATCGGGACCTTGGCGGCGGTGCCGGACGGCTGCCCCGGGACGGCCTCCCAGGTGACGCCGTCGGACGTGCGGTACAGGTTGGGCTTGTCGGCGCTGCCGTCGGAGTCGCCCCAGCCGGCGTAGACCGTACGGCCCGCGGCGACGAGGAAGGTGATGCCCTGGCCGCTGGCGCCGGGGGCGGCCGGGAAGCTCGCGGCCTTCCACGTGGCGCCCCGGTCCGCCGACTTGAGCAGCCCGTCGTGCCGGGTGCCCAGCCACAGGGTGTCGCTGTCGCGCGGATCGACGAGGAGGCGCTCCCCGCAGCCCCGGCCGTCCTCGTTGGCCCCGAGCTTCACGTTCAGATCGGTACGCTTCCAGGTCGCACCGCGGTCATCCGAGCGCAGCACGGCCCCGTTTCCGGCCCAGACCTGCGTGTACGCGCCCAGAGACAGATACACGCGGTTCGGATGCGCCGGGTCGACGGCCACGGCCTCCACGCCCAGCAGATTCCAGTCGTCCCAGCCCAGGTGGTCGGTCAGCGGGATCCACCGGCCGGCCCGGTCGTCCCACCGGTAGGCACCGCCGATGTCGGTCCGCAGGTAGGCCAGCCCGCGCACGGAGGGATGGAACAGCACCCCGGTGATGAACCCGGTACCGCCCTGGACCACGTTGCGCCAGCGGTATCCACTCTTCGCGGGAGTGGCGGCGGCTTGCGCGCGCCTCTGGGCCAGCGGCAGGGAGACGGCCGCGGCTGCGACAGCCGTCCCAGCGAGTACGGCTCTTCTGCTGATGTAGGGCGTGCGCATGACATACCTCTTCCTCGTGCGAAGCAGACGGAGGGAGCGACGCCCCTACGGGCGCGGGGACCTTGCCGGGCAGTCGGCCGCCGAGCCGTTCTCCGACGGAAGGTCCGGCTGTGCCGCATCGCCGGCCATGCGCGTCGAAAGCAGCTTGTCGGCGGACACGGCCTAGGTGGCGCCCTCGCGCGCCCCGCTGTCCGGCCTGCCCCAGGCGGTGAGCGGCGGCATCCCACCGGCCACCGCTGCGGTGGCGGACGCCGTGGAGGGGAGGAAGCCTCTCCCGCCGGGTCCGGAACAGGCGGAGGCGGCGTTCGGCGTCATCGCGTCAACCCTTCATGGCGCACCGGGACACCCGGCGAGGTCCGTCGGTTGCGGTGTCGTGACTCGCATTGGCTGAGCTGAGAGCAGACATCCCATTACTGCGACGTGATGCACAATCGAAGCGCTTCGATGCTGCTGCGAGGTTAGGTGAAGGCATGAGGGTGCACAAGGGCCGCTCCCGAGATTACTTCGGGGTACGACGAAGGGGTCAGCGCGCTCTGTTCAACGCGTCGAGGCCGATCTCCTGACACGCTCCTGGAGCTCTGACGAGCATCGAAGCGCTTCACTTCCTTCTGCCCACTTGCCGCACGGCACCACGGTCGTTGCGCGGTCGCAACGACCGTTCGCGAACCGCATCGACACCCCTCCGTCACGGCTCACCCTCGGCGAGAAGAGGGGCCCCCGCACCAGCTCACGCCCGCCGTCGAGCGCCCGGCCGTCGACTGGATTCCGCACCGGGCCAGGAGCCCTGCACGGCTCGCCTGGAGGCGCAGGCAACCGTCTCGCCCAGGCGGTCGGGGCGGTGAGGCAGTATCCAAGCCAATGGGGCAGACAGCGCGTTCACTTCACTGTCACCGCCTGGACCGACACACCGCCGAACCATTCCGAGCCCGCGGGCCGGCATCCAGCCGAAGCCGTTCACCGCAGCACGGACGCCCTTTGATGCGCTTCACCTAATGAGTGGAGTCCATGAGGATCCTCTGACGATCACGTCGATTCGACAGCCGCCACAGGAACGCCGGTCGGACAGCCTTCGCGAGCCAAGAAGGTGCCCCACACCGTGCGCTCGGGGAAACAGGTCGAGTCAACCCGGCCGCACAGGAGGTGTCTATGAGAGCCGCAGGTCAGAGGCCCTTCGCTGCGGGCTCAAGAATCGCCACGCACTCACGTGATGCGTCAGCGGAAGCATGTCACCCGGGCCAAGGTATATGAAGCAATCCGCTGAACGAACAGACCCCAAGTCTGCGGAATCGGTCTGTCCGGCGGACTCCATGGAGCCAGCAATACTTACGGAACCTCATCCCGTCCCCACCGCACGACGTCGAACGTCAGGAGATGGGGAACCAGGCCGACAGGCGCTTGGCAATAGCCGGTACATCGATGTTGTCCTGCGCGACTTCCTCGACGAACGGGCCAGCCACGGAGACGGGTGGCGGGGCGGTACTGGCGCTGACGCCGTTGAACCGCAGGAAGACACGCATGGCAAGCCAGGCGGTGCGCTTGTTGCCGTCGATCAGCGCGTGATTGCGAGCGACGGAGTGCAGCAGTGCCGCCGCCTTCTCGTGCAGCGTGGGATACAGCTCGGCCCCGAACACGTTCGTTCGGGGCCGTTCGATCGCTGACACCAAAAGTCCCATGTCACGCACGCTGTGCTCGGTATCGTTGACCGTGCGAGCGATGGCCAGGATCTCGTCGATATGGATGTAGCGCACTTGGGTCACTTCAGGTAGTCCAGGATCTCCGCATCGCTGTCCATCAGCTCGGCCAGGACGTCATCGACCTTCAGCTCGGCCCGGTGCTGGGCGTCACGGATGGCCTCGATGGCAAGTTCCTGCTTGCTGCGACCCTCCCGACGAGCCCGCTCGGTGAGCTTCGCGTCAAGGTCTTCGGGGAGTCGGAGTGTCATCGCCATACAGGAATGATACCGGACTGGTATCTGAGTGGCGAGGTGATACCAGCCACTCAAGACCTCGGACCACGACGCCGTCCTTGGTGGCCCGGTCGGGCCGCGGTCTCGGTTCGGAGGCGCGTGCGACGAGGTAGCAGCACCCGCCGCCGCTGGCGAGGTGCAGTCGCCCCCCCCGAACCGGAGTCCTTGCCCCGCGCCGACGGCCCCGGTCTGCGGCCCAGGGCCGGAGAGCTCCGAGGTTGAGGCTTCCGATATTCGAGCGTCAAAAATTCTGCATTGCGCATCGCCACGTCGCCGCGAGACCCACGCCGGCCGTTGAATCTGCAGCTCAGAGCGTTCTGCACAAGCGAACCTAAGTCGACGCATTCCGCGAGCGAAAAAGATCGAGCTGACCCCCTGAAATGCAAACGGCAGGTCAGAGGCCCTTCTCGGCAGGCTCCAAAATCGCCACGCACTCCACGTGGTGCGTCATAGGAAACAGATCGAACGCCCGCAGCGTCCGCACCCGGTACCCGCCCTCCCGGAAGTAGCCCAGGTCCCGGGCGAGCGCGGCGGGGTCGCAGGCGACGTAGGCGATGCGGCGGGCGCCCAGGGACGTGAGGTGGGTGACCGTGTTGCGGCCGGCGCCGGCGCGGGGCGGGTCCAGGACGATGAGGTCGACCTCCGTGATGCCCGTGCGCGGCAGCACCGACTCGACCTTGCCCTGCTCGATGCGGACCCGCGGGAAGTCGGCCAGGTTGTGCCGCGCGTCCTCCACCGCCCGCTTGCCGGACTCGATGCCGAGGACCGCGCCCTTCTCACCGAGGCGGTCGGCGAGGGCACCGGCGAAGAGGCCGACGCCGCAGTACAGGTCGAGGGCCGTCTCACCCTTGCGTGGCAGGAGTCCCTGCATCACCGCCGTGACGAGCGTGTCCGCCGCCTTCGGGTGGACCTGCCAGAACCCGCCGCCGCCCACCCGGTGGGTACGGCCGTCGGCGCGTTCGCGGACGAAGGGCCGGCCGTGGACGCGGTGCACACCGCCGGACTTCTCGTCGACCCGGAGGACCGACACCGGCTTGTCCAGCTCGACCAGGGGGAGGCGGCCACCGGGGCGCGGGGTGAGGATCACCTGGCGGTCCTGGGAGCCGGTCGCCGCGATCGCCTCGACCGTCTCCATGCCGGGCCAGTCCCGCTTCTCGATGCCGAGCTCGCTCACGCCCTCGGCCGCGATCATGCAGTGGTCGATGGGCTCCACCTCGTGCGAGCGGTGCTTGCGCAGGCCCGCCTTGCCCGTCGAGGCGTCGACGGCGTACTGCACCCGGGTGCGCCACTGCGGGACCTGGCCGGCGGGCAGCTTGTCGCCCTCGGCCGGGACCACCGTGCCGTCCCAGCCCGCCTCCTCGGCGGTGAGGCCGGCGAGCCGCTGGAGCTGTTCGGCGATGACCTCGGCCTTCAGCCGGCGCTGTGCGCCCGGCTTGGCGTGCTGCCAGTCGCAGCCGCCGCAGCGGCCGGGGCCGGCGAAGGGGCAGGGCGCCTCGATGCGGTCCTTGGACGCCTCCAGGATGCGCACGGCGTCCGCGCGCAGGAAGCGGGCGCCCTCCTCGCCCTCGGTCACCCGGGCCACGACCCGCTCGCCCGGCAGCGCGTGCCGGACGAACAGCACCTGCCCCTCGGACGTACGGGCGATGCAGTGACCGCCGTGGGCGACGGGGCCGATCTCGACCTCGTACTCCTCCCCCACCAGCGACTTCTTCGGTTCTGCGGGCATGGTGGGGGTGACTCCAGATCGAGAGGGGGGCGGCCCCGCGCGGGGGCCCGACAACAGCCCACCAGTCTACGGCCTCCGCGCCCCGCCCGGTCCCCGGCGGACGGCTCGTCGGGCCTCCCCGCGTTACCCAAAGGCGGACGGCTCCTCGGCCCCCGCGCCAGTCCCCGCCGACGGCTCCTCGGCCCCCGCACCGGTCCCCGGCCAACGGCTCCCGGGACCCCGCGCCGGTCCTCTGCGCACGGCCACCGGGGCCCCGCGCCGGCCCTCTGCGGACGGCTACCGGGACCCCCGCCCCGCCTCAGTCCCGCCTCAGTCCTTGACGGACGGCTCCTTGGGGCGTTCCACGGCCGGGCCGCGCCGGACCGCGCCCGGTGCGTTCCACTCCTGCCGCTTGCGGGCGCGCAGCTTGGCGGCCTCGGAGGAGGCCAGCTGGTAGGGCACGGAGGTGACCATCACGCCGGGTGTGAACAGCAGCCGGCCCTTCAGGCGCAGTGCGCTCTGGTTGTGCAGCAGGTGCTCGTACCAGTGGCCGACCACGTACTCGGGGATGATCACGGAGACCGCGTCGCGCGGCGACTCCTTGCGCAGGCTCTTGACGTACTCGATGATCGGCCGCGTGATCTCGCGGTACGGCGAGTCCAGCACCTTCAGCGGCACGTCGATCCCGCGCCGCTCCCACTCCTCGCGCAGCGCCTTGGTCTCGGCCGGGTCGACGTTGACCGTCAGCGCCTCCAGGGTGTCGGAGCGCATCAGCTTGGCGTAGGCCAGGGCGCGCAGCGTCGGGCGGTGGATCTTGGAGATCAGCACGACCGAGTGGACGCGGGAGGGGCGGACCATGTCGTCGCTCGGGCCGTCGGGGGCGGCGATCTCGTCGGCGACCCGGTCGTAGTGCTTCCGGATCGCGGTCATCGTCGCGTAGAAGATGACCATGCCGAGCAGGGCCACCCAGGCGCCGTGCGTGAACTTGGTGACCAGGACGACGACGAGCACGAGGCCGGTGAAGAAGGCGCCGAACGTGTTGATCGCGCGGGAGCGGATCATCAGCCGGCGCTTGGCCGGGTCCTTCTCGACCGCCAGGTGGCGGTTCCAGTGCCGGACCATGCCGGTCTGGCTGAGCGTGAAGGACACGAACACGCCGACGATGTACAGCTGGATCAGGCGGGTGGAGTCCGCGCCGTAGATGAACACGAGCAGCATCGCCGCGCCGGCCAGCAGCACGATGCCGTTGGAGAAGGCGAGGCGGTCACCGCGGGTGTGCAGCTGGCGCGGGAGGTAGCGGTCCTGGGCGAGGATCGAGCCGAGCAGCGGGAAGCCGTTGTAGGCGGTGTTGGCGGCCAGGAACAGGACCAGGGCGGTGGCGGCGGCGAGCAGGATGAACAGGAAGCTGCCCTTGCCGAAGACCGCCTCGGCGACCTGGGAGATCACCGGGTTCTGGACATAGTCGGAACCGACCGGGACGCCGTTGTGCAGCAGGTCGGTGGCCGGCTTCTCGGCCATGCGGACCTTGGTCACCATCGCCAGCGCGATGATGCCGCAGAACATGGTGACGGCCAGCAGGCCCATCAGGGCGAGCGTGGTCGCGGCGTTCTTCGACTTCGGCTTGCGGAAGGCCGGTACGCCGTTGGAGATCGCCTCGACGCCGGTGAGGGCCGCACAGCCGGAGGAGAAGGCACGCAGCAGCAGGAAGACGAGGGCGAAACCCGCGAGGCCCTGGTGCTCGGCCTTGATGTGGAAGTCGGCCGTCGGGGCCCGCATGGTGTCGCCGAGGAGCAGACCGCGGGCGGCGCCCCACGCGATCATGATGAAGACGCCGCCGACGAAGACGTAGGTCGGGATGGCGAAGAGCTTGCCCGACTCTTTCACGCCACGCAGGTTCATCAGCGTCAGCAGCACGATCACGGCGACCGCGCAAAGCACCTTGTGCTCGACCACGAAGGGGATCGCCGAGCCCAGGTTCTCGATGCCGGAGGAGATGGAGACGGCGACGGTCAGGACGTAGTCGACGAGCAGGGCGCTGGCGACGGTGAGCCCGGCCTTGGGGCCGAGGTTGGTGGTGGCGACCTCGTAGTCGCCGCCGCCGCTCGGATAGGCGTGGACGTTCTGCCGGTAGGAGGCGACGACGGTGAACATCAGCACGACGACCGCGACCGCGATCCAGGGGCTGAAGTGGTACGCCGACACGCCCGCGATGGACAGGACCAGCAGGACCTCCCCCGGCGCGTAGGCGACGGAGGACAGCGGGTCGGAGGCGAAGACGGGGAGTGCGATGCGCTTCGGCAGGAGCGTTTCGCCCAGCCGGTCACTGCGCAGTGCGCGCCCGATCAGGATCCGTTTGGGCACGTCGGTCAGTTTGGACACGAGAGAGGATCGTAAGCCTTCGAACTGGCACCCGCCCACCCGGCGTGCTGTATCTGCCTCACGAGTGAAATCGGGGGCGCGCGGAACTACGGAATCCGTGCTCTGTGTGCCCCGCGTGCCTAGATGGCAAACCCCGCTTGTCGTCGCCCTTCGGAGGTTCCATGCCCGCGACCGCGGAGCTGATCGGGGCACTGTCGGCCCTCTTCGGCCTCGGAATCCTGACCCTGTGCAGCGTGCGCAGCATCACTCGCCGGCGGTCGCCGCCGCCCCCCGCCGCACAGGGGTGCCCCCCGCGCGGCGCCCGTGTGTAGCTTTGGGCGTCGGTCTGAGACCCTGATCCAGAGCAGTAACTTTTGGACACCGGAAGGACGGTCGTGCACATCGTCATCATGGGCTGCGGACGAGTAGGTTCCGCTCTCGCCCAGACCCTGGAGCAACAGGGACACACGGTCGCCGTGATCGACCAGGACCCCACCGCCTTCCGTCGGCTGGGCCCGGGATTCGGGGGCCGCAGGGTCACCGGGGTCGGCTTCGACCAGGACACCCTGCGCGAGGCGGGCATCGAGGAGGCCGGCGCCTTCGCGGCCGTCTCCAGCGGTGACAACTCCAACATCATCTCGGCGCGCGTGGCCCGCGAGATGTTCGGCGTGGAGAACGTGGCCGCCCGCATCTACGACCCGCGCCGCGCCGAGGTCTACCAGCGCCTGGGCATCCCCACGGTGGCCACCGTCCGCTGGACCGCCGACCAGATGCTGCGCCGTCTGCTGCCGTCCGGCGCCGAGCCGCTGTGGCGTGATCCCACCGGTGGGGTCCAGCTCGCCGAGGTGCACGCCTCCGCCAAGTGGGTCGGCCACAAGATCAGCAAGCTGCAGGAGGAGACGGGCGTCCGGGTGGCGTTCCTGACCCGTCTGGGCGAAGCCATCCTGCCCACCTCGCAGACGGTGCTCCAGGAGGGCGACCTCGTGCACGTGATGATGCGGACGGACGACGTCGAGAAGGTCGAGGCGGCGTTCGCCGGGGGCCCGGAAGAGGAGGGCGGTCACTGATGAGGGTCGCCATTGCCGGAGCCGGCGCCGTCGGCCGCTCGATCGCGGGCGAGCTGCTGGAGAACGGCCACGAGGTCCTGCTGATCGACAAGGCGCCCACGGCCATCTCGGTCGAGCGCGTCCCACAGGCGGAGTGGCTGCTCGCCGACGCCTGCGAGATCACCTCCCTGGACGAGGCGGCGCTCCAGCGCTGCAACGTCGTGATCGCCGCGACCGGCGACGACAAGGTCAACCTGGTCGTGTCGCTGCTCGCGAAGACGGAGTACGGCGTCCCGCGCGTCGTCGCCCGGGTCAACAACCCGAAGAACGAGTGGCTCTTCAACGAGTCCTGGGGCGTCGATGTCGCCGTCTCCACGCCGCGTCTGATGTCCGCCCTGGTCGAGGAGGCGGTCAGCGTCGGCGACCTGGTCCGGCTGCTCCGCTTCAGCCACGGCGACGCCAACCTCGTCGAGCTGACCCTGCCCGAGGAGTCGGCCCTGGCCGGCACGCAGGTCGGCGACGTCCACTGGCCGGAGGACACCTCCCTGGTCACGATCATCCGTGGCACCCGGGTGCTGACCCCCTCCAAGGAGGACTCCCTGGAGGCGGGTGACGAGCTGCTCTTCGTGGCCGCCCAGGCCCGGGAGGAACAGCTGGAGGAACTGCTGTCGGTGCGCCGCGAGGAAGCCTGACGCACACGCGGATCCGCCCCCTTCCGACGCGTGAGCCGGGAGGGGGCGGACGTGTTCCGGGGGCCGGGGTACGGGGGCGGGCCCCGGCCGGTCAGCCGTCCCGGCGGTGCCTGCCGCCGGCCGACTCGGCAGCGGCCTTCTCCGCGGCGGCTTTCTCCTCGGCCGCTTTCTCCTCGGCCGCCTTCTCCGCCGCCTCCATCTCCGCGAAGACGTCGATGGGCGCGGGAGCCTTGGCCAGGAAGACCCAGGTCAGCCATACCGCGAGCAGGAACGGCGGGATCTTCAGGGCGACCAGCACCCAGCCGAGCTGCGTGGTGTCGGCCCACCAGTACAGCGGGAAGAGGATCGCGCACTTGGCCAGCAGGATCAGGCCCCAGGCCCAGCTGGCCTTGGCGTACGCCTTCTTCCGGCCGGGGTTGCGGGTGCGCCAGGAGAGGTTCTCCTTGAAGACCGGGCCCAGGATGAGGCCGATCAGCGGCACGCCGGCGAGGGTCGTGATGATGTACGCCAGCCCCAGACCCAGCGTGTAGAGCATGCCGGGCAGGTAGAAGTCCTTGGCGTTGCCGGTGAACATCGCGAACACGACGCCGAAGGCCACGCCGAAGACACCGCTGAAGGCGTGCTTGACGGTGTCCTTGCGCACCAGCCGCACCGCGACCAGGATCAGGGAGACGGCCAGGGCGGCGATCGCCGAGACGTGCAGGTCCTTGTCGATCGTGAAGATCGACACGAAGAGCAGGCCCGGCAGGACCGTCTCGACCATGCCGCGGACACCGCCGAACGCCTCGAACAGCGCGGCCTCGGTGACCGCGCGGGCGTTGTCGGGCTGAGTCTGGTCGGTGTCTTCGGTCGGCTTGTCGAGGGACGTCACCGGCTACTCCCGTCCGAGGGGTCGCAGTTCGTACTTGGGGTTGAACAGCACCCGGCGGCCCCGGCTCATCGAGATCCGGCCCGATGCGATCAGCTTGCGCCCCGGTTCTATGCCCACGATGGAGCGCCTGCCGAGCCACACCACGTCCAGCGCGGCGGAGCCGTCGAACAGTTCGGCCTCCAGGGCCGGGACTCCGGCACGCGGACGCAGGGTGACCGTGCGCAAGGTACCAGTTACGGTGACGATCTGCCGGTCCCGGCAGTCGCCGATCTTCGTACAGCCCGCCGTCTCGGCGTCCTCGCGCAGCTCCTCGGACTCCAGGTCCTCCTGCGACGAGGAGAGCCGGTCGAGCATGCGCCGGAACCGGCCGGCCGGCTTTTCGGAACGAGGAACAGCACTCATACCTGAAGCGTACCGGGGGCCGCCGACACCGCCGTAGCGCAGCTCACTTCCCGGCCCGCCACCCCGTCCCGGCCCCCTCGGACCCGTACCCCGCCCAGGCTCGGTGAGGAACGGTGGGCAGCGGCTCGGGCGCTGGGTGATCCCCCCGTCGCGCGGTCCCGGGACCCGGTCGGCGAGGTCGAGCGGGGCGGCGTCGTGCGGGGCGGCGTCGTGCGCGGTGGCGTCGTACGCGGTGGCGTCGTGTGGGGCGGCGTCGTGTGGGGCGGCGTCGTGTGGGGCGGCGTCGTGTGGGGCGGCGTCGTGTGGGGCGGCGGCGTGCGCGACGGCCAGGGCGGTGACCGAGCCCCCGCACGACAGCGGGCCGCACCCCGTAAGGCGCCCCCGCACGACAGCGGGCCGCACCCCGTAGGGCACGGCCCGCTCACGACGACGGCCTGAACCGGCGGAGCGCCTAGCGCACCTCGGTGATCTCCGGTCCCCGCTGGAGCTGGCCCATTCCACCGGAGAAGCGCGAGCCCTCCTCCTGCTGGACGCCCTCGGGAACCATCTGGGCGTCGTTCGGCAGCTTGAGGACGATCGGGTCGCGGGGCGCCATCGGGCCCTCGCCGCGGACCACGACGGTGTCCCGGAAGATCTGCTCCAGCAGCCCGGCGGCCTGCGGCTGCACCGCGCCCTGGCCGGAGATCACGCCGCGCAGGAACCAGCGCGGACCGTCCACGCCGACAAACCGGACGACCTGGAAGCCGCCGGTGCCGTCCGGCAGCTGCACCGGGACCTGGGCGCGCAGTTCCCAGCCGAGCGGGCCCTCGACCTCGTCGACGATGCCACCCTGCTGGGTGATGCCCGAAGCGATCTCCTCGCGGACCTCGCCCCAGATGCCCTCGCGCTTGGGCGCGGCGAACGCCTGGAGCTGGATGGCGCTGTCGCGCAGCACGACGGTCGCGGCCACGATGGCGTCACCGGCGACCTCGACGCGCAGCTCCATGCCGTCCACGCCCGGCACGAACAGACCGCCGAGGTCCACCCGGCCCTCGGCCGCGTCCCGCACCTCGGTGCTGTCCCACGGCCCGTCGGGCCGGGGCCCCGGCTCCAGCCGGACGCGCTCGCGCTCGGCCTCTTCCTCGTCCGCCTCGGTGTCGACGCTGTCGACGACCTGCTCGGCCTCGCCGGCCGCGTCCTCGGCGGCACCCTTCTTCTTGCGACGTCCGAACACGTCACTGTCCTTCCCGGTCGGATACGACCGAAGCGTATCGATTCCCACCCGTCGGACCGCCCTCGGCGGCCTGACCGCTTGTGCCGCTCTCGCCGCCCACCGCGGCATGGCCGCCGGTGGACCCGAAGCCCCCTTCGGCCCGCGCCGAGCCGGGAAGCTCCGCGACCTCCTGGAAGCGGACCCTCTCGACCTGCTGGACGACCAGTTGGGCAATCCGGTCGAAGCGCTCGAACCGCACGCTCTCGCGCGGGTCGAGATTCACCACGATCACCTTGATCTCCCCACGGTACCCGGCATCAACCGTCCCCGGGGCATTCACGAGGGCGACACCGCAGCGGGCGGCGAGGCCGGAACGCGGATGCACGAAGGCCGCGTACCCCTCGGGCAGGGCGATCGACACCCCCGTGGGCAGAACGGCCCGTTCCCCGGGGGCCAGTTCGCACGCCTCGGTGGTGCGCAGATCGGCGCCGGCGTCCCCGGGGTGCTCGTACGCCGGAAGCGGGACGTCCGGGTCGACGCGCCGGATGAGTACGTCCAGGGGGCCGCGGCCGCCGGGGCCCGCCGGGATCACGGGTTCACCTCGAAGGCGCGGGCGCGCCGGATCTGGTCCGGGTCGCTCATGGCCGCCTGGATCTCCTCCGTCCGGCCGTGGTCGATGAAGTGGTCCACTTTCACCTCGATGAAGAGGGCGTCGGCGCGGACGGCCAGCGGCCCGTCGGGGCCGCCGATGCGCCCGGCGGCGGTGCAGTAGATCTTCCGTCCGGCGACGGCGGTGACCTCGGCCTGGAGGTGCAGGGTGGTGCCCACGGGCACGGGCCGCACGAAGTCCGTCTCCAGCCGTCCGGTGACGGCGATGGTGCGCAGCAGCCAGTTCAGCGAGCCGAGGGTCTCGTCCAGGGCCGTGGCGAGCACGCCGCCGTGCGCGAGGCCGGGGGCGCCCTGGTGGGCGGGCTGCACGGTGAACTCGGCGGTCAGCGAGACGCCCTCGCCGGCGCGGGCCTCCAGGTGCAGTCCGTGCGGCTGGCCGGGACCGCACCCGAAGCAGTGTCCGTAATGGGCACCGAGGAGTTCCCCGGGCGCGGGCGCGTCGGGGTGCCGTACGGGTTTCACCGCGTCGGCGGGGGGCTGAAGAGCTGCGGAACTACCACTCACAGCCGCAGACCTTACCCGTCCGTCCGGCCCCCGCCACCGCCCTGCCCGACAGCGCTTCGCGCCGGGCGCCCCGGCTCCGGCGGTATCCGGATACCGTGCCAAGCTTGGCTCCATGCAGCTCTCCGCCACCCCTTACGAAGAACGCCTCACCGCCCCCCGCTCGTGGTGGCTGATCAGCTTTCTCGTGGGCGTCTCGTTCGCCCTGATCCTGCTGCCGTTCGGCACCCTGCCGCTGCTCGGCGGCCTGGTGGGCGGCACGGCCGCGTCCGCGGTGGTGGCCAGCGCGTACGGCTCGCCGCGCATCCGGGTCGTGGGCGGCTTCCTGATCGCCGGCGAGGCGCGGATCCCGGTGTCGGCGCTGGGCGCGACGGAGGTGCTGGACGCGGAGGGGGCGCGCGCCTGGCGGACGTACAAGGCCGACACCCGTGCCTTCCTGCTGCTGCGCGCCTACATCCCGACCGCGCTGCGCGTGGAGGTCACCGACCCCGAGGACCCGACGCCGTACCTGTACCTGTCGACGCGGGAGCCGGAGCAGCTGGCGGCGGCGATCGAGGCGGCGCGCACGGCGCACGCCTGAGGCACCCGGGCGGCCAGGCGGCTAGCGGTCGTCGGGGAGTCCGCGCAGCTCGATCGGGTGTTCCGGTTCCTCCAGCGGCGGGAGCTCCGGCAGTTCGTCCCAGGGCACCTGCGTCCTGCGCAGGTCGTCGCGGATCCGGCCGGCGAGTCTCCTGGTGTCCCGGCGGTTCATGACGGCCCCGACCGCGGCGCCGATCATGAACGGCATCAGGTTGGGCAGGTCGCGGACCATCCGCTTCATGATCTGCCGGCGCAGTTCGCGTTTCATCCGGCCGCCGAGGGCCGTGTCGTACGTCGACGGTTTCATCACGTCGATCCCGCGCTCCTCCGACCAGGAGGACAGATACGCGGCGCTGCGGGCCGTGAGGTTGCCCGGCGGGCGGGCGCCGTAGACCTCGTGCAGTTCGGCGATCAGCTTGATCTCGATCGCGGCGACCCCGGTGATCTCCGCGGCCAGTTCGGTCGGCAGGGCCGGCGGCACCGGCAGCATCGCGACCGCTCCGATCCCGGCCCCGACGGCCGAGGTGCCGGCCGCGGCGCCGGCCACCAGCTTGTCGGCGAGCTCCTCCGGACCGAGGCCGGGGAACTGCCTGCGCAGGGACGCGAGGTCGCGTACGGGGATGCGTGGGGCGATCTCGATGATCCGGTCGGCCAGGTACGCCAGGCCCGCGCGGGCCCGGCTGCCGCCCCTGCGGGCGCCTTCCCGGGCCATCTCCCGGGCTTTGCCACCGATCACCGTCGCCCGGCTCCGGGCGACGGGTGCAGGCTGCCGCGCCGACGCCGACAGGTCCTGCCGGTCGGCCGCCGGTCCGAGCGGGGCTCCCGCTCCGGGTGAGCCCCGCTCGTCGTCACGCGCGCCGTGCGGGCCGTCGATCGGCCCTTGGTCCGCTTTCCGCAGGGAGAAGCGGCGCTTCCGCGGAGGGGTCGAGCCAGTCACGGCCGACCCCTGCTCAGTCGCAGTCGCGGCAGATCGGCTGGCCGTTCTTCTCCCTGGCCAGCTGGCTGCGGTGGTGCACCAGGAAGCAGCTCATGCAGGTGAACTCGTCCTGCTGCTTGGGCAGCACCCGGACGGCCAGCTCCTCGTTCGAGAGGTCGGCGCCGGGCAGTTCGAGGCCCTCGGCGGCCTCGAACTCGTCGACGTCCACCGCCGAGGTGGACTTGTCGTTCCGCCGGGCCTTCAGCTCTTCAAGGCTGTCCGAGTCGACGTCGTCGTCGGTCTTGCGTGGAGTGTCGTAATCGGTTGCCATATCGCTCTCCCCCTCTGGGTGTCTGCGGTGTCTCCAGCGCACGTAACGCGTGAGAGGCCGGACTTGTGCCCGACCTGAGGCGGAGATTTTGCCTCACATCAAGGTCTGTTACTCAATCGACACCCAACCCGACCCCTCAAGAGTGATCGGCTTGGATGGCGGTGAGGACCGTACACGGTTCGAATGCCGCACCTCAAAGGCGCCTCACCGTGTACTTCCCGTGATCAAGAGCCCTGAAAACCAGGACTTTCCCGGCTTTCCACCTTCTGTCATGATCACTGTGCGTACATGGCCGGAATTCCGTCCATGTGATCGATCACACAGAAAGAAGCCCGTCCGGCGGTCCAAATATTCCGCGTACAGCGAACATGGCCGCGTGTGTCGGTCTGAATCACAAAGGCAGGGTGACACGCATCACCAGCCCGCCGCCCTCGCGGGGCCGGGCCAGGATGTGACCGCCGTGCGCGCGGGTCACGGACCGGACGATGGAGAGTCCGAGACCCACCCCCTTGTCGCTGCCCGTGCGCTCCGTACGGAGCCGCCGGAACGGCTCGAAGAGGTTGTCGATCTCGTACGCCGGCACCACCGGTCCGGTGTTCGTCACGGTCAGCACCGCCTGCCCGTGCTCGACCTCGGTGTTCACCTCCACCCAGCCGCCGTCCGCAAGGTTGTACCGTACGGCGTTCTGGACGAGGTTGAGCGCAATGCGTTCCAGGAGCACCCCGTTGCCCTGCACCACGGCGGGCTTGCGCTCGCCACGGACGGCCACGCCCTTGGCCTCGGCCTCGGCGTGCACCTGGTCGACGGCCTGCGTGGCCACCTCGGCCAGGTCGACCGGTTTGCGTTCGACGATCTGGTTGTCACTGCGGGCGAGCAGCAGCAACCCCTCGACCAGCTGTTCGCTGCGCTCGTTGGTGGCCAGCAGCGTCTTGCCGAGCTGCTGGAGCTCCACCGGCGCGTTCGGGTCGGACAGGTGCACCTCCAGGAGCGTGCGGTTGATCGCGAGCGGGGTGCGCAGCTCGTGCGAGGCGTTGCCGACGAAGCGCTGCTGGGCGGTGAAGGCCCGCTGGAGGCGCTCCAGCATGTCGTCGAAGGTGTCCGCCAGCTCCTTCAGCTCGTCGTCCGGGCCGTCCAGCTCGATCCGGCGGGACAGGTCCGAGCCGGCCACCTGGCGGGCGGTGCGGGTGATCCGGCCGAGCGGGGACAGGACGCGGCCCGCCATCGCGTAGCCGAACGCGAAGGCGATCACGGCGAGGCCCAGCAGGGCCAGCAGGGAGCGGCTGAGCAGGTTGTCCAGGGCCCCCTGGCGCTGCTGGTCCACGCAGTGGGCGATCGCCTCGTTGAAGTCGGGCAGCGGCAGCGTGCTGGAGTTGATCGCGGTGATCGCCGGGCAGTTGTCGCTGGAGACCCGGATGTCCGTACCGCTGACGATCTTGAAGAGCGGCTGGTTGCCGGTGCTGATCGCCTGGGCGGCGAGCAGGTAGATGATCGACAGCAGCAGGATCCCGGCGATCAGGAACATGCCGCCGTACAGCAGGGTCAGCCGTATGCGGATGGTCGGGCGCAGCCACGGGAAGGGGGGCTGCGGCCGCCTCGGGTCCCAGGTGGGCTTCGGGGGCGCCTGGGGCGGCGCGGGTGTCGTGGCCACGGGGATCAGATCCGGTAGCCGGAGCCGGGGACGGTGACGATGACGGGCGGCTCGCCCAGCTTGCGGCGCAGGGTCATCACCGTCACCCGCACCACGTTGGTGAACGGGTCGGTGTTCTCGTCCCAGGCCTTCTCCAGCAGCTGCTCCGCCGAGACGACCGCGCCCTCGCTGCGCATGAGCACCTCCAGGACCGCGAACTCCTTGGGCGCCAGCTGCACCTCCTTGCCGTCGCGGAAGACCTCGCGGCGGTTCGGGTCGAGCTTGATGCCGGCGCGCTCCAGGACCGGCGGCAGCGGCACGCTGGTGCGGCGGCCGAGGGCGCGCACGCGCGCGATCAGCTCGCTGAACGCGAAGGGCTTCGGCAGGTAGTCGTCGGCGCCGATCTCCAGGCCCTCGACGCGGTCGCTGACGTCGCCGGAGGCGGTCAGCATCAGCACGCGGGTGGGCATGCCCAGCTCGACGATCCGGCGGCAGACGTCGTCGCCGTGCACCAGCGGGAGGTCGCGGTCGAGGACGACCACGTCGTAGTCGTTGACGCCGATGCGCTCCAGGGCGGCCGCACCGTCGTACACGACGTCGACGGCCATGGCCTCCCGGCGCAGTCCGGTGGCCACCGCATCGGCGAGCAGCTGCTCGTCCTCGACGACGAGTACGCGCACGTCGCTAGTCCTTCCTGTGTCCACCCGCGGAGCGCGCCGGGGCGCGTGCGGGCAGGGGTGTCCGTGGGTGTGCCCCCCATCCTGCCCTTTTCGGCCATAAGTCGGCTGTAAGGCGGGGTGGGGCCGCAGGGACGGGGGTGGCGGGCCGGGAATACAAGAATTTCTCCGCCCGTTGAGGTTTCCCCGGAAGGGGACGGGGGGAGGACGGCTTTACACCCCGCGATCACGCTCTGCATGTGCCGCAGCACCATGCGGTACCTCGCCATCCGCTTCGCAGAACGGGCGCGGGTGTCCGGCACCGTCGCCGCCCAGCAGGGCAGTGCTGGGCACTTGCGAGAGACGTGATCGCCCCTTCCCTACGGCACACCCCCGTGCCACCGACCCACGACCCTGGACGAGGGGGCGCAGCATGGACGCTTTCACCGCAGGACTTCTGCAGCGCATAAGGGCGACCGAGTCCGACCTGTCGCGGGCTCGTGACGAGGGCGACGACTTCCTCGTCGAGGTGGAGCAGGCAGAGCTCGACGACCTGCGACGCCTCGCCGCCGAACACGGTGTGGAAGTCGGCGCGTCACGCGTCTGACCGGCCCGGCAGCACGACGAGGGACCCCGGCGAATCCAGCGCCGGGGTCCCTTCGTGTGCACGGTACGACGCGCGCGCGGCGGGGCCGAGCCGACGCGCGGCGGGGCCGGCGCGGGCGCGCACGGGCCGGCTCCGCACCGGCGGGCCGGGGGCGCGGAACCGTCCGCGGCCACGCCTCAGTCGTGCCAGGCTCCGAAGTCCTCCAGCAGCCGCTGGAGGGGTTCGAACACGCCCGGCGTCCCCGCGACCGTCAGGGCGGCCGACGGGCGCTCTCCCGGCCGTCCACCGGTCAGCGCGCCCGCCTCCCGGGCGATCAGGTCCCCCGCCGCGAAGTCCCACGGGTGCAGACCCCGCTCGTAGTAGCCGTCGAGCCGGCCGCAGGCCACGTCGCACAGGTCGACCGCCGCCGAGCCGCTGCGCCGGATGTCCCGCAGCAGCGGGACGAGCCGGCCGGCGATCTCGGCCTGGTGGGCGCGGACCTCGGTGACGTAGTTGAACCCGGTGGACACCAGCGCCTGCTCCAGCGGGGGCGCGGGACGGCAGGCGAGCGCCCGCTCGCCCTCCCAGGCGCCCGTGGCCCACGCACCGCCGCCGCGGACGGCGTGGTAGGTCTCGCCGCGCATCGGGGCCGCGACGACCCCGACGACGACCTCGCCGTCCTGCTCGGCCGCGATGGACACCGCCCAGGTCGGCAGGCCGTACAGGTAGTTGACGGTGCCGTCGAGCGGATCGATCACCCAGCGGATGCCGCTCGTGCCCTCGGCACAGGCGCCCTCCTCGCCGAGGAAGCCGTCGCCGGGGCGCCGCCCGGAGATCAGGTCGGTGATCAGCTTCTCGGCCGCGATGTCCATCTCGGTGACGACGTCGATGGGGCTGGACTTGGTCTTCGCCACGGCCAGGCCGGCCGGGCGGCCGTCCCGCAGCAGCGCGCCGGCGCGGCGGGCGGCCTCCCGGGCCAGTTCCAGCAGGTCCCGGTGGAGGGAGTCGGTCACGGGTCTCCTCACGCGTAGGGGCTGTCGGCGCCCGCCGCGGCGGGGCGGGGGGCCCGGGCCGGGCAGCAGCCGACCGGGCAGAGGTGGTGGCTGGGGCCGAGCGCGCCGAGGGCGCAGGGGGTGACCTCCTGGCCGCGCTCCACGGCGGCCCGCTCCAGGATCAGCTCCCGCACGGCCGCGGCGAACCGCGGGTCGGCACCCACGGTGGCCGAGCGGCGCACCGGCAGGCCCAGCTCCTCGGCCTTGGCCTTCGCCTCGGTGTCGAGGTCGTAGAGGACCTCCATGTGGTCGGAGACGAAGCCGATCGGGGCCATGACCACGGCCGGGACGCCGGCTTCGTGCCGCTCCTCCAGGTGGTCGCAGATGTCGGGCTCCAGCCAGGGGATGTGCGGGGCGCCGGAGCGGGACTGGTAGACGAGCCGCCAGGGGTGGTCGGCCCCGGTCCGTTCGCGCACGGCGTCGGCGATCAGCCGGGCGACGTCCAGGTGCTGCTCGACGTAGGCACCGCCCTCGCCGTGGGCCTGCGCGGGGCCGGAGGTGTCGGCGGCGGAGGTGGGGATGGAGTGCGTGGTGAAGGCGATGTGGGCGCCCGCGCGGACGTCCTCGGGCAGGTCCGCGAGGGAACGCAGCACTCCGTCGATCATGGGCTCGACGAAGCCGGGGTGGTTGAAGTAGTGCCGCAGTTTGTCGACCCTCGGCGGCTCCAGGCCCTCGGCCTCCAGGGCGGCCAGCGCGTCGGCGAGGTTCTCCCGGTACTGGCGGCAGCCCGAGTAGGAGGCGTAGGCGCTGGTGGCGAGGACGAGGATGCGGCGGCGGCCGTCGGCGGCCATCTCGCGCAGGGTGTCCGTCAGGTACGGCGCCCAGTTGCGGTTGCCCCAGTAGACCGGCAGGTGCAGGCCGTGCTCGGCGAAGTCCTTGCGCAGGGCGTCCAGCAGGGCCCGGTTCTGGGCGTTGATGGGGCTGACCCCGCCGAAGAGGAAGTAGTGCTGCCCGACTTCCTTGAGGCGTTCCTTCGGGATGCCGCGCCCGCGCGTGACGTTCTCCAGGAAGGGGACCACGTCGTCCGGGCCTTCGGGGCCGCCGAAGGAGAGCAGGAGCAGGGCGTCGTACGGGGTGGCATCGAGCGCGTCTGGCATGACTCGATCCTGCCACCCGGCACCGACAGCGGGGAAACAGCGGGGTGGTAAGTCGGGTTGAAGATGGTTGGGTACGGTTTTCCGGCCGGCCCGCGAGGTGCGGTCCGGGCCGCACGCGGGGTGTAATTAGGGTGCCCTAACTCGTAAGCTGTCTCAGCCGCATTCGCGCCTTACTGATCCGTTTCGGAGACCACGTGCCCAGCCCTTACAGAGCCCTGTTCGCCGAGCCCGGCACCAAGGCGTTCTCCGCCGCCGGATTCCTCGGCCGGATGCCGCTGTCGATGATGGGCATCGGCGTCGTCACGATGGTCTCCCAGCTCACCGGGCGGTACGGCCTCGCGGGCGCCCTGTCTGCCGCCATCGCGCTGTCCGCCGCGGCGATCGGACCGCAGATCTCCCGGATGGTGGACCAGTACGGGCAGCGCCGGGTGCTGCGCCCGGCGACCCTGGTGGCCCTGGCCGCGGCGGCCGGGCTGCTGCTCGCGGCGCACTTCCGGTGGCCGGACTGGGTGCTGTTCGTGTGCGCGGCGGGCATCGGCTCCGTACCGAGCCTCGGCGCGATGATCCGGGCCCGCTGGGCGGCGCTGTACCGGGGCACGCCCAAGCTGCACACCGCCTACTCGTTCGAGTCGGTCGTCGACGAGGTCTGCTTCGTCTTCGGGCCGATCATCTCCATCGGCCTGTCCACGGCGTGGTTCCCCGAGGCGGGCCCCCTGCTGGCCGCCTGCTTCCTGGCGGCCGGTGTCTTCTGGCTGACCGTCCAGCGCGCCACCGAACCGGCGCCCCATCCCCGCGAACGGCAGGGCGGGGGCAGCGCCCTGCGCTCGGCGGGGCTCCAGGTGCTGGTGGCCACCTTCGTGGCGACCGGCGCGATCTTCGGCTCGGTGGACGTCGTCACCGTCGCCTTCGCCGACGAGCGCGGCCACAAGGGCGCCGCGAGCGTGGTCCTGGCGCTGTACGCGGCCGGCTCCGCCGTCGCGGGCGTGGCCTTCGGGCTGCTGCGCTTCAGCGGGGCACCGGAACGCCGCTGGCTCCTGGGCGTGGCGGCGATGGCCGTGAGTATGATCCCCCTCCTACTGGTCGGAAACCTGCCGCTTCTGGCCGTGGCGCTGTTCGTTGCGGGGCTGTCCATCGCGCCGACGATGATCACGACGATGTCCCTCATCGAAGAGCACGTACCTCGCGCGCAGCTCACCGAGGGCATGACCTGGGTGAGCACCGGCCTCGCGGTCGGTGTCGCGCTCGGCTCGTCCGCGGCCGGCTGGGTGATCGACGCGGCCGGGGCGCGCGCCGGATACGGGGTCCCGGTGGTGTCCGGGGCCGTCGCGGTCGTGGTCGGTTTCCTCGGGTACCGCCGGCTGCGCAGGCCGGCCGCGGGTCGGGGAGGCACCGTTGAGCAGCACAGCGAGCGGGAAGAACGGCACCTGGCGTAACTGGGGCGGCAACGTCTCCGCCCGGCCCGCCCGGCAGGTCGCACCGGCCTCGGTGGAGGAGCTCGCCGCGGCGGTGCGCCGGGCCCGGGAGGACGGCCTGCGGGTAAAGGCGGTCGGGACGGGGCACTCCTTCACGTCGATCGCCGCCACGGACGGCATGCTGATACGCCCTCACCTGTTGACCGGTATACGCGGGATCGACCGGGCCTCCATGACGGTGACGGTGGAGGCGGGCACTCCGCTCAAGAGACTCAACGCCGCGCTCGCCCGCGAGGGTCTCTCGCTCACCAACATGGGCGACATCATGGAGCAGACCGTCTCCGGAGCCACCAGCACCGGCACGCACGGCACCGGCCGCGAGTCCGGCTCGATCGCCGCCCAGATCAGGGGACTGGAGCTCGTCACGGCCGACGGCTCGGTGCTCACCTGCTCCGAGAAGGAGAACCCGGAGGTCTTCGCGGCGGCCCGCATCGGCCTCGGCGCCCTGGGTGTCGTCACCGCGATCACCTTCGCCGTGGAGCCGCTGTTCCTGCTCACCGCGCGCGAGGAACCGATGCCCCTGGACCGGGTCCTCGCCGAGTTCGACCAACTGTGGGCCGAGAACGAGCACTTCGAGTTCTACTGGTTTCCGCACACCGGCAGCACCAACACCAAGCGGAACAACCGCAGCGCCGGGCCCGAGCAGCCGGTGGGGCGGCTGGCCGGCTGGTTCGAGGACGAGTTCCTCTCCAACGGGGTCTTCCAGGTGGCCCAGTGGGCGGGCCGCGCCGTGCCCGCCACCGTCCCCGCGATCGCGCGGATCTCCAGCAAGGCCCTGTCCGCGCGGACGTACACCGACATCCCGTACGAGGTCTTCACCTCGCCGCGCCGGGTGCGGTTCGTGGAGATGGAGTACGCCGTGCCGCGCGCGGCCCTGGTGGACACCCTGCGCGAGCTGCGGGCGATGGTGGACCGCTCGGGCCTGCGGGTCGGCTTCCCGGTCGAGGTGCGCACCGCCCCGGCCGACGACATCACCCTGTCCACCGCCTCCGGCCGGGACAGCGCCTACATCGCCGTCCACATGTTCCGCGGCACGCCCTACCAGGCGTACTTCACCGCCGCCGAGCGCATCTTCACCGCGCACGAGGGGCGTCCGCACTGGGGCAAGGTGCACACGCGGGACGCCAAGTACTTCGCCCGGGTCTACCCGCGCTTCGGCGAGTTCACGGCGCTGCGGGACCGCCTCGACCCGGACCGGCTGTTCCAGAACGACTACCTGCGCAGGGTTCTGGGGGCGTAGGCGCCGTGGGCGGACCCCGCCCGCGGCCCGCACCGGTGTGACCCGCGCGTACCCGCAACTCGCCCCGGTATTCGGCCGACACGGCCCGGCTTCGCGTACGGGAGGAGGACGTACGGACGAAACCATTAGTTCCGTTTCTGCGGATTGCGTGAAGTTCGCCACGTCGATGATCTGCAAAACCGGTTGCGGACGGCCAAGTCGCACCTCTTGCGAGAAGTTGGGCGGCGCGCCAATCCACGCACGTGGTCCGAATGGAGTACTGTTGCGAGCCCTGGGTCCGGGCTCCCACCTGGGTGCCCGCGGCCCTGCCGGACCGCCGGGAGGGGGCTAGTTGCACAGGGTGACGGAGTTGGTCACTTAGCGTTGCGAACAGGTAACCGTGCCATAACGGCGGCCCCGGGCCCGTGCCCGACACGCCGGGCAACTCGGCAAGGTTGTGGCAGGCTGCACCCGGGCAGGCCACACTCGACTAGCGGAAGCAGCGACGCACGTGACGTCGGCAGGCACCACCCGGGAGGTCCCCATGCCCGAACTGCGTGTCGTGGCCGTCTCGAATGACGGCACACGGCTGGTGCTGAAGGCTGCCGACTCTACGGAGTACACGCTTCCGATCGACGAACGGCTGCGCGCCGCCGTGCGCGGCGACCGGCCGCGCCTCGGCCAGATCGAGATCGAAGTCGAGAGCCATCTGCGCCCGCGCGACATCCAGGCGCGGATACGTGCCGGTGCCACCGCGGAAGAGGTCGCACAGCTGGCCGGCATCCCCGTCGACCGGGTACGGCGCTTCGAGGGGCCGGTGCTGGCCGAGCGGGCCTTCATGGCCGAGCGCGCCCGCAAGACACCGGTCCGCCGCCCCGGCGAGAACTCCGGCCCGCTGCTCGGCGAGGCCGTGCAGGAGCGCCTGCTGCTGCGCGGCGCCGACAAGGACACGGTGCAGTGGGACTCCTGGCGCCGCGACGACGGCACCTGGGAAGTGCTCCTCGTCTATCAAGTCGCGGGTGAACCCCACTCGGCGAGCTGGACGTACGACCCGCCCCGGCGGCTCGTCCAGGCCGTGGACGACGAGGCGCGCTCGCTGATCGGCGAGTCCGACGACCTCGCCGTACCGGAGCCGAGTTTCCCGTTCGTCCCGCGGATCGCCCGCCTGCCGCGCGAGCGTTCGATGGACCGCGCCCTCGACCGGAGCGACCGGGAGCGGCCCGGCCTGCCCGCGCCGTCCCCGGAACCGGCCGAGGAGGGCACGGGCGAGCGCGACTCGCTGACCAGCCTGCTGGAGGCCGTGCCGAGCTTCCGGGGCGACCTGGTGGTCCCGGAGCGGGCCGCGGAGGCCTCGGAGGAGGACACCGACGAGCCCTCGGCCGAGGAACCGCCGGCGCCCGCCGCCTCGGCCGGGTCCGCCTACGCGGACGTCCTCATGCCGCGCTCGGTCGGCAGCCACCGCGACCGGCTCGTCGGCGCGACCGACCGCCAGGCCGAGGCCGACGGCGTCCGCCCCGGCCGCCGCGCCGCGGTGCCGAGCTGGGACGAGATCGTGTTCGGCACCCGCCGCAAGAAGCAGGAGTAGGCCGCCCTATCGGCGGCAGGAGGGGGCACGCGCGCGTGCCCCCTCCTGCCGCTGTCCGCTACTGCGGATCCGCCCCCACCGCCACCGGCCGGGACGGGTCCGCGGACCACTCGGACCAGGAACCGACGTACAGGGCCGCCGGAATGCCCGCCACCGCCAGCGCGAGGACCTCGTGCGCCCCGGAGACGCCCGAACCGCAGTACACGCCGACCTCGGTGTCCTCCGACACGCCCAGGGCCTTGAAGCGGTCCCTCAGCTCCGCCGCGGGCAGGAAACGGCCGTCGGGGCCCACGTTCTCCGTCGTCGGCGCCGACACCGCGCCCGGGATGTGCCCGCCGACCCGGTCGATCGGCTCCACCTCGCCGCGGTACCGCTCCCCCGCACGCGCGTCCAGCAGCACGCCGGTCCGGGCCAGGGACGCCGCCGCGTCCGCGTCCAGCAGCCCCGCCCCCCGCGGCTCCGGCCGGAAGTCGCCCTCCGCCGGAGCCGGTGTCCCGGTGGACAACTCGCCCTCCCAGGACGGCAACCCGCCGTCGAGAACCCGCACGTCCGGGTGACCCGTCCAGTGCAGCAGCCACCACGCGCGCGCGGCCGCCCAGCCCTGCCCGCCGTCGTACACGACGACCGGCCGGGTTGCCGACACGCCCGCGCGGCGCATCGCCGCACCGAACTCCGCGAGGTCGGGCAGCGGATGCCGGCCGTGCGCGCCGGGCGCGGAGGCCAGCTCCCGGTCCAGGTCGACGAAGACGGCGCCGGGCAGGTGGCCGGCCGCGTACTCGGCCCGGCCGTCGAAGGCCGGCGCGCCCGCCGCCTTCGCCACGCTCAGCTGCCAGCGCACGTCCAGCAGTACCGGCGGGTCGCCCCCGGTCAGCTCCTGTGCGAGTTCGGATGCGGTGATGATGACTGTCATGGCGTCCATCCATACGCCAGGGGTGGCCGCGGCGTCCAGGTCCGGCTACTCTGCTCGGCCGGACACGCTCGATCACCAGGCGTACGGGATCGAGCACGGGCTGTACAGCCGGCGGACACCCGCCGGCGCTCGTCAGGAAGCGGCGAAAGACGGCAGAGCGGGCATCCTCCCCGGGTATCGGCGAGCGGCGGCGCAGGCAGGCCCCGTGGCACCGCGGAGGATGCGGGCACCGGCACGGGCGTGCGCGCCAGCGGCGTGGACACCCCTTCCGGGGAGCGGAAGCGACACGGCCACCGCGAGGGGCCGGGGAGAGAGTGATCGATGACCGAGGCACGGGAGTCGGCCGGTCCGCACGCACGGCGCGTGCCCGGCACACCCTGCTGGGTGAGCCTGATGGTGCACGGGCTGGACGCCACCGAGGAGTTCTACGGCGAGCTGTTCGGCTGGGAGTTCCGGCCGGGCCCGCAGCAGCTCGGCCCGTACGTGCGGGCACTGCTGGACGGGCGGGAGGTGGCGGGGATGGGACAGCTGCCCCCGGACCGCCGGCTGCCGGTCGCCTGGACGCCGTACCTCGCCTCGCACGACGTGGACCGGAGCGCCGACACCGTACGGCTGTGCGGCGGCACCGTCGCCGTCGGACCGCTGGACGCCGCCGAGGCCGGGCGGATGGTGATCGCCTCCGACCCGTCCGGTGCGGTGTTCGGGATCTGGCAGGGCGCCTCGCACCTCGGCGCGGCGGTCACCGGCGGGCCCGGCACGCCGGTCTGGAACGAGCTGGTCACCTTCGAGACGGAGAGCGTCGCCAAGTTCTACAAGAGCGTGTTCGGTTACGAGGAGGAGCCGGTGGTCTCCGCCGACTTCGACTACGTGACCCTGCGCCTCGGCGGCCGTCCGGTGGCCGGGCTGCACGGCGTGGGCCACGGTCTGCCCCGGGACCGGGGGCCGTACTGGCAGACGTACTTCGAGGTCGCCGACATCGGCGAAACGCTGCGGCAGGTCACCGGCCTGGGCGGCCGGATCCTGCGGCCGGCCCACGACGGCGCGCACGGGCGGGTGGCGTCGGTGGCCGACCCGGAGGGTGCCGAGTTCTCGGTGGTCGAGAACCCGCGCTGAGCCCTCTGGCGTACGGGCGCGGTGGCCGGCCCGGACGGTACCGCGTTCCCGGTACCGGCGCCGAGCCCTCAGGCGTGCGGGACGGGCAGGACGTCCGGGGACAGGGCCGCCGCGCGGGCGGACGCGGCGGTCATCCGGCGCCGGTGGTGGCGCCGGCACAGCACCTCGTAGCCGACCTCGTCCGCGGACTGGTTGACGTCGCCGACGACCACCTGGGCGCCCTCGACCACCATCTCGCCGCCGATCGTGCGGGCGTTGTGCGTGGCCCGGGCGCCGCACCAGCACAGCGCCTCCACCTGGAGCACCTCGATGCGGTCGGCCAGCTCCACCAGCCGCTGCGAGCCGGGGAAGAGCTTGGAGCGGAAGTCGGTGGTGATCCCGAAGGCGAACACGTCGAGCCCGAGGTCGTCCACCACGCGCGCGAGCTGGTCGATCTGCTCGGGCGCGAGGAACTGCGCCTCGTCCGCGATCACATAGTCGGCCCGGCGGCCCTGCGAGAGGTGGTCCACGAGGTAGGCGTACAGGTCCTGGTCGGCGGCGACCTCCACCGCGTCGGTGACCAGGCCGAGCCGGGAGGACAGCTTGCCCTCGCCCGCGCGGTCGTTCCGGGTGAAGATCATGCCGGCCAGGCCGCGCGCGGAGCGGTTGTGCTCGATCTGGAGAGCCAGCGTCGACTTCCCGCAGTCCATCGTTCCGGAGAAGAACACCAGCTCGGGCATGAGGGGTTGAGCACCTTTCGGCAGGTCGTGAGCGTCGCGCGCGGGGGCGCGCGCAGGTCGGTGGGGGCGCTTCGGGGCGTACGGCGGGAGCTCCAGGAGGGTACGTGAGGCCCGTCAGGAGCGCACTTCGAGGAGCGGGACCAGCTGTTCGGCCGGGGTCATCGAACCGTGGTTGCCGACCAGCGCGGACTCCTTCGGCTCCCGCTCGGAGGCGATGAGCAGGACGTCGTCGTGCGCGGCGGCGACCACGTCCCCGATCCGCGGGTACACCCGCTCGTCCACCCGCGGCCCGAACCAGCCCGCCGCGATCGCCTCGTCCCGCGAGGCGACCCAGAACTGCTCGCCGAGCACCTCGCGCCAGACGGTCAGGACGTCGTTCCGGGCGCCCGGCACCGCGTACACGTGCCGGGCCCGGCCCTCGCCGCCGAGCAGGGCGACGCCGGCGCGCAGCTCCCAGTCCTCGTCGAAGTCGATGCGGTGCTGCTCGTCGAAGGGCACGTCGACCATGCCGTGGTCGGCGGTGACGTAGAGGGCGCTGCGCGGCGGCAGCTGCTCCGCGAGCCGCTGGGCCAGCCGGTCGACGTACATGAGCTGGCCGCGCCAGGTGTCGGAGGCGATGCCGTAGCGGTGTCCGGAGCCGTCGAGTTCGGCGTAGTACGTGTAGACCAGGGCGCGGTCGGCGGCGGCCAGTTGCGCCGCGGCGAGGTCCATGCGCTCCTCGCCGCTCAGCCGGCCGTGGAAGCGGCCGCCGCTGAGCGCGACCTTGGTCAGCGGGGTGTGCTCGAAGGCCGGCGAGGACACCTGGGCTGCGTGCACCCCCGCCTCGTGGGCCAGCTGGAAGACGGTGGGGTACGGCTGCCAGGGGCGCGGCTCGGTGTACGGCTGCCAGCGCAGCTGGTTCATCAGCGCGCCGGTGTCCGGGTTGCGCACGCTGTACCCGGGCAGGCCGTGGGCGCCCGGGGGCAGGCCGGTGCCGACGGAGGCGAGGGAGGTCGCGGTGGTCGCCGGGTAGCCCGCGGTGAGCGGGCGGCCGGTGCCGCCGCGCGAGCTGCCGAGCAGCGAGGTCAGGAAGGGCGCCTCGTCGGGATGGGCCCGCAGCTGCTCCCAGCCGAGCCCGTCGATGAGGAAGACGCAGACCCGGTCGGCCGGGGCCAGCTCCTCGATCGTGGCGGTCAGGCCGGGCACGCCCATGCCCGCGGCCACCGTGGGCAGCAGGTCGGCGAGGGAGCCGGTGCCGTACTCGGGCAGCGGCGCGGATTCCAGGGCGAGCGGTTCCGGGTGGTCCCAGGCGGAGAGCTGGGACATCAGCGCGTGAGGTCCGCGGTCGCCTCCGAGATGGCCTGCGCGAAGGCGAGCGCCTGGCGCACCGTCTCCGGGCCGTCCCCGGCCTCGCTGACGCGCAGGCTGAGGTCGTCCGCCGTGGAGTTGCCCGTGTAGCCGTGGTCGGCGTCGCAGTTGGGGTCGCCGCAGGCGGCGGGCTCCAGGTCGATGCGGTTGACCGCGCCCCAGCCGATGGTCAGCACGACCTCGCGCGGCAGCGTGCCGGGGGCGTACTGCTCGGGATTCGCGACCACGCGGCTCACCACGACGGAGGAGATCCGGTCGAGCTTCACGGACTCGGTGGAGGTGGTGGCGTACGGCGTCGGGGAGGTGCTGTCGGCGGCCTGCTCGTCGGTGTGGCTGACGATGAAGCGGTTGCCGGTGAGGACCAGCACGGTGACGTGCCGGCGGACCTCGTTCTGGTCGAACGTCGTCTCCTGGTGGACCAGGTACGACCGGATCGGCTCGCCGCCCACGGCGGCCTCCACCGCGTCGGCCACGAGGGCCGGGTAGTAGCCGCTGCGCTCGATCGCCGCGCGCAGCCCCTGGGTCGTCGTACTGGTCTTGGCCATGGCGTCCATCCTAATCCGTGGGCAAGGGCGGTCCGGGCCAGTCACCGGGACCGGGAACGGCCGGCGCGCACGCGCGCGCAGTCTGTGTGACGGGTGCGGGTGGCGGGTGCGCGGGTGCGGGTGCGCGGGTGTGTGGCTCCGCCGGGGTGTGGAGGGGGTGGGGCTGGAGGGGGCGGGGGCCCGGCGGCTCGGGGGGCGGCCGGAGCGTCGGGCGGTCGGCGGTCGGTGGTGTTCACGGGGTCCCCCTGCCCCGCTCAGTAGGCCGGCAGCGTCCGCGGGCCGAGGTCGTCGCGGGCGGGCGGGGGCGCGAGCCGTACGGTGGCGCCGAGGACACTCACCCCGTGCGGGGCGACGACGACCGGCTCCAGGGTGACCGCGACCACCTCGGGATGGTCGTCGACCAGCCGGGACACGCGCAGCAGCAGCTCCTCCAGCGCGGGCGTGTCGACGGGTGTGGAGCCGCGCCAGCCGAAGAGCAGCGGCGCCGTGCGGATGGCCCGCACCAGCGAGGTGGCCTCCCGGTCGGTGACGGGGATCAGCCGGTGCGCCATGTCCCCGAGCAGCTGGGAGGCGGCCCCGGCCAGGCCGAAGGAGAGCACGGCCCCGGCCGCCGGGTCGATCACCGCGCGGACGACGGTGTCGACCCCCCTGGGCGCCATGGCCTGCACCACCGGCCGGAGCTCCTCCGGTGGCCCGAACAGCTCGGTCAACTCGGCGTAGGCACGCAGCAGTTGCTCTTCGTCCGCGAGGTCGAGGCGTACGCCGCCCAGGTCGGCGCGGTGCCTGAGGTGCGGGGCGGTGGCCTTGAGGGCCACCGGGTAGCCGAGCGCGCGGGCGGCCTCGGCGGCGGTGTTCGGGGTGGGCGCGGGCAGGGCGCGGCGCACGGGGATGCCGTACCTGCCCAGCAGCTCGCAGGTCTGCGCGTCCGGGATGGTGAGCCCCTCCCCGCGCGCGAGCAGCTCACCGATCAGCCGGGCGGCGCCCTTCTCGTCGATGTCGTCGTACTCGGGCACCTTGCCGGGGTCGGCCGCCTCCCGCCGCCACTGTCCGTACCGGACGGCCTCGGCGAGCGCCCGCACGGCGCGCTCGGCGGCCGGGTAGGCGGGGATGAGGTGGGCGCCCTCGGGAGGCGCGGCCGCCACCGCGGCGGGCGGCCGTTCCACGGGGCGCCGGGGGTCTTCCCGCCCGGGCGGGGCGCCCCCCGCCGCGGACGAGCCGTTCCCCACTCCGGGCGAGGCGTCCTGCCGCCCGGACCAAGCGTCCCGCCGCCCGAGCGAGCCGCCCTCCCACCGGGACGAAGCGTCCTCCCGCCCGGACCAAGCGTCCCGCCGCCCGAGGGGTTCCGGGGGCGCGGGGGTCCGGGGACCGTCATCCGTGCCAGGGGTCTTCGCCACGGCCGCCGGCGCGGTGCTCGCCGCAGCCGACAGCGCCTCGGCGAGTCCTCCGAGCTCCACGTGCACCACGAGCACCGGCTTGCCCGGGACCGTGGCGGCGGCCGACCGCAACGCCTCGGCGAGCTCCGCTTCCTCCGGCGACGCCTCCCCGATCGCGGGGATCGCCGTCACGACCACGGCGTCGTTCGTGTCGTCGGCCAGCGCCCGCGTCAGCGCCCGGTGGAAGTCCTCCGCCGACGCCCCCGTGGTCAGGTCCACCGGCCGCGCCGGCCGCAGTCCTTCGGCGAGACACCGGTCGTACGTCAGCACGCCCAGCGACTCGGAGTTGCCGAGGATGGCCACGCGCGGCCCGGCGGGCAGCGGCTGCCGGGCGAGCAGCAGCCCGGCGTCGACCAGCTCGGTGATGGTGTCGACCCGGATCACGCCGGCCTGCCGGAGCAGCGCGGAGACCGTCGCGTACGGCAGCCGGGTGGCCCGTACCGCGTGTCCCGGCGGTGCCGTGCCGGTCCCCTGCACCACCACCAGCGGCTTCGCCGCCGCCGTGCGCCGGGCGAGACGGGTGAACTTGCGGGGGTTGCCGATGGACTCCAGGTACATGAGCACGACGTCGGTCTCCGGGTCGTCGTACCAGTACTGCAGGACGTCGTTGCCGGAGACGTCCGCGCGGTTGCCTGCGGAGACGAAGGTGGACACGCCGGTGGTCCCGGTCACGCCTCCGCCGCGCCGGTGCAGCCGGGACAGCAGGGCGATGCCGATGGCGCCGGACTGGGCGAACAGCCCGATCCGGCCGGGCCGGGGAGGCTCCGGGGCGAGCGAGGCGTTCAGCCGGACGTCCGGGGCGGTGTTGATGATCCCGAAGGCGTTCGGCCCGATGATCCGCATGCCGTACGCGCGAGCGGCCCGGACCAGGGCCCGCTGCCGTTCGCGCCCCTCGGGGCCGCTCTCCGCGTATCCGGCGGAGAGCACGACGAGCCCCTGGACCCCGTGCTCCCCGCACTCGGCGACCACGGCCGGCACGTGCTCGGCCGGTACGGCGACGACGGCGAGGTCCACCGGCCCCCCGATGTCCCGCACCGAGCGGTGCGCGGGCACCCCGTCGACCTCCTTGAAGTCCTCGGGGAACGCCTTGTTCACGGCGTGCAGGCGGCCGGGGTATCCGGCGTCGCGGATGTTGCCGAGGACGCTGCGGCCCACCCCGCCGGGGGCGCGGCCGACGCCGACGACCGCGACGGAGCCGGGGGCGAGCAGCCGCCGTACCGATCGGGCCTCGGCGCGCTGCTCCCGGGCACGCTGGACGGCGAGGGAGCGGTCGGTGGGTTCGAGGTCGAACTCCAGGCGGACGACGCCGTCCTCGAAGCTGCGCTTCTGGGTGTAGCCGGCGTCCGTGAACACCTTGATCATCTTGTTGTTGGCGGGCAGCACCTCGGCGGCGAAACGGCGGATGCCCCGCTCGCGCGCGACGGCCGCGATGTGCTCCAGCAGGGCGGAGGCGACGCCCCGGCCCTGGTGGGCGTCCTGCACGAGGAAGGCGACCTCGGCCTCGTCCGCGGGCGCGGAGGCGGGCAGTCCGTCGGCGCCGATGCGGTCATAGCGTACGGTGGCGATGAACTCGCCGCCGATGGTGGCGGCGAGCCCCACCCGGTCCACGAAGTCGTGGTGCGTGAAGCGGTGGACGTCCTTGGCGGAGAGCCGTGGGTACGGCGCGAAGAAGCGGTAGTACTTCGACTCGTCCGAGACCTGCTCGTAGAAGCTGACCAGGCGATCGGCGTCATCAACGGTGATGGGCCGGATGCGCGCGGTGCCACCGTCGCGCAGCACCACGTCCGCCTCCCAGTGGGCGGGGTACTGGTGCCGGTCCTGCCGGTCCGCCGAGGTCTGCATGGGCCCCAGAGTACGGCTCGCGTCCGACAAGGGCGCGAGGCAGTCTGTGGAGGACGGGAAGCCGGACCGAGGCCGCGGTCCGGCGCCGCACCGGAGGGGACGGAGGTCCCTTCCGGGCACCCTTCACGATGTGGGAAACTGGTCTAGACAACCCTGAACACCGAAGGGCAGCAACACATGGCTGAGCGCCGCGTCAACGTCGGCTGGGCCGAGGGCCTCCACGCCCGCCCCGCCTCCATCTTCGTCCGAGCCGCCACGGCCGCAGGCGTCCCGGTGACGATCGCCAAGGCCGGGGGCAACCCCGTCAACGCGGCCTCCATGCTGGCCGTCCTGGGCCTGGGCGCCCAGGGTGGCGAGGAGATCGTCCTCGCGTCCGACGCCGAGGGTGCGGACGCCGCCCTCGACCGTCTGGCCAAGCTGGTCTCCGAGGGCCTGGAAGAGCTGCCCGAGACCGTCTGAGCGACCTCGCACAGAGCGCCGGAGCCGCGTTCGCCCCACGGGGCGGCGCGGCTTCGCCGTGTGCGGGCGCCCCGCGCCATGGGCACCCGATGCGTCCGCGTGCCGCGGGCTTTCCACCGTCCGTCCGCGGCCCGCGCCGCGGCTCCCGCCCGCCCAGGCCGGACGCCCTCGCCCGCCCGGGCCGTACGCGCCCCGTCGGTCCACTCCGTACGCGCCCGTCGGTCCGCGCCGTACGCCCTCGCCGGTCCGCGCCGTACGCCCTCGCCGGTCCACGCCGTACGCCCTCGCCGGTCCGCGCCGTACGCCCTCGCCGGTCCACTCTGTACGCCCTCGCCGGCTCGCGCTTTTTCCGGCGGGCGGTCCGGCGGATTCATCCCTGTTTCACTTCGGGTGTGCGCCGGTCGCATCGCCGTAATTCCGGGCGCCCTTGAATTCGGGCAGGCGAAAACACCCCGCCACCGAATTACTCTCTTTGTATACGGCGCCCGTGTTAATGTCGCTGGCCCGATGTGTTTACGGCATGTTGCGAAGTCCTCACACGCTCCGCGGCACCGGAAAAGCGGAGCCGGTGCGCGCCCGCCGCACGCTCGGCGTGCAGCGTCGTGAGCGCCCGCGCGCGCTCGCCGTCCCCGCGCGCCACCGCGTCGACGATCGCCCCGTGCTCCGTCCAGGAGTCGACGGGGCTCGACGGCGCCTCCACCGCGTACATCCAGGCGATCTTGTGCCGCAGCTGGGTGAGCATCGAGGTCAGCGACGGGCTGCCGGAGGCCTGCGCGAGGGTCTCGTGGAACCAGCCGCCCAGCGAGCGCAGATCCTCGCTGTGCCCCCGCCGGGCCCGCTCCTGACCGAGCCGTACCAGCCCGCGCAGCACCTTCAGATGGGCCTCGGTGCGCCGCTGGGCGGCCCGCGCTGCGCCCAGCGGCTCCAGCAGCATCCGCATCTCCAGCAGGTCGGCGGCCTCCTGCTCGGTCGGCTCGGCCACGCACGCGCCCGCGTGCCGGCGCGTCACCACGAAGCCCTCCGCCTCCAGCGTGCGCAGCGCCTCCCGCACGGGGACGCGCGAGACGCCGTAGCGGCGGGCCAGTACTTCCTCGGTGAGGCGGCTGCCGCGCTCGTAGACACCGGCGACGATGTCGTCCCGGATCGCCGTGCACACCGAGTGCGCCGGAATACGCATGACCGACCTCCGCATTAATCCCCGTGAAACGCCGTCGCCGACGCGTGTTCCGTGACTCTATTCCAGTGAGCGGTAATTGCCGACGGCGGGTCGTAATCCATGGATATTTTTTGGTCAGCACATCCGGCGGAAGCCGTGAAAAACGACGAAAGCCCCGGCTCGGTGAGCCGGGGCTTCGGAGGGGCGTGCGGTGCGCGTCAGACGTTCACGCCGTGCTTGCGGAGGTAGGCCACGGGGTCGATGTCCGAGCCGTAGTCGGGGGTCGTGCGCGCCTCGAAGTGGAGGTGCGGGCCCGTGACGTTGCCGGTGGCGCCGGACAGGCCGATCTGCTGGCCCGGGACGACCTTCTGGCCCACGGTGACGCCGATGGAGGACAGGTGCCCGTACTGGGTGTACATGCCGTCGGCCATCCGGATCACGATCTCGTTGCCGTACGCGCCGCCCCAGCCGGTGGAGACGACCGTGCCGGAGCCCACAGCGTGGACGGCGGTGCCGCTGGCGGCGTGGAAGTCGATGCCGGTGTGCGAACCGGAGGACCACAGGCCGCTGCTCGCCTGGTAGGCCGTGGAGACGTAGGAGTGCGCGATGGGGCTGACGAAGGCGTTCAGCCGCTTGCGCTCGGCCTCGCGGGCGGCGCGGGCCCTGGCCTCGCGCACCTCCTCGGCCCTCTCGGCGGCCAGCTTCGCCGCGGCTGCCTCGACCGCCCGCTCGTCGGCGGCCTGCTGCTGGGCGGCGGCCTGCGCGTCGATCTGCTCGGCGACGTCGTCGCTCACGGTGAGGACCGGGGTGAGGCCGGTCTGCTCGGTGGAGTTCTCCGCGGCGAGCGCCGGGGAGGCGGCGAGGGTGCCGATCACACCGGTGGTGGTCAGGGCCGCGACGCCGGCCGCCTGGGCGGTGGTCCGCTTGACCCGGCCGGGCTTGCGGTGCTTCCCGGTGGCGCACATGAACGCCATGAAGTGGCTGGTCCTTTCCTTCCCTCTCGCCTACCGGGTTAGCTGACGGGTTCGGAGCAGGAAGGTCTCCTACGGGCCCCCTGGCGGGCGCCCGATTCACCCCAGGGACTGCATGGGTCCCCGGCTCCCCTGGCTCGCGCCGTACGGGGACTCGGCGATGGCTGTCCGGTGCCGCGGTTGCGGCGCACTGCCTGACGAACAGCCCGGACGACGCTACGGCGGCCCGCTTTCAATCCTCAAACGAATCCCTCGGTTTGTAGCGCATCCCACAGGGCAGACAGGCAACCTCCGCCCCAAAACGGGCATCTGAGGGAGCGAGTGGAACAGCGTGGGGCCCCGGCGGTCCGTCGACCGGTCGCCGGGGCCCCACGCGCGTGCCGCCGCTCGGCTACTCGGCCGCCACGACGGTCACTTCACCGATGCCGAGCGCCTCGACCGGCGCCTTGATCCGTGCCGCGTCGCCGACGAGGACCGTCACCAGACGGTCCACCGGGAAGGCGTTCACGACGGCCGCGGTGGCCTCCACCGTGCCCGTGGCGGCCAGCTGCTGGTACAGCGTCGCCTGGAAGTCGTCGGGCAGGTGCTGCTCGACCTGGTCGGCCAGGGTGCTCGCGACGGCCGCCGCGGTCTCGTACTTGAGCGGCGCCACGCCGACCAGGTTCTGCACGGCGACGTCCCGCTCGGCGTCGGTCAGGCCCTCGCTCGCGAGGGTGCGCAGCACCTTCCAGAGGTCCTCCAGCGCCGGGCCGGTGTTCGGCGTGTCCACGGAGCCGCTGATGGCGAGCATCGCGGCGCCCGTGCCGTCCGGCGCGGAGCGCAGGACCTGCCCGAAGGAGCGCACGCCGTACGTGTAGCCCTTCTCCTCGCGCAGGACGCGGTCCAGGCGGGAGGTGAGGGTGCCGCCGAGGCAGTACGTGCCGAGCACCTGGGCCGGCCACACCCGGTCGTGCCGGTCGGGGCCGACCCGGCCGATGAGCAGCTGGGTCTGCACGGCGCCGGGCCGGTCCACGATGACCACGCGCCCGGTGTCGTCGGCGGTCACCGGCGGCACGGGCCGGGGCTCGCCCGGGGTGCCGGTCCAGGCGCCCAGGGTGTCGCCGAGCAGTGCGTCGAGGTCGGCGCCGGTCAGGTCGCCGACGACGACCACGGTGGCCGTCGCGGGCCGCACATGGCGGTCGTAGAAGGCGCGTACGGCCGCGGCGTCGATCTTCTCGACCGTCTCCTCGGTGCCCTGGCGCGGGCGGGACATGCGCGAGGACGCCGGGAACAGCTCCCTGGACAGCTCCTTGGCGGCCCGGCGGGCGGGGTTGGCCAGCTCGTGCGGGATCTCGTCCAGGCGGTTGCGGACCAGCCGCTCGACCTCGCTCTCGGCGAAGGCCGGCGCGCGCAGGGCGTCGGCGAGCAGGCCGAGGCCCTTGGCCAGCCGGGAGGCGGGTACCTCCAGGCTGAGCCGGACGCCGGGGTGGTCGGCGTGCGCGTCGAGAGTGGCGCCCGCGCGCTCCAGCTCGGCGGCGAACTCCTCGGCGGAGTGCCGGTCGGTGCCCTCCGAGAAGGCCCGCGCCATGATCGTGGCGACGCCGTCCAGGCCGGCCGGCTCGGCGTCCAGGGGCGCGTCCAGCAGCACCTCCACGGCCACGACCTGCTGGCCGGGGCGGTGGCAGCGCAGCACGGTCAGGCCGTTGTCCAGCGTGCCGCGCTCGGGGGCCGGGAACGCCCAGGGCCTGGCCTCACCGGGCTGCGGCTGAGGGTGGAACTCCATCGTGGCGAGCTCGGTCACTTGGCCGTCTCCTCGTTCTCGGTGTCGTCGCGGCCCGCCTCCACGGTCGCTTCCTGCTCCGGGTCCTCCGGGATCTGGGCGTCCTCGACGGTCTCGGGGGACTTGGGCTCGTAGACGAGGACCGCTCGGTTGTCGGGGCGCAGACGGGCCTTGGCGACCTCCTGGACCTCCTCCGGGGTCACCTCCAGGACCCGCTTGACGGCGGTCAGGGCGAGCTGCGGGTCGCCGAACAGGACGGCGTACCGGCACAGTTCGTCGGCGCGGCCGGCGACCGTGCCGAGCCGGTCCAGCCACTCGCGCTCCAGCTGGGCCTGGGCGCGCTCCATCTCCTCGGGGGTGGGGCCCTCCGCGGCGAAGCGGGCCAGCTCCTCGTCGATGGCGGTCTCGATGACCGGCACCTCGACGTCACCGGAGGTCTTCACGTCCAGCCAGCCCATGGAGGGCGCGCCGGCCAGCCGCAGCAGCCCGAAGCCGGCCGCGACGGCCGTGCGGTCGCGGCGCACCAGCCGGTTGTACAGGCGGGAGGACTCGCCGCCGCCGAGGATCGTCAGGGCGAGGTCGGCCGCGTCGCACGCGCGCGTGCCGTCGTGCGGGAGCCGGTAGGCGGCCATCAGGGCGCGCGCGGGGACCTCCTCCACGACGACCTCGCGCAGCTGCTCGCCGATGACGTCCGGCAGGGAGCCGTCGCGGGGGGCGGGCTTGCCGTCGTGGGACGGGATCGACCCGAAGTACTTCTCGATCCAGGCCAGGGTCTGCGCGGGGTCGATGTCGCCGACCACGGAGAGCACCGCGTTGTTCGGCGCGTAGTAGGTGCGGAAGAACTGGCGGGCGTCCTCCAGGGTGGCCGCGTCCAGGTCCGCCATCGAGCCGATCGGCGTGTGGTGGTAGGGGTGGCCCTCCGGGTAGGAGAGGGCGGTCAGCTTCTCGAAGGCGGTGCCGTACGGGACGTTGTCGTAGCGCTGGCGGCGCTCGTTCTTGACGACGTCCCGCTGGTTCTCCATCGACTCGTCGTCCAGGGCGGCCAGCAGCGAGCCCATGCGGTCGGCCTCCAGCCAGAGGGCGAGCTCCAGCTGGTGGGCGGGCATGGTCTCGAAGTAGTTGGTGCGCTCGAAGCTGGTCGTGCCGTTCAGGGAGCCGCCGGCGCCCTGCACCAGCTCGAAGTGGCCGTTGCCCTTCACCTGCCCGGAGCCCTGGAACATCAGGTGCTCGAAAAGGTGAGCCAGGCCGGTGCGTCCCTTGACTTCGTGCCGGGAACCGACGTCGTACCAGAGGCAGACCGCCGCCACCGGGGTCAGGTGGTCCTCGGAGAGCACCACGCGCAGACCGTTGGCCAGGCGGTGCTCGGTCGCTGTCAGGCCCCCGGAGCCTGCCTCGGCTGTGGTCGTGTGACCCATGGGCATGTACGTCCCTTCGCGAGCGGAGGCGGTTGATGGAAACCGCGGTTTTCCTGCCGTTCCTGCCACTGTATGCAAAGCGTGCGAGGGCCCGGCGAAGTTCCCGCGGGACGTACGCCCAGAGCGGATCGCGTAGCCTGCGTCAGGCGTGCCGTGGACGGCTCTCCGGCACCGGGCGCACACCCTCCCGGTGCGGGGGCAGGCACCCGGCACGGTCCGGCGGCGGCACGGGCACCGGCACGGTCCGGCTGCCCGGCACCGGCCGCACCGGCGCCCCGGCGGCGGCCGGGCGCCGGAGTGGACCGGGTCGCGGCCGGGGCTGTCAGTGCCGCGGTCCACAATGGTCCGCGTCAGACCCGTCAATCGCTTCAGTAGCAAGGAGCCGGCAGCGATGGCCCGCCGCAGCACGAAGACCCCGCCGCCCGACGATTCGTTCGAGGAGAGAATCCTCGACATCGACGTCGTGGACGAGATGCGTGGCTCCTACCTGGAGTACGCGTACTCGGTCATCTACTCGCGCGCCCTGCCGGACGCCCGTGACGGCCTCAAGCCGGTGCACCGCCGCATCGTCTACCAGATGAACGAGATGGGCCTGCGCCCCGAACGCGCGTACGTGAAGTGCGCGCGTGTCGTCGGCGAGGTCATGGGCAAGCTGCACCCGCACGGCGACTCGTCGATCTACGACGCGCTGGTGCGCATGGCGCAGCCGTTCTCCATGCGCATGCCGCTGGTCGACGGCCACGGCAACTTCGGCTCGCTGGGCAACGACGACCCGCCGGCCGCCATGCGGTACACCGAGTGCCGGATGGCCGAGGCGACGAGCCTGATGACCGAGTCCATCGACGAGGACACGGTCGATTTCACGCCGAACTACGACGGCCAGGAGCGGGAGCCGGTCGCGCTGCCCGCCGCCTTCCCGAACCTGCTGGTCAACGGCTCCTCGGGCATCGCGGTCGGCATGGCGACGAACATGCCGCCGCACAACCTGCGCGAGGTCATCGCCGCCGCCCGCCACCTGATCCGGTACCCGAACGCCGACCTGGACGCGCTCATGAAGTTCGTCCCGGGCCCGGACCTGCCCACCGGCGGCCGGATCGTCGGTCTGGGCGGCATCCGGGACGCGTACGCGACCGGCCGCGGCACCTTCAAGATGCGCGCCACGGTCTCGGTCGAGCCCGTCACCGCCCGCCGCAAGGGCCTGGTGGTCACCGAACTGCCGTTCGCGGTCGGACCCGAGAAGGTCATCGCGAAGATCAAGGACCTGGTCAACGCGAAGAAGGTCCAGGGCATCGCCGACGTCAAGGACCTCACCGACCGCGAGCACGGCCTGCGCCTGGTCATCGAGATCAAGAACGGTTTCGTGCCGGAGGCGATCCTGGAGCAGCTGTACAAGCTGACCCCGATGGAGGAGTCCTTCGGCATCAACAACGTCGCCCTGGTCGACGGCCAGCCGCTCACCCTGGGCCTGAAGGAGCTGCTGGAGGTCTACCTGGACCACCGGTTCGACGTGGTCCGGCGCCGCAGCGAGTTCCGCCGCGGCAAGAAGCGCGACCGGCTGCACCTGGTCGAGGGCCTGCTGACCGCGCTGGTCGACATCGACGAGGTCATCCGGATCATCCGGTCCAGCGAGAACTCCGCGCAGGCGAAGGAGCGCCTGATGGAGCGCTTCTCGCTGAGCGAGGTGCAGACGCAGTACATCCTCGACACACCGCTGCGCCGGCTCACCAAGTACGACCGGATCGAGCTGGAGGCGGAGAAGGACAAGCTCACCGCGGAGATCGAGGAGCTGACCCGGATCCTGGAGTCGGACGCGGAGCTGCGCAAGCTGGTCTCGGCCGAACTGGCCGCGGTGGCGAAGAAGTTCGGCACCGACCGGCGTACGGCCCTGCTGGAGTCCACGGGCGCCACGGCGACCGCCGTGCCGCTCCAGGTGGCCGACGACCCGTGCCGCGTGCTGCTGTCCTCGACGGGGCTGCTGGCCCGCACGGCGACCGCCGAGCCGTTCGCGGAGGCGGCCGGTGCCAAGCGCGTCAAGCACGACGTGATCGTCTCGGCGGTGCCGGCGACCGCGCGCGGGGTGATCGGCGCGGTGACCTCGGCGGGCCGGCTGCTGCGGATCAACGTGGTCGACCTGCCCCAGCTGCCCGAGTCGGCGACCGCGCCGAACCTCTCCGGTGGGGCTCCGCTGGCCGAGTTCCTCTCCCTGGAGGACGACGAGACGGTGGTCTGCCTGACCACGCTGGACGAGTCGTCCCCGGGTCTCGCGCTCGGCACCGAGCAGGGCGTCGTCAAGCGCGTGGTGCCCGACTACCCGTCCAACAAGGACGAGTTGGAGGTCATCACCCTCAAGGAGGGCGACCGGATCGTCGGCGCGGTGGAGCTGCGCACCGGGGAGGAGGACCTGGTGTTCATCACGGACGACGCGCAGTTGCTGCGCTTCCAGGCCTCCGTCGTGCGCCCGCAGGGCCGGCCGGCGGGCGGCATGGCGGGCATCAAGCTCGCCGAGGGCGCGAAGGTGATCGCCTTCACGGCGATCGACCCGGCCGCCGACGCGGTGGTCTTCACGGTGGCGGGCTCGCGCGGCACGCTGGACGACTCCGTGCAGACGACGGCCAAGCTGACGCCGTTCGACCAGTACCCGCGCAAGGGCCGGGCCACGGGTGGCGTGCGCTGCCAGCGGTTCCTGAAGGGCGAGGACTGTCTGGCGCTGGCCTGGGCGGGTCCGGCTCCCGCGCGCGCCGCGCAGAAGAACGGCGTCCCGGCGCAGCTGCCGGAGCCGGACCCGCGCCGGGACGGCTCGGGCACGTCGCTGCCGAAGACGGTGGCGGTGGTGTCGGGACCGGTGTTCTAGACCGGCGGGTCTTCCAGGTCCGCCTCGTCCGGACCCTGGACGTAGCGCAGTACGCCCCACATGCCGTGCTCGTCGGCGTGTGGGGCGTCGTGCTCGCACCCCTTGAGCTCCTTGCCGAGGCCCTCGGTGTCGATGCCGGAACCGATCAGCACGAGCTGGGTGCGGCGGTCCTCGCCGGCCGGCCACGGCTCGGGATAGAAGCGCAGGAACCGGCCGACGGCGTGCACGGCGTACCGGTTGAGGGTGTCGTACGGTCCGAAGTCGACGTACCCCTTGATCCGGTACAGCCCCTCGGGCCGGCTGTCCAGGAACCGCATCAGCCGGCGGGGGTCCAGGGGCTGCTCGGCGGTGAAGGACAGGCTGTCGTAGCCGGTGTGCAGGTGGCCGGGGTGCTCCTCGCCGTCCTCGGCGTGCTCGTGCAGATCGTCGAAGGACAGCTGCCCGACGCGCTCCTCGCTCGGCCGGCAGTCGAAGAGGAACGCGGGGTCGATCCGGCCGTAGGTGGCGGGGACGACGGCGGCGCCGCCGGCCAGGGACCGCACGAGGCCGAGCACCCGCTCGCCGTCCGCGGCCCGGTCGAGCTTGTTGACCACGATCAGGTCGCCGAGGGCGAGATGCCGGTCGATCTCGGGGTGCCGCGCGCGCGTGTCGTCGAATTCGGCGGCGTCGACGACCTCGACCAGGCCGCCGTAGACGACCCGGGGGTGTTCGCTGGCCAGCACCATGCGGACGAGTTCCTGCGGCTCGGCCAGCCCGCTGGCCTCGATGACGATCACGTCGATGCCGGCGGCGGGCGCGGCGAGACGGTCCAGGTACAGGTCGAGTTCGCTCGCGTCGACGGCACAGCACAGGCAGCCGTTGCCGAGGGAGACGGTCGAGTCGCCCAGGGCGCCGGCGACGGCCATCGCGTCGATCTCGATGGCCCCGAAGTCGTTGACGATCGCCCCGATGCGGCTGCCTCCGCTGCGGTGCAGCAGGTGGTTGAGGAGCGTGGTCTTGCCGGAGCCCAGGAAACCGGCGAGTACGACCACCGGGATCTGCTGCGGACTGCCGTTGTCTCCCCAGCTGTTCCTCAACGGGCGACCTCTCTGACACACAGCGCACACCGGCTCGCGGCCCGGCGCGCGGACGGACATGGACCGGGCGTCCAGGATACGAGCGGCACGCGGGCCGGCCGGCACCCCGACCGGCCCGGCGGTGGTCGCGGCCGCCCCGCGACGGGCCCGCGCCTGCGCCGCCGGGCCGCCTGCGCCGCCGGGCCGCCTGCGCCGCCGGGCCGCCTGCGCCGCCGGGCCGCGTGCGCCGTCGGCCCCCGGCCGGCGCGGGGTACGGCCGCACGGTCACCCGGCGGCCGCGGCGACCCTCACGGGTTCGGGTCCCACGTACCGGGCCACCGGACGGATGATCTTGGGGTCGGCCGCCTGCTCCAGGATGTTGGCGCTCCAGCCCACCACCCGTGCCGCGGCGAAGGTGGGGGTGAACATCTCCCGGGGCAGGCCGCACAGTTCCATGACCACGCCGGCGTAGAACTCGACGTTCGTGTGGAGTTCCCGGCCCGGCTTGAGCTCGGCGAGGATCGCCTCCACCCGGCGTTCGACCTCCACCGCGAAGTGCACCCGGGGGCCGCCGAAGCCGAGGGCGATCTCGCGCAGCATCCGCGACCTCGGGTCCTCCGTGCGGTACACGGCGTGCCCGAAACCCATGATCCGTTCGCCGGCGCGCACCCGCTCGCGGATCCAGGCGTCGATGCGGTCGGGGGTGCCGATCGCGTCCAGCGTGTCCAGGGCCCGGCTGGGCGCGCCTCCGTGCAGCGGCCCGGACAGCGCGCCGACGGCTCCGGTCAGACAGGCCGCCACATCGGCGCCGGTGGACGCGATGACGCGCGCGGTGAAGGTGGACGCGTTGAATCCGTGGTCAATGGTTGAGATGAGGTATTGCTCGACCGCACGGGCCCGGCGCGGATCCGGTTCGGAGCCCGTCACCATGTACAGGTAGTTCGCCGCGTACGACAGATCCTCGCGCGGTTCGACCGGGTCGAGTCCCCGGCCGAGCCGGTGGAGCGCGGTGAGCAGGGTGGGTACGGCCGCGCAGGCGGCCAGGGCGTCGGCGCGCCGGCGGTCCGGGGTGATGTCGTACACCGGCCGGAAGTCCTGCGCGGCGCCCAGCAGTGACAGTGCCGTGCGCAGCCCGGCCAGCGGTCCGGAGCGGCGGCCGGCGGCGGCGATCGCGGGCAGGGCGGCACGGACCTCCTCGGGCAGGCTCCGCAGCGCGGCGGTCTCGGCGGCGAAGGCGGCGGCGCGCCGGGCGTCCGGGAGTGTGCCGTGGACCAGGAGGTGCCAGACGTCCTCGAAGCGGCGGGTGCGGGCCAGGTCGACGGCCGAGTACTGGCGGTAGTGGTAGAAGCCCTCACGCCCCCGGACGTCGCCGATCTCGGTGTCGGTGACGACGACGCCGGCGAGGCCGCGCGGCGCGGTGATGAGCGGGGTTGCGGACTTGTTGACGGCCATGGTGTTCCTCCCTGAACTTGATTCGACTGTCCATGCATGACTAATTTCTTGTCAATATTGATTGCATCAATGTATGGCCATCAAGATGTGCAGAGACGACTACGGTGACCCCATGCGCGATCACGACACCGCCGCCCGCCATCCGGGGCGCCGGCTGACCACCAAGGAGACCGCCGAACTGCTCGGTGTGAAGCCCGAGACGGTCTACGCGTACGTGAGCCGCGGACTGCTCAGCAGCAGACGCGAACCCGGCGCCCGGGCCAGCACCTTCGAGGCCCGGGAAGTGGAGGCGCTGGCCCGCCGCAACCGGCGGGAGGCGGCCGGGACTCCGGGCTCCGGCGGGGATCTGTCCGTCCGAACCCGCATCACCCTCATCGAGGAGGACCGGTACTACTTCCGCGGCGCGGACGCCGTCGAGCTGGCCGGCCGCCACTCCTACGAGGAGGTCGCCGAGTGGCTGTGGACGGGCCGGCTGACCCCGGGGGCGACCTTCACCGCGCCCGAGGCGACCGTCGCGGTCGCCCGCCGCGCGGTGGACGCCCTCTCCGAGCACGCCTCCCCCGTCGACCGGCTGCGGGTCGCGGCGATCGCCGCGGCGGCCGAGGACCCGCTGCGCTTCGACCTGTCGGAGGACGCCGTGCTCAGCACGGCGCGCATCCTCATCCCCACCCTCGTCGCCGCGCTGCCGCCGGTCCTGCACAGCCACGAGGACGACGGTCCGCTGGCCCACCGGCTGTGGGGCCGGCTCACCGGCCGGCCGGCCGACGAGGCGTCCCTGCGCGTCCTGGACACCGCGCTCGCCCTGCTCGCCGACCACGACCTCGCCGCCTCCACACTCGCGGTCCGGGTCGCCGCCTCGGCGCGGGCGCACGCCTACGCGGCCGTGTCGGCCGGCCTGGGCGTCCTGGAGGGCCCGCTGCACGGCGCGGCCAGCGGTCTGGCCCACCGGATGCTCCTGGACGTGCTCGACCAGGGCACGGCGGTCCCGGTGATCGCCGACGAACTGCGCGCGGGCCGCCGCGTCCCCGGTCTCGGCCACCGCCTGTACACGGGCGAGGATCCCCGCGCGCGCGTGCTGTTCGGCCTCCTGGAACAGGTCCCGCGCGCGGAGTCCGCACTGCTCGCGGCCCGCGACGTCGTCGCCACGACCGCCCGGCACACCCCGCTGCACGCCAACGTGGACCTGGCCCTGGCGGTGTTCACCGCGTCCTCCGGCATGCCGGCCACCGCGGGCGAGACGATCTTCGCCGTCGCGCGGACGGCGGGCTGGATCGCCCACGCCCTGGAGGAGTACGGGGAGCGCCCGCTGCGCATGCGCCCCAGCGGCCACTACGTCGGCCCGCGCCCGCCGCGGCCCCTTCCGGAGCAGGACACGGCGGGGCCGTAAGTCGCGCCGCGGGAAGTCAGGTTAGGCTCACCTCTGTGAGTAGGTGTGCGACCGTCTCCCGAAGTCTGGACGAGCCGGTTTCCGGCACGGCTGCCACGGCGACGACGTGGCTGCTGCTGGAACAGCCCGGCCCGTGGGGCGCCAAGGCGCTCACGTCGAGTCACCTGGACCCCGCGCTGGGCCGGGCACTGGAGGCCGCCGCCGGCGAAACCGGCGTACGCGTCGCGCTCATCCGGCGCCCGGGCCGCCATGCCGACCCCGGCACGCCCCCGGTCCGTCAGGTGTACGCGGCCCACACCGTTCCCGGACGCGGGTGGCTGCACGGTGCCGTCACCCATGATCCGCAGCGCCTCCTCGACCTCGACTTCGCCGCCCTCGGGGCGGGCGACCACCGTTCCTTCGGCGGCGTGCTCGGCGGGCGGCCGCACCGGGGCGACCCGCTCGCGCTCGTGTGCACCAACGGCAAGCGCGACCGCTGCTGCGCCCTCCTGGGCCGTCCGCTCGCCACCGAGCTGGCCGACTCCGGGGTGCGCGGCGTCTGGGAGGTCACCCATCTGGGTGGACATCGCTTCTCGCCCACGGTGCTCGTCCTGCCGTACGGCTACGCCTACGGCCGCGCCGAGGCCCGCACGGTCAGGGAGGCCCTGCGCGGTGCGCGGGAGGGGCGCGTGGTCCTCGACGGGTGCCGGGGGTGCTCCGCGTGGGAGCGGCCCGGCCAGGCGGCCGAGCTGGCCGTACGGTCGGCCGCGCGCGAGTGCCGGGCAGGGGTGCTCACGGTCGTGCGGACCGAGGGTGCCGCCCCGCGCTGGGAGGTCACCGTGGCCCACGCCGACAGCCGCCGGTGGCGGGTCAGTGTGGCCCAGGGGGCGTCGCTGCCGCCCCGGCCGGAGAGCTGTGGCGCGGACGTGCTCGGTGCGCCGGCGCGGATGGACGTGGTCGCGGTGCGTGAGCTGAGGCCGACGGCGCTGGCGAGCTAGCCGACGCGGGTGCGGCCGGCTCAGGGGACTGCGACGGGTGGCCGGCGCATGCGGTCGACTCTCGCTCGGCGACCCGGCGGGTCGATCATGTGGTCAACATTGCCGCCCCCGGTCAGCGAACGGGTGCCGCTGTCCGCCCGGTCAATGATTGATCGGCGGGTCAATACATGATCGAGGGATCAAGAGATCCACACCCCACCCCCCTGGGGCGCTTCCGGCCACCCACGTACCGTCGAGGGTATGAGCCCCACTCCCCCCGCACGCCGCCTGCGCCTCGGGCTGCCACGGCGGATGTTCTCCCAGGTGCTGCTGATGCAGGTGGCGATCGCCGCGGGAGTCGCGGTGCTCGCGACCGGGCTCTTCCTCGCACCGCTGAGCGATCAGCTGGACCAGGAGGCCATGCGCCGCGCGCTGGCCATCGCCGAGACCACGGCCCAGGACCCGCAGATCGCCGAGGGCGTCCGCACCACCCCGCCGACCGCGAACGGCCCGGTGCAGCAGGAGGCCGAGCGGATCCGGAAGGCCACGCACGCCGAGTACATCGTGGTCCTGGACCGCGACTGGGTGCGCTGGTCGCACCCCACACCGTCGGAGGTCGGCCGGCCCGTCTCCACCGACCCCAGTGACGCCCTGGCCGGCAAGGAGGTCATGGAGATCGACAAGGGCACCCTGGGACGCTCGGCGCGCGGCAAGGTACCGCTGTACGACGCCGGCCACCGCATCGTGGGGGCCGTCTCGGTCGGCATCGCCTACGACAGCGTGCGAGCGCGGCTGCTCAGCGCGATCCCGGGTCTGTTCGCGTACGCCGGGGGCGCGCTGGCGGTGGGCACGCTGGCCGCCTGGCTGATCTCGCGCCGGGTCCAGCGGCAGACCCGGGACCTGGCCTTCTCCGACATCTCGGCGCTCCTCGCGGAGCGCGAGGCGATGCTGCACGGCATCCGGGAAGGCGTGGTCGCACTGGACCGCGGCGGCCGGATCCGCCTGCTCAACGACGAGGCGCGCCGACTGCTCGGCATCGGCGACGAGGCCGTCGGGCGGACCCCGGACGAGGCGATCGGCGTTGGCCGTACGACGGACGTGCTGGCCGGCCGGGTGACCGGCACCGATCTGCTCACCGTGCGCGGTCAGCGCGTCCTGGTCGCCAACCGCATGCCCACCGGCGACGGCGGCGCCGTGGCCACCCTGCGCGACCGCACCGAGCTGGAGCAGCTGGGGCGCGAACTGGACTCCACGCGCGGGCTGATCGACGCCCTGCGCGCCCAGGACCACGAACACGCCAACCGCATGCACACCCTGCTGGGGCTGCTGGAACTGGAGATGTACGACGACGCCGTCGAGTTCGTCGGTGAGGTGGTCGGGGACCACCGGGCCACCGCCGAGCAGGTCACCGAGAAGATCCAGGACCCGCTGCTGGCCGCCCTGCTGGTCGGCAAGGCGACCGTGGCCGCCGAGCGCGGCGTCGCGCTGGGGGTGTCGGAGCACACGCGGCTCCCGGACCGGTTGATCGATCCCAGGGGGCTGGTGACCATTGTCGGCAACCTGGTGGACAACGCGCTCGACGCGGCCGGGGGCACACCGCACGCGCGCGTGGAGGTCGAGCTGCGCACCGAGGGCCGTACGGTCGTCCTGGGAGTGCGCGACACCGGCCCCGGGATCCCCGAGGAGCAGCGGGAGCTGATCTTCACGGCGGGGTGGTCGACCAAGACGCCGCCCGCGCACGGCAAGCGGGGCATAGGACTCTCCCTGGTGCGCCGGCTCGCCGAACGGCAGGGCGGCAGCGCCACGGTGGGCACGGCGGCCGGTGGCGGCGCGGCGTTCACGGTGGTGCTGCCCGAGGCGCTGACCGAGCCGGAACCGGAACCGGCGCTCACCGGGTCCCCGGGGCCCGCCGAGGCGACGACGGACGTCCCGGCCACCGCCGAGGAGGAGGCGTGATGATCGAGGTGCTGGTGGTGGACGACGACATCCGGGTGGCCCGGGTCAACGCCGCCTACGTCGAGAAAGTCCCCGGTTTCCACGTCGCCGGCGAGGCGCACAACGCGGCCGAGGCGCTGCGTCGGGTGGAGACCCTGCCGCGGCTCGATCTGGTCCTGATGGACCATTACCTGCCCGACGGCACGGGTCTCGCGGTCGTCCAGGAGATGCGCCGGCGCGGCCACGAGACAGACGTGATCATGGTGACGGCGGCGCGGGACGTGTCGACCGTCCAGGCCGCCATGCGGCACGGGGCGCTGCAGTACCTGGTGAAGCCGTTCGCCTTCGCCGGTCTGCGCGCCAAGCTGGAGGCGTACGCCGAGCTGCGGCGCACCCTGGACGGCGGGGGTGAGGCCGAGCAGGCGGAGGTGGACCGCATCTTCGGCGCGCTGTCCGCCCCGTCGGAGCCCGGCCTGCCCAAGGGGCACTCCCCCACGACGGCCGAGTTGGTGCGCCAGGCGCTGCTGAGCGCCGAAGGTCCGCTGTCGGCCCAGGAGATCGCCGAGCGGACGGGAGTGAGCCGGCAGACCGCCCAGCGGTACCTGAAGCTGCTGGAACGCACCGGCCGGGCCCGGCTGACCCTCAAGTACGGCGACGCGGGCCGTCCGGAACACCGGTACGAGTGGGCGACCCGCGCCTGATCGCCCCGTTGGTGCAGGCGGGTCCGCTGCTTCCACTGCAGCCGTGCGGTCACGGCGCCGGCGCCGGCTGTGCCCGGTCGGCGCACTAGACGGCCCCGGCCCCGGTCAGCGAGCGCACCTCCGTCTCCGCGTACCCGGCCTCGTCCCCGACCTCGTCCGAGGTGACCGTGCCCAGCCAGCCGGCGAGGAAGCCGAGCGGGATGGAGACGATGCCCGGGTTCTCCAGCGGGAAGTACTGGAAGTCGACGGCCGGGAAGAGCGAGCCCGGGCTGCCGGACACCACCGGGGACAGCAGCACGAGCCCGATCGCCGGAAGCAGCCCGCCGTACACCGCCCAGACCGCGCCCCGCGTGGTGAAGCCGCGCCAGAACAGCGAGTAGAGCAGGACCGGAAGGTTCGCCGACGCCGCGACCGCGAAGGCGAGGCCGACGAGGAAGGCGACGTTGAGATCGCGGGCCAGCAGACCGAGCGCGATCGCCACGACGCCCACGCCGACCGCGGCCCACCGCGCCACCGCCACCTCGCTGCGCGGGTCCCCGCCGCGCGGCCGTCGCAGCGACGCGTACAGGTCGTGGGCCACCGAAGCGGAGGAGGCGAGCGTGATGCCCGCGACCACCGCCAGGATCGTGGCGAAGGCCACGGCGGCGACCACCGCGAACAGCACCGTTCCGCCGGTGGAGCCCGCCCCGCCGCCGAGGTCCAGGGCGAGGAGGGGCACCGCCGTGTTCCCGGCCGCGTTCGACCCGCGTACGGCCGCCGGCCCCACCACCGCCGCCGCGCCGAACCCGAGGACGATCGTCATCAGGTAGAAACTGCCGATCAGGCCGATGGACCACACGACGGAACGGCGGGCGGCCCGCGCGGTCGGCACGGTGTAGAAGCGGGACAGGATGTGCGGCAGGCCCGCCGTGCCCAGCACCAGCGCGAGCCCGAGGCTGATGAAGTCGAGCCGGGCCGTCCAGTCCCCGCCGTACTTCAGGCCCGGCGCCAGGAACGCCCTGCCGTGACCGCTCCTCTCCGCGGCCGTGAGCAGCAGCCGGTCGACGTCGCCGTGGAAGCGGAGCAGGACCAGCACGGTGAGCACGACCGTGCCGCTGAGCAGGAGGACCGCCTTCACGATCTGGATCCACGTGGTGGCCCGCATCCCGCCCAACGACACGTAGATCACCATGAGCGCCCCGACGCCGATCACCGCCCAGGCCTGGGCCGCACCGCTGGTACGCCCCAGCAGCAGCGCCACCAGACTGCCCGCGCCGACCATCTGCGCCACCAGATAGAGAACGGACACCGTGACCGAAGAGGTTCCCGCGGCGATCCGCACCGGCCGCTCGCTCATCCGCGCGGCCACCACGTCGGCCAGGGTGAACCGCCCGCAGTTGCGGACCAGTTCGGCGACCAGGAACAGCACGACCAGCCACGCGACGAGGAAGCCCACGCTGTACAGCAGCCCGTCGTAGCCGTACAGCGCGATGATCCCGGTGATGCCGAGGAAGGAGGCAGCCGACATGTAGTCACCCGCGATGGCAAAACCATTCTCCAGGGGGGAGAACAACCGTCCGCCGGCGTAGAACTCGTCCGCCGAACCCTGCCGCCTGCGGCTCACCCAGGTCGTGATCCCCAGCGTGACCGCCACGAATCCGCTGAACAGCAGCAACGCCAGCGTCTGATGGTCACCGGTCACAGGGCACCTCCCCGCACGCCTCGGGCCAGCTCCTGCGTGTCCCAGCGCAGTTCCAGCGCCGCCCGGTCCCGGCGCAGCCGCGCGTGCCGGGCGTACGCCCACGTGAGCAGGAACGTGCTGAGGAACTGTCCGAGCCCCGCGAGCATCCCGACGTTCACCGCGCCCAGCACGGGCCGGGCCATCAGTCCGGGTGCGGTCGTGGCGGCGACCACGTACCCGACGTACCAGACGAGGAAGGCGGCGGCCCCCGGCACCACGAACCGCCGGTACCTGCCCCGCACCTCCTGGAACGCCTCGCTGCGCTGCACCTCGACGTACACCTCGCGGGCGCGGGCCGGCGTGGTACCGCGCTCCCCGCGCGCGTGCGGTACGGACGGAGCGGGGACGCCGGCCCCGTCCCGCTCTCCCCAGCCGGAGGCCAGGGCGTCGTACCAGGGGTCCTCGTAGGTCATGTCGCCGGACGGCCCGCCGTGGTCCGCCCGGCTCCCGGCGGATCTCTCGGGGCCGTCCCCGGCTTCGCGGGGGCAACCGTTGCTTGACTGCATGCCCAAGGATGGACAGAACGGGAAGAGTCCTGACTCTTCTTCCTCCGGCTCTTCACCCCATCAGGTGATTTCCCCGGTGGGCGGCCGGACCGGCCACTTGCTGCGGGGAGCCCGCCCGGCCCGGCCCCGTCGGCCGAGGCCGGGCGACGGCGGCTACGCGTCGATGCGGGACCGGTCCAGCGTCGCCGCCGAGCTGGAGATGAACTCCTTGCGGGGCGCCACGTCGTTGCCCATCAGCAGGTCGAAGACCTGTTCGGCGGCCTCCAGGTCGGAGAGGTTGATGCGGCGCAGGGTGCGGTGGCGCGGGTCCATCGTGGTCTCGGCCAGCTGGTCGGCGTCCATCTCGCCCAGGCCCTTGTAGCGCTGGATGGAGTCCTTGTACCGGACGCCCTTGCTCTGGAACTCCATGAGCTTGTCGCGCAGCTCACGGTCCGAGTACGTGTAGACGTACTTGTCCTGCCCCTTCTTCGGCTGGACCAGCTCGATGCGGTGCAGCGGCGGCACGGCGGCGAAGACCCGGCCGGCCTCGACCATCGGCCGCATGTACCGCTGGAACAGGGTGAGCAGCAGGCAGCGGATGTGCGAGCCGTCCACATCGGCGTCGGTCATCATGATGATCTTGCCGTAGCGGGCCTGGTCGATGTCGAAGGTGCGGCCCGAGCCGGCCCCTATGACCTGGATGATCGCGCCGCACTCGGCGTTCTTGAGCATGTCGGTCACGGACGAGCGCTGCACGTTGAGGATCTTGCCCCGGATCGGCAGCAGCGCCTGGAACTCGGAGTTCCGCGCCAGCTTGGCCGTGCCGAGCGCGGAGTCGCCCTCGACGATGAACAGCTCGCTGCGGTCGACGTCGTCGCTGCGGCAGTCCGCGAGCTTCGCCGGCAGGGACGAGGACTCCAGAGCCGTCTTCCGGCGCTGAGCGTCCTTGTGCTGGCGGGCCGCGACACGGGTACGGGCGGCCGCGACCACCTTCTCCATGACGACCCGGGCCTGCGCGGCGGCGTCACGCTTGGAGGCGGTCAGGAACGCCTTCAGTTCCTTGGTCACCACGTTGTTCACGATGCGGCGGGCCGCCGAGGTGCCGAGGACCTCCTTGGTCTGCCCCTCGAACTGCGGCTCGGCCAGGCGCACGGTGACGACGGCGGTGAGGCCCTCCAGGGCGTCGTCCTTGACGATGTTGTCCTCGGCCACCCGCAGCATCTTCTTGGCACGCAGCACATCGTTCAGCGTCTGCGTGAGGGCCTGCTCGAAGCCGGCGACATGGGTGCCGCCCTTCGGCGTGGCGATGATGTTGACGAAGGACCGGACCGTGCTGTCGTAGCCGGTGCCCCAGCGCAGCGCGACGTCGACGCCCAGTTCGCGGGTGACCTCGGTGGGCGTCATCTGCCCGTGGTCGTCCAGGACGGGAACGGTCTCCTTGAAGGTGCCGTGGCCCGAGAAGCGCAGCACGTCGCACACCGGCTTGTCACCGGCCAGGTACTCGCAGAACTCGCTGATGCCGCCGTCGAAGCGGAAGGACTCCTCGCCCTTGCTGCCGCCCTCGCCGAGGCCGAACTCGTCGCGGACGACGATGGTCAGGCCGGGTACCAGGAAGGCGGTCTGCCGGGCGCGCTGGTGCAGGTTGTCCAGGGAGAGCTTGGCGTCCTTGAGGAAGATCTGCCGGTCCGCCCAGTAACGCACGCGCGTGCCGGTGCGCGTCTTGGGGATCTTCTTGGCCTTGCGCAGTCCGCTCCTGGCCTCGAACTTCGCCTCGGCGCCGGCCCCCGCGAAGCCGCCCGGCACGCCGCGCCGGAAGCTGATCGCGTGCGTGTGACCGCCACGGTCCACTTCGACGTCGAGACGGGCGGAGAGGGCGTTCACCACGGAGGCACCGACGCCGTGCAGACCGCCGGAGGCGGCGTAGGAGCCGCCGCCGAACTTGCCGCCCGCGTGGAGCTTGGTCATGACGACCTCGACGCCGGACAGGCCCGTCTTCGGCTCGACGTCGACGGGGATGCCGCGGCCGTTGTCCCGGACCTCCACGGAGCCGTCGTCGTGGAGGACGACCTCGATGTGGTCGCAGTAGCCGCCGAGGGCCTCGTCCACGGAGTTGTCGATGATCTCCCACAGGCAGTGCATCAGACCGCGGCTGTCGGTCGAGCCGATGTACATGCCCGGTCGCTTGCGTACGGCCTCGAGGCCCTCGAGGACGAGCAGGTGCCGCGCGGTGTAGTTGGAACCGTCCCGGTCTGCTCCTGCCAGCAGCGCTGTGGACGGCACGGACGTATCGGCGGTCACGCGGTTCGCTCCTCGCTGAATTTCAGGTTGCCCCCTGGTGGGTAAGGGGGCGGCTTCGGTCGCCGCTCAGAGGGTACCGAGCCCTGGTAGAGCCGGTGTAACGCCACCCTCGTCGGGAACTCACACTAGTCCAGGTTCGGATACACGTTCGATACCTCGATGGAGTGAAGTACACATCACGTTCCCTTGGAGGCATGAACCATTTAGGCTCCGGGCACGTCCTCATGAACAACCGGCAACCCCGCCGGGAGGACCGAGACAGCAAGACAGCGCGAACCCGTAAGCACACAAGAGACGCAATACGGCACATTCGCCGCCAACCGGCAGCAGACAGCCGCCCCGGAGAGATTTTTTCGAGGAAAAGCCACGAGCGGGAACGTTTTCGGGCTGGTTGGATGTTGACCCTGGTACGACAGCTCGTCGAGCTAGAGAAGAGGCGACGTGACTACTGTTCTGACCCCCGCGAGCCCGCTGACGGCCGCCGATCGCTGCGACCGCTGCGGCGCCCAGGCATACCTGCGCGTCGTCCTGCTCAGCGGCGGAGAGCTGCTCTTCTGCGCCCATCACGGTCGCAAGTTCGAGCCGGAACTCAAGAAGATCGCCGCTGAGATACAGGACGAGACGGAGCGGCTGACGTCCGTTCCCAACACCGCTTCCGAGCAAGAGCGCTGAATCTCGCACACCCGACGAGCCAGCCCCGGCACAGGCCGGTGAACGGGCGGCCTCTCCTCACCGGGAGAGGCCGCCCGTGCTCATGCCCGCAGCCCGCTCAGGAGCGGGTGACGGGCTGTTTCCGGGCCGCTGCGGCCGGCTCCAGCGCCCGCACGATCTCGGAGACGCGCGTGTAGACGCCGGGGTATCCCGGTCGCCCGCACCCGCTCCCCCAGGACACCACGCCGATCAGCCGGCCCCCGGCCACCAGCGGCCCTCCGCTGTCCCCCTGGCAGCCGTCACGGCCCCCGGCGGGCTCGCCCGCGCACAGCATCGTGGCGGCCCGGTAGGTGCCGTCGGGGCCGCCCGGATAGGCGCGGGCGCAGGTGTCGTCGGGCAGTACGCGCACGCGTGCGGCGCGGAGCCGGCGCGCGTAGGCTCCGCCGCCGGTCGTGTCGCCCCACCCGGACACCAGGGCCTCGGTGCCCGGCGCGTAGGCCGGGTCGCCCGCCCGCGCCATGGCCACGACCGCGTTCTGCGGCAGCGGCTTGGCGAGGGTGGCGACCGCGAAGTCACCGGAGCTCGTCGCGACGTCGTACGCCGGATTGATCGCGATGCCCCGTACGGCGATCTCCTCGCCTTGCGCCGACAGCAGGTCCGTGCGGCCCGCGATGACCCTGAGGTCGGGCACACGGTCCGGCGGTGCGCCGAGGACGTCCGCGGACAGACAGTGGGCGGCGGTGAGCACCATGGTGCGGTCGATGGCCACCGCGCCGCAGAATTGCCCCGCCCGCATACCGCCGAACCGGTCACGGCTGGCCAGTGCCACCGTCCAGGGAGCCTCGGAGACGTCGATCGGGAACCCCCCGACGACCACGCTGCCGGCGACGGCGGGGGCCGCGCCGACCAGGGGTACCGCGGTGCCGGCGGCCGCCAGGGCCAGCGGCCCGATCAGTGCCCGGGCAACGGTACGGCGCATACGGGCTCCTCACTCACGAGCGCTCCTGGGACACCCAGAGTCAGGCACGCGGCCGAAGTGCGCAGCACGAAGGCCCGGCCCCCGCGGGGGAACCGGGCCTTCGTGCGACGTGCGACCGCGACCTAGTCGAGGTAGTCGCGCAGCACCTGGGAACGGGACGGGTGGCGCAGCTTCGACATGGTCTTGGACTCGATCTGGCGGATGCGCTCACGCGTCACGCCGTAGACCTTGCCGATCTCGTCGAGGGTCTTGGGCTGACCGTCGGTGAGACCGAAGCGCATGGAGACGACGCCGGCCTCGCGCTCGGACAGGGTGTCCAGGACGGAGTGCAGCTGCTCCTGGAGGAGCGTGAAGCTGACCGCGTCGGCGGGGACGACGGCCTCGGAGTCCTCGATGAGGTCACCGAACTCGCTGTCGCCGTCCTCGCCCAGCGGGGTGTGCAGCGAGATGGGCTCACGGCCGTACTTCTGGACCTCGATGACCTTCTCCGGGGTCATGTCGAGCTCCTTGGCCAGCTCCTCCGGGGTGGGCTCGCGGCCCAGGTCCTGGAGCATCTGGCGCTGCACGCGCGCGAGCTTGTTGATGACCTCGACCATGTGCACCGGGATACGGATGGTGCGGGCCTGGTCGGCCATGGCGCGGGTGATCGCCTGACGGATCCACCAGGTGGCGTACGTGGAGAACTTGTAGCCCTTGGTGTAGTCGAACTTCTCGACCGCGCGGATCAGACCGAGGTTGCCCTCCTGGATGAGGTCCAGGAAGAGCATGCCGCGGCCGGTGTAGCGCTTGGCCAGGGAGACCACCAGACGGAGGTTGGCCTCCAGGAGGTGGTTCTTGGCGCGGCGGCCGTCCTCGGCGATGATCTCCAGCTCGCGCTTGAGCTTCGGGGCGAGCTTGTCGGAGTTCGCCAGCTTGTCCTCGGCGAACAGGCCCGCCTCGATGCGCTTGGCGAGCTCGACCTCCTGCTCGGCGTTGAGGAGGGGGACCTTGCCGATCTGCTTCAGGTAGTCCTTGACCGGGTCGGCGGTGGCGCCGGCCGCGGCGACCTGCTGCGCGGGCGCGTCGTCCTCGTCCTCGTCGGACAGGACGAAGCCGGCGCTCTCGGCGCCCTCGGGCTCGTCGGCGACCTTGGTGTCCTCGAGAACCTCGTCCTCGAGAAGCTCGACGTCGTCCTTCTTGGCGGTCGTCTTCTTCGCGGCCGTCTTCTTCGCGACGGTCTTCTTGGCGACGGCCTTCTTGGCGGTCGTCTTCTTGGCAGCGGCCTTCTTGGCGGGTCCGGCTTCCTCGGCGGAATCGGCGGCGGCCGGCGCGGCGGGGGCCGCGGGGGCGGCCGGCGCGGTGGCCTTCCTGGTGGTCACCGTCTTCGCCGGGACCGTCTTGGTGGCGGTGCGCTTGGCCGGGCTCTTCGCTGCGACGCTCTTGCGGGTGCGCTTGGGCTCTGCGGCACTGACCATCAGCGTCACACCCTCTTCCTCAAGAATCTGGTTGAGGCTGCGCAGTACGTTCTTCCACTGAGTGGCCGGAATCTGGTCAGCTTCGAAGGCCCGACGCACATCGTCGCCGGCGATCTGCCCCTCAGCCTTTCCCCGCTCAATGAGCGCCATGACAGAGACGGACTCGGCGATCTCCGGCGGGAGCGTACGGGATGTGCTGGCCGACACGAACAACCTCTCGGAACGTTGGAAAACGGCTTCCGGCACCGTCCACTGCGGACAGGAGCCGACCACCGGCCTGGGGATGGGCCGACGGCGCGGGCGGGGGCCGGGAAGATGCACAGCGCCTCGTATGGCGTCCGTATTCCCTCCGCGGCTGTCACCTCTTAGGTCATCGCGCTGTCTCCACGAGCGTTACGCCCAATCTGCGTGGCCCGAGTCACACCCCGTAAGCGGTCAAAAGCGATCAGAAGTGGGCAGACCGGTGCACCACTCGACTCCGTGCCACACGTGCCCGACCACGGCTCCCGTCCCACCGCCGGAACCGACCACGGCTGCCGCCCCACCGCCGGAACCGACCACGGCTGTCGTCCCACCGCCGGAACCGACCACGGCTCCCGTCCCACCGCCGGGCCCCGCCGGACTCCACACAGTCCGGCGGGGGCCGGCGGCGGCCGGACCGGGGGTCCGGCGCCGCCCCGAGCACCACGAGGACGCCGCACACCGGCGACCGCACCGCGCCCTTCGCGGGGTCAGTGCTCACGCGGCGCGGGCACCACGCGCTCCACCTCGGGGTGGACCGTGAGCAGCTGGCGCATGGCCGTCTCCGCCGCCGTTCCGTCGCCGGTGCCGAGCGCGTCGACGATCCGGGCGTGCTGCGCGAGGGCCGCCTCGTTCGGCCGGTCACAGCCGGTGACCGGACCGCCGGAGACCTGGAGAGCCGCCGAGACGATGCCGGACAGGTGCTCCAGCATCCGGTTGCCCGCGATCTGGATGAGGAGGGTGTGGAACTCCGTGTCGGCGCGGGAGTAGGTGAGGGCGTCTCCCTGGGCCATGGCGTGGCTCATGATCTCGACCATGTCGCAGAGGCGCTGCTGGACGTCCTCGCGCCCGTGCCCCGCGGCGAGCCGGGCCGCGAGCGGCTCGATCGTCCAGCGCAGCTCGCTGAGCTCGCGCCGCTGGTCGTCGCGCTGGGGCCCGAAGGCCCGCCACTCGATGATGTCCGGATCGAGGAGGTTCCAGTCACTGACGGGACGCACCCGCGTGCCGACGTTCGGCCGGGCGCTGACCAGGCCCTTGGCCTCGAGGACGCGGAGGGACTCGCGGACGACGGTGCGGGAGACCTCGAAACGCTGGCCGATCTCCTCGGGCACCAGCGGACGGTCCGCGCCCAGATCGCCGGAGACGATCATCTGTCCCAGCTGCTGAACGAGTTGGCCGTGCAGGCCACGGCCACGGCTGCCCGTGGCCCGGCGGCCGACCCGGCCCAGCTCGGGGTCCCCTCCGTCCCAGACGGGCGCGCCGACGCGGTCGGCCATGGGGGCCTCGGCGTAGGGGTAGCGGTCGAGTTCGCCCGGGCCGGCCAGACCTGAGTCTGCGGCGCGGGCGGCGGTCATCATGGTGTGCGCAAGGGTACTCACGGATCCTTTGTCGGCGCGCCTTCCAACTCCCTTGAGGTCTTTGGTGAAAAGCACACGAAAGGGTGATCGCTCACCCCGTCGCAATTGACGCCTTATCGGAAAGAAACGGGCTCTTTGCGGGGAGTTGCCGACACGGCGGGACCGGAACCGTAAACACGGTGGTCACCGGAACCTGGTGCGCAGCGCCGTGACCACGTACGCGCACAGCAGTCCCGCCAGTGACAACGCCAGTGCCTCGCCGACGGGTTGGGCGACGACCCGCGCCGCCGCCAGCAGGTAGCGTTCACCGCCGAAGGGCCATTGCAGCAGGTGGACCTCCCGCAGACGCACCGGGAAGTCGGCCGCCAACCGCACGGCCGGACCCTGGAGCGCCTTGTGCACGAGGGGTACGACGAGCACGGGTACGGCGAGGACGGCGGCCAGTCCGGCCGTGGTGGACCGGAACACGCCGGCCGCCAGCACCCCCGCCCAGGCACAGCCGAGGACCAGTCCGAACCAACTCGCGGTGAGTGCGAGCCAGTCCCCGGGAACTTCCGTCAGCTCCCGTCCGTAGACGATGTAGAGCACCTCGGCGTCGCAGCCCAGGGTCAGGAAGGCCAGCAGCGTTGCCGTGGCTCCGGAGACGAGCAGTTTCGCGGTGAGCAGCCCCAGTCGGCGGGGGACGGTGCCGCGGTCCGCCGCCAGGGCGGGGTGGCGGAACTCGTCCCCGAAGGCCAGCGCGCCGAGCAGACCCGCCGCGAGCGCCGCGGGCGGCAGCGGCATCTCCCGCGGCCATGCCGCGAACAGCCGCGCCTGTGGCGTGTGCCCGATCCGCGCCAGGAGTACGGCGGTGAGCGCGGACACCGCGAGCGCGGCACCGCAGGTGAGGAAGCCGGTGCCGATTCCGGTGGCGCGCCGGATCTCGTAACGCAGTGGGCGCAGCGGGGTGGTGGCGGGACGGACGGAGATCGGGGGCGGGAGGGGCGAGAGGGCGGCGGGCGTGCGGACGCCCTCGGGACGGGCCGCGCGGGCGGCCTGCGACTGCCGGGTGGCGGGGTTCCTGGCCCCGGGGAGCAGGGGGCGGGTACCGACGATGGTCGTGGTGGCGGTGTTCTCGCCGCCGGTCTGCGGGCCGGAGCTCGCCGCATTTCCCCCGGCGCCGTTGCCCGCAGCGGTCGCCGCGTCGGCGGACCGGCCGCCGACGGCGCCTTCGGGCGTCTCGTCGCCACCACCGCCGGACCCCGGTCCCGGCGGCCGGTCCAGTCCGGCCTCCGCACCGGATGCGGTTCCGTCGTGCACCGGCCCAGGGTGTCCGGGCTCGCGGGGTCCCGCGCCGAGAGGTTCCCCGCCGTGGGCCTTCGCGCCATGAGGGTCAGTGCGGTGAGGTTCCGTGCCGCCGTGGACGTTCGCGTCATGAGGGTCAGTGCCGTGAGGTTCCGTGCCGTCGTGCGCCTCGCCGTGGTGCTCGGACGGCGCGCCCCGCTCCTCGTCGGCCGAAGAAGGTCCGGCCGTCGCCCGCTCCGCCTCCGGTGCCGACGGGTCGGCCGGGATGCGCCCGCGCGGGCCGGACCCGTGGCCGGAAACCGTGGGGTACGCCGATGAGGGTCCCGGCGCCGTGCCCGGCCCGGGCGCGGAGAAGTCGCGGTCCGCGCCCGTCCCGGTCGCTGCCGGGTCGGGTGCCGTGACCCCCGCTTCCGTCGCCGCCGCAGCGGTGCGCGGCTGCGGCGACGGCAGACCAGACGCGGCGTCCCCCCGCGGCAGGGCCGGGCGCGCACGGCCCGGTCCCGCGGGTCCTTGCATCGCCTGTGTCTCGTCCATGGCTCGGCCCGAGTCGTCGGGCGAGCTGCCGGACGCGGCTGCCGGGCTGGACTCCGGCGTGGACGACGGGGCGGACTCCGGCGTCGCGAAGTCGTTCACGGCACTTGCGCGAGCCGCCGCCCGGGAACGGCCGCCCGAGTCGTGCTCCCGCTCCTCGGCGACGACGGGGGCCCCGGTGTCCCGCTCCGCCGGCCGGGCCTCCCGCTCCCCCGACGGCGAGCCGGAAACCGCCTGCCGGGACTTGGCGGAGCCCGCCGGGCCATCACCAGCGCCGTCGACCGAGGGCCCCAAGTCTCCCACTTCGTCGGCCAGTTGGTGCACCAGGATGCCGTGCCGGAAGGCGATCTCGCCGACGTCGGCGGTCGTGGTGCCGTACACCGAGAGGCGGTTGCCGCCCTCGCGTACGACTTCGACGGAGCGGCGGGCGGTGCGGGCCTCCTTGCCGAGCAGAGCCGCGAGACGGGCGGCGTGGGGGCTGCGGACGGCCACACGAGGGCGCAGCCGGGTGCGGGCGAACTCCTTGGCCTCCTGGTCGGCGACGAGTTTGCCGCCGTCGAGCGTGACGACCCGGTCGGCGGTGCGCGCGGCCTCTTTGGTGTCGGCCGTGGTGAACAGCACCGTGCCGCCCTGGGTGGCGTGCGCCCGCAGCATGCCGTGCATCCACTGGGCCTCGCGGGCGGAGAGGCCCTCGGCGGGTTCGTCCAGGACGAGCGTGTGCGGATCGGGGAGCAGGGCGCAGGCGAGGCCGAGTCTGCGGTCCATGCCCCGCGACAGGGTGCCGAGGCGCTCCTCGCGGAGGCTGACGAGGCCGACCACTTCGAGGACTTCGTCGGCGCGCCGTGCGGGCACCCCGGAGGCCGCGCAGAGCATGCGCAGATGGCCGCGGACGGTGCGGGACGGGTGGCCCGGTACGTCACCGAGGAGTACGCCGACTTCCCGTGACGGGTGGGCGATCCGGTGCAGGGGCCGCCCCCTGAAGTAGGTGATGCCGCGCCCCGGTTGCAGCTCGAGCATGAGTCTGAGCGTCGTCGTCTTGCCCGCGCCGGAGCCGCCGAGGAGCGCGGTGACACGGCCGGCGCGCGCTTCGAAGGAAAGGTCGTCGACGGCGGGCGGGTGCGCCTTGCGGGGAATGCTGGTCAGTCCGAAGGCCTGGATCACCTGAAGCAAGATAGCGCCCCATGTCCGGTTTTTCGGGTATGAGGCGACTTGTGAGTACATGGCGTGCACACCAAGCCTGTTCCTGTCCTCCGTTCGACGGAGGCGGGGGCTCGGTACGGGCGGTCGGCGCGGCAGCCGTGCGACGGCCCGCCGCCCCGCGTCTCAGACCTCGGGACGCAGCATCGGGGGGTTGAGCAGCGTGGCGCCGCCGGCCCGGAAGAGCTGGGCCGGCCTCCCGCCCTGGCGGGTGGTCGTCCCTCCCGTGGGGACGAGGAAGCCGGGGGTTCCGGTGACCTTGCGGTGGAAGTTGCGCGGGTCGAGGGCCACGCCCCACACGGCCTCGTACACCCGGCGCAGCTCCCCGACGGTGAACTCCGGCGGGCAGAAGGCCGTGGCCAGCGACGAGTACTCGATCTTGGAGCGGGCGCGCTCCACTCCGTCGGCGAGGATCTGGGCGTGGTCGAAGGCGAGCGGTGCCACGGGCTCCCCGTCGCGGCCGTAACCGCCCTGCTGGAGCAGTTCCTCGACCGGGGCCCAGCGCGCGTTGCTGGCGTCACCCCCGGCGCGCGGCGCGGGCAGGTCGGGTGCGAGCGCGAGGTGCGCGACGCTGACCACGCGCATGCGCGGATCCCGCTTGGGGTCGCCGTAGGTCGCGAGCTGCTCCAGGTGGGCTCCGTTGTCCTGAGCCGGCGCCGAGGGCTCGTGGGCACACAGCCCGGTCTCCTCCGCCAGCTCGCGCGCCGCCGCCTGGGACAGGTCCTCATCCGCCCGTACGAACCCACCGGGCAGCGCCCAGCGCCCCTGGAAGGGCGGCTCGCCCCTGCGTACCGCCAGCGCGCACAGGGCATGGCGGCGCACGGTCAGCACGACCAGGTCCACGGTGACGGCGAAAGGCGGAAATGCTGACGGGTCGTAGGGCATGCCGCGATCATAGTCGTCTGCCTGACGATAAACACTCCCATCCCGGGCAGCGTCCGTGCCGGTTCCGCTTCGTCCCCCCACGGGGCGCGGCGGCCGGCTCCCGGCCGCCGGTCCGATGGTGTTCTACGAGGTCACGCTCCCCTTCCCGGTCGTCACACTCCGAGTTGCAGTCCCTGCGCCGCCTCTTCCACCATGGCGAGTCCAAGCCGGCTGATCCGTACGGCGAAGGGGGCGCCCGCGATGCTCAGTCCGCTGAGGCCCAGTTCGCCGAGGGGGGCGCTCCGCACGGGGCGCAGGGTGACCGTGCGGGCCGGGGCGTCGGGGCGGATGCCCGCGAGCGCGGTGAGCAGCAGGACCACGGACGCCGCCGCGGTGGCCGCCGGCCTGCAGGCCGCGGGGTGCGGCAGCGGGGCGGTACCGGCGGAGCGCTGTTCGCCGGCGTACATCTCGGGCAGCCGGTGGCCGAAGTGCTCCGCCGCGTCCAGCAGCCCTCTCAGCAGGCCGGAGGCTTCCTTCTCGTAGCCCGCCGCGATCAGTCCGGTGACCGCGAGCGCGGTCTCATGGGTGCGCACGGCGCCGGTCCGGTGGCCGAACGGGTTGTGTCCCGCCTCCTTGGCACCGAGGCCGCGCAGTCCCCAGCCGGCGTCCATGGCGGGGGTGCCGAGCAGCCGGGCGAGGTGTTCGGTGTGCACCTTGTCGAGCAGGCCGGGGGCGAGGCGGCCGGCACCGAGCAGCCCGGTGTCGAGGAGGTGGACGGCGGTGGCGGCCAGGTGGGGCAGGGGGCGGCCGTCCGGCGCCAGGGCCGCGGCCGGGCGTCCGCCACCACGGTCCTCCAGCCAGAAGTCGGCCCGGAACGCCGCCCGCAGGGTCTGCGCCCATTGCCGCAGCTCCGTGGCGCCCGGTCTGTCATGGGCGTCGAGCAGGTCGGCTCCGAGCAGGGCCGCGCGGTGCGCGTGCGCCTGGATCTCGCAGCGGGCCGGTCCCGAGGGGTGCGGGTCGCAGAGGTAGGTGCCGTCGCCGACGGTGCTCCGCAGCCAGGTCAGGCAGCGCTCGGCCGCGGGCAGGAGTTCCTGTGTCTCCTGTTCGGGCATTCCCCAACGGCGGGCCTCGGCGAGCAGGACGGGGAAGAGCAGTGTGGCCTCCGTTCCCGTGCAGCTCGGCGGGAGGTGGGGCCCGGCGTCGCGTCGGGGGCCGGGGATCATGCCGGCCCCGGGGCCGGCGCCCGGGAGCTGGGTGCGGGCCAGAGCACGCAGCGTTCCCGCGGCGAGCCGGGTGCCCAGCGGCAGCGTCATACGGGCGGCGGCGAGGGCTTCGGCGGGGGCCATTCCGCAGCGCCAGGGCGCGCCGGCCGCGAGGTAGGTGTCGGAGGGATGTGCCGGGTCGCGCAGGAGCAGGGCCTGGAGGTCGGCGACGGCCGTGTGCAGCAGCAGGTCCACCCGGGGGTCGTCGCCCGTCGCCCGGGCGGGGGCGAGAGGACTGGTCGCGGCGTGCCCCACGGCCCGCAGGGGGCCCGCGCCTTCCGGTCGCACCCGCAGTTCCACGGTTGCCGTCCCACCCGGTGGCAGCTCCAGTTCCCAGCCGAGCAGTCCGGCGGACGCCAGCGCGTCGGAGGGCGGCGGGTCGGCGGTGACGCAGGCGGCGGCGCCGGCCGTGGCCCAGCGCAGACCCGAGTCGTGGACACTGGCCGGCAGTTCGGGCCCCGCCGCACCGGCGGCGATGGCGCCGAGCTCCGCCAGGTCGGTGCCGAGGGCCACCTCGACGGGCAGGCGCAGCGGGCGCAGTGCGGCGCTGCGGAGGGTGATCCGTTCGGTCCCGTCGGCGTGACGGGTTCGTTCGACGACGACGTCCGGGTCGGGACCGGCAGCCGGGGAAGCACGCAGTGTCCCCACGAAGCGTGCGCTGTCGGCTCCGGTCATCCTGGCCTGCACCGGCAGGGGTTCCCGGCCCGCCACCCGGACCTGGCACCGGGAGAGCAGCCGCCTGCCGCCTCGGTAGAAGCCGTCCAGTCCCCGGCCTGCCAGCTGTCCCGGCTCGCCGGAGATGACGAGGCCGGGCAGGGCCACACAGATCAGCGCGGTGTGCGTGGACGGCAGCTCGGCCGCCGGCCTCCCGGCCGAGACGGTGCGTGGGGGCGGGGCGGTGCGCGGAGGTGCGGCGCGCGGAGGTGGAGGGGTGTGGGGTGGTGGTGCGGCGCTCGGCGGCGGGGCGGTGCGCGCAGGTGGAGGGGTGCGCGGTGGCGGTGCGGCGCTCGGCGGCGAAGCGGTGGCGGGTCGGTGCGGACGGGCGGGGGCTGGGGCTGGGTCTGGAGAAGGGGAAGGGCGTCCGCCCTGGGTGGCCGGCGGCTGCGGCTGGGAGCGGGGAGCCGCGGACGACGGCGGTGGCGGGTCGGAGCTCTTCGGCGTGCGCGGGACGGACTGGTCGTCCGGGAACGGCTCGATCCTGCTCCGGGGCGGACGCAGGCCCGCGGCGGAGGGCTGAGTCGGCTGTTGGTGCATGGGGTGGCTTCTTCTGCTCTCGGTGCGCCTCGGGCGTGCCGGGTGGCCGGTGGACCGCCCCGGGGGACGGGGGAAGTACGGCGGCACGGCCGGTGCGGGCGTTCCGCCACTCAGGTGAACGGAAGGGGACGAGTCCGGGTCACGGCCTGCCCCGGTGAAGCCGACCGAATGGCGGTGCGAGCGGCCCCCTCGGACAGCGCGTGGAGCGGTCTTCGGCCGACGCCACCACCGGAGGTACGGTGCGCCGGCGTACAGCCCTCGAAGGCACCGGCGGGGCGTCCGACGGGCTGGGCCGGCCACGGCGACCGGACCACGCGGGCCAAGCGGACCGACAGGCTCGGATGGGGCGACCGGGTCAGGCGGGCCGACCGGACCAGGCCGGCCGACCGGGCCAGGCGGGGGCTCGGTGTCATCCAGTCGGCTCCGGTACCGCCCTGGTGGCGCGTTCCGTCCTCGTGCGGCCACGCCCAGGATGCCCTGTGGCGCATCTCCGGCCGCCCCGCCGAGGGGTGCTGGCCGACCGGTCCCACGGCGGCCGGCGGTGCTCATTCGTCGGCCCCGGGCTGCCGGTCCCCGCCGTCCGACCCGGCGGCACCGGTCGTGGCGTCGCCCCGGCCCGCCGCAGGCGTGCGTGTGGCGCTCGGGCCGCGGGTGCCGGGCCGGGCGGCCTCGGCGGCGGACGGTCGTGGCCGGGAGTCGGCCGGCCTCCGCCGGTCTCCCCGTGCCGTGGCGGTGTGACGGCCGTCGGTGCTGTCCGCGGATCGCACCCGGCGCCGGCGTCGCGTGCGTGTCCGCGAGCCGGGTTCGGTGTCCCGGCCGTCGGTCAGGGCGTCGGCTCCGGAGGCCGGCCACAGGGGATCCGGGCTCCCGGGGAGAGTGGTCGGCGGTGTCCGGTCGGCCTGCTCCGTGGTGGCGGTCGGCGTTCGGCCCGCCCTCTCCCCGCGCAGGCAGCGGCGGACGGCCTCGGGGTCGAGTCCCTCGTTGCACGCCTGGTGCAGCAGCCGGGCAAAGAGATAGTCGGGGTCCGCGCCCAGTGCCATGGCCAGTGCCTCCCGCGCCTCCAGTTCGTCCCCCATGGACCAGGCGACCCAACCCGCGAGCGTCAGAGGTGCGGCGGCGTGCTCGCCGTAGGGGCCGACACAGCGGCGGGCCAGGGCTCGCCAGAGGCGGAGTGCCGAGGCCGCCTCGTCCCCCTCCATCCAGGCGGCGGCCCGGTCACGGGTCGTGCGGTCCTGCAGCCCGAGGATGAGCGCCGCCGCCTCGTCGTCTGCGAGGAGGTCGTCGTCGCGGACGTCGGCCGGATGCGTGCCGGAGACGGGTGCCGCCGCGGCATAGCGGCGGATGATCCGCTCGGCGAGGCCGATGGTCTCCCTCGCCACCTCCTCGCGGGCCGACTCGTCCAGGATGCGCGGCACCAGGCTCATGCCGGCCGCGTCCAGTGCGATCTCCTGTTCCAGCGCCGCGCTCGTCTCCCAGGGCTGCAACCTGGCGCGCAGCTCCCGCAGGGTGCCGCGTACCTGGATGCCGGCGTAGGTGGCCGCCGCGGCCAGGACGGAGGTGCCGGGAATGCCCATCGGCGAGCCGTCCTCGGGGCAGCAGCCCTTGACCGGGCAGCAGTACGACCAGAAGCGGCCGTCCGAGATGCACAGGGCCTCGATGACGGGTACGTCGAGGTTGCCGCACTCGGTGCGCATCAGGTGGGCGAGCCTCTCCAGCCGCTGCTTGACGTCCCGGCCGGACTCTCCGGGGGCCGGCTCCTGGCACACGTAGGCCACCATCCGCTCGGGCCGGGCGCCGCGTCGCTCGCTGCCGGTCACCAGCCCGCGGGCCAGCTGCCGGGCGGCTGCCTCCCAGTCCTCCTCGTTCGCCGGGATGCCGAGGCGGGCGCGCCCGCCGAACCTGCCGCGGCCTCGGCGGTCGTCCAGGGCGACGAGCACCATGCTGTCCTCCGGGCGGTAGCCGAGCAGATAGGGCAGTGCGTCGGCGAGCTCGGCCGGGGTGCGCAGGGTGACCTGTGCCGCGTGCTCGGTGGGTCCGGTCGACGGCTCCCGGCCCGTGAGGTCGTTGTCGTCGAAGGGTCCGGTGGTTTCGCTGTGGTTCGTCATGCGCCGACGATCTCGCGGATCGTGAGAGTCCGGTTGGGCCTGTGGATAACTCGAATCAGGGACACGACAAGGCCTCCCGGTCGTCCACAGCCCCGGGCCGGGCCCGCCCGATTGTCGGTCGCGTCCTGTTGTATGGGACGCATGGAGCACACGAGCAACGCGGATCTGCGCGCACAGGCCGACGCCGTCCTCGCCCGGCTGGTCGGGGATGCCACGGGCGCCGCCCGGCTGCGCGAGGACCAGTGGCGGGCCATCGAGGCCCTGGTCGCTGACCGGCGCCGGGCCCTGGTCGTCCAGCGCACGGGATGGGGCAAGTCCGCGGTGTACTTCGTGGCCACTTCGCTCCTGCGGGCCGCAGGGAGCGGGCCGACGGTGATCGTCTCGCCGCTGCTCGCGCTCATGCGCAACCAGGTGGAGGCCGCGGCCCGGGCCGGCATCCACGCCCGGACCATCAACTCCGCCAACACCGAGGAGTGGGAGACCGTACAGGCCGAGATCGCGGCGGGCGACGTGGACGTGCTGCTCGTCTCGCCGGAGCGGCTGAACAACCCCGACTTCCGCGACCAGGTCCTGCCCAAGCTGTCCGCGGCCACCGGCCTGCTGGTCGTGGACGAGGCGCACTGCATCTCCGACTGGGGCCACGACTTCCGCCCCGACTACCGCCGGCTGCGCACCATGCTCGGCGACCTCCCGCCCGGCGTCCCCGTGCTCGCCACCACCGCCACGGCCAACGCCCGGGTGACCGCGGACGTCGCCGAGCAGCTCGGCACGGGCGCTGCGTCCGACGCGCTGGTGCTGCGCGGACCGCTGGACCGGGAGAGTCTGAGCCTCGGCGTGCTGCGGCTCCCCGACGCCGCGCACCGGATGGCCTGGCTCGCCGACCACCTCGACGAGCTGCCCGGCTCCGGCATCGTCTACACGCTCACCGTCGCCGCCGCCGAGGAGGTCACCGCGTTCCTGCGGCAGCGCGGGCACGCCGTCGCCTCGTACACGGGCAAGACGGAGAACGCCGAACGGCAGCAGGCCGAGGATGATCTGCTCGCCAACCGCGTCAAGGCCCTGGTGGCCACCTCCGCGCTCGGCATGGGCTTCGACAAGCCGGACCTCGGTTTCGTGGTCCATCTCGGCTCGCCCTCCTCCCCCATCGCCTACTACCAGCAGGTCGGCCGGGCCGGCCGCGGCGTCGCGCACGCCGAGGTCCTGCTGCTCCCCGGTAAGGAGGACGAGGCGATCTGGGAGTACTTCGCGTCGCTGGCCTTCCCTCCCGAGGACCTGGTCCGGCGCACCCTCGACGTCCTCGCCCAGGCGGACGGGCCCCTGTCGCTGCCCGCCCTGGAGCCGCTGGTCGAGCTGCGCCGCTCACGCCTGGAGACGATGCTGAAGGTCCTCGACGTGGACGGAGCCGTGCGCCGGGTCAAGGGCGGCTGGATCGCGACCGGGCAGCCGTGGTCGTACGACGCCGAGCGCTACGCGTGGGTGGCCCGCCAGCGTGCCGCCGAGCAGCAGGCGATGCGTGAGTACGCGACCACCACCGAGTGCCGGATGGAGTTCCTCCAACGCCAGCTGGACGACGAGGGCGCCAAGCCCTGTGGCCGGTGCGACAACTGCGCGGGACCGCGTTTCGCCGCCGGGCTGTCCCCGGCGGCCCTGGACGCCGCGCGGAGCGACCTGGGCCGTGCCGGGGTGGAAGTGGAGCCCCGCCGGATGTGGCCGACCGGCCTCCCGGCCATCGGCATCGACCGCAAGGGACGCATCCCGGCCGCGGAACAGGCCGCATCGGGCCGGGCGCTGGGGCGGCTGTCCGACATCGGCTGGGGCAACCGGCTGCGTCCGCTGCTCGCACCCCAGGCGCCGGACGCCGCCGTGCCGGACGACGTGGCGCGAGCCGTCGTCGACGTGCTGGCCGACTGGGCCCGGGGCCCCGGCGGCTGGGCCTCCGGCGCGTCCGACGCCCCGCCCCGGCCGGTGGGCGTGGTGACCGTCGCCTCGCGCAGCCGGCCCCTGCTGATCCATTCTCTGGGCGCCCGGATCGCCGAGGTCGGCAGACTGCCCCTGCTCGGCTCCGTGGAGTACGCCGGGGACGCGCCCCGGCTGCCGCGGAGCAACAGCGCGCAGCGGCTGAAGGCCCTCGACGGCATGCTGACCGTGCCGCCCGCCCTGGCGTCGGCACTCGCCGAGTCGTACGGTCCAGTGCTGCTGGTCGACGACTTCACGGAGACGGGCTGGACCCTGGCGATCGCGGCCCGCCTGCTCAGGAAGTCCGGCGCACAGGCCGTGTTGCCGCTGGTCCTCGCCGTTCAGGGATGACCGGAGCGCGGCTGCCGGTGACCGTCCGGGGAAGGTGCGGACCCCGCTGCCGGTGACCGTCCGGGAACAGCCCGAACCCGGCGGCTGGTGACCGTCCTTGGGTGATCGGGCGTCCGCTCACTGCGGCCCGCCGTACGGTGAGCGGACGTCCCAGGCATCACCAGCCCAACCTTTGGGTAGGGATATAAGCCACGCACCACCAGATTGCAGGCGGTGGCCCCAATTGCTCGTTGCCGCATCCAAGTTCGACAGGAAGAATTGAGGTCCGCTACCCGCACGGCTCGTCCGTGATCCAGCTGGGCTCCGCTGCGGTGCGCGCTCCCCCGAATCCGACCTCGCCCGCAGTATGGGCGCGTAGCCGAAGGGAGGAACGTGACCTTCGGATTCGCCTCGTCCTCGGCGGCCTCGTTGTCGACGTCCGCGTCCGCCGCTTCCGCCAGTCGCCTGCTAGAGCCGGCGGAGTGGGCCTCCGCCGGAATTCCACTGCTGCGCAACCCCCGTGAGGTCGTCAGCGGGCTGCACGCCCGCCATCAGCCGAAGCCGACCACGGCGATCGTCGCGGTGCTCGACCCGGACGAGCGGCTGCGGGCCAGTGCCTCCTTCACGCGCCGCCCGGCCCCGGCCGACGGCTGGATGTTCCGCAACGCGCTGCTGTCCCAGCTCCGCCGGGTGATACCGCACGACCTGCGCCGCCGCACCCCAGTGCGCACGGCCGTCCTGCTGTACTGCCGTGAGGGCGACGCGCGTTGGACCGAGGAGGACGGCGCCTGGATGTGGGGGCTGCGCGACGCCTGCACGCTGCACGGGCTGCGCTGCGGGGCGTACATCACGCTGACGCACGACGGCTGGCAGGTGCTGGGCGAGGGACGCGGCGGACGCCGGCCCAACGCGCAATCCCCGCCCGAGCCCTTCGCGACGTCGGAGGCCACGCCACTCGTGCCCCGCACCGGCGGGCCGGTCTCCGAGGTGCTGCGCCGGGCGGCCGCTCGCTGAACGGCGACGGCACGGGCGCACCGGCGCCGGTGCCGCCGACCGGGCAGCGCGGGCACCGACACCTGCCCGTGTGAACGAGGAGCCGAGCCGCGCCGGCGTGCCCCGTCGGCGGGAGACGTGCCCCGTCGGCGGGAGACGGGGCGCGGGCGAGCCCGGACGTCGCGGCCCGGGTGTCCGGCATCCGCCGGGTGTTCCGCCCTGCGCGGCCTGCAGCGCGCGCTCGGCATCACGCCCGCGCAGACATGGTGTTCGGCGACTACCTCAACGACCTAGAGATGCTCGACGCCGCCGAGTGGTCCTTCGCGATGGCCGGCGCCTACCCTTGCCCGACGGTCGCCCCGGCCCTGGCCGGGGCGGGTGGGACGACATCGTCCGGCCGGATGTGCGCCGCGCCGCCGCGACCAACCGCCGCGCCCTCGGCACCGGTGGGCTGTGGCGACCGGCCGGGACAGGCCCCGCCGGCCGGCCTCCGTCCCGCTCCCCGGGGGTCCGGGGTGAGCCGGCCGGGCCGCGGTCGCGTCGCGGCCCGTCGTCCGGGCATGCCGGAAGCCGCGCCGTGCGGATCGCGCCGGAGCGGCTCGTTCGGCGCCCCGGTGTTCCCGAGGTGCCGGCCGAGACTCAGACGCCGGCGCCCAGCACCGAGTTGATCTGCTGCGGGTCGCCGCAGACGATCAGCAGGGCACCGGCCCGCTCGTGGGCCAGCGGGAGGGCGGTGGCAGCGACGGAGGCGGCGCCCCCGTTGACGGCCACGACGACCACCGGACGGGACGCGGCACGGGAGGCGATGGCGGCGTCCGTGTAGAAGACGTCGTCACCGGCGTCGTGCTGTGCCCAGTAGGCGGCTTCGCCGAAGGACAGTTCGTGCTCGGCCCACGGGTGCTGGGCACCCGTGGTGATCACGAGTACGTCACCGGGGGCGCGGCCCGATTCCAGGAGCAGGTCCACCGCTTCCTCGGCTGCGTCGAGCGCACCCTCGGCCGAGGCCGGGATCAGCTGGATCTGCGGGGCCGCCGCGGTGGCGACGGGGACGGCCGGGCCGGAGGGGCCTGGCTTGGCCGGAGCCACGTCACGCGGCGTGCGCTGCACCGGCGGCGTGGGCCGCAGAGGGCCGGGACGACCGGGGCGGGACGGAGCCGCGGGGCGGGGGCCGGGTACGGGGCGGGGGGTCGGCGCGGTACGGCCGCTGGCCGGAGTGGCGCGGGGACCCTGGGCACTCTCGTGAATCTGAGGCTCCTCGGGAATGAGAGGCATGAGCTGATATTTATCAAACGTTGGTGCGGGGCGGATGACCGGGTGGCACATCAGTGCGAGCGGAACCGTCAGAAATCGAAGCCGAGCTGACCCGCAATTTCCGGAACGCTTCCGTCCGCCCAGCTGCGGACCTTCTTGAGGTGCCGCCACTGAGGCAACGCATCAAGATACGCCCACGACAACCGGTGGTGCGGGGTGGGTCCCCGCTCCGCCAGTGCGGCCTTGTGCACGGGCGACGGATACCCGGCGTTGTCCGCAAATCCGAAGTCTGCATGGTCGATACCCAGTTCGGCCATCATTTTGTCGCGCTGAACCTTGGCGATCACCGACGCCGCCGCCACGGCCACGCACGAGCGATCGCCCTTGATCACCGTGCGCACCTTCCAGGGGGCGCCGAGGTAGTCGTGCTTCCCGTCGAGGATCACGGCGTCCGGGCGGACCGGCAGGGCGTCCAGGGCGCGGACCGCGGCGAGCCGCAGCGCGGCCGTCATCCCCAGGTCGTCGATCTCCTCGGGGGAAGCATGCCCCAGCGCGTAGGCCGTCACCCACGTCCGGAGGGTGTCGGCGAGTTCCGTGCGCCGCTTGATCGTCAGCAGCTTGGAGTCGGTCAGCCCCTCGGGCGGACGGCGCAGTCCGGTGATCGCCGCGCAGACGGTGACGGGCCCGGCCCAGGCGCCGCGCCCCACCTCGTCGACACCGGCAATGACCTTCGCTCCGGTCGTGGCCCGCAGGGAGCGCTCGACGGTGTGAGTAGGTGGTTCGTACGGCATGGCGCCCTTAGCGTACGCCGCCGCGATCGCCGCGCGACACCCCGGTCGCCCGACCCGCACCGGCGGCGTCCGCGCGGCGGCTCAGGCGCCGTAGGGCCGCAGCAGCGGGAGCATCAGCCGGTCGATCATCTCTTCGAGATCTTTGTCGTGCCATTCGCTTGCGCACATCTTCGACCGGTACATCATCATGGCCGGGATCGCGTCGAATACGTACCCGTCGGCCGCGTCCGAGCGCACCTCTCCTCGCTCTATGCCACGGGTGATGACCTCACGAAGCAGATTGACGGTCGGCTCCACCACGCTTCCGAGGATCAGCCCCTCGAAACGCCGCACTTGCACGTGATCGCACTCGTGAATCACTGAGCGCAGTGCCGCACCAGGCCGCGAGTACATGATCCGGCGCACCTGCCGGCACAGGTCGAGCAGGTCCTCGCGGACGCTGCCGTGATCCGGGGCCTTCTCCACCCGGGGCAGCCCGGTGACGAGGGCGTCCGCAACCAGGTCCTCCTTGGAGGGCCAGCGGCGGTAGACCGCGGCCTTGCCGGTCTGGGCGCCGGCCGCGACGCCTTCCATGGTCAGCCCCTTCCAGCCGACCGTGCTGAGCTGCTCCAGAGCGGCGTCCAGGATCGCGCGCTCCAGCACCGCACCGCGCCGACGAGGGGAAGCCGGCCGGGCAGGCGCGGCCGTCCAGCGCGAGGTAACCATCTGTCGTTCTCCAGCATGAAAGGGAAGCGGGGATTCCGGGGCGGTGGCGCCATGCCGCAGCAGAAAAAGGGGGACGCGGGCAGCGGCGCACGATTAAGTGAACGCTTGCGTTCACTGTTGGGGATTCACTACTTTGGACGCGACAGTGAACGCCATCGTTCACTAATGTCCGTATGGGGGACCCATAGTGACGACCTCTCAGTTGCTCAAGGACGACCAGAAACCGGGCGTGGCCCGCCGGGAAGGGCATCCCGGCATCGCACTCACCGTCATCGCGGCTTGCCAACTCATGGTGGTACTCGACGCGACGATTGTGAACATCGCGCTCCCGCACATTCAAGACGCGCTCGCGTTCAGCACCACCGACCTGACGTGGGTGGTCAGCGCCTACACGCTGACCTTCGGCGGTCTGCTGCTGCTCGGTGCGCGGGCCGGTGACATCCTCGGCCGCCGCCGGGTGTTCATGGCCGGCATCCTGCTGTTCACCTTCGCCTCCCTGCTGGGCGGTCTGGCTCAGGAACCCTGGCAACTGCTGGCCGCGCGGGCCCTCCAGGGCGTGGGTGGCGCGATCGCGTCGCCCACGTCGCTCGCCCTGATCACGACGACCTTCCCGGAAGGCCCCGAACGCAACCGCGCCTTCGGGGTGTTCGCCGCCGTGTCCGCGGGCGGTGGCGCCATCGGCCTGCTGGCGGGCGGCATGCTCACCGACTGGCTCGACTGGCGCTGGGTGCTGTTCGTCAACGTGCCCATCGGCGTGCTGATCGCCTCGCTCGCGCCGCTGTACATCAACGAGTCCGAGCGGCATCCGGGACGCTTCGACATCGCCGGTGCGCTGACCTCCACGCTCGGGATGGCCTCGCTCGTGTACGGGTTCATCCGCGCGGCGGAGGACGGCTGGCGGGACGGTCTCACCCTCGGCTCGTTCGGCGCGGCCGTGGTGCTGCTGGCCGCCTTCGTCGTCACCGAGAGGCGCGCGAAGGAACCGATCACCCCGCTGCGGATGTTCGCCGACCGCAACCGCTGGGGCACGTACGTGATCATGCTGAGCCTGGCCGCGGCGATGTTCGGCATGTTCTTCTACATCGTGCTGTTCGTGCAGAACGTGCTCGGCTACAGCGCGATCAAGGCGGGTCTCGCCTTCCTCCCCGTGACCGCGGCCATCGCGGTCGGTGCGGGTCTGTCCCAGCGCTTCCTGCCGGCCCTCGGCCCCAAGCCGTTCATGATGGCCGGTTCGGCGCTCGTGGTGATCGGTCTGGTCTGGCAGACCTTCATACGGCCCGACAGCACCTACGTGAGCGGAGTGCTCGGTCCCATGCTCGTGTTCGGCTTCGGCATGGGCCTGAACTTCGTCACCGCCACCGTCACGGCCGTCTCCGGTGTCGCCCCGAACGAGGCGGGAGCGGCTTCCGGCCTGCTCAACGCCATGCAGCAGGTCGGCGGTTCGCTCGGGCTGTCCATCCTGACCACCGTCTTCGGATCGGCCAGCACGGACGAGGCGAACAAGCAGCTGCCGAAGTTCCTCGCCGACGCCTCGCCGGAGCAGAAGGCGCAGTTCGCGAAGACCCACCAGATGCCCGCGCCCTGGGGGCACGACGTGCTCGCCCACGGCATCTCCACCGCCTTCGTGCCGGCCGCCGCCATGGCCGGGCTCGCCTTCCTCACGGCGTGGCTGGTGCTCAAGGTCCGCAAGGACGATCTCGCCTCCCTCGCGGGCACGGCGGGCCCGCACCTGGGCTGATCCGGGCCGCGCCGCGTGAGGTCGCGGCCGGCCGGATCGCCGCCACGAGCCGGACGGCACAGGCGGCGATGCGGTCGGCCGCATCCCGGCCGGCGCGCACGTCAAACGCGCCGTCGGAGTCGCGACCGCCGCCAGAGCCGCAGCGGCATGCAGAACCGCGGCGGCCGGCAGAACCGCGACCAGCTCCGGCACCGGCACCGGCATCAAGCGGACGGGCATCGCCCCACACCCCCTCCACCCCTCGCGTCGGCTTCCGTCTCCCGCTCCGCCGCCCCGGACGCCCGCGGACGCGGTGTACGGCGGATACAGGGAGAACGAGGGTTGGTCACGGAGAGTTCCCGACCGCGACGCTGAGTTTAGGGGACGGCTGGAGGCCCCGGTCAGAGTCCCGTCGGAACCCAGTCGGGCAGTACCTCGGTGCGCTCGACCCACTCCGCGGGCGGCGCCCCCGCCTTGCCGGCGGCGAGCACACCACCCATGATCGCGCAAGTCGTGTCGACGTCCCCGCCGACCTGGGCGGTGGTCCAGAACCCCGACTCGTAGTCCCCGAGGGCCCGCGCGGCGGACCAGAGGGCGAAGGGGACGGTGTCATGGGCGCTCGTACGCCGTCCGCAGCCCAGGACGGCCGCGACGGTGGCCGCGTCGCCGTAGTCGAGCATGTCACGGGCGCGGCGAAGCCCCTGGCCGACCGCGCTCTTCGGGACGAGCGCGACGACGCCGTCCAGGAGGGCCTCGGGCGTGGGCGGCCCGTCGGGCGAGCCGACCAGTGCCGCCGCTGCGGCCACGGCCATGGCGCCGACGACGGCCTCGCGGTGCTGGTGGGTGGGATAGGCGGAGATCTCCGCCTGGTGGGTCGCCTGCTCGGGATCGTCCGCGTACCAGGCGCCCAGGGGCGCGATCCGCATCGCCGCGCCGTTGCCCCAGGACCCCTGGCCCTTGAAGAGCCCTGCGGCCAGCTCACGCCAGTCCTCACCCTCCCGGACGAGGCGCAGCAGCCGGTTGACCGCGGGGCCGTAGCCGCGGTCGAAGTCGTGGTGCTCGGCGAAGGAGCGGGCGAGCGCGTCCTGGTCGATGCGGTGGTGGGCGGCGAGGACGGCGACCACGGAGCAGGCCATCTCCGTGTCGTCCGTCCACTGCCACGGGCCGGCGGGCAGCTCGCGGCGCTTCAGCAGCGGGTAGTTGGCGGGGACGAAGAACTGGGAACCCAGTGCGTCCCCCACGGCCAGTCCACGCAGGCTGGCCAGGGCGCGCTCCAGGCGCCCGAGGAAAGAGGAGTCAGCGGTCATCGCTCTGCCACTCTATCCGGAGACCCAGTACGGCACCGGTTCTCGCCAGCGTTCGAAGGGCCGGTCGAGTGCGTACCGGCCGTCCGCCCCCAGAACGAGCATCCGCATCTCGGCGTTCCCGGGATTGGACAGGGACTCGAATTCCGCGACCGTCCAGTGGAACCAGCGCATGCAGAAGAGCCGCATCGCGAGGCCGTGGGTCACCAGCAGCACGTTCGGGGGGTGGTCGGGGGCCTCGAAGCTGCGGAAGAGGCTCTCCAGGAAGCCACCGACCCGGTCGTACACATCGGCGCCGGACTCCCCCTGCGGGAACCTGAAGAAGAAGTGGCCGTACGCGTCGCGGTACGCCTTCTGGAGACGCACGTCGTCGCGGTCCTGCCAGTTGCCCCAGTCCTGCTCGCGCAGCCTGGGCTCCTCCCGGACGCGTATGAGGTCGGGGTCGAGCCGGAAGGCGGCGAGGGTCTCCAGGGTGCGTCGGTACGGCGAGACGTACACGCTCACCCGTTCGCCGCCGAAGAGTGCCCGGAGCCGTTCGCCGGTCTGCTCGGCCTGCCGCCGGCCGCGCTCGGTCAGCGCGAGGGCGTGGTCGGGCTCGCGTTCGTACACGGAGTCGTCGACGTTGCCCGTTGACTCGCCGTGCCGGACAAGGACGATGCGCCGTGGTCGTGCCATGCCGAAACCCTAGATCGAACGACGCGCGGTCGAGCACTCGTACGGGCTCCATACGGCGTAGGTCACATGAATTCCGCGTCCGGTGCCGCTCCGGTGCACCTCCCGCGGCACCGCCGAAGAGTGCGTTTGCTTGTCAAACTCGGCGGTCAGACCGTCCAGGACGGTTCCAGTTCCACGATGTCACCGGAGAGCGCCGCGATGTCCGCCTCGGTCTGGGCGCGCAGGGCGAGACGTTCCACCCGTTCCGTACGGTACTTGCCGTGCTCGGCCGCCGAGCGCCACATCGATAGGATCATGAACTCCTGCGCGGAGGCCTCGGCGAACATCCCGCGGATCATGCCGGGCGAGCCGGCCATCGCGGGGTTCCAGACCTTCTCCTGCATGAGGGTGAAGTGCTCGACGCGCTCCTCGTGGACGCGGCACAGGGCCACCCGCACCAGATCGGCGTCGGTGAACCGTGGCTCGAAGCCCGTCTTCACATCGAAGCGGTACTCGAACAACTTGACCTGGGCGTCCTTGAACGTGCCGGACTGGGCGGCGGCCAGGCGGTCGTGGGAGCGGGCCATGAAGGAGTCGTAGAAGGCGCGGCTCTCCCAGAAGGCGAAGATGTGCACCACCCCTGGCCGCTGCCGGCTCCAGCCCCCGCCCTGTCCGCGAAATCCCGGCTCCCCCAGAAGCCCCGCCCATTTCCGCTGCCCCCGCTCGAAGCCGCGGCGGTCCACCACGGTGCAGCGAATCCACTTGACCAGCACCGCGCCATCGTAAGGCCACCGGGCGTGGCGCCGGTCACGCTCCGGTGGAGATCGCCCGCACGTACGCCCCGGCGCGCGTGGCACGATGGACAAGGAACCCCGACCGAAAGGGAGTTGGGGCAGACGCAGACGCAGGGGGGAGGGGAAGCCTGTGACCGGCTTCAGCAAGGGAATTCGCAAGGTCGAGGTCGCGCTCAAGTGGGACCCCAGTCCGGCGGGTCGGCCGCCGACCGACCTCGACATCGTGGCCGCGACCTTCGGGTCCGGCGACCCGCACGGAACGCCGGCCTATGTCGTGCATTTCGACAGCCGCTCGCCCGACGGCACGATCCTGCTCAACCGGGACAGCACGGACGGCAAGGGCTTCGGCTGGGACGAGGTCATGACGATCGAGCTGGAGCGGCTCGACGGTCGGTACGCGCGCGTGGTGGTCGGTGTCGTCATCCAGCAGCGCTCGGGGCGCAAGACGTTCGGCGATGTGCTGAGTCCGGCCGTGCGGGTCCGGGAGGGTTACACGGTGCTCACCGAGGACGCGTTCGGCTCGGTGCCCGGGGCGACGGCCGCCACCGTCGCCGAGTTCGTGCGGGACGACGCCGGGGAGTGGATGCTCCGGCCCGGCGTGCACGGCTTCGACGAGGACCCGGCGACCTTCACCCGGGTCATGGGCAGGGCGCACCAGCCCTGATGCCTCGTGCGAATGGGTAAGGGGCGTCGGCCCGGGCCGGCGCCCCTTGCTTCACTTCACGAACGGGAGGTGGTTCCGGCCGAGATCACTCGTTCCTGGCGTGTCGTACTTCTCGCCGCAGCCGTGCTTCATGCTCGACGTCGGGGACCTGGCCAGGGGTAGCCGAGCTGATCGGCGAACTCCTTCGAGCCGCCGCTGACCTCGGCGACTTCGCGGGGGTCTTCGGCCGTGAGACACGTCTCAAGGCGCATCGCCTGGTCACCCGGGTCGTCTCCGGAGACCGGAAGGGTCATCCTGAACTGAAGCCAGGGATGGCCTTCTCTGATCGCGGAACGGCCGGGATGGAACAGGAAGACGTTGATCTGGTCGGGTTCCCAGGGCCAGGCTGAGACGGCTGCCAGTTCGCATTCCCAGGTGGTCAGCCAGTCGACACGCTGTCGGAGCCGTTCCTCAAGAAGCCTGGCGACTGTTCGGGCCGGCCACTCCCAGCTCTGGTCGGTCGAGGCCCGGCGGATCTCCGCGTCGTACTGATCGGCGTCGAATCGAAGCTCTGGGAGGTCGATATCGTCGTCATCCGGGTTGCGCCAGCCGCTCCAGATCACGTGTTGTCCCTCGCGCTTGATGGTCACGTAGACAGCGCCGCAGCATCCTTCGGTGCACTCGGCCTCGGCAAGCCGAACCTCGCGGGGGGTTTCTGTCGCGTGAAGCGGCGCATTCGGCCCCAACAGATGCCGGGGGTCGTCTGCCGGCCCCTCGTCGAACACGTCGGCCAGGATGTCGCGTCCGTCGATGATCGGCCGGCATTCCACGGTGCCGTGTCGGCTTCCCAGCGGTGGCACGACGATGCGGAGGGACAGCAGATGCGGTTCTGTGGTCATTGGCTGATGGTCTCGGAGTCAGCGGCAGTTGTCGCGGGGCCCACAGCCACGAGGAAGGGGACCGGCCTCCGGCCGGTCCCCTTCGTGAGCTGCTGGTCAGCTACCTGTGCGAACCGCGCCGGATGTCGCATCCGACGCGGTTCCGCCCGGTATCAGCTGCAACCGCTGGTCGAGCCGCAGCCCTCGCAGATGTAGCAGGAGCCGGCCCGCTGCATCTTCGTACCGCAGGAGAAGCAGAGCGGAGCGTCCGCCTGGATGCCCAGCTGCATCTCCACCAGCTCGGCGCTGGTGTGGGCCTGCTTCGGGGCGGGCTTGGCCGCCTCGCTCTCGGCCTTCGGCGTGGCGACCGCCTTCAGCTCCTGGGCGCGCGGTGCCGACTGGGCCAGGCCCTCGACGTCGACCTCGTCATCGTCGATGGACTGCTCGTAGGAACCCGTCTCCAGGTGCCGCTGGCGCTCCTCGGCGGAGTGGATGCCGAGGGCGGAGCGGGTCTCGAAGGGCAGGAAGTCGAGCGCCAGGCGGCGGAAGATGTAGTCGACGATCGACTGCGCCATCCGCACGTCCGGGTCGTCCGTCATACCGGCCGGCTCGAAGCGCATGTTGGTGAACTTCGAGACGTACGTCTCCAGCGGCACGCCGTACTGGAGGCCGACGGAGACGGCGATGGAGAAGGCGTCCATCATGCCCGCGAGGGTGGAGCCCTGCTTGGACATCTTCAGGAAGACCTCGCCGAGACCGTCGTCCGGGTAGGAGTTGGCGGTCATGTAGCCCTCGGCGCCGCCGACCGTGAAGGACGTGGTGATCCCCGGGCGGCCCTTGGGGAGGCGCTTGCGGACCGGGCGGTACTCGACGACCTTCTCGACCTTGGTCTCGACGGCGGCGGGCTCCTCGGCCTTCTTCTCCTCCTTCTTCTTGGCGGAGAGCGGCTGGCCGACCTTGCAGTTGTCGCGGTAGATCGCGAGCGCCTTGACGCCCAGCTTCCAGGCCTCGAAGTAGATCTCCTCGACCTCCTCGACGGTCGCCGTCTCCGGCATGTTGACCGTCTTGGAGATGGCGCCGGAGATCCACGGCTGGATCGCGGCCATCATGCGGACGTGGCCCATCGGGGAGATGGCGCGCTCGCCCATGGCGCAGTCGAACACCTCGTAGTGCTCGAGCTTGAGGCCGGGGGCGTCGATCACGTTGCCGTTCTCGGCGATGTGGGCGACGATCGCCTCGATCTGCTCCTCCTGGTAGCCCAGGCGGCGCAGGGCCTGCGGGACGGTGCCGTTGACGATCTGCATCGAGCCGCCGCCGACCAGCTTCTTGAACTTCACCAGCGCCAAATCCGGCTCGACACCGGTGGTGTCGCAGGACATGGCGAGGCCGATGGTGCCGGTCGGCGCGAGGACCGACGCCTGGGAGTTGCGGAAGCCGTTCTTCTCGCCGAGGCGCAGCACGTCCTGCCAGGCCTCGGTGGCGGCGGCCCACACCGGGGTGTCCAGGTCGTCCATGCGGACGGCCTTGTCGTTGGCGTCGGCGTGCTGCTTCATGACGCGGTTGTGGGCGTCGGCGTTGCGGGCGTAGCCGTCGTAGGTGCCGACGACCGAGGCCAGCTCGGCGGAGCGGCGGTAGGCCGTGCCGGTCATCAGGGAGGTGATGGCGCCGGCGAGGGCGCGGCCGCCGTCGGAGTCGTAGGCGTGGCCGGTGGCCATCAGCAGGGCGCCGAGGTTGGCGTAGCCGATGCCGAGCTGGCGGAACGCGCGCGTGTTCTCGCCGATCTTCTGGGTCGGGAAGTCCGCGAAGCAGATCGAGATGTCCATCGCGGTGATGACCAGCTCGACGACCTTCTGGAAGCGCTCGGCCTCGAAGGACTGGCTGCCCTTGCCGTCGTCCTTCAGGAACTTCATCAGGTTCAGCGAGGCCAGGTTGCAGGACGTGTTGTCCAGGTGCATGTACTCGCTGCACGGGTTCGACGCGGTGATCCGGCCGGACTCGGGGCAGGTGTGCCAGTTGTTGATGGTGTCGTCGTACTGGATGCCCGGGTCGGCGCAGGCCCAGGCGGCCTGGGCGATCTTGCGGAAGAGGGACTTGGCGTCGACCTCTTCGATGACCTCGCCGGTCATGCGGGCGCGCAGGCCGAAGTTGCCGCCGCTCTCGACCGCCTTCATGAACTCGTCGTTCACGCGGACCGAGTTGTTGGCGTTCTGGTACTGGACGGACGTGATGTCGTCGCCGCCCAGGTCCATGTCGAAGCCCGCGTCGCGCAGGACGCGGATCTTCTCCTCTTCCTTGACCTTGGTCTCGATGAAGTCCTCGATGTCGGGGTGGTCGACGTCGAGGACGACCATCTTGGCGGCGCGGCGGGTGGCCCCGCCGGACTTGATGGTGCCGGCGGAGGCGTCGGCGCCGCGCATGAAGGAGACCGGGCCGGAGGCGTTGCCGCCGGAGGAGAGCAGCTCCTTGGAGGAGCGGATGCGGGAGAGGTTCAGGCCGGCGCCGGAGCCGCCCTTGAAGATCATGCCCTCTTCCTTGTACCAGTCGAGGATCGACTCCATGGAGTCGTCGACGGACAGGATGAAGCAGGCGGAGACCTGCTGGGGCTGCGGGGTGCCGACGTTGAACCAGACGGGGCTGTTGAAGCTGAAGATCTGGTGCAGGAGGGCGTACGCCAGCTCGTGCTCGAAGATCTCCGCGTCGGCGGGCGAGGCGAAGTACTTGTAGTCCTCGCCTGCCTTCCGGTACGTCTTCACGATGCGGTCGATCAGCTGCTTGAGGCTGACCTCGCGCTGCGGGGTGCCGACGGCACCGCGGAAGTACTTGCTGGTGACGATGTTGACCGCGTTCACCGACCAGAAGTCGGGGAACTCGACGCCACGCTGCTCGAAGTTGACCGAGCCGTCGCGCCAGTTGGTCATGACGACGTCACGGCGCTCCCAGGTCACCTCGTCGTACGGGTGCACGCCGGGGGTGGTGTGGATGCGCTCGATGCGCAGTCCCTTGGTGGCCTTGGCGCCCTTGGCTCGGGAACCTCGTGCCGGACCGCTCGCCGTCTCTGTCATGCCGCCTCCCTGTACGGGCAAAACGCCCTGAAGTGCCCCAGTGTTCCCAAGGGCACGTGTTTCTGTCTTGCGTCGCGGGCACCCTCGGCTGTCGCCCGCAACAGGTCTTTGGTTTGCCGCCTTCCGGCCGGAACCCGGTCCTCCTCCCGGTTCCAGCCCACCGGTCAGTCGGCGGCGCTCGCGGGCACGGGCACCTGAGTGGTCCCACCGGGCCCGCGCCGGTCTTCCTGGCTCCCCGCCTCCGCGTCTCCGTCGTCCACGGCGGGGCCTCCCGTCGCCTGCCTCAGCTCCGCGATGGCGGCCTCGAAGTCGTCGAGCGAGTCGAACGCCCGGTAGACGGAGGCGAACCGCAGATAGGCGACGAGGTCGAGCTCCTGCAACGGGCCGAGTATGGCCAGGCCCACGTCGTGGGTGGTCAGCTCGGCGCTCCCGGTCGCGCGCACCGCCTCCTCGACCCGCTGGCCGAGCTGGGCGAGCGCGTCTTCCGTGACAGGCCGTCCCTGGCACGCCTTGCGCACGCCGTTGATGACCTTGGTACGACTGAAAGGCTCGGTGACCCCGGACCGCTTGACCACCATGAGCGAGCACGTCTCCACGGTCGTGAAACGACGGGAGCAGTCGGGGCACTGGCGGCGCCGGCGGATGGACGTGCCGTCGTCGGTCGTCCGACTGTCGACCACACGGCTGTCGGGGTGCCTGCAGAAGGGGCAGTGCATGATCTCCAACCCTCCTCACAGCAGACTCATCGGCCTCACGAGACACACAGGCCCCGCGAAGCAGCCCTAAGCATAGGCGATCGCCGAACCTTCTCCGACCCGGGGGACCACAACTTGTGGGCTGCTGTAGCCATCCAACCACTAGATGTGGGGATTGGCGCATTCACCGAGGCAGGGAGGCGTGTCGCGGCGGAACGGCCGAACGCGGACCTGGCGACGGCTCTCGGGACACGCGCGCGCGAAGCCGCGTCACCCGGTCACCCGGGGGGATAGCGTGGGTGCCGAGCGGAGAACGCGTGCCACTCCCATGCAGAAGCGCCCCGGGTCCCGGACCGCGGGATTCCGGATGGCAGACTGGGGGCGCAGCCCACGAGGCGAGCAACCCCGGCGGTGAAGAGTACAACAATGGCCGCTTTTGTCCGCCAAGTGTCACGTGAGCCCATACACCCAGACACATGATCACGTCCGGCGAAACGCACTTTTTCACTCGAACGTGTGTTTGGCGCAACCTTTCGAAAGCAACTACCGTTGTCCAGCAGGGAGACCATCGAGAGGGGCCGACGTGACCACCACCGCAGACAGTGCCACCATGACCGCCCAGGACCGCTCCCAGGGCCGAGTCGAGCCGGTGCACGCGATGAACGAAGCCACGAATCCCGAGGGACACAAGCGCTCCCTGCCTGGCCGACCTCCAGGCATCCGGGCGGACAGCTCCGGCCTCACCGACCGGCAGCGCCGAGTGATCGAGGTCATCAGGGATTCCGTGCAGCGACGCGGTTACCCGCCGTCGATGCGGGAGATCGGCCAGGCCGTCGGCCTCTCCAGCACCTCCTCCGTCGCGCATCAGCTGATGGCACTGGAGCGCAAGGGCTTCCTGCGCCGCGACCCGCACCGCCCGCGCGCGTACGAGGTGCGCGGCTCCGACCAGGCCGTGACCGTGCAGCCCACGGACACCGCCGGCAAGCCCGCGGCGTCGTACGTCCCGCTGGTCGGCCGTATCGCCGCCGGTGGTCCGATCCTCGCGGAGGAGTCCGTCGAGGACGTCTTCCCCCTCCCCCGCCAGCTCGTCGGTGACGGTGAACTCTTCGTCCTCAAGGTCGTCGGCGACTCCATGATCGAGGCCGCGATCTGCGACGGCGACTGGGTGACCGTGCGGCGCCAGCCGGTCGCCGAGAACGGCGACATCGTGGCCGCCATGCTCGACGGCGAGGCGACCGTCAAGCGCTTCAAGCGCGAGGACGGTCACGTGTGGCTTCTCCCTCACAACGCGGCCTACGAGCCCATCCCCGGCGACGACGCGACCATCCTCGGCAAGGTCGTCGCCGTGCTGCGGCGCGTGTGACGCCTGCGGTCGGCGGGCCCCGGCTCGCTCCCTGACCGGGCCCCGGAACCCCTGCGCCGGTTCCGGGGCCCTGCGTATGCCCTGAGGCGGCCGCGCGCGTACCGGGGCGCCGCGGGTGGCCCAGGAAGGTGGCCCGGCCGGCGCGGTCGGGCCACCCCACGGTTACGCGGACGCCGCCTGCTGCGTCTCCGACTGCTTCGCGGCCGCGTCGATCGCCGCGAGCGACTTGCGCACCTGGTTGCGGTCCGTGGTGTACCAGAAGTCCGGCAGCGACGCCTTGAGGTAACCGCCGTAGCGCGCGGTGGCCAGCCGCTGGTCCAGTACGGCCACCACTCCCCGGTCGCCGGACGCCCGCACCAGACGGCCCGCCCCCTGCGCCATCAGCAGGGCCGCGTGGGTGGCGGCCACCGCCATGAAGCCGTTGCCGCCCGCGTCCTCCACCGCCTTCTGGCGCGCGCTCATCAGCGGATCGTCGGGACGCGGGAACGGGATCTTGTCCATGACGACCAGCTGGCAGCTCGGGCCGGGGACGTCGACGCCCTGCCACAGCGACAGCGTGCCGAACAGGCACGTCTTCGGGTCTGCCGCGAAATTCTTGATCAGTTCGCCGAGCGTCTCCTCGCCCTGGAGCAGGATCGGGAACTCGGGAATCCGGGACCGCAGCTCCTCGGCGGCGAGCTGGGCGGCCCGCATGGACGAGAACAGGCCGAGGGTGCGGCCGCCGGCCGCCTGGATCAGTTCGGTCAGCTCGTCCAGCATGTCGGCGCGCTCGCCGTCGCGCGCCGGGCGCGCCAAGTGCTTGGCGACGTACAGGATGCCCTGCTTGCGGTAGTCGAAGGGCGAGCCGACGTCGACGCCCTTCCACTTCGGCAGGTCGTCGCCCTCCACCCCCTCCGGGCCGAGGCCCAGCGAGGCGCCGACCCCGTTGAAATCGCCGCCCAGCTTGAGGGTGGCGGAGGTGAGGACGACGCTGCGGTCGGCGAAGAGCTTCTCCCGGAGCAGTCCGGAGACGGACATGGGCGCCACCCTGAGGGAGGCGCCGAACCGGTCGTGCCGCTCGTACCAGACGACGTCCCATTCCGAGCCGTTCAGGACGCGCTCGGCCACGTCGTGGACCGTCTCGACGGAGGCCAGCGCCTGCTTGCGGACCGCGTCCTCGTCCTGGACGGACTTGTCGCGCGTGGCGCCGATCGCCGAGATGACCGTACGCGCGGCGTCGCGCAGCGCCATGAGGGCGTAGCCGAGGTCTTCCGGGATCTCCTCCAGGCGGCCCGGGAGCGCCAGCTCCATGAGCCTCTCGAAGCCCTCGGCGGCGGTCTGGAGCTGGTCGGCGGCCTTCTCGTTCACGAGCTTGGCTGCCCGGCGTACGGCTCGGTTGACCTGGCCGGGCGTGAGCTCGCCGGTGGCGACTCCGGTGACCCGGGAGACGAGCTCGTGCGCCTCGTCGACGATCAGCACCTCGTGCTGCGGCAGGACCGGGGCGCCCTCGATGGCGTCGATGGCCAGCAGGGCGTGGTTGGTGACCACGACCTCGGCGAGCTTGGCCCGCTCGCGGGCCATCTCCGCGAAGCACTCGGCGCCGTACGCGCACTTCGAAGCGCCCAGGCACTCCCGCGAGGACACCGACACCTGCGCCCAGGCACGGTCGGAGACGCCCGGGGTGAGATCGTCCCGGTCACCGCTCTCCGTCTCGTCCGCCCAGTCCCGCAGCCTCAGCAGGTCCTGGCCCAGCTTGCTGGTCGGCGCGGCCGCCTCGAACTGGTCGAAGAGGCCCTCCTCCTCGTCCTGCGGCATGCCCTCGTGCAGCCGGTGCAGGCACAGGTAGTTCGACCGGCCCTTGAGCATCGCGAACTCCGGGCGGCGGCGCAGCAGCGGGTGCAGCGCGTCGACCGTGCGCGGCAGGTCCCGCTCCACGAGCTGGCGCTGGAGCGCGAGCGTGGCCGTCGCGACGACCACCCGTTCTCCCTGCGCGAGCGCGGGCACGAGATAGCCCAGCGACTTTCCGGTGCCGGTTCCGGCTTGGACCAGCAGGTGGGACGCGTCGTCGATCGCCTCGGCGACCGATTCGGCCATGGTCACCTGGCCGGGGCGCTCCGTGCCGCCGACGGCTGCGACGGCGGCATGCAGGAGTTCGGAGAGGGAGGGCTTCGTCATAGCCTGACCACCCTACGGCCCTGCACTGACAAACGGGGGGTCGCTCCGATGGCGAGGGGCGGGATCACGACGGGCTCCGGGGCGGTGGACTCGGGTGGGGGCGTGGTGGGGGGCATGGTGGGGGCGGGAGTGACGGCGGGGTGCGGGCGCCGGAGAGGCCCGGGGCGGGCCAGGACTGCGCTGGGCGGGCCGGTGAAATTTTTTCCGGGGCCGGGAACACCCGGGATTCGCCGTTCGTATCTCATGGTGAGCGGATGGTCACGTAGGGCTACAGCGCTGCACGCAGGGTCCGGTCCCGGATCAGGAGGGCGGCCCGCTTGCCGGGCAGGTCGATCTCGGCGGCGAACCGGAAGCCGGCGCTCAGGAACGCGGCGACGGAGGGGGTGTTATGGAGATCGGGTTCGGCCACGACCCGGGCGCACGCGGGGCGCCGGTCGAGGATCAGGTCGGCCACGGCCCGGAGCAGTGTGGAGCCCAGTCCGCGCCCCCGGTCGGCTGTGTCACCGACCAGGAGATGGATCCCGGTGTCGTGCGGCCGGGCCGGGTAGTGCCGGGCCAGCGGATCCAGGTCCGCCCGGTAGATCTCCCAATAGCTCATCGGGGTGCCGTCGAGTACGCCGAGACACGGCACGCTGCGCCCGTCTCCGTGCAACTGGGCCCGCAGGTGCTCCGCCGTGCGGTCAGGGGGCCCGGCCAGCTCCCAGAACTCCGCGACGGCGGGGTCGTTCATCCAGCCATGGACGAGCGACAGGTCCTGGTCGATGCGTACGGGCAGCAGTTGGAAGGAACCCGCGGGGGTCGGCACCTGCCCCCACGAAGGGAGGCGGCCGAGGAGGTCCGCCGTCGTCCCGGCGCGCAGGGCGATGAACTCGGCCGGCAGCCGCAGGTCCAGCGTGTCCTCGCTGTCCGGATCCTCGTCCACGACGGTGAACTCGCGGAAGAGGGGGTCCCGGGGACCCGCGCTGTCAGCTCGCGGACCGGAGCGGCCCGGCCGGGCAGAGGCGGGGCCGGTTCCGGCACTCGCGTCGGTGGGAGGCATGGGTGCGCTCCTCTCAGGAGACGAGGTGGGTCATGTTCCTCGGATGTGCGGGAGGTCGGGGCGGCCCACTGAGGGCGCCGTCCGCTCGGGTGGTGCGCTCGGGCATCGGCTCAGGAGTGGAGGGGGTTGGCGATGGTGACGTAGACGGACTGGGTGTCGACCGGACCGACGAGTTCGTCGAGGCCGTGCACCCGGGTCAGCAGGTTGGCCTTGCACCGCAGGACGGGTGAGTCGAGCAGGCGGCCGGGGAGGGAGGTGCGCAGCCTGGCGGGCCCCGAGGCGAGGTCGGTGAGGAACCGGCGGAAGGCCGCGAGGAGGAGACGCTCGTCGGCGAGGCGCTGGGAGCCGAACGCGCCGATCAGACCGAGGACGTTGTTGACGGCGAGGTAGTAGGCGAAGCGTTCGTCGGTGACCTCGTCCGGGACGAAGGTGTCGCTGCGCTCACCGATGCCGGGCAGCCGGGCGTCCAGTTCGGCTCGCCGGGACTCGCGGAAGTAGTAGCCCTGGTTGTCGCGGTAGCGTCCGCCGGCGGGCCAGCCGGTGCCGTCCAGCAGGAGCAGTGTGTTCTGCTGGTGGGCTTCGAGGGCGATGCCGGCTTCGCTGTCCAGCCAGAGCACGGGCCGGACGACATGCTCCAGGTAGCGCAGGAACCACTCGGCGGCGACGGCGCCGACGGGCCGTCCGGTGCGCGTGGCGAGGCGGGCGACGAGCTGGGCCAGCCGGGATCGCATCGGCCGGAGCGCCTGGCCGGGCGGGGTGTCGGTGGACGGCTCGGCGAGCGGGCGCGGTGAGAGGAGTCCGGCGACGCAGCCGACGGCGTCGGCCGGGGTGAAGGGGTTGTGCCGGATCACGACGTCGAGCCCCGGTACGGGCAGGCCGTCCGCGTCGTCGACGGCGATCCAGGCCGGGTCGCGCACGATGTCGAAGCCGGGGTGCGCGGCCTGCCATTCCTTGGCGAGGCCGGTGCGCAGCAGCCGGTGCACCTCGACTCCGCGGTGGAGTTCCTTGCGGAGGTTCTCCCTGCGGGAGTTGGTGATGCGCAGGCCCAGAGACAGCTTGAGCATCGCCGGGGCGCCGGACCGGTAGGCCGTACGGACGGAGGAGGTGGGGTGCCAGGGGGTGCCGAGGGGACCGAGGTCACGCAGCAGCCCGGAGTCGAGCAGTGCGGCGACACCGGCGCGGTGCCGCACTTCGCGCGCCTGCCAGGGGTGCAGTGGCAGGGCGGTGTAGCCGTCGGGCAGCGGAAGTCCGGTGCCGGCGAGCCGTCGGACGAGGTGGTCGGCGGGTACGGGACGGCCACGTTCGGTCCAGGCCGAGTCGGTCGCGAGGAGAGAGGGGGCGACGGCAAACCAGTGCAGGGGGAAGGAGCCGCGCAGCTCCGGCGAGTACAGGTCGGCTTCGGCCTCGGTGAGGCCCTCCCGGCTCTTCGGGGTGGGGTGCAGTGGGTGGCCGAGGAGGAGGGCCTGTTCGGCACCGAGGAAGAGGTCGGGTGTGTCGGCGGGGTGGTCGCGCCGGTGGCGGATGAACGTCGCGGTACGTCGGACCGAGTCGGCCACCCTGGCCACGAGTTCACCGTTCGCACCGCTCGGGCCGGGCCCGGGGCTGGCGGTGGCGGTGGCGGTGCCGGTGCCGGTGGGGATCGTGGCGCGGCTGGTGCTGCCGGCCTCACCGGCCGATTCCCTGACGAGCAGGGCGGCGAGCGTGACGGCGTCTACGTGGGGCGCGGTGGCGGGGACGTCGGGGAAACGCGGCGGGCCGAAACGGTGCCAGCCCGTCGGGGACCAGTAGCGGACGGGGGCGATCAGCGCGGTGCCGCTGGCGGGCAGCGGGATGTGCAGGCTGCCGGTGGTGGGGGCGGCGAGGCCGGTCTCGCGGGCCCAGCAGCGCAGCAGGTTCTCAACGGCGGCCGCGTCGGCCGCCGTGCGGGGATCGGGGTCCTCCAGCAAGTCCGCGCCGGGCTCCGTACGTCGCGCGGGGTCCGCCTCCCGCCTCTTCTGCGGGGGGACCGACTCGGTGAGCGGTACGCGCGAGGGTGAGGCGCCGGAGCCTCCCGGTTCGTCGGGGGCGCCGGAGCGGCCGTCGGGGTCGGGGGTGGCGTTCATGACGGCTCCTTGGGGGCTGGGGAGGCGGTGCGGCTCGTTCCGTCGTCCGCTCGGTCGCCGTGGCCTTGTGGCCGGTGCCGAGGGGGGATACCGGCGGGCGGTGTCGGGAAGGGGTGGCGGGGGTAACCGGGGTGGCGCTGTCGGTGGATCGGGTTCGGCGGGACGCCTCGGGGGCGGATGGGTGAGGGGGTGGATGGGTGAGAGGGGATGGGTGAGGGGACGGGGGTGGGCGAGGTGGCTGTGTGTGGGGGGGCCGACGATCGGCGTCGGTCCGGATGCCCGGAGGGGGCGGGTCGGGGTGGGACGGGGTGTCGGTCTGAGGGACGGGGACGGCCGCGGGGGGCGGGTGGGAGGGCGACGGGGGTCAGCCCGCGCGCTGGGCTGGGCCGTCGCCGCGTGGGTGGTGTGGGCCCTGGGCCGGGTGGGGGCGAGCCGGGCTCTGGGTCGGGTGGAGGCGGGCCGCGGCTGCCAGCGCGTCGGCCAGGCGATCGAGGACGGCCGTGGCCTGTTCGTCGCTGATCGTCAGCGGAGGAAGCAGCCGGACCACGGACGCGTGACGACCGCCGAGTTCCACGATGAGGCCGCGCTTGAGGCACTCCCGCTGTACGGCGGCGGCGAGTTCGGGAGCGGCGGGGCGCGGAACGCGGGTGGGCTTCCATCCCGTCGGGGCGGCGAGGTGATCGCCGGAGGCCGGCCCGAGGCCGTAAGCAGGTCCATGGCCGTGAGCAGGCCCATGACCAGAAGCAGGTGCAGGCCTGTTGCCGTACGCAGACCCGTTGCCGTAGGCAGACCCGTTGCCGTAGGCAGACCCGTGGCCGCACCCGGTGTCGGAGGCTGCTCCCTCGGTCTCCGGGTCGACCAGCTCCAGTCCGAGCATCAGTCCGCGCCCCCGGACGTCACCCAGGCACGGGAACTCGTCGGCGAGAGAGACCAGTTGGGACAGCATGTGGTGGCCGAGCGTGGCGGCTCGGTCGGCCAGGCCGTTCTCGCGGACGTAGGCGAGGGTCGCGGTGCCCGCGGCCATGGCGAGTTGGTTGCCGCGGAAGGTGCCGGCGTGGGCGCCGGGTTGCCAGACGTCCATGTCGTCGCGGTAGACGATCAGGGCGAGCGGGAGGCTGCCGCCGATGGCCTTGGACAGGACCATGACGTCGGGGGTGATGCCGCTGTGGCCGACGGCCCAGAAGGCGCCGGTGCGGCCGACCCCGGTCTGGATCTCGTCGGCGATCAGCGGGATGGACCGGTCCGCCGTGAGCCGCCGCATGCGGCGCAGCCAGTCGTCCGGCGCGGGGACGACTCCGCCCTCCCCCTGGACGGGCTCCAGGATCATTCCGGCGGCCACGGGTACACCGGACTTGGGATCGTCGAGGAGGGACTCGGTGAGGCGGGCGGCGAGTTCGGCGCCGGGTGCGCCGCCGACGCCGAAGGGGCAGCGGTAGTCCTGGGGGTAGGGCAGCCGGGCGACCTGGACGTCGGGGGCGCCGCCGGACGCAGCCAGGGCGCCGGCGGTCATCCCGTGGTAGGCACCGGTGAAGGCGAGGATGCCGGAGCGGCCGGTCGCGGCCCGGACGAGTTTGAGGGCGGCCTCGACGGCGTCGGTGCCGGCCGGTCCGCAGAACTGGACGCGGGCGCGGTCGGCGAGGCCGGGCGGGAGCGTGCGGAACAGTTCGGTGGTGAACGCGTCCTTCACGGGCGTCGCGAGGTCGAGGACGGAGAGGGGCGCACCGGAGTCGAGGACCTTGCGGATGGCTTCCAGGACAACCGGGTGATTGTGGCCGAGGGCGAGGGTGCCGGCCCCGGAGAGGCAGTCCAGGTAGCGGCGGCCGTCGGCGCCCTCGATGGTGAGGCCGCGGGCCCGGACGGGCACGATGGGCAGGGCGCGGGCGTAGGTGCGGGCCGCGGACTCACGCGCCGACTGGCGTCTCAGGATGCCCTCGTGCACGGCCCGCGCTTCCCCGGCTGTGCCTCCTGCCATCGACTCCGTAACGGCCACGGCGCGCTGTCCTTCCCGCTGTTCAGTTGCGAGTTGATCCGCGGGGACCGGATACAGGCAGCAGGCCCCCCACCGCCTACAACCGCGCACCGTTCAACGGGTTACGGGTTGTGCCGAGATCCTTGCCATGACATTGCAGGCGGTCGCCGTGGATGTGCGGAAGCTCGGCGTCGGGTCGCGCGAGAGCGGTGCGTTCCGGCCGGCGTCCGACACCGCGGCCTCCTCTTCCGGATACAGGGTGGCCGGGTCGCCGTCGTCGAGGCTCCCGCCCAGGCCGCGGAGGCGGGCAGGAGGTCGCCCTGGCCGCCGATGCCGCCGCCCGCGACGACCAGTCTCACGTGCCGTCCCCCGCCCGGTCGCGGGGCGCGGCCGTCATGCGCGGGCCCACGCTTCCTCGGCCACCGGGCTGCGGCCGCGCAGCGGCTCCCACCACGCGCGGTTGTCGGCGTACCAGCGGATGGTGTCGGTCAGACCGGTGCCGAAGTCGACCAGCGGGGCCCAGCCCAGTTCGGTGCGGATCTTGCCGGAGTCCAGCAGGTAGCGCCGGTCGTGTCCGGGGCGGTCGGGGACGGTCATCTTGCGCTGCCGGGGCAGGCCGAGTTCCGCGAGGACCAGGTCGGCCATCTCGTCCACGCTCACCTCGACGCCGGTGCCGACGTGGTACGTCTCGCCGATCCGGCCGTCCTTGAGCACGGCCTCGATGGCCCGGCAGTGGTCAAGGACGTGGATCCACTCCCGGCGGTTGTCCTTGGAGGCGTAGACCGGTATGCGCTCTCCGTCCAGGGAGCGGGTGATGAACAGCGGGAGCACCTTCTCCGGGAACTGGTGCGAGCCGTAGTTGTTGGCGCAGTTGGTGATGGTGACGGGTAGTCCGAATGTCTCGTGCCAGGCGCGGACCGCGTGGTCGGCCGCGGCCTTGCCGGCGCTGTACGGCGTGCGCGGCCGGTACGGGCTCTGCTCGGTGAAGGCCCGGTCGTCGTCGAGTGCCAGATCCCCGTAGACCTCGCAGGTGGAGATGTGGTGGAAGCGGGTGACGCCTGCCCGGTGGCAGGAGTCGAGCAGGGCCTGGGTGCCCATGGTGTTGGTCCGGAAGAAGCGCCGCGGGTCGAGGACCGCGAGGCTGTTGTGCGACTCGGCGGCGAAGTTGACCACCGTGTGGACGCCGTGCTCGGCCAGCACCCGGTCGACCAGGGCGGAGTCGCCGATGTCACCGTGCACGAAGGTCACCCGGTCGCGCACGTCGGCGAGATTCTCCTCGACCCCGGCATAGGTGAGCGCGTCGAGGGCCACCACGGAATCCTGCGCATTACCGCGGACCCAGTGCCGGACGAAATGGGAACCGATGAAACCGGCGGCGCCGGTCACCAGAATGGAACTCATGCCGGGGGACGCTACTACCGCCCCGTCGTCGAATGCCCACGCTTGACCACGTGGTCTTCTGCTGCTGTATGCGGATGTCGGCCCGGACGACGCGCCGACCCGAACTCGCGTCGGTTCCCACCTGGATGTGCCGCTCGTGCTGCCCCGCACGGCGAGAAAGGCCGCGGCCTGTTCCGTGACGACGGCATCGACAAGGCGACGGAGCACCGCCCGGAGGTGGCGGCCGCCGATGGGGCCGATGACGGGCAGTACAGCCCGGTGGAACGGGCCGTCAGGACGGGGCTGGGACCGACCTGACGGCCGCAGCGCGTGCCTCCCCCGACGACGACCAGGTCAGGCGCCTTGTAGCCGAACCGTTGCCGTACCGTCGGAACTCCCCCACGGCGAGCGCATAGGGTGTGTTGCCGTTCCAGAAGGTTTGTGGGACCGGCCTGAACTCCCGTGGAGGTGCGGGCCGGTGACACGGACCCAGCGCCGAGTTCCTTCACAGCAGGGGGAGTCACAAGCATGCGATCCATACGGCCGTCGTTCACCGTTCGGCGAGGGAGGGGCGCACGCCGCGCCTCGCACGCGCTGACGGCGGTCGCCCTCGTCTCGGCGCTGGCGATGACCGCCACCGCCTGCGGCGACGACGGTGACGACAACGCCGGCGGTACGTCGGCCGCCGGCGCCACAGCGGGCGGCTCCGGCGACGGAAAGATCACGATCCCGGACGACCTCAAGCGCAGGCTCAAGCAGCACGGGATCGACCTCGACAAGTGGAAGAACGGCGCCTGGAAGAACTGGAACAAGGAAGACTGGCTGCGCGAGGCCAACGACTTCGTCAACCCGATCATCAAGGGCCTGTGGGACCCGGACCGGATGCGCGACGCCGACGACCCGGACCGGGGCGTCGACGACACCGACATCTCCGGTGACCAGGGCGTGACGGACCCGACGCCGCAGCCGGTGAAGGCGCAGGCGGTCACGCCGCCGTACCACACCGCCGCGGCCACCGCGGGCAAGCTGCTCTTCGACGCCCCCGACGGCACCATGGTCTGCTCGGCGACGGTCGTTCAGGACCCGGCGCACCCGGGCAAGTCCAACCTGGTCTGGACGGCGGGTCACTGTGTGCACGCCGGCAAGAAGGGCGGCTGGTACCGCAACATCGCCTTCGTGCCGTCGTACAACGACCAGGGCAGGTCGGCGGCCGAACTGGAGAACGCCGGCCGCGCCGAGGTGGCTCCGTACGGCGTGTGGTGGGCCGACGCGGCGAAGACCTCCCAGCAGTGGATCAGCGAGGGCGGCGAGACGGGCGGCGACGGCGCCTCGTACGACTTCGCCGTCATCCATGTGACGCCCGAGCAGGGCAGCGGCGGCAAGTCGCTGGAGGAGACGGTCGGCGGAGCGCTGCCGGTCGACTTCGAGGCACCCGCGGTGGCGAACGTCCAGAGCATCACGGCGTCCGGCTACCCGGCGGCGGCTCCCTACGACGGGCAGCTGCTGTACCAGTGCCAGGACAAGCCGGGCCGGCTCTCCATCGAGCAGTCCGACCCGACGATGTACCGGATCGGCTGCACGATGACCGGTGGCTCCTCCGGCGGCGGCTGGGTGGCGGCCGGCGCGGACGGCAAGCCGGCGCTGGTGTCCAACACGTCCATCGGCCCGGTGAACGCGGGCTGGCTGGCCGGTCCCCGGCTGGGTGACGTGGCCAAGAGCCTCTACGAGTCGGTGAGCGAGCAGTTCGCCGGACGGTGAGCACGGCGAAGGCCCGCCACCCCAGGGGGTGGCGGGCCTTCGCGCTGCCGTGGGTCAGGAGGCCGAGACCGGTGCGTACGGCGCCAGGTCGGCCGCCAGTTCCTCGTGCACCCGGACCTTGAGCAGGGTGCCCTCCGCGGTGTGCTCCTCGGAGATCACCTCGCCCTCGGCGTGGGCGCGGGCGACCAGCTTGCCGTGGGTGTACGGCACCAGCGCCTCGATCTCGACCGAGGGGCGGGGCAGGTCGTTGTCGATGAGCCCGAGCAGTTCCTCGATGCCCTGACCGGTGCGGGCCGAGACCGCGATGGAACGCTTCTCGACGCGCAGCAGGCGCTGGAGGACCAGCGGGTCGGCCGCGTCCGCCTTGTTGATCACGACGATCTCGGGGACGGCGGTGGCGCCGACGTCCCGGATCACCTCGCGGACGGCGGCGAGCTGCTCCTCCGGGTTCGGGTGGGAGCCGTCCACCACGTGCAGGATCAGGTCGGAGTCACCGACCTCCTCCATGGTGGAGCGGAACGCCTCGACCAGGTGGTGCGGCAGGTGCCGGACGAAGCCGACGGTGTCCGCCAGCGTGTACAGCCGGCCGCTCGGGGTCTCCGCCCGGCGGACGGTCGGGTCCAGGGTCGCGAACAGCGCGTTCTCGACCAGGACGCCGGCGCCCGTGAGGCGGTTGAGCAGGGAGGACTTGCCGGCGTTGGTGTAGCCCGCGATGGCGACGGACGGCACCTTGTTGCGCCGGCGCTCCTGGCGCTTGATCTCGCGGCCGGTCTTCATGTCCGCGATCTCCCGGCGCATCTTCGCCATCTTCTCGCGGATCCGTCGCCGGTCCGTCTCGATCTTGGTCTCACCGGGTCCACGCGTGGCGAGGCCGCCGCGACCGCCACCCATCTGCCGGGACAGCGACTGGCCCCAGCCGCGCAGCCTGGGCAGCATGTACTGCATCTGCGCGAGCGCGACCTGCGCCTTGCCCTCCCGGGACTTGGCGTGCTGGGCGAAGATGTCCAGGATCAGGGCCGTTCGGTCGATGACCTTGACCTTGACCACGTCCTCCAGCTGGATCAGCTGGCCCGGGCTCAGCTCACCGTCGCAGATGACGGTGTCCGCGCCCGTCTCGAGGACGACGTCCCGCAGCTCCTGGGCCTTGCCGGAGCCGATGTAGGTGGCCGCGTCGGGCTTGTCGCGGCGCTGGATGACGCCGTCGAGCACGAGCGCGCCCGCGGTCTCCGCGAGGGCGGCCAGCTCCGCGAGGGAGTTGTCGGCGTCCTGCGCGGTGCCGGTGGTCCACACGCCGACGAGCACGACCCGCTCCAGGCGGAGCTGGCGGTACTCGACCTCGGTGACGTCCTCCAGCTCGGTGGAGAGGCCGGCGACGCGGCGCAGGGCCGCGCGCTCGGATCGGTCGAACTGGTCGCCGTCCCGCTCGCCGTCGATCTCGTGGCTCCAGGCGACGTCCTCTTCCATCAGGGCATCGGCCCGAAGACCCTCGGGATAGGCGTGCGCGAGGCGCTGGGTGTCCTGGGAAGGGGAAGAAGAGGAGGTCATTGGATCCTTAACGTCGATGAGAGTGCCGTTGCGGCGTCGGTGGGGCGGTCGGGCCGCTCCTGTCTGTCCAACGCACGAGTACCCCGGGAGATTCCCGTGTCCCCTCGTGCGCCGACAGGGAGATGGTCGCACGGAACGGCACGTCTCGTCACCGGGTTATCGCGCGATGCGCGGCTGGGCCGGCGCGGGCTGTGCCGTCGGCTTCCAGTCCGGGTGGCCGGGCATCGGCGGGGTCTTCTCGCCGTAGAGCCAGGCCCGGAAGAAGTCGCCCAGATCGCGGCCGGCGACGGCTCCGGCCAGCCGGACGAAGTCGGAGGTGGTGGCGGTGGCGTCGCGGTGTTCCTGGACCCACAGCCGCTCCAGCCGCTCGAAGGCCGGCCGGCCGATCTCCTGCCGCAGGGCGTACAGCACCAGGGCGGCGCCGTCGTAGATGTTGGGCCGGAAGATGCCGATCTTCTGGCCGGGCGCGGGCGGCTTGGGCCGGCCGGGCGGGCCGCCCGCCTCCCGCCAGCGGTCGGAGGCGCCGTAGGCGGCCTTCATCCGCTCCTCCATCGGCCGCTTCGCCGTCTCCTCCGCGTACAGCTCCTCGTACCAGGTGGCATGTCCCTCGTTCAGCCACACGTCGGACCAGCTGCGCGGGGTGACACTGTCGCCGAACCACTGGTGCGACAGCTCGTGCACCATGACCGACTCGATGTACCACTTCGGGTACGCCGGCTCGGTGAACAGCTGTTTCTCGAAGAGCGAGAGGGTCTGGGTCTCCAGCTCGAAGCCGGTGGCGGCCTGTGCCATGAGCACGCCGTAGGTCTCGAACGGGTACCGGCCGACCTTGCTCTCCATCCAGGCGATCTGGTCGGGCGTCTTGGCGAGCCACGGTTCCAGGGCCTCGCGCTCACCCGCGGGCACGACGTCACGCAGGCGCAGCCCGTGCGGACCCGCGCGGTGCACCACCTCGGAGCGGCCGATGGACACCTGGGCGAGCTCGGTGGCCATGGGGTGCTGGGTGCGGTACGTCCAGGTGGTGGTGCGGCCGACCCGCTCGGCCCCGGCGGGCAGGCCGTTGGCCACGACGGTGTAGCCGTTCGGCGCGGTGACCCGGAAGGTGAACATCGCCTTGTCGGACGGGTGGTCGTTGCACGGGAAGACCAGGTGCGCGGCGTCGGCCTGGTTCGCCATCGCGAGACCGTCCGAGGTCCGCACCCAGCCGCCCTGCTGGTTCGCGGCGGGGACGGGGTCACTGGTGTGCCGCACGGTGATCCGGGTCCAGCTGCCCTCGGGCAGCGGCCGCGCGGGGGTGACGACCAGGTCCTCGCCGGCGCTGGTGAAGGCCGCGGGACGCCCGTCGACCTCGACGGACCTCACGGTGCCGTGGGCGAAGTCGAGGTTGAGCCGCTCCAGGTCGGCGGTGGTCCAGGCGTCGATGGTGGTCACCGCCTGGAGCGGCTTGTCGTTGCCGCCGGGATAGCCGAGGGACAGGTCGTACGAGGCGACGTCGTAGCCGGGGTTGCCCAGGTGCGGGTAGAGCCGGTCGCCGACGCCGAGCGGCTCGGCCGGAGCCGCGGCGGCGAGCAGGCAGACGGACACCGCGGAGGCGAGCAGGGCCACCTTCCGGTGCCGGGAGGGCGTGGGCCTGGGCTGGAGGCGCGGGATCTGCGACATGCACCACCGCTACCAGCGCCTGCCCGCGCCGCGGCGGCGACGCGCACCCGGCCCACCCGAACGAGTAGCTCCGGCAGCGCCGTCTTCAGGAGGCCGGCGCCTGGTGCTGCGCCCGGCTCACGTCGTACACCCCCGGCACGTCCCGCATGGCCCGCATCAGGGCCGGCAGGTGGGCCGCGTCGGGCAGCTGGAGGGTGTAGGTGTGGCGCACCCGCTGCTGGCTGGGCGGCTCCACGGTGGCGGAGACGATTTCGGCGCCCGCCTGGGCGATCGCCTCGGTGAGGTCGGCCAGCAGATGCGGTCGGCCGAACGATTCAGCGACCAGCGTGACCCGGCACTCCGCGGTGTCCCCCCAGCGCACACCGATCTCTGCGCGCCCCCTGCTCTTCATGTGCTCCACCGCCGCGCACTCCACGCGGTGCACGGTCACCACTCCCCCGCGCACCGCGAACCCGGTGATCTCGTCCGGTGGTACGGGCGTACAGCACCCGGCGAGCCGGACGGCGGCGCCCGGCCGCTCCGCGAGGACGTCGGCACGCCGGGGGCGCTGGGCGGGACCGCCGGCCACGGGGCGCCCGGGGGCGGCGGCGGAAGGGGCCGCGGGGCGGTCCGGGGAGGCGCCCGGCGCGGCCCCGGCTCCGGACGGCGCTGCCGGTTCGGCGGGGTGGCCGGCGGGGACGGCCGCGGCGCGTCCGGAGCGGGGGCCGCTCGGCTCCGCCGTGCCGGTGCCGCCGCCGGGGTGTGCGGCCAGCCAGCGCTGGATGGCGATGCGGGCGGCCGGTGTGTGGGCGTGGTCCAGCCACTCGCGGGACGGCTCGGAGGCCGGGTCCTGCCCCATCAGCGGCTGGACGGTGTCACCGTCGCGCAGGACCGTGCTGAGCGTCGCCAGCCGGCCGTTGACACGGGCGCCGATGCAGGCGTGCGCGTCCTCGCCGTACTGCGCGTAGGCGGCGTCCACGCAGGTGGCGCCCTCGGGCAGGCCGAGGGTGCCGCCGTCGGGGCGGAAGACGGTGATCTCCCGGTCCTGGGCCAGGTCCTCGCGCAGGGTGGACCAGAAGGTGTCGGGGTCGGGGGCGGCCTGCTGCCAGTCGAGGAGGCGGGAGAGCCAGCCGGGGCGGGTGGGGTCGGCACGCTCGCCGTCGGCGGGGGCCTCGGGTGCGGCCGCGTCGGCGGCCGGGACGTCGGACGCGGGCGCGTACGGGTTGCCGAGGGCCACGACTCCGGCCTCGGCGACCTTGTGCATCCGGTGGGTGCGGATGAGGACTTCGACGACCTGGCCGTCCGGGCGGGCGACGGCGGTGTGCAGGGACTGGTAGAGGTTGAACTTCGGTACGGCGATGAAGTCCTTGAACTCCGAGACGACCGGCGTCAGGCACGTGTGCAGTTCACCGAGGACGCCGTAGCAGTCGGCGTCCTCGTTCACCAGCACCAGCAGGCGGCCGAAGTCGGTGCCGCGCAGCTGTCCGCGCTTGCGGCCCACGCGGTGGACGGAGACGAAGTGCCGGGGCCGGATGAGGACTTCGGCCGGGATGCCGGCCTCCCGCAGCACCCCGCGCACCTCGTCGGCGACCTCGGCGAGGGGGTCGTCGGTCCGGGCCGCGTTGCGGGCGATGAGCTCCCGGGTCCGCTCGTACTCCTCGGGGTGGAGGATGGCGAAGACCAGGTCCTCCAGCTCGGTCTTCAGGGCCTGCACACCGAGGCGTTCGGCCAGCGGGATGAGGACGTCCCGGGTGACCTTGGCGATCCGGGCCTGTTTCTCGGGGCGCATCACGCCGAGGGTGCGCATGTTGTGCAGCCGGTCGGCGAGTTTGATCGACATCACGCGCACGTCGTTGCCGGTGGCGACGAGCATCTTGCGGAAGGTCTCCGGCTCGGCGGCGGCCCCGTAGTCGACCTTCTCCAGTTTGGTGACGCCGTCGACCAGGTAGCGCACCTCCTCGCCGAACTGCTCCCCCACCTGATCCAGCGTCACCTCGGTGTCCTCGACGGTGTCGTGCAGCAGCGAGGCCGTCAACGTGGTGGTCTCGGCGCCCAGTTCGGCGAGGATCAGGGTGACGGCGAGCGGATGGGTGATGTACGGCTCGCCGCTCTTGCGCATCTGGCCGCGGTGCGAGGACTCCGCCAACAGGTAGGCGCGGCGCAGGGTTTCGAGGTCGGCGTCGGGGTGGTGGGCGCGGTGCGCCTCCACGACATGACCGATCGCGTCGGGCAGTTTGTCGCGGACGGCGGAGCCGAGCAGCGCGGCACGGCCGAGCCGGCGCAGGTCGATCCGGGGCCGGGGCTTCCTGCGCGTGGCGGCGGGCGCGGCGGACGCCACGGACCCGGCGGACGCCATAGACCCGGCGGGCGCCACGGACGCGGTGAGCGCCGGTGGCGCGGCGAGCGGTGGCGGCGCGGTGAGCGCTGGTGGCGCCGCGGGCGCTGCCGGGCCAGCGGTCGCAGGGGGGTTCGTGGCCTCCGCACTCATGGGCACCTCCGGCTCGTGGACCGGCGGACGGAGCCTCGGGGCACACGCGGCTCAGGGTTTGGCCACGTTCCCCCGTCCGTGCCGGTGCTTGATGCTATCGAGCCCACCACGCGCGACCGACCGCCTCTCGCCGAGCGTGAAACGGATCACCCATTCGAGCGATGCGAACGAGGTTTGAGTTTTCGGATCAGCCGAGCGTGTGAGCGAGCCACTCGGCGTCGATCTCGCCCTCGGCGACGATCACGGCGGGTCCGGTCATCTCGATCTCGCCGTCCGGCCGCTCGGTGATGACGAGGCGTCCGCCGGGCACGTCGACGGTGTACGTCGCCGGGGTGCCGGTGACGGCCGGGTCGGCGCCGTCCCGCCGGGCGGCGGCCACCGCGACGGCGCACGCGCCCGTGCCGCACGAGCGGGTCTCGCCGGAACCGCGCTCGTGCACGCGCATGGCGACGTGCCGGGGGCCGCGGTCGACGACGAACTCGACGTTGACCCCTTCCGGGTAGGCGGCCGCCGGGCTGACCGGCGGCGCCGTGAGCAGGTCACCCGCGTGCGCCAGGTCCGCCACGAAGGCCACCGCGTGCGGGTTGCCCATGTTCACGTTGCGCGCGGGCCAGCTGCGCTCGCCGACGGCCACGGTGACGTCCCCCTCGGGGAGGCGGGCACGGCCCATGCCGACGGTGACGTCACCGTCCTTCGCGATGTGGACGGTCTTCACACCCGCGCGCGTGGCGATCGCGAGGTCGCCTGCGGCCACATGCCCGGCGTACTGGAGATAGCGGGCGAACACACGGACGCCGTTGCCGCACATCTCGGCGACCGAGCCGTCGCCGTTGCGGTAGTCCATGAACCACTCGGCCTCGGCGGCCATCCCCCGGGCCTCCGGGTGCGCCGCGGACCGCACGACGTGCAGCATCCCGTCGCCGCCGATGCCCGCCCGGCGGTTGCACAGGGCGGCGACGGCGGCCGGGGACAGCTCCAGAACGTTCTCGGGGTCCGGGACGATGACGAAGTCGTTCTCGGTGCCGTGACCCTTGAGGAAGGCGATCCGCGTGCTCATTCCTCGATCGTACGGGGTGGTCACGACAGCGCCCGTGTCGGTGCCGGTCCGGCTAGCGCAGCCGGGCCACGCGCCACACGGCGAGGACGACCGCCACGGCCACCAGCAGGACGTAGCCGAGGACGACGCGCCAGTCCGGGCGGCGGCCGGAGCCGCGCGGGGGCAGGCCCGGCCAGGTGTAGCCCACCCGGCGGGCGGCCATCATGCCCCAGCCCGCCGCGCAGGAGCAGATCAGCAGGCCGAGCATGGCGATGACCGCGCCGCTGTCGCCGAAGTCGAAGGCGAGCGGGAAGGCGAACATCAGGGAGCCGACGGCGGCGAGACCCACGATGGGCGCGAGCTGCCAGATGCGCAGCCGGCGCTGCGGGCGCAGCTCGACCTCGACCTCCGGCCCGCCCGGGTACATCTCCTCGGGCTCCGGTCCGTCGTCGGTGACGCCGGCGGCGGTGTCGTCCATCCCGTCGTCGGCCAGCGGATCCTCACCCAGGCCGGTCCCGGGCAGCCCGGTCCGGGGCACGTCGGTCTCGGCCAACCCGGTCTCGGGCAACCCGGTCTCGGGCACGCCGCTGCCGGTCAGGCCGCTGCCGTGCGCATCGGAGGCATCGGGCCCCACAGTCGCATCAAGGGCATCAGGTGCATCGGACGTATACGGACCGTTGACGTCCGAGGTGTTTCCGTCACCCTCCGTGGTGGGGTGATCGGTGCTTCGTGCGGTGTCGCGAGGGCCGGCCTCCATCGCCACGCGCCCTCCCAACTAGGCTCCACTTGGTCGATCGAAGCTCGATGATGGCACGGCGCCGAAGGCCGCGATGACCGGCGGCGCATCCCGATGCCATGACGTGATCAGGCTGTGACCGGTCGTACGACCAACGCCAGGGCCTGGTGCGGAAGTTCCCGGCGGTCCGCGGCGGCCCCACTCAACCAGTGCACCCGGGGATCGCGCCTGAACCATGAATCCTGACGGCGCGCGAAGCGCTTGGTGGCACGGACGGTCTCCGCCCGCGCTTCCGCTTCGGTGCACTCCCCGGCGAGCGCCGCGAGCACCTGCTGGTAGCCGAGCGCGCGCGACGCCGTGCGCCCCTCGCGCAGGCCCTGCGCCTCCAGTGCGCGCACCTCGTCCACGAGGCCGGCCTCCCACATGCGGTCGACGCGCCGGGCGATGCGGTCGTCCAGTTCCGGACGGGCCACGTCGACGCCGATCTGGACGGTGTCGTAGACGGAGTCGTGACCGGGCAGGTTGGCGGTGAAGGGCTGGCCCGTGATCTCGATCACCTCCAGGGCCCGGACGATACGGCGGCCGTTGCTCGGCAGGATCGCGCGGCCGGCATCGGGGTCGGCGGCGGCCAGCCGGGCGTGCAGCGCGCCCGGTCCGCGCAGCGCGAGCTCCTCCTCCAGCCGGGCCCGGACCTCCGGGTCGGTGCCGGGGAACTCCAGGTTGTCGACGGCGCCGCGGACGTACAGGCCGGAGCCGCCTACCAGGATCGGCCAGCGGCCCTCGGCGAGCAGTGCGTCGATCCGCGCGCGGGCGAGTTTCTGGTACTCGGCGACCGAGGCGGTGACCGTGACGTCCCAGATGTCCAGCAGGTGGTGCGGGATGCCGCCACGCTCCTCGGGCGTCAGCTTGGCGGTACCGATGTCCATCCCTCGGTACAGCTGCATGGAGTCGGCGTTGACGACCTCGCCGTCGAGCCGCTGGGCCAGGAAGACGCCCAGATCGGACTTTCCGGCCGCGGTGGGTCCGACGACGGCGATGACGCGGGGGGCGGGGGGTGCACTGCTCACCGCACCAGTCTCGCAAACCTTCCGGCGCGGTCTCGAACGAGTTACGTGACGGTGTGGATCACAAGTCGTTGCCCGGGCGGGGTGCCGCCCGCCGGGCCGCCGGAGACGGCGTTCCGCCCGGCGCTGGCGCACGACACCGGGTGACGCGGGATTTCGCCCGCACGAGTACCGTATGGAGTGGATATGGGCGTTTTTGCACGGCTTCTCGGCAGGTCGAAGGCGGCTCCGGAGGCATCGGCCGCGGTGGCGGACGCCGGCCCGGGACCGGACGGGACCGAGGTGGAGCGGACGGCGGCACGAGCCGGGATGGCCGGGGCGGAAGAGGTGTCCGGGGACGGGGCCGTGCGCTCGGACTCCGGTCCGGACGACGCGTCCGGGGGCGCCGGGATCCCCCGGCAGCAGTCCTCCGGTGGCGCGGCCGACAGCGAGGCCGGTGAGGGCGCCCGCAGGTAACTGGCCCGCGAGGGAAGGTGGACCATGGGTCTGTTGGACAACATGAAGGCCAAGCTCGGCCCGGCCAAGGACAAGGTGTCGGACCTCGCGCGGCAGCACGGGGACAAGGTCCAGCACGGGATCGACAGGGCCGCGAAGGCCGTCGACGAGCGGACCAAACACAAGTACAGCGACAGGATCCAGGCGGGCACGGGCAAGGCCAAGGGCGCGATGGACCGCCTCACCCACAAGAGTGGCCCCGAGGCGGCGCCCCCGGGCCCGACGGCGCCCGCCGGCCCGACGACTCCGACCCGCCCGGCCCCTCCGGAGGGCCCGCCGCCGGCCTCCTGAGCCACCGGCCGGCGGCTGCCCGCGCGGGGCGCCCCGTGATCCGCGGGGCGCCCCGCGCGGGCGTGTGCGGGTGCCGCCGAGGGTGTATGCCGGTGCATCCGGGGGCGTATGCGCGCGTGTGCGCCGGGAGCTGCGTCCGCGTGGCGGGCGCACGGCGGACGCGTGCAAGCGCGGACGCGTGCAAGCGCGGACGCGTGCAAGCGCCCGGTCGGGTGTAGGCGCCGAATCCGCGCGCGGGCGCCGGCGCCTCGCGCGCGGTGCCGAGCCCGCGTGCGGGTGTCAGGGTCTCCGGGTGGGGATCGGACCGTCAGGACCAGGTGGCGACCAGGTAGCACACGCCGTACGGCGCGTCCTCGTACAGCAGGGACCCGGTGAGGTCCGCGCTCTCGGCGGCGCCGGCCAGGACCTGCCAGGGGGCGCGGCCGGCGGCCTGCAGTTCACGGGCGAGCCCGGGGTCGAGGGCCCGCAGGGCCGCCAGGTCGGCTGCACCGAGCGCCCGCGCGGCCTCCGCGTCGAAGGGGGCCGCGCGCTCGTCCAGGTAGCCCGGGGCCTTGAGCGTGCGGCAGGCGCTGCCGTCACCCATCACCAGGAGGGCCACCCGGCCGGCCCGGCCGGCCAGCTCCCGCCCGATCTCGGCACACCGCTGCGGCGCCAGCGTCTGCGCGACACCGAGACCCTCGACCGGGGCGCCGGCCCAGCGGGTCCGCTCCAGCAGCCAGCCGCCGACGGCCAGCGAGACCGGCAGCGGACGCTCCGGTACGGCGTCGGCGGCGGCCCCCAGGCGTACGTCCACGTCGACCCCGAATCCGCGGAAGGTACCCGGGGTGCCCTGCGGGAAGGAGCCTTGCCCGCCCTCCTCGGCGGTGCCGACGACCACCAGCAGGTCGGGGCGGGCGGCGGCGAGCACGCCGAGCGCGTCCGCGCAGGCCGTGCGCGCGGCCTCCATTTCGGGCGCGGCACCCGCGGCGACCTCGGGCACGAGCAGCGGAGGGCAGGGACAGACTGCGGCGGCGACAAGCATGATCGGCAGCGTAACCCGGCCGGACGGCCGGGCGTCACTCCGCGCGTGACGGGGCCGGATGCGGTCGGTCGCGACCGCGCACCCCCCGCGCGACGGGGCCGGATGCCGTCGGTCGCGACCGCGCACCCCCCGCGCGGCGGGGCCGGATGCCGTCGGTCGCGACCGGGCGCCCGGCGCGCGACGCGGGGCGCGCGCCGACCGTCGCAGCCGCGCACTCCGCCCTCGGCCGGGAGCAGGTGCCTTGGGCCGGGGCCAGGCACTCCGCCCCGGACGACGGCGAGGCAGGGTGCCGTCAGTCGCAGCCGCAGCCGCTCGTCGTGGCCGCCGGCAGCGGGGCCGGGGCGCCGATCTTCGGCAGGCCGAGCATGACGCCCGCCGGCTTGGCGGCCGCCGCGGCGGTGCGCTTCTCCCAGGCGTCCCCCGCGCGCGTGCGGCGCACGGCGAGGACCTGGCCCTCGGCGAGGAGGTGGTGCGGGGCGGCGTACGTGATCTCGACGGTGACGACGTCGCCGGGGCGCACCTCCTGGTCCGGCTTGGTGAAGTGGACGAGGCGGTTGTCGGGGGCGCGGCCGGAGAGGCGGTGGGTGGCGCCGTCCTTGCGGCCCTCGCCCTCGGCGACCATCAGTTCGAGGGTGCGGCCGACCTGCTTCTTGTTCTCCTCCCAGGAGATCTCCTCCTGGAGGGCGACGAGCCGCTCGTAGCGCGCCTGGACGACCTCCTTGGGGATCTGGTCCTCCATGGTGGCGGCCGGGGTGCCCGGGCGCTTGGAGTACTGGAAGGTGAAGGCCTGCGCGAAGCGGGCCTCGCGGACCACGTGCAGGGTCTGCTCGAAGTCCTCCTCGGTCTCGCCGGGGAAGCCCACGATGATGTCGGTGGTGATCGCGGCGTGCGGGATGGCGGCGCGGACCTTCTCGATGATCCCCAGGTAGCGGTCCTGGCGGTAGGAGCGGCGCATCGCCTTCAGGACCGTGTCCGAGCCGGACTGGAGCGGCATGTGCAGCTGCGGCATGACGTTCGGCGTCTCGGCCATCGCGGCGATGACGTCGTCGGTGAAGTCGCGCGGGTGCGGGGAGGTGAAGCGGACGCGCTCCAGTCCCTCGATCTTGCCGCAGGCCCGCAGCAGCTTGCTGAACGCCTCGCGGTCGCCGATGTCGGAGCCGTAGGCGTTCACGTTCTGGCCGAGCAGCGTGATCTCGGAGACGCCCTCGGCGACCAGCGCCTCGACCTCGGCGAGGATGTCGCCGGGGCGGCGGTCCTTCTCCTTGCCGCGCAGGGCCGGGACGATGCAGAAGGTGCAGGTGTTGTTGCAGCCGACGGAGATCGACACCCAGGCCGCGTACGCGCTCTCGCGCCGCGTCGGCAGCGTGGACGGGAACGCCTCCAGCGACTCGGCGATCTCGACCTGCGCCTCCTCCTGCACGCGGGCGCGCTCCAGCAGGACGGGCAGCTTGCCGATGTTGTGCGTGCCGAAGACGACGTCCACCCAGGGCGCCTTCTTGACGATGGTGTCGCGGTCCTTCTGCGCGAGGCAGCCGCCGACCGCGATCTGCATCCCGGGGCGCGAGGCCTTCCTCGGCGCGAGCCGGCCGAGATTGCCGTAGAGCCGGTTGTCGGCGTTCTCCCGGACCGCGCAGGTGTTGAAGACGACGACGTCCGCGTCGCCGTCCGACCCCTCGGGGGCCCGCACGTACCCGGCCTCCTCGAGCAGCCCGGACAATCGCTCGGAGTCGTGGACGTTCATCTGGCACCCGTAGGTGCGGATCTCGTAACTCTTGGGGGCGGGAACGTCCACTGCCGGGCTCCGGTCGCTGCTGCTGGTCATGGCTTCAAGGGTAGGCGCTTCCCGGGGGACCCCGGCCCGGCGCTCATCGAAAGGGCGCCCCGGCCGCCCGGGCGGGCACCGGCCTCCCCGGACCGGCCCGTGCCGTCCCGCCTACGGGTTGACCGTCCCGCTCCACGCGTTGACCGTCCCGCCTACGGGTTGGCCGTCCCCCTCTACGCGGCGGCGACGCGTACGACCGCCACCGTGATGTTGTCGGGGCCCCCCGCCGCGATGGCCGCTTCCCACAGCCCGAAGGCCGCCCGGCCGTCGTCGTGCTCCCGCATCACCTCGTCCAGCACCTCCGTCGGCAGCGGATCGGTCAGGCCGTCCGTACAGATCAGGTAACGGGCGCCGGGCGACAGGGGCTCGACGGACACGTGCGGGCTGACGGCCCGGTACACACGGGTACCGCCCAGGCACTGGGTGACGAGGGACGTGGTGCGCCGCCCCGGCTCCAGCGGAGGGCTGTCGTCCACGCTCACCTGGCGCAGCCCGTCGCGGGTGGCCGCGAAGACCCGGCTGTCGCCCACGTTGAACACCAGCAGGGAGCCGGGCAGTACGACGGCGCCGGCGACGGTCGTTCCCATCGCCGCCAGCTCGCCCCCCGAGTCGCCGCCTGCGGCTTCGAACACGGCCCGGTTGCACTCGTGCAGGGCGTCGCGGACGGCCTCCTCACCACTCAGGGCGGGGCCGATCGACGCGAGCCGGCGGACGACCAGGGCGCTGGCCACCTCTCCGCCCGGATGCCCGCCGAGCCCGTCGGCGACGGCGACGACGAGCGGCGTCCCGACCGGGAAGGCCAGCACCTGCGGACTCTCGGTCACCGTGGCGCACAGGGTCCACGGCCCGATGACCAGGCTGTCCTCATTGCGTGCGCGCAGCAGCCCCGGGTGACTCAGCGCGCTCACCGCCACGTACCGCATGGAACGCCACCGCCTTCCCTGCCTTCAGGGTAAGGGGACCACCGGCACCACCCAGCTCCTCGGCCACGCGCCACCCGGCAGCCTCGCCCACGGCCTCGGCCGCCCCCCTCCGGTCGCCCGGCAGCACCACCGGGTTCCTCGGCCGCCCCGCCTCCGGTCGCCCGGCAGCACCACCGGGTTCCTCGGCCGCCCCGCCTCCGGTCGCCCGGCAGCACCACCGGGCCCCTCGGCCGCCCGCTCCCCCCCGTCCGCCGGGACCCCGTGGCTCACCGGCCGGTCACGGGGCGCCCGCGCCGTCCCGCGGTGCGATGTGGTGGTCGAAGGCGAGCGTGCCGGGGTCGAGGGCGGTCGCGCCGCCGTCGACGGTGAGCACCGCCCCGTTCACGTACGACGCCGCCGGGGACAGCAGCCAGTCGATCGCCTCGGCGACCTCGCGCGGCTCGCCCGGTCGCCCCTGGGGCAGCAGCCTGGTCACCTCCGCGTAGGCGGCCTCCGTACCGCCACCGGGCAGACCGGCCTCCTCGGCGAAGCGGGCCATGCGCCGGTCGGCCATCTCGGTCCGGACCCAGCCGGGGCAGACGATGTTGGCGCGCACCCCCTGACGCCCGTAGTCGACGGCGACGGAACGGCACAGCTGGAGCAGGGCCGCCTTGGAGGTGGCGTACGGCGCGTTGCTCGTACCGTTGCGCAGGGCGGACACGGAGGCGACGGCGACCACCGATCCCCGGGACTCCAGCAGGTGCGGAATCGCCGCGCGCAGCAGGAGGAGCGGGCCGGTGACGTTGGTGCGCATCACCTCGTCCCAGTCCCGCAGGGACATGTCCCCCACCGCGCCGCCGCGCCCGATGCCCGCGTTCAGCACCAGCCCGTCGAGCCGTCCGTGTGCCTCCAGGACCGCGCGGACGAGGTCCTCGACCGCGTCGGGGTCACCGGCGTCGGACGGGTACGCCAGCACCCCCGTCTCCCGCGCGAGGCGCCGCAGGGGCTCGGCCCGCCGGCCCGAGACGACGACGTGGTGACCCCTCTCGCGCAGCAGCCGGGCGGTGGCCTCCCCGATGCCGGACCCTCCGCCCGTCACGACGACAACGCGCTTGTCCTCCATCGCAGTTCAGGCCCTTCCCCGAGATCGTCAAGGCCACCGAGCCTAGAACCCGCCGACCGGCGGGTGACGACTTCCGGCCACCGGCCGCCGGAGGCCGGACGTATTCACCCCGCGCACCACCTTGTCAAGGCCGCGAAGTCGCCCTATGGTCCGCTCGACGGAGGATATGGGAGCGCTCCCATACGACGCTCGCGGAGCACTCCCGCACTCTCCCTTCCCATCCCCGCGGCCACCCGCCGGCGCAGCGGCGCGGCCGGTGCGGCGACCGCCGGGGACGGCGCACGTCCGATCCAACGGAAGGAGAGAAACGTGACGCGACGCGGCAGACTCCTGTCGGTGGTGGCGGCCTTGTCGACCCTGCTGACCGCGCTCGGCCTGGCCCTCCTGGGGCAGGGCAGCGCACATGCGCACGGGGTGGCGATGCTGCCCGGATCCCGTACCTATCTGTGTTACCTGGACGCCCGCACGGCGACCGGCGCCCTGGACCCGACCAACCCGGCGTGCCGCAGCGCGCTGGCCGAGAGCGGTGCGACGGCGCTGTACAACTGGTTCGCCGTGCTCGACTCCAACGCCGGCGGGCGCGGTGCCGGTTACGTCCCGGACGGCACCCTGTGCAGCGCCGGCAACCGCTCCCCTTACGACTTCTCCGCCTACAACGCGGCCCGCTCCGACTGGCCGCGGACCCATCTGACCAGCGGCGCGACCATCCAGGCGCAGTACAGCAACTGGGCGGCGCACCCGGGTGACTTCCGCGTCTACCTCACCAAACCGGGCTGGTCCCCCACCTCCGCGCTGCGCTGGGCGGACCTCGATCTGATCCAGACGGTCACCAATCCACCGCAGACGGGGTCACCGGGCACCGACGGCGGCCACTACTCCTGGAACCTGCCGCTGCCCTCCGGGCGCTCCGGTGACGCCGTGCTGTTCATCCAGTGGGTCCGCTCGGACAGCCAGGAGAACTTCTTCTCCTGCTCCGACATCGTCTTCGACGGCGGACACGGCGAGGTCACGGGCATCGGCGACTCGGGCTCCACTCCGACCCCCACACCGACACCGACGCCCACCGACCCACCGTCCGGTTCCTGCATGGCCGTGTACTCCGTGGTGAACTCCTGGAGCGGCGGCTTCCAGGGTTCCGTCGAGGTCATGAACCACGGCACGGCCCCGCTCGACGGCTGGGCCGTGACCTGGCAGCCGGGCACCGGAACGAAGATCAGCAGTATCTGGAACGGTACGCAGTCCACCGGCACCGACGGCAAGGTCACGGTCCGCAACCTGGACTACAACCGGGCCGTGCCCGCGGACGGCAGCGTCACCTTCGGCTTCACCGCCACCTCGACCGGCAACAACCTGCCCGCCGGCTCGGTCGGCTGCGTCACGGCACGGGGCACTTCCTGAGGCCGTGGCTCCCACCCCTCGCCGTCTCCCCCGGCCCGCCCGGGGGAGACGGCGAGGCCGGTCAGGTCATGGGGCGGACGAAGACGGTTCGGCTGAGCCGCCGGACGCGGCCGGTCTCGCCGCGGTGCGGCCGGTCTCGCCGCGGTGCGGCCGGTCTGGCCACGGTGCGGCGTGGTCTCGCCGCGGTTCAGTCCTCGCCGGCCAGCTCGTACAGGGCGTTGACCGTCCGCCAGTTGCGGGTGGTGGCCGGGATGCCGAGGCGCCGCTCGATGAAGGCGTTGTCGAGCTTGGTCCTGCCGTAGCCGTCGGGGACGTGCAGGTGGATCTCGTCCCCGGCCAGGGTGAACACGCCGGTCTCGCCGGCCGGCACCGTCAGACGGGCGGCCTCGTCGGCGGTCGGCTCCCGGGCGAGGAAGGTGACGTGCAGCTTGGCCGGGTCGTCCTCCAGGGCGGCGTACGGGTTCCCGGCGAGGGTGCGGGCCAGGGAGGCGGAGCTGCGCAGCAGCACCTCGGCGCGCACCCCGAGGTCGTCGGCGATCCGCTGCCCGATGCTCGCGGCGAGGTCCGCGGGGACCCGCGCACCGGCGGCGGTGAAGACCACGTTGCCGCTCTGGAGGTAGGTCCGGACGTCCTCGAACCCCATGGCGGCGAACAGGTCGCGCAGATCCTTCATGGCGATCTTCGCCTTGCCGCCGACGTTGATCCCGCGCAGCAGAGCGACGTGCTTCGTCATGGCGCCAACCTCTCACACCACCGCCAGGCGAGGAAGGCCCGGGCGCACTCGACGGTTTGCGCCGGGACTCCGGGAGTCACGCCGGGCCCGGGCGGCGAGAGGCGCTTCCGGCCGGTCCGGTGGAACCCGGCGGAACCCGGCGGAACCTGTCGGAAACCCGGCGGAACCTGTCGGAAACCCGGCGGAACCTGTCGGAAACCCGGTGGAAGGACTCCCCCCGCGGTGCCTAAGGTCGCGGAATGACCGAGCGAACCTTCCGCATCACCGTCCGCGGCGTCTTCGACGCCCTTACCGACGCCCAGCGCGCGGCCCTGCTGGCCGACGCGGCCGAACACGACGTGCTGCGCGCCGCCTTCACCCCCGAAGGGACCCTCACCTACGACATCGCCGCCCGGCCGGCCTTCGTCTTCCGCTTCTCCGCCACGGGAGAGGAAGAGGAGGACATCCTGGAGGCGACGGAGTGGGCCGAGGAGTCGGCGAGGGCCTGGCTGACCGAGCGCGGCTACGGCTTCAAGCAGCTTCGCAGCACCGCCGAGGACCTCTCCCAGGCACCCGTGGGCAAGCGACAGCGCCGCGCGGCCCGTACGGCGGGCTCATGAGCGACGGCCCTGCCTCCTCGGCATAAACTTGAGTAGTCAAGGAGCTGGCAATGGTCAAGGGCCGGGGCAGGCTCCGGGCAGTGCGCCGACAAAGGCCAGGGGCCAGGGCCAAGGGCCAAGGGCCAAGGGCCGGCGAACGATCCACAGGGCCCGGTGAACGTTCCACAGGGGCCGGTGAACGTTCCACCGGACGGCAGGCGATGGCAGGGACGGTGCGGCACTCGGGAGGGGCGGGCCATGAGTGAGGCCTTGGACGCGGCGCTACGACTGGTGCGGGCGCAGGCGGCGCTCGTGCGCCGCTTCGACGCCCGGCTCGGCGCGCTGCACGGCGTCAGCCTGGCCGACTTCACCCTGCTGCTCCGGCTGGGACAGGCGCCCGGCGGCCGGATGCGCCGGGTGGATCTCGCCGAGGCGCTGGGGCTCACCGCCTCCGGGGTCACACGTGGGCTCGCGCCGCTGGAGCGGATCGGGCTGGTGACCCGGGAACCGGACGCCCGGGACGCGCGCGTGGCGTACGCGGCGCTGACCGGGACGGGCCGGCGGCGGCTGACGGAGATGCGGGCCACGGCGGAGGAGACCGCCGCCGAGCTGTTCGCCGGTCCGGCATGGCCCGCGGTGGACATCGCCCACCTCGCGGACCTGCTGACCCGCCTCGGGGGCACCGGCCTGCCGGAGCGCTGACCCCGCCGGAGCCCTGACAGCGTCGAAGCGCTGACACCGCCGGGGTGCCGCTCCGTCGGCGTCGCCCGCCTTCCCCGGCGCCGACCCCACCCCGGACTCAACTGCGCGTGTCCCAGGTCACGTTCACCTGTGGCCGGTTTGTGCACGACCTGTGCGCAGGGGTGGCATGCTCATGGCTCGTCAACGAGTTACCGGCCGGTTCTACCCATGAGTAAACGCGGTGCCGGTTCCTCTCTGCCACCCCCCACTTCTCTCAGGATCCACCTTGCTCAGACCCATGAGGCACAGGCGTGCCCTGCTGCCCGCCTTCGCCGTGACCACGCTCTTCCTCGCCGCCGCCTGCTCCTCGCCCGCCCCCGGGACCGAGCGGCCGCCGGCCGCCGCACCGGGCAGCCAGACCCGGGCCGCCGACCGGCCCGTCGACGGCCCGGACCACTCGCTCACCGTCGCCGCCGCTCCGACCATGGCCGCGACCGCCGCGGCGAGCCCGACCGGTCCGGGCCGGCGGGCGCACCGCACCACGCTCGCCGTCAGCTCCTACGACAGCCGCAACCGGCGCGCCGTCATCACCGACGAGCCGAAGGACAAGGGGAACGCGAGCGGCGCCGCCACCTCCCCGGCCTCCCCCTCCTCACCCACCGCCGCGCACAAGGCGGCCGTGGGCGACGTGATCGCCAGCGCGCCCGCGCCGGGGGCACCGCACGGGCTGCTGGCCAAGGTCACCAAGGTGATCGGCGAGACCGGCGGCGGCACGGAGGTCCAGACCGAACCGGCCACGCTCAACGCGCTGCTGGGCGACGACACCGCGAAGGGCGACGTGCCGGTCGACCCGTCCTCCTTCACCGTCGACAAGCTGCTGCCCGACGTGAAGGTGTCCTGGGCGAAGACCGGCGACGTCCATGCCGGCCCCAAGGGCGCGACGGTACCGCTCGGCAGCCTGCGGCTGGACGTCGGCGCTGAGGTACCCGCAGCCAAGGACGCCCCCGTGTCGGCCTCCGCCTCCGTACACGGCTTCGTGCAGGTCGCCCCGCAGGTCGACTTCGCCTACGGCGGTACCGGAACCGACGCGGCGCCCGGCTCGGCCTACCTCGGGGTGTCCGGCAAGTGGACCTCCGGCTGGGCGGTGAAAGGGCGGGCCGCGGCGGCCACCGACACTCCGCTGCGGATCCCGTTCGCCAAGCTGCACGCCGATCCGGTCCTCCAGGTCGGCCCGGTTCCCGTCGTCGTCAACCTCGATCTGACCTGCTACTTCCAGATCAGCGCGGACGGCCGGGTCACCGTCGACGTCGAGCAGAGCCTGAAGGGCGACTTCAAGGCGGGCGGCACCTTCGGAGCGGCCCGGGGATGGACGCCGGTCAGCTCCTCGGACATGACCGGCACCCCGGTACGCGCCTCCGTCACCACCGCCGGCTCCGTGCGGACCGCGCTCGGCGCCGAGGCCACCGTCGGCCTCTACGGCGCCGTCGGCGTCAGCGCCGATCTCGCCCCGTACCTGCGCGGCGAAGCCGCCGGCACGATCACCGCCGCCTCCGACGGCAGCCGGCCGAAGGCGGAGGGCACCTGGGGCGTCTACGGCGGCGTGGACCTCTCCGGCACCCTGCGGCTGCAGCTGTCCGTCTTCGGGACGCCGGTCATCCAGCGGAACATCCCGCTGGGCGCGCTGCACCGCGAGTGGAAACTGGCGGGCGGCTCCCTGAAGCCGTAGGCGCCGGCATCGGAGCGCACCGCTCGGGGGCGGAGCGCGTCCGCCCGGTCTCAGCCCGTGCCGCCCGGTATCCAGCCCTGGCGGCGCAGTACGGCGGACACGTCCGGTGCCCGGTAGTGGTCCCCCTTGAGGACCTTGCCGTCGGCCCGGCGGGCGACCTGCCCGTCCGGGCCGATCTTGCTCATGTTGGCGCGATGGACCTCGGCGATCACCTCGTCGAGGTCGATGCCGTGCACGAGAGCCGTGCCGTAGGCCACGTACACCACGTCGGCCAGCTCGTGCGCGAGCCGGTCCAGCGGCCCCCGCACGGCGACCTCGGCCACCTCCGCGGCCTCCTCGGCGAGCAGTTCCCCGCGGTGGGCGGCGAGTTCGGCGGCCACCTCCGTCGGCGTGCTGCGGGCGTCGAGGCCGAAGGCGCGGTGGAATTCACGGACGAGGTCGGCGGGCGAAGAGCTCATGCGGTGACTCTAACGGCCACCACTGACGGCGCCGTCGCCCGCCGCCGGACCCGCGAGTGACCCCGACCCTGGTCAGCGCCGTACCTCGCCTGGCAGGATCGCCGCATGTCCAAGATGTTCCCCCGGATCAGCAGAAGCCGAGCGTGGCAGGGCGCGGCCGTCGGTGCCGTGGTCCTCGGGCTGCTGCTGTGGTGGCTGCTGCCCCTGGGCGAGAAGCCGCCCACCGGGACGATCGTGTTCAGCACCGGGACGCCCCGCGGGGTGTACCAGGAGTACGGCGAGCGGCTGCGCACCGAGCTGGACCGGGACATGCCGGGCCTGGAGGTGAAGCTGCTCAACAGCGCCGGCTCCCAGGAGAACGTCGAGCGGGTGGCGACCGGGGAGGCCGACTTCACCATCGCGGCGGCCGACGCGGTCGCGACGTACGAGCTGCGGCAGGGCGACGGCGCCGGGCGGCTGCGCGGTGTGGCCCGGCTCTACGACGACTACGTGCACCTCATCGTGCCCCGCGGCTCGGACATCAGGAGCGTCGCGGACCTCCGGCACAAGCGGGTGGCGACCGGACTGCCCGATTCCGGGGTGCGGCTGATCGCCAACCGGGTGCTGCGGGCCGCCGGTATCGACCCGCGCAAGGACATCACGCCGGTGGCGGACGGCATCGACACCGGACCCGGCCGGCTCCGGGCGGGCAAGATCGACGCCTTCTTCTGGTCCGGCGGCCTGCCCACCAAGGGGCTGGTCACGCTGGCCAAGAAGGACGCCTTCCGGTTCGTCCCGATCGACGAGGCGCTGATCACCCGGCTGCACGGCGAGGGCGAGGGCACGCGCTACTACCGGGCCACCAACATCCCGGAGTCGGCCTACCCGAACGTGCAGCAGGGCTCGCAGGTGCCGACGATCGCCGTGTCCAACCTGCTGATGACCCGTTCGGACGTGGACCCCCGGCTGACGGAGTGGGTCACCCGTGCGGTGATCAAGAGCCGGGACGGCATAGGCGCCCACGTCCACTCGGCCCAGCTGGTCGACCTGCGCACCGCGATCTACACCGACCCGCTGCCCCTCCAGGAGGGCGCCCGGCGCTACTACCGTTCGATGAAGCCGTAGTGCCGGTGAAGCCGTAGTGCCTCAGCCGGCGTCCGCGGTGTCCGTGCCGGTCGCCGGTGCGTTCCGCGGCACCCTGACCGTCACCCGCAGCCCCCGCGGCGAGTGGTGCGCGTAGTCGATCGAGCCGCCGCCCGCCGCCAGCAGGGCGCGCGTGATGGACAGGCCGAGGCCGGAGCCCTTCACGTTCTGGTGCCGGCCGCTGCGCCAGAAACGGTCGCCCACGCGCTCGAGTTCCTCGTCGGTGAGACCGGGCCCGGTGTCCGTGACGACGATCGTGGTGGTGTCGTGGTCGGCGGAGACGGTCACCTCCACCGTGCCGTCCTCGGGGGTGAACTTCACGGCGTTGTCGATCACCGCGTCCAGGGCGCTGGACAGGGCGATCGGGTCGGCCCAGGCGGTGGTCGGCGGGCAGTCGCCGGTGAGCAGGACACCCTTGGTGCGGGCGGCCGGCGCCCAGGCGGCCACCCGCTCCTCGGCCAGCGCGCCGATGTCGGTCAGATGGAGGTCGGCCTCGGCGTGCTCGGCCAGCGCCAGGTCGAGCAGATCGTCCAGGACCTGCGCGAGGCGCTTGCCCTCGGTGCGCACCGAGGCGATCTCCTCGTTGTCCTCCGGGAGTTCCAGCGCGAGCAGTTCGATGCGCAGCAGCAGCGCGGCCAGCGGGTTGCGCAGCTGGTGCGAGGCGTCGGCGACGAAGGCGCGCTGCTGTTCCAGCACGGCCTCGACGTTGTCCGCCATCTCGTTGAACGAGCGGGCCAGCCGTCTGAGTTCCGGCGGCCCGCCGGCGGCCGCGACCCGGGACTTCAGGCGCCCGGTGGCGATGTCGTGCGTGGTGGCGTCCAGGACCCGCACCGGCCTGAGCACCCAGCCGGTCAGCCGCAGCGCCGCGCCGACCGCGAGCAGCATCGCCGCGATCTCGCCGGCGCCGATGAACAGCCAGCCGCGCAGGATCCGCGACCGCAGCTGCCCGGTGGGCGAGTCGGTGACCACGACCGCGACGACGTCCCCGTCGCGGATCACCGGCGAGGCGACCACGAGCCGGCTGCGCTGCCAGGGCCACACCTGCGGGGGATCGTGGCTGCGCCGGCTGAGCAGCGCCTCGTCGAACGCCTCGCGCACCTCCCCCGTACGCGGTACGAACCAGTCGCCGGGCGCGTCGGCCATCGCCGAGCCGTTGCGGTAGAAGACCCCGGCACGGATGCCGTAGACGTCGTGGTAGCTCTCCAGTTCGTTGCGCAGGGTCTGCCAGCGCTCGTCCGTGGTGGTCCGGCGTGATCCGCTGGGCCCGTCGGTGACGAACTGGGCGAGCGCCGCGAAGCGCGCGGTGTCGTCGATCCGGTCGACGACGACCCGCTGCTGCTGGGCGGCGGCCACGCTGGCGGCGAGCGGCACGCCGAGCGCGAGGAGCACCGCCGCCAGCAGGACGATGAGCAGGGGAAGCAGGCGTGTGCGCACCAGGCCCCGCTAGCCGGCCGGGGCGACGAGCCGGTAGCCGACGCCGCGTACGGTCTCGATCAGCGCGGGCATGCGCAGCTTGGCCCGCAGGGAGGCCACGTGCACCTCCAGGGTGCGGCCGGTCCCCTCCCAGCTGGTGCGCCAGACCTCGCTGATGATCTGCTCCCGCCGGAACACCACGCCCGGCCGCTGGGCGAGCAGGGCGAGCAGGTCGAACTCCTTGCGGGTCAGTGGCACCACCGCGCCGTCCACGCTGACCTGGCGGGTGGGAAGCTCGATGCGGACGGCGCCGAGGACCAGGGCGCTCTCGCCGCCGGCCGCGGGGTCCTCCTGGGCGGTGCGCCGGCTGACCGCGTGGATCCGGGCGAGCAGTTCCCCGGTGTCGTACGGCTTCACGACGTAGTCGTCGGCTCCCAGGTTGAGCCCGTGGATGCGGGACCGGACGTCGGAGCGCGCGGTGACCATGATCACGGGGGTGCTGGTGCGCTTGCGGATCTTGCTGCACACCTCGTAACCGTCCTGGTCGGGCAGGCCGAGGTCGAGCAGGACCACACCGAAGCCGGCTCCCTCGGGCACCAGCGCCTGCAGGGCCTCCTCGCCGCTGCGCGCGTGGGTGACACGGAATCCGTGCCGCGCGAGCACGGCGGACAGGGCCGCGGCGACATGGTTGTCGTCCTCGACGAGGAGCAGTCTCATCCCGGCCCCCTCCGGTTCAGCGGTCATATGGTCTCGGTTTCCGTCGCACTCGTAGATCGCGCGCACGCGCGCGTGCACCATGGCAGTGACGCCGATGGATAAGGACGACGTCAAGAGGGTTCGGGTTCCCCGGCACTTCCGTTACCCGGCCGAGACGCACCCGGGCGGGTCGGTGCTACGACACGTGTCCGATAGCTATCGGATCGTGATGCTCAAGTCTCCCTCAGATGTGATGACGCAGGTCACGCCCCTCACTACTGTCCTCGGAAACCCGAGGAGGACGGAGCCCGAAAGCGATGACCAAAGTAACGGTGGCCAAGGAAGACGTGGCCACCACCGACGAACTGGTCGTCCTGAAGAGCGTCAACAAGCACTTCGGCGCGTTGCACGTGCTCCAGGACATCGACCTGACGATCGCCCGCGGCGAGGTCGTCGTGGTCATCGGGCCCTCCGGGTCCGGAAAGTCGACGCTGTGCCGCACCATCAACCGCCTGGAGACCATCGACTCGGGCACGATCACGATCGACGGCAAGCCGCTGCCGCACGAGGGCCGCGAACTGGCCCGGCTGCGGGCGGACGTCGGCATGGTGTTCCAGTCGTTCAACCTGTTCGCGCACAAGACCGTGCTCGAGAACGTGATGCTGGGCCAGGTCAAGGTCCGCAAGGCGGACAAGCGGCAGGCGGAGGAGAAGGCACGGGCCCTGCTGGACCGGGTCGGCGTGGGCACCCAGGCGGACAAGTACCCCGCCCAGCTGTCCGGCGGCCAGCAGCAGCGCGTCGCGATCGCGCGAGCGCTGGCGATGGGCCCGAAGGTCATGCTCTTCGACGAGCCGACCTCCGCCCTCGACCCCGAGATGATCAACGAGGTCCTCGAGGTCATGCAGCAGCTCGCCCGTGAGGGCATGACGATGATCGTCGTCACGCACGAGATGGGCTTCGCGCGTTCGGCCGCCAACCGCGTGGTCTTCATGGCGGACGGCCGGATCGTCGAACAGGCTGCCCCCGACCAGTTCTTCAGCAACCCGCGCAGCGACCGCGCCAAGGACTTCCTGTCCAAGATCCTGCACCACTGACGGCACGGCCCGGTCGCGTCACGCGTCCCAGGACCTCGTTCCTCACCACCCAAAGGATGTTCACCATGAAGCTCCGCAAGGTCACCGCCGCCTCGGCCGTCCTCCTCGCCCTCTCCCTCTCCGCCACCGCGTGCGGCGGCGACAAGAAGGACGAAGGCGGTTCCGGTGATGGCAAGAAGATCGCCGTCGGCATCAAGTTCGACCAGCCGGGCATCGGCCAGAAGACCCCGCAGGGCTACTCGGGCTTCGACGTCGACGTGGCCACCTACGTCGCCAAGAAGCTCGGTTACGGCGCGGACCAGATCGAGTGGAAGGAGTCGAAGAGCGCCGACCGCGAGACGATGCTCCAGCGCGGTGACGTCGACTTCATCGCCGCTTCCTACTCCATCACCCCGGAGCGCCAGAAGCTGGTCGACTTCGCCGGACCGTACCTGCTCGCCCACCAGGACGTGCTGGTCCGCGCGGACGACACCGCCATCAAGTCGGCGTCGGACCTGAACAAGGCGAGGCTGTGTTCGGTCACCGGCTCGACCTCGGCGCAGAACGTCAAGGACAAGCTGGCGCCCAAGGCGCAGCTGCAGAAGTACCCGACGTACTCCGCCTGCCTCACCGGCCTGCAGAACAAGAACATCGACGCCCTCACCACGGACGACTCGATCCTCGCCGGTTACGCCGCCCAGTCGCAGTTCAAGGGCAAGTTCAAGCTCGGCGGCCTGAAGATGACCAACGAGAACTACGGCATCGGCGTCAAGAAGGGCAGCGACCTCAAGGCCAAGATCAACAAGGCCCTGGAGGACATGGTCTCCGACGGTTCCTGGCAGAAGGCCGTGGACAAGAACTTCGGCCCGGCCGGCTACAAGAACGAGCCCGCCCCGAAGATCGGCGAGATCAAGAGCTGAGGAACTGCCTGGCGGATGCGCCGTCCACAAGGGCGGCGCATCCCGGCATCCCTACACGCGAAAGCGCGGGAGAACGTGTTCGACTTTCTTGAAGGTTACGACGTACTGGGCGCCTTCTGGACAACAGTGCAGCTGACACTGCTGTCCGCCGCGGGTTCCCTGATCTGGGGGACCCTGCTGGCCGGCATGCGGGTGGGCCCGGTCCCGCTGATGCGCGGCTTCGGCACCGCCTATGTGAACATCGTGCGGAACATCCCGCTCACGGTGATCATCCTGTTCTCCTCGCTCGGCCTGTACTCGACGCTGAGCATCAGCCTCGGCGCCGGCGACGACATCGACACGGCCAACTTCCGGCTGGCGGTGCTCGGGCTGATCGTCTACACGTCGGCCTTCGTGTGCGAGGCGATCCGCTCCGGCATCAACACGGTGCCGGTCGGCCAGGCGGAGGCCGCGCGCGCCATCGGTCTGAGCTTCACCCAGGTGCTGTTCCTGGTCGTGCTCCCGCAGGCGTTCCGCGCGGCCGTCGGCCCGCTGACCAACGTCCTGATCGCGCTGACGAAGAACACGACGGTGGCGGCCGCGATCGGCGTCGCCGAGGCGGCCCTGCTGATGAAGGACATGGTCGAGAAGGAAGCGCAGCTGCTGCTGATCTCCGCGATCATCGCGTTCGGCTTCTGCTGCCTGACCCTGCCGACCGGCCTGATCCTCGGCTGGGTGGGCAAGAAGGTGGCGGTGAAGCGATGAACAAGTCGGTCCTGTACGACGCCCAGGGGCCGCGCGCCAAGCAGCGGAACATTCTCTACACGGCGCTCTTCGTCGTCGCGCTCGCGGCGCTCGCCTGGTGGGTGTACTCGGCGCTCGACGAGAAGAACCAGCTGGACTGGGCGCTGTGGAAGCCGTACCTCGGCGGCGGCACCGAGGCGTACACGACGTACATATGGCCGGGCCTGGAGAACACCCTCAAGGCGGCGGCCCTGGCGATGATCATCGCGCTGCCGCTGGGTGCCGTCCTCGGCATCGCACGGCTCTCGGACCACGCGTGGGTGCGGGTACCTGCGGCCGTCGTCGTGGAGTTCTTCCGCGCGATCCCCGTCCTGGTACTCATGATCTTCGGGCTGGCGCTCTACGCCCAGTACACCGACGTCACCTCGGACGACCGTCCGCTCTACGCGGTCGTCACCGGCCTGGTGCTGTACAACGCGTCGGTCCTCGCCGAGATCGTCCGCGCGGGCATCCTCGCCCTGCCGAAGGGGCAGTCCGAGGCGGCCATGGCGATCGGCATGCGCAAGAACCAGGTGATGCGGCTCATCCTGCTGCCGCAGGCGGTCACCGCGATGCTCCCGGCGATCGTCAGCCAGCTGGTGGTCATCGTGAAGGACACCGCGCTCGGCGGCGCCGTCCTCACCTTCCCCGAGCTGCTCGCCTCGGCGAACACGATGAGCGGCTACTACGGCGCCAACACCATCGCCTCGTTCACGGTGGTGGCCGTCATCTACATCGTCATCAACTTCTCGCTGACCTCCTTCGCGAGCTGGCTGGAGGGCCGGCTGCGGCGGGGCAAGAAGTCGACCGGCGCGGTGCTCGGCGTCCAGGACACCGCGGACATCGGGGGGACGGCGGGAACCGGAACCGCGGCCTGACGTCCCCTCAGGCCCGAATGCACCACCCGGAGGCAGTGGCGTGATCGCCACTGCCTCCGGTCGCTTGACGCAAACTCCGCCAATGGGTTGCATACGTTGTGTGATCGTGCACCCCGCTCCACCTTCCTGTTCACTCGTCTCCGTCAGGGCATCGTCACGGGCAGGGGGCGCCGCGTCATGGACCCGGTGATCATCGTCGGAGCGGGGCCCGTGGGACTCACGCTGGCCCTGGCCCTGGCCCGGCAGGAGGTGCCGGCCGTCGTCCTGGACGAGGGTCCCGGCAAGGACGAGCCCCGCCCGGCGCGCAGCGTCGTCCTACGGGAGGACACGACCGCCCTGCTGGAGCGGCTGACCGGCGTCGCACTCGGTGCGCACGGCGTGCGCTGGACGGGCTGGCGGTCCCTGCGACGCCGGCAGGTGCTGAGCGAGATCGGCTTCGACGGGGCCGAGCCCGCCCCGCTGCACATCGCGCAGCACGTGCTCACCGGTTTCCTGCGCGCGGCCGTCGCGGCGCAGCCGCTGGTGAACGCGGTGGTGGACAGCCGCCTGGACGCGATCGAGCAGGAGCGTTCCGGCGTCAGCGCGCACACGCGGGGTCCGAAGGGCACCTGGTGGCGCGGGAGTTACCTGGTCGGCTGCGACGGCCCCCGCTCGACCGTGCGCAAGCTCCAGGACATCCGCTTCCCGGGCCGTACGGCAGTGGAACGGCACGCGGTCGCCACGCTGCGCGCGGAACTCCCCTGGGAAGGCCGGGCGTTGCTCCACCGGACGCCGCCGTGGCGGCAGTCCGGGCCCCCGGCCGCGGAGGTGGCCGCCCGCCCCCTCCCGGACGGCGTCTGGCGCCTGGACTGGCTGCTGCCGCCGGGCAAGGACCTGGTCACGCCCGAGATCCTGGTGACCCGCATCCGTGAGACCCTCGCGGGCTGGTCGGACGGCCCCAGTCCGGCGTACGACCTGCTGGACACCGGTGTCCACACGGTGCACCACCGGCTCGCCCGCCGGTGGCGCGCCGGCCGGGTCTTCCTCGCCGGGGACGCGGCGCACCTGCTCGGCGCGCTCGGCGCCCAGGGACTCGACGAGGGCCTCAGGGACGCCGAGAACCTGGCGTGGAAGCTGGCGACGGCCTGGCACCACGGCCCGCACGAGGCCCTGCTGGACAGCTACCAGACCGAGCGGCGCGCGGTGGTCGCCGCCCGGCTGCGCGCCGCCGACCAGGTGCTGCCGGTGCTGCGCGGCGGGGGCGGGCTGCGGCACATCCTCCCCGGTTCGAACCGGGGGCACAACGCGCTGCTGACGGACGGTCACCTGGGCCGCGGCCCGCTGGGCGCGCCCGGGACGTACGCCGGCTCGCCCCTGGCACCCGGGCCGCTGGAGGGGGAGATCCCGGTCGAGACCCCGCCCGGCGCGCCGGTGACCGACGTGACGGTGACGGCGGAGGACGGTTCCTTCGTCCAGCTGCGCGACCGGCTCGGCCGCGGCGCGCTGCTGGTGGTGCTGATCGCGCCCGGTACCGGTGTCTGGGACCGCAAGCACTGGATGTCCGCGGGGGTGATGCCCCGGCTGGCGGCGGCCGTGTCGGCACTGCCGCACCCCGCCGAGCTGCTGGTCGCCGAGAGCTACCCGGGTGCGCCGGCGCACAGCGTCCTGCTCGTACGCCCCGACGGCCACCTCGTCACCGCTCTGAGCGGCGTCCGCCCGGCCGACCTGTACGCGGCGGCCGAAGCCACCGTGGGCGGCGCCGGGGTGAAGGAGGAGGAGACGGCGCGAGCGGGCTCCGGCGCACGCTGAGGGCGGGCGGGGGCCTGCGGACCGGCGCGGGGGGGGGTGCGCCGTCCGCCCGGGCGTGCGCGACGTGCCCGGCGCGTGCGACGTGCCCGGCGCGTGCGACGTGCCCGGCGCGTGCGACGTGCCCGGCGCGTGCGACATGCCCGGCGCGTGCGACATGCCCGGAAGGTCCCCTGCGCAGCCTGCCGCGTACCGGGAGCGCTCGCCCGGCGCGCGCCGGCCGTGCGCTTCCCCGCTCTCCGTCCACGGGGTGACCCTCGGTTGACCGGTGTGCGGCGGCGTGCTGTACTCCGGATCGTGACCGACACCTGTGTGCGCCTGTGGCGGAGGGTCCATATGGACCTCGTCCGCTACGCGGGCTGCGTGTGTCGCCCGTCCTGCTGAATTCGCCGACCTTTCTTTCCGGGCGCCGCCGTGCGCCCGTTTCGCGAACGCTCTTCAGGACGGTGCACGTGTCTGTCCCTCCCCCTTCCTTGTCCCTGCCCTCTTCCTTGTCCCTGCCCTCTTCCGCGCCCGCCGCCGACGCCGCCGGCTCAGCGCCCACCCAGGTGGACCTCCTCGACTTCGTCCGGCGCACGGCGGCCGACGCCGAGCTGATCGCCTCCCTGCCGCTCGACCCCGAGGGCCGCACCTGGGTGCGGCTGGCGGGCCCCCACGGCAGCGAGGCGTGGCTGATCGGCTGGCCACCCGGTACCGGCACCGGCTGGCACGACCACGCCGACTCGGTCGGCGCCTTCGTCACCGCCTCGGGCGACCTCACCGAGCACTCCCTCGCCGCCCGGCTGCCCACCGACGGCTGGCGGACGCTGGAACTCACCGAGGGCGTGGACCGCGTGCGCCGGCTGTCCGCCGGCCAGGGCCGCGCCTTCGGGCACCACCATGTGCACGAGGTGCTCAACGAGTCCCGCGACCGGCACGCGATCTCCGTCCACGCCTACTACCCGCCGCTGCCGCGGATCCGCCGCTACAGTCGCACGGGCCAGGTACTGCGGCTGGAGCAGGTCGAGCGCCCGGAGGACTGGCAGTGAGCGGCACGAGCGAGCAGGCGCCGGTGACGGGCGCGCCGGACGAACCGCCACTCGGCATCGACGCGTTGCTGGAGCGGGTCCGGGCGGGCTACCGACGCGTCGGGGCGCGGGAGGCGTACGAGGTGGCACGCTCGGGTGAGGCGCTGCTGGTCGACATCCGGTACGCGGCCCTGCGCGAGCGGGACGGCCTCATCCCCGGCGCCGTCGTGGTCGAGCGCAACGAACTGGAGTGGCGCCTCGATCCCCAGGGAAGCCACCGCCTGCCCGAGGCCACCGGACACGACCTGCGGGTCGTGGTGATCTGCGACGAGGGCTACGCCTCCAGCCTCGCCGCCGCCTCCCTGCATCAGCTGGGCCTGCACCGCGCGACGGACCTGGTGGGCGGCTTCCAGGCCTGGCGGGCGGAGGGTCTGCCGGTGCAGCCGACGACGGCTTGAGCGGGCACTGCGGACAGCCGTCGCCCCGGCACGGGCAGGAGGGCGGCGGCGGTCCGGGCGGTCCGGGTGCGGACCCCGCGGCGGTCGGGCGTCCCCCTCCCGGTGACCCTGTCAGAGACCGCGTGCCGTCCATGAGCACCACCGCGTCGCCCCGCCGCGGCCGTCAGAAGTCACCGTCGCCGAGGAACTCCGTGTCCTCGCCCTCTTCCTCCAGGGCCTGGCGCACGACGCGGAGGGCCAGGCCCTCGGAGTAACCCTTGCGGGCGAGCATGCCGGCGAGCCGGCGGAGGCGCTTGTCGCGGTCGAGGCCGCGGGTGGCACGGAGTTTGCGGGCGACGAGTTCCCGGGCGGTCGCCTCCTCCTGCTCGGGGTCGAGCTGGGCGACGGCGTCCTCGATCAGCGCCGAATCGACCCCCTTGGTGCGCAGTTCGCGGGCGAGGGCGCGGCGGGCCAGTCCCCGGCCGTGGTGCCGGGACTCCACCCAGGCGTCCGCGAAGGCACCGTCGTCGATCAGCCCGACCTCCTCGAAGCGCGAGAGCACCTCCTCGGCCACCTCCTCGGGGATCTCCCGCTTGCGCAGGGCGTCCGCGAGCTGCTTGCGGGTGCGCGGGGTCCCGGTGAGCAGGCGCAGGCAGATCGCCCGGGCCCGCTCAGCCGGGTCCCCTGAAGACTCCCCCCGCTCGTCCCTCGCCGAGGGAGGGGCGCCTTCGTCCTCACCGGGCGCGTCCCCGAAGCCGCGCCTCCGCCGGCCGCGCCCCCGCGCGCCGCCGGGATTCCGGGAACCGCGGCCGCCGGGCGGCCCGTCCCCGTGCGGGTCACCGTCCGCGCGGCCCGTCTCCGCGCCACCGCCGCCCTCGTACCCACGGCTTCCGCGGTGGGTGCCGGGTCCGCCGTACCCGTCTCGACTGCCGTACCCGTCACGATTGGCGTACCCGTCACGACTGCCGTGGTCGTCCCGCCCGCCGTACTCGCCGTACCCGTCGTCCCGGTGTCGGCCGGCACCGTCCGGGGCGGAGTCCGGGTGGTCCCCGGCGCCCCTCCCCCGTGGGGCACCGGGGGTGGCGTACGGGTACTCGGCCCAGTCGGTTCGTCGTGTCACGGGTCAGCTCTTGGCTGCGGCGGCCTTGGGCTTGGTGGCCTTGGCGGCTGCCGGGGCGGGCGACTTGGCGGTGTCCTCGGCGGCCCCGGTGGTGACGGCCGCGTCGGCGCCCGGCTCGGTGGCGGGCTCCTCCGGCCGGACGCCCACGCCCAGCTTCTCCTTGATCTTCTTCTCGATCTCGTTGGCCAGGTCGGGGTTGTCCTTGAGGAAGTTGCGCGCGTTCTCCTTGCCCTGGCCGAGCTGGTCGCCCTCGTACGTGTACCAGGCGCCGGCCTTGCGGACGAAGCCGTGCTCCACGCCCATGTCGATCAGACCGCCCTCGCGGCTGATGCCCTGGCCGTAGAGGATGTCGAACTCGGCCTGCTTGAAGGGCGGCGCGACCTTGTTCTTGACGACCTTGCAGCGGGTGCGGTTGCCGACCGCCTCCGTGCCGTCCTTCAGGGTCTCGATGCGGCGGATGTCGATGCGCACCGAGGCGTAGAACTTCAGCGCCCGGCCACCGGTCGTGGTCTCCGGGGAGCCGAACATCACGCCGATCTTCTCGCGGAGCTGGTTGATGAAGATCGCCGTCGTCTTCGACTGGTTGAGCGCGCTGGTGATCTTCCGCAGCGCCTGGCTCATCAGGCGGGCCTGGAGACCGACGTGGCTGTCGCCCATCTCGCCCTCGATCTCCGCGCGCGGGACGAGCGCGGCGACGGAGTCGATGACGATGAGGTCGAGGGCGCCGGAGCGGACCAGCATGTCCACGATCTCCAGCGCCTGCTCGCCGTTGTCGGGCTGGGAGAGGATCAGGTTGTCGATGTCGACGCCGAGCTTGCGCGCGTACTCGGGGTCGAGGGCGTGCTCCGCGTCCACGAAGGCCACCTGGCCGCCGGCCTTCTGCGCGTTCGCCACGGCGTGCAGGGTCAGGGTCGTCTTACCGGAGGACTCCGGCCCGTAGATCTCGACCACTCGGCCGCGCGGCAGGCCACCGACGCCGAGGGCGACGTCCAGTGCGGTCGACCCGGTCGGGATGACCTCGATGGGCTCCTTCGACCGCTCGCCCATGCGCATGACCGCGCCCTTGCCGAATTGCCGTTCAATCTGTGCGAGCGCGGCGTCGAGCGCCTTCTCGCGGTCGGTTCCTGCCATGGGTTCCACCCGGTTTGCTTGAGTCGATCGCTTCACGTCAAAGACGCTAACGCCTGCCACTGACAATGCGCCCCGACGCAGGCCCAGCCTGTGGATAACCGGGGTGCACATCCCCCCGAAACGGGACGGAATCCCCGACCCAGCGCCTCGCCTGAGCCTCCATATGAATGGATGTTCGATTTTCGTGTCAAGCGCACCACGCACCCCGCACACGGGGTCGTTCGCGCCCGCCCACGTCTCTAGGGCCGTCGCCGTCCGCCGGGGCGGGCGGTCCACAGCCGCCGGACGCGCGTGAGCATCCCGGGACCGCCGGGGCCCCTGGTCCGGTGCCCGTGCACCCGCGGGTCGTCCGTGACGGTGTACCGCTTCACGTACGCCCCCAGGAACGCCTGGAGGGTGGCCACCGCGGGGATGGCGACCAGCGCGCCCACCGCGCCGAGCAGCGCGGTGCCCGCGACGACCGAGCCGAAGGCGACCGCCGGATGGATGTCGACCGTCTTGGCGGTCAGCTTGGGCTGGAGCACGTAGTTCTCGAACTGCTGGTAGATCACGACGAAGACCAGCACCCACACCGCGTACCAGGGATCGACGGTGAACGCGATCAGCATCGGCAGCGCGCCCGCCAGGTACGTGCCGATGGTGGGGATGAACTGCGAGACCAGGCCCACCCAGACGCCGAGCACGGGCGCGTACGGCACTCCCATGATTTCGAGCAGGACGTAGTGCGCGACACCGGAGATGAGCGCCATGAGACCGCGCGAGTAGAGGTAGCCGCCCGTCTTGTCGACGGCGATCTCCCAGGCGCGCAGCACCTCCGCCTGGCGGGCGGGCGGCAGCACCGAGCAAAGGGCGCGGCGCAGCCGGGGGCCGTCCGCGGCGAAGTAGAACGAGAACAGGGCGACGGTGAGGAGCCGGAAGAGTCCGCCGAGCACCTGCGCGGACACGTCCAGGACACCGGCCGCGCTGTTCTGCACGTACTTGCGCAGCCAGTCGGAGTGGAGCAGCCCCTCCTGGATGTCCACCCGTCTCAGGTCCGTGTGGAAGGTCTGGTTGATCCAGCGGATGAGCGCGTCGAGGTACTGCGGGAAGCCCTCGATCATCTTGATGATCTGTCCGGCCAGCATCGACCCGAGCAGGGTGACGAACCCGGCGGCGAGGACGGTCAGGCCGAGGAAGACCAGGAAGGTGGCGAGCCCCCGGCGCATGCCGCGGGCCGCCATCCGGCTCACCGCCGGCTCGATCGCGAGGGCCAGGAAGAACGCGATCAATATGTTGATCAACAGTGAGGTCAGCTGGTGGAACGCCCAACTGCCCAGCTGGAACGCGGCGATCAGCGCGAGCGCGAGGACCATGGCCCGCGGCAGCCAGCGCGGCATCCGGCCGTCGGGCGCGACGGCGCCTGAGCCCGGGGGCCGGCCGGGTGGTGCCGCAGCGGCCGGTGCTGTCCGCCGGGACGGCTCGCCGTCCTCGGCCGCGGGTGCCAGGGGGTCCTCGTCAGTCGGTGCCACGCGCCCAGTCTCGCCCACGCCACCGACAACCGGCGCCCTCCGGCGATCTTCGTGACAGATCAGTGTCGTACCGCCGCCGTGACCGCGGGCGAGTCCGGCGTTGCGGGTGCGCTCCTCAGCGCTTCTCGCCCGGCACGTCCATGACCGTGCAGACCACCCGCCACACGTCCTTGGCCGCCCAGCCGGCGTCCAGCGCCTCGTTCACCGTCCGTCCGCCCAGTTCCGACATGACGTGATCGCGCGCGAAGGTGTCGGCGTACCCCGGACCGAAGTGTTCCGCCATCCGCTGCCAGAAGACCGTCAACCGCATGCCTCCAGTATCCCGCCCCCGGGGGTGGGCCCCGCCGGGAGCGCCTGCCGAGACCGCTTTCCGTCCTACGGTCTGACCCATGGCCGAAACAGGAGTTTCCCCACTCCCCTGCACGCCCCCGGCGCGCTCCCCGCTCTTCCGCGCCGAACAGTTCGTCTGGCTCACCGCACGCGTCCTGGAGCAGCGTCTCTTCGCGTACGACTTCCTGCACGGCAGCCCGGAGGCGGTGGAAGCGGCGCTGGACGCCTACCGCAACGAGGACGGCGGGTACGGGCACGCGCTGGAGCCCGATCTGCGCGGGCCGGTCAGCCAGCCCCTGCACACGGCGTACGCCCTGGGCGTACTGGACGCCGTCGGCCGCTGCGCCGGACAGCGGGTGGAGCGCGTGTGCCGCTACCTGACCTCCGTCTCCACCGCGGACGGCGCGCTGCCTGCGGTCGTCCCCGGTCAGCGCGGCTATCCGACGGCACCGTTCGTCCCGGTCGTCGACGACCCGCCCAGCGCCCTGCTGGCCACCGGGCCGGTGGTCGGGCTGCTGCACCGCAACGAGGTGTGGCACGCCTGGCTCTTCCGGGCCACCGACTTCTGCTGGCAGGCCGTGGAGTCGCTGGAGGAGTCGCACCCCTACGAGGTGCAGGCCGCCGTGACCTTCCTGGACTCCGCTCCCGACCGCCCGCGCGCGGAGGCCGCCGCCGACCGGCTCGGCCGCCTGGTGCGGGAGCAGCGGCTCGCGGCGCTGGAACCGGACGACCTCGACGCCTGGCCGGTAGCGCCCGGCTACGCCCCGGGCGAGCACCACTTCCCGCACGACTTCGCCAGGAGTCCGGACTCGCTCGCGCGCGCGTGGTTCACGGACGAGGAGATGGCACGCTCACTGGACCACCTGGCCGCCGGGCAGCAGGAGGACGGCGGCTGGCCCGTGACCTGGCGCCAGTGGGCACCTGCGCCCACGCTGGAGGCGCGCCCGCTGGTGACGATCCGGGCACTGCGCACCCTGCGTGCCCACGGCCGCTTCGTCGGCTGAGCCGGCCCCGCACGGGCCCCGGACCGCGCGGCGCGGCCCGGCCCCCTCCCGGGGGCCGGCCGGTCCACGCGACCGGGCCGGCCCGTCTCACCCGCCGTCGGCCGGCGGCCGGAGGTCATCGCCCGGCCGCGGGGCGGGGTCGGCAGCCATCGACCGGCCCCGCCCCGGGGCCACCACGGCGTTGCCCCGGACGTGCCCCATTCGCCCAGGTCAGGACGATTGTCAGTGGTCGGGTGCAGGATGGACGCATGGTCAGCTCCGCGCATCGAGCTCTCGACGGCTTCTCCCCCGCGACCCGCGGCTGGTTCACGGGGGCGTTCTCCGCGCCCACCGCGGCCCAGGCGGGCGCGTGGCAGGCCATCCGGGAGGGCTCGGACGTGCTGGTGGTCGCCCCGACCGGCTCGGGCAAGACGCTCGCCGCGTTCCTCGCCGCCCTGGACCAGCTGGCCTCGGCCCCGCCCCCGGCCGACCCGAAGAAGCGCTGCCGGGTGCTGTACGTGTCCCCGCTGAAGGCGCTGGCGGTCGACGTCGAGCGCAATCTGCGCAGCCCGCTGACGGGGATCCGGCAGGAGTCCGTGCGTCTCGGCCTGCCCGAGCCCGAGGTCAGGGTCGGCATCCGCTCCGGTGACACCCCGGCCGCCGAGCGCCGCGCCCTGTCCACGCGCCCGCCGGACATCCTGATCACCACCCCCGAGTCGCTGTTCCTGATGCTGACCTCGGCCACGCGCGACGCGCTCACGGGCGTGGAGACGGTGATCCTGGACGAGGTGCACGCGGTCGCGGGCACCAAGCGCGGGGCGCACCTCGCGCTGTCCCTGGAGCGGCTGGACGAGCTGCTGCCGAAGCCGGCCCGCCGGATCGGACTGTCGGCGACCGTGCGCCCGGTGGACGAGGTGGCCCGGTACCTGTCCCCGCGCCGCAAGGTGGAGATCGTCCAGCCGGAGTCCGGCAAGGAGTTCGACCTCTCCGTGGTCGTCCCGGTCGAGGACATGGGCGAGCTGGGCGGCGCCCCGGCCGCCGACGCCGCCGAGGGCGCGGAGCGGCCGTCGATCTGGCCGCACGTGGAGGAGCGGATCGCGGACCTGGTGCAGTCCCACCGGTCCACGATCGTGTTCGCCAACTCCCGCCGCCTCGCGGAGCGGCTGTGCAACCGGCTCAACGAGATCGCGTACGAGCGGGCGACCGGCGAGACCCTGGACGAGCACCACTCCCCGGCCCAGCTGATGGGCGGCTCCGGCGCGGCCCAGGGCGCGCCCCCGGTGATCGCCCGCGCGCACCACGGGTCGGTCTCCAAGGAACAGCGCGCCCTGGTGGAGGAGGACCTGAAGGCCGGCCGGCTGCCCGCGGTGGTGGCCACCTCCAGCCTGGAGCTGGGCATCGACATGGGGGCCGTGGACCTAGTCGTCCAGGTCGAGTCCCCGCCCTCGGTCGCCTCCGGGCTCCAGCGCGTGGGCCGCGCGGGCCACCAGGTGGGCGCCGTCTCCACCGGTGTCGTCTTCCCGAAGTACCGGGGCGACCTCGTCCAGGCGGCCGTGGTCACCGAGCGGATGCGCTCGGGCGCGATCGAGTCCCTGCGGGTGCCCGCGAACCCGCTGGACGTGCTCGCCCAGCAGCTGGTCGCCATGACGGCGCTGGACACCTGGCAGTTCGACGACCTGCTGGCCCTGGTCCGCCGCGCGGCCCCGTTCGCCTCGCTGCCCGAGTCGGCGTTCACGGCGACGCTGGACATGCTTGCCGGACGCTACCCGTCGGACGCGTTCGCGGAGCTGCGCCCGCGCGTGGTGTGGGACCGCGTCACCGGTGAGATCACCGGCCGCCCGGGCGCCCAGCGCCTCGCCGTCACCTCCGGCGGCACGATTCCCGACCGTGGCCTGTTCGGCGTCTTCCTCGCCGGTTCCGACCCCAAGAAGGGCGGTGGCCGGGTCGGCGAGCTGGACGAGGAGATGGTGTACGAGTCCCGGGTGGGCGACGTCTTCACGCTGGGCACGAGTTCCTGGCGCATCGAGGACATCACCCGCGACCGGGTCCTGGTCTCCCCCGCCCCCGGTGTGCCGGGCCGGCTGCCGTTCTGGAAGGGCGACCAGCTGGGCCGTCCCCTGGAGCTGGGCCGCGCGGTGGGCGCGTTCCTGCGCGAGGTGGGCTCGCTGTCCAGGGACGACGCCCGGCTGCGCCTGCTGGCGGCGGGCCTGGACGCCTGGGCGGCGGACAACGTGCTGTCGTACCTGGACGAGCAGCGCGAGGCGTGCGGCCATGTGCCGGACGACCGGACGATCGTCGTGGAGCGCTTCCGGGACGAGCTGGGCGACTGGCGGGTCGTCGTGCACTCCCCCTTCGGCGCCCAGGTCCACGCCCCCTGGGCGCTCGCCCTCGGCGCCCGGCTGTCCGAGCGGTACGGCATGGACGCCCAGGTCATGCACGCCGACGACGGCATCGTGCTGCGCCTGCCCGACGCCGACCTGATGGGCCTGGACCTGCTCGACCGGGAGCCGGTGAAGGCCGGCGCGGAGTACGACGGCGAGCAGGCCCCGGTCGGCGCGGCGGACGTCGCGTTCGAGAAGGGCGAGGTGGACCAGATCGTCACCGACCAGGTCGGCGGCTCGGCGCTGTTCGCCTCCCGGTTCCGTGAGTGCGCCGCCCGCGCGCTGCTGCTGCCGCGCCGCAACCCGGGCAAGCGCACGCCGCTGTGGCAGCAGCGCCAGCGGGCGGCCCAGCTGCTCCAGGTGGCGAGCGAGTTCGGCTCCTTCCCGATCGTCCTGGAGGCGGTGCGGGAATGCCTGCAGGACGTCTTCGACGTCCCCGGGCTGACCGAGCTGATGGGCGACATCGAGTCCCGCAGGGTGCGCCTGGTCGAGGTCACCACCCCGGAGCCGTCCCCGTTCGCCCGTTCCCTGCTCTTCGGGTACGTCGCCCAGTTCCTGTACGAGGGCGACTCCCCGCTGGCCGAGCGCCGGGCGGCCGCGCTGTCCCTGGACTCCCGGCTGCTGGCCGAGCTGCTGGGCCAGGCGGAGCTGCGCGAACTGCTCGACGCCGAGGTCCTGACCGAGCTGGAGCGCGAACTCCAGTGGCTCACGGAGGACCGCCGGATCAAGGACGTGGAGGGCGTCGCCGACGTGCTCCGGCTGCTCGGCCCGCTGACCGACGCCGAACTGGTCGCGCGGGGCGCGGATCCGCAGTGGGCGCCGGAGCTGGCCGGGGCCCGCCGCGCCATCAAGGTCCGGATCGCGGGGGCCGGCCACTGGGCGGCCGTCGAGGACGCGGGCCGGCTGCGCGACGCGCTCGGCACGGCGCTGCCGGTCGGCGTCCCGGAAGCGTTCACCGAGCCGGTCAAGGACCCGCTGGGCGACCTCCTCGCGCGGTACGCCCGCACGCACGGCCCGTTCACGTCGGCGACGGCGGCCGCCCGCTTCGGCCTGGGCGTGGCGGTCACCGAGGGTGCCCTGCAGCGGCTGGCCGCGGCCGGCCGGGTCGTCCAGGGCGAGTTCCACCCGGCGGGCATCGGCCAGGAGTGGTGCGACGCCGCCGTACTGCGCCGGCTGCGCCGCCGCTCCCTGGCGGCCCTGCGGCACGAGCTGGAGCCGGTGCCGCCCGCCGCGCTCGCGCAGTTCCTGCCGCAGTGGCAGCACATCGGCCGGGGCCACGGGCTGCGCGGCGTCGACGGACTGGTGCGTGCGGTCGAGCAGCTGCAGGGTGCCTCGGTGCCGGCGTCGGCGCTGGAGAAGCTGGTCCTGCCGTCGCGCGTGGCCGGCTACACACCCTCGATGCTCGACGAGCTGACGGCCGCGGGCGAGGTCGTCTGGGCCGGCGCGGGCGCCCTGCCCGGCAAGGACGGCTGGGTCTCGCTCTATCTGGCGGACGCGGCCCCGCTGCTGCTCCCACCGCCGCACCCGCTGGAGCTGACCCCGCTTCACCAGTCCGTCCTCGACGCCCTTTCCGGCGGCTACGGCCTGTTCTTCCGGCAGATCGCCGACCAGGTCCGCGCCACCACCCACCCCGACGCCACCGACCCGCACCTGGCCGACGCCCTGTGGGACCTGGCCTGGTCGGGCCGGCTCACCAACGACACACTCGCGCCGATGCGGGCCCTGCTGGGCTCGGGCCGCACGGCGGGATCGACCGCCCACCGCGCCAAGCGCGCCGTCCCGCGCGGACGCTACGGGTCCCTGACGGCCGCCGCGCGCACCGCTTCCCGTACCGGCCCGCCGACCGTGGCCGGCCGCTGGTCCCTGCTGCCCGCGGTGGAGCCGGACGCCACCGTGCGCGCGCACGCGCTGGCCCGCACGCTGCTGGACCGGCACGGCGTGGTCACCCGGGGCGCGGTCGCCGCGGAGGGCGTCGAGGGCGGCTTCTCCGCGGTGTACCGGGTGCTGTCGGCCTTCGAGGAGAGCGGGCAGGCCCGGCGCGGTTACGTGGTCGAGGGTCTGGGTGCGGCCCAGTTCGCCATGGACGGCGCGGTGGACCGCCTCCGCGCGGTGGCGAACGCCCGCGAGCGCACCGAGGGCCTGCCGGCCGCGGCCCCGACCAGCGGTTCCGCCGGCACCGGCGCCGGAGACGGATTCGGTGCCGGGGCCGGCTTCGATGCCGGATTCGATGCCGGGACCACAGCCGGGTTCGGTGCCGGAGCCGCAGCCGGATTCGGCGAGCCGGGGTACGCCGACCCGTTCGGCGGCTCCGGCGGCGCCCCGCACGGCCACTCCGCTCCGGACGCCTTCGACGGGGCGGACGGCGGCTTGGCCCACCCCGGCCTGGACGGCGACTTCACCTGGCCGCCGGAGGACCACCCCACCGCCGACGGCGACCGCGTCTCACCGCGCGGCCCGGCCGACCCGTTCGCCTCACCCGGCTACGGCGGCCCGCGCGGAGGCGGCACCGCCGCCCACGGCTCGAACCCCTCCTACGGTCCGGGCTCACCCTACGGCCCGGGTTCCTCCTACAGTCCGTCCCCTCCCTACGGCCCGGGTTCCTCCTACAGTCCGTCCCCTCCCTATGGCGCGGGTTCCGCCTACGGCCCCGCCCGGCACCGCGGCTACGGCAACGGCCGCGCGGGTTCCGCCGCCCCCGACCCCCGTGCCGTGGTCCTGGCCGCCGCCGATCCGGCGAACGCCTACGGCTCCGCCCTCCCGTGGCCGGAGCCGCCGACCGGAGCCGGGCACAAGCCGGGCCGCAAGGCCGGCTCACTGGTCGTCCTGGTGGAGGGCGAGCTGACGCTGTACATGGAGCGCGGCGGCAAGACGCTGCTGGCCTGGCCCGTCACCGCGGACACCGCCGCGACCGACGACCCCCGCCTCCGTACGGCCGCCGAGGCGCTGGCCGCCGCGGCCCGCGCGGGCTCGCTCGGCACGGTCACGGTGGAGCGGATCAACGGCGGCCAGGCACTGACGTCCCCCATCGGCGCCCTGCTGGAGGCGGCGGGCTTCGTGGCGACCCCCCGCGGCCTGCGTCTGAGGGCGTGACCGGCGCCCGGCCGCACCCGGCCCCCGCCCGGGCTCCGGCCCCGGCACCGGCACCGGCACGGGCACCGGCACCGGCACCGGCACGGGCACGGGCACGGGCACGGGCACCGGCACCCATGCCCCCCATGGCACCCTGGACACATGCCCGAAGGTGACACGGTCTGGCAGGCCGCGCGGCGGCTGCACGAGGCCCTCGCGGGCAAGGCGCTGACCGTGAGCGACTTCCGGGTGCCGAAGTACGCGACGGTCGACCTGACCGGCCGCAGGGTGCTGAGCACCATCCCGCGCGGCAAGCACCTGCTCACCCGCTTCGAGGGCGGTCTGACCCTGCACACCCATCTGCGGATGGAGGGCGCATGGAAGGTCTTCGGCACGGGCGAGCGCTGGCGGGGCGGACCGGCGTACCAGATCCGTGCGGTCCTCGGCACGCCGGACCGCACGGCCGTCGGCTACCGCCTCCAGGTACTGGAGCTGCTGCGCACGACGGAGGAGGAGCGCATCGTCGGTCATCTCGGCCCCGATCTGCTCGGCCCCGACTGGGACCCGCGGCGCGCCCTGGCCAACGTGCTCGCGGACCCCGCCCGCCCGCTCGGCGAGGCCCTGCTCGACCAGCGCAATCTGGCCGGCATCGGCAACGTCTACAAGAGCGAGCTGTGCTTCCTGCTCGGTGTGACCCCCTGGCTGCCGGCCGGCGCGCTCCCCGCGGACCGCGCCGAGAAGCTGCCCCTCCTGGCCAAGCGGCTCCTGGAGGCGAACCGCGAACGCCCGGTCCGGCAGACCACCGGCCTGCACCAGTACGACCTGTTCGTCTACGGCCGCGCACCCCGCCCGTGCCTGCGCTGCCGGACCCCCGTCCGGGTGGCCGACCAGGGCGACGGTTTCCAGGAGCGCCCCACGTACTGGTGCCCCACCTGCCAGACGGGACCGGCGCCCGCGCCGGGCACGGCCCAACGCTGGCGCGACCGCTATCCCCGCGGCACCGGCTGACCACTCACGTCGCGAGCAGCCCGGACGACATCACACACCCCGTGCCGTGTCCGGCGCCGGACGCGTCCGCGTTCACGACGGCTCGGACACTTCGCCCGAACGGGGGTGTGGTGATGCCGCCCCGGTGGTGTCACCCGCCCGCCAGGCCGCAAGCCAGCGCCCCGGCCGCACGGCCCCGATCGCGCGCCTCTCGGGTATGCAGTGCACCGGCAGCAGGCTCACCCCCCAGCCGCCGGCCACGACGACGCCTTCCACCACTCCCGGGTCCGCGCCCGCGAGCAGCCGGAGCACGGTCCACCACCACAGAGCCCCCAGGCCGAGCGCGAGCCCCCCGCGCACTATCCGCCCCACCATGCCCGCCACCACCTCCAGCCGGACGCTAGACCGTCGCCTGTCCCGCACGGGAGGCGCACCACGGGCTCACCGATGCACCGGGGAACCGGTCCCCCGCCGCGCCTGCTACGCGTTCTCCGCCTGGAACATCCAGTGATGCTTCTCCAGGTCCGCGGTGATCCCGATGAGTATGTCCTGGGAGACCGGGTCCGGCTCCCCGGTTGCGGCCACGCGCTCCCGCATCCGGGTGATCACCGCGCCAAGCGCGTCCACCATCGCCCCGACCGCGTCCACGTCCTTGACCCACCCCGTCGGGACGGCCTTGATGCCGCTGGCGGAGGCCACCGTGGCGGCGCGCCCGTCCGGCGGTACGCCCAGCGCCGAGGCTCGTTCGGCCACCGTGTCGGAGTGGGCGCGGGCGGAGGCGACGACCTCGTCGAGCTGGAGGTGGATGGAGCGGAAGCGGGGACCGACGATGTTCCAGTGGATCTGTTTGGCGACCAGGGACAGGTCCACGAGATCGACCAGGGCACCCTGCATCGCCTCGGACACGGTCTTCAGGTCCGCGTCGGCCAACGAGCTCTTCACGACGTACATCCGTTTCCTCCGGTGCTCCGAGCCGTCACATCCCTCCCACCATGACCGCACCACCGGGCACCGGCAAACGGGCGCATTCCGGGCACCCGGCCGACCGGCGAAGAAACCGGCAAAGAACAGGCCCCGGCCGAAACCGGCAAAGAAGAGGCCCCGGCCGGACTCTCCAGGTCTGCCTGGAAAGCCGGCCGGGGCCTCGTACTCGTCTCGGGTCGTCAGGCCGCGCGCGCGGACCTCACGCGGCGACCACGTCCACCGCCTCCGCGGGCGCCTTGATGGTCACCCGTTCCGGTGGCACGCCGGTCACCGACACGGAACCCAGCATCGGCCGGACCGGCGTGGGCACGGGTTCGGTGGCCGCGGCGGACTGGGCCAGCTCGGCGAGAGCCAGCTCGTCGCTCACTTCTCGCATGAGTTCCGACATCCGTACGTCCAGCGCGTCGCAGATGGCGGCGAGCAGCTCGGAGGAAGCCTCCTTCTGCCCCCGCTCCACCTCGGAGAGATAGCCGAGTGAGACTCGGGCGGACGAGGAGACTTCGCGCAGAGTACGGCCCTGGCGTTGGCGCTGCCGACGCAGCACGTCACCCAGCAGGCGACGGAGCAGAATCATCGGTGGCTCCCTCCTCGGACCGCGTAGCCGCATCCTTCTCGCCCCACCGTACCGCCTTGCGCCGCGGCCGTGCGGGGAGCGATGTCGTGTTCACTCAGGGCTGCAAACATCAAAACCCCCCGTTCCGTTCCGTATCCTGTGCCCGCTCATTCCCAGTCTGTTCGCCCGCCAGCTGCTCCAAGAGCACTGCGAGTACGCTCCGTACACTCTCCATACGAATTTCCGCACGGCTGCCGTTCAACCGCAGAGCCTCGACTTTTCCGCCACCGGCAGAACCACTCCGGGCCGTCGAAGGGCCCTCGACGGCCACGAAAACCGTCCCGACGGGCTTGCCGTCCTGCGGCTCGGGACCCGCGACACCGGTGGTCGCGATGCCCCAGTCGGCCCCCAGAGCCTTTCGCACTCCGGCCGCCATCTCGCCCGCGACCTGCGGATCCACCGCTCCGCGCTGGGCCAGCAGGGTGGCGTCGACATCCAGCAGCTCGTGCTTCAGTTCGGTGGCGTAGGCGGTGACCGAGCCCCGGAACACCTTGGACGCTCCGGGTACCCCGGTGATCTCCGCCGCCACGAGGCCACCGGTCAGCGACTCCGCGACGGCGAGGGTCTCGCCCCTCACGGTCAGTAGTCGCACCACTTCGGTGGCCGCGGAACTCACGCTTCCTTCTCCTCCAACGCCGCCGCGCGCTCGGCGATTCCCCTACGGCGCAGCACAATGGCCTGTCTTACGTAGTCGAGGCCGGTGACGACGGTCAGGACGACCGCCACGGCCATCACCCAGAACCGCGCGGTGGCCAGCCAGCCCGTCAGCGCCAGGACGTACATCCCGACGGCCACGCCCTGGGTGAGCGTCTTCAGCTTGCCGCCCCGGCTGGCCGGGATCACGCCGTAGCGAATGACCAGAAAGCGCAGCAGGGTGATGCCGAGCTCCCGGCCCAGGATCACGGCCGTCACCCACCACGGCAGGTCACCCAGGGCGGACAGACAGATGAGCGCCGCCCCCATGATCGCCTTGTCAGCGATGGGGTCGGCGATCTTCCCGAAGTCCGTGACCAGGTTGTAGGTGCGCGCCAGATGCCCGTCGAACAGGTCGGTGATCATGGCGACGGCGAAGGAGGCCCAGGCCAGCGAGCGCCAGGCCGGGTCGTAGCCACCGCCCGCCAGCATCAGCGCCACGAAGCCGGGCACGAGGAGCAGCCGGAGCATCGTCAGCAGATTGGCGACGTTCCAGACGCTGGCCTGGTTGACGGCCGCGGCCGCGATCTTCCCGCCGCGCGCGGGCTTGCCGCCGCCCTCGGGAGTCGTGGCCTCGCCCTCGGCGGGACCGGAGACCTCGGACCGGGCTCCGTCGGCAGCGGCGGCGGAACCCACGGCGCCGTGCGCGCCGGAGGAGCCGCCCGCGGCGGATGCCGGGACTCCGGTCATCTGCCCGCCTCCTCACTACACGCGAGCGAGCCGGTCAGCGGCTCGGCGACCAGGTCGACACCTTCGGTGCCGACCACCTTCGCCTCGACCATACGTCCCACGGTCAGGCCCGCGCCGCTCGTGAGCAGCACGTGGCCGTCGGTCTCCGGCGCCTGGTGCGCGGCGCGGCCGTGGACGCCCTCCTCCTCGTCCACGGACTCCACCAGGACCCGCAGGGTCTCGCCGACGCGCTCCTCGGCGCGCTGGGCGACGAGTTCCTCGGCGAGCCGGGAGATGTGCGCCAGCCGCTCGGCGACGACGTCCTCGGCCAGCTTGCCGTCGTAGGTCGCCGCCTCCGTGCCCTCCTCGTCGGAGTAGCCGAAGACACCGATGGCGTCGAGCCGGGCGCCGTTCAGGAAGCGCTCCAGCTCGGCCAGGTCCGCCTCCGACTCGCCGGGGAAGCCGACGATGAAGTTGGAGCGCACGCCGGCCTCGGGCGCCTTGTTCCGGATGGTGTCGAGCAGTTCCAGGAAGCGGTCGGTGTCACCGAAGCGGCGCATGGCGCGCAGCACGTTCGGCGCGGAGTGCTGGAAGGACAGGTCGAAGTACGGGGCGACCTTCGGCGTCGAGGTCAGCACGTCGATCAGGCCCGGGCGCATCTCGGCGGGCTGGAGGTAGCTCACCCGCACCCGCTCGATGCCGTCGACCCCGGCCAGCTCCGGCAGGAGGGACTCCAGCAGGCGGATGTCGCCCAGGTCCTTGCCGTAGGAGGTGTTGTTCTCGGAGACCAGCATGATCTCCTTCACGCCCTGCTCGGCCAGCCAGCGCGCCTCGTTGAGGACGTCGGCGGGGCGGCGGGAGATGAAGGAGCCGCGGAAGGACGGGATGGCGCAGAAGGAGCAGCGCCGGTCGCAGCCCGAGGCCAGCTTGACCGAGGCGACCGGGGAGCCGTCCAGGCGGCGGCGCAGCGGCGCGCGCGGGCCCGAGGCGGGGGCCACACCCTCCGGGAGGTCGGCCGGCCCGTGGCCGGGCAGCGCCACCGCCGCGGCCGACTCCTGGCGCTCGGCCGGGCTGATCGGCAGCAGCTTGCGCCGGTCGCGCGGGGTGTGCGAGGCGTGGACGCCGCCGGACAGGATGGTCTGCAGGCGGTCGGAGATGTCCGAGTAGTCGTCGAAGCCGAGGACGCCGTCGGCCTCGGGCAGCGCCTCGGCCAGCTCCTTGCCGTACCGCTCGGCCATGCAGCCCACCGCCACGACGGCCTGGGTTCTCCCGTGGCCCTTGAGATCGTTGGCTTCCAGCAGGGCGTCGACGGAGTCCTTCTTGGCGGCCTCCACGAAGCCACAGGTGTTGACCACGGCGACGTCGGCGTCCGCGGCGTCCTCGACGAGCTGCCAGCCGTCCGCCTCCAAACGGCCTGCGAGCTCCTCGGAATCCACCTCGTTACGAGCGCAGCCGAGAGTGACGAGTGCGACGGTACGGCGTTCAGGCATGGGCTCAAGACTACTTCGTCCCACGGACAGCCCACGTCGACGGGGTTGGCCGATCGCGGCCGACTCCGTCACATCCCGCGTACGCGTCTCCGCCGCGTACGGCCGGTCAGCCCGCCACCGGGTCGCCCTTCGTGTAGGTGAGGCGTTCCACCGAGCCGGGCCGGAAGGTGTCCTCGATCTTCTTGCCGTTGACGTACAGCTCGATCGCGCCCGCGTCCCCGAGGATCAGGTTGATCTTGGAGCTGTCCTGGAAGGTCTTGGACTGGCCCTTCTTCAGCAGCCCGTCGAAGAGCATCCGGCCGTTGTGGTCCTTGGCCGAGATCCAGCTGCGTCCGTTGGGCGCGCTGACCTGGACGGTCACCTTGTCCTGGGGCGCGGCGGCGATGGCGCTGTCGGAGGGCTCGCCGGTCGGCTTGGCGGGCTTCTCCTTGGTCGGCTTCGGCGAGGCCGACTTGCTCACGACGGGCGTGCCGCCCTCGGCGAGCTGCGACTTCGCGTCGCCGGAGTCGTCGCCGCCCTTGAAGGCGGTGAACCCGACGAACCCGATCACGACGACGATCGCGGCGACCATCGCCGCGGTCCAGTTCGGGCCGCGCCGCTCGGGCCGGATCCGCTCGGCTTCGAACAGGGGTGCGGCGGGGGTGGGCGCGGGACGGCCGCCGTGCTCGGCGTCGTACCGGGCGATCAGCGGCTCGGGGTCGAGGCGGACGGCCCTGGCCAGCGTGCGGATGTGCCCCCGGGCGTAGACGTCGCCGCCGCAGGGGGCGAAGTCGTCCGCTTCGATGGCGTGCACGATGGCGATACGGACACGAGTGGCGCTGCTGACATCGTCCACGGTGAGCCCGGCCGCGATCCGCGCCTGCTGGAGCATGCGGCCCACGGAGGGACGGGCTTCCTGGGACTCGTCTGGGAACGGACGCTCGTCTTCAGGGGAGTTGCCGATGGACACGGGGGCGCCTTTCGAGCGTGTAGCCACCTGTGCTGGAAGCTCAGTCTAGGGGGGGTACGAAAGGGTGGGGCAACCGGGCGGTAGGACTTTGTACGCCAACGGAATGGCCCGACATTCCGCTCACATGACAGGCAGGTACCCCATGATGGGGCGCCTACCTGTCCTCTCGCCCAACTGGACGTACGACCAAGGGAAACGGTTGCTCACCGGTCCCTAACGGGTGCATCACGGTGATGCGGCCACCCGGCGTAACCGACTTCCGTCGAACGGCCCTTCGTCCCTCACCCCTCCGACTCCCCGCGGATCACGGCGAGCACACCGTCCAGCTCGTCGGGCTTCACGAGAACGTCACGTGCCTTGGAGCCCTCGCTGGGTCCGACGATGTTGCGCGACTCCATGAGGTCCATGAGCCGGCCGGCCTTGGCGAAGCCGACGCGCAGCTTGCGCTGGAGCATGGACGTCGACCCGAACTGGGTGGAGACGACCAGCTCGGCCGCCTGGCACAGCAGGTCCAGGTCGTCGCCGATGTCCTCGTCGATCTCCTTCTTCTGCTTGGTGCCCACGGTGACGTCGTCGCGGAAGACGGGCGCCATCTGCTCCTTGCAGTGCCGGACGACGGCCGCGACCTCCTCCTCGGTGACGAAGGCGCCCTGCATACGGGTCGGCTTGTTCGCCCCCATCGGCAGGAACAGCCCGTCGCCCTTGCCGATCAGCTTCTCGGCGCCGGGCTGGTCGAGGATGACCCGGGAGTCGGCCAGCGAGGAGGTCGCGAAGGCCAGCCGGGAGGGCACGTTGGCCTTGATGAGGCCGGTGACCACGTCGACCGACGGGCGCTGGGTGGCGAGCACCAGGTGGATGCCGGCCGCGCGCGCGAGCTGGGTGATGCGCACGATCGCATCCTCGACGTCCCGTGGGGCGACCATCATCAGGTCGGCCAGCTCGTCCACGATCACCAGCAGGTACGGGTACGGCTGGAGCTCCCGCTCGCTGCCCTCGGGCGGCTTCACCTTGCCCTCGCGCACCGCGCGGTTGAAGTCGTCGATGTGCCGGTACCCGTAGGCGGCCAGGTCGTCGTACCTGAGGTCCATCTCGCGGACCACCCACTGCAGCGCCTCGGCGGCCCGCTTGGGGTTGGTGATGATCGGCGTGATCAGGTGCGGGATGCCCTCGTAGGCGGTCAGCTCGACGCGCTTGGGGTCGACCAGGATCATCCGGACGTCCTCCGGTGTCGCCCGCATCATCACCGAGGTGATCAGACAGTTGATGCAGGACGACTTGCCGGAGCCGGTGGCGCCGGCGACCAGCATGTGCGGCATCTTCGCCAGCGAGTGCATGACGTACCCGCCCTCGACGTCCTTGCCGAAGGCGACCAGCATCGGGTCGTCGTCCTCCGCGGACTCCGCGAGGCGCAGCACGTCGCCGAGGTTGACCATCTCCCGGTCGGTGTTCGGGATCTCGATACCCACCGCGGACTTGCCCGGGATCGGGCTGATGATCCGCACGTCGGGGCTGGCCACCGCGTACGCGATGTTCTTGGTCAGCGCGGTGATCCGCTCGACCTTCACGGCGGGGCCGAGCTCGACCTCGTAGCGGGTGACCGTCGGGCCGCGGGTGAAGCCGGTGACGGCCGCGTCGACCTTGAACTCGGTGAAGACCTGGGTGAGCGAGGCGACGACGGCGTCGTTGGCGGCGCTGCGCGCCTTGCCGGGTCCGCCGCGGTGGAGCAGGTCCAGGGAGGGCAGCGCGTAGGTGATGTCGCCGGACAGCCGGAGCTGCTCCGCGCGCGCGGGCAGGTCGCGGGGCTCCTCGGGGGTCTTCTTGGTCAGGTCGGGCACGGTCCCGCCCTGGGCCTTCTCCTGCCGGGGGCGTGCGGCCGGGGCCGGGACCGGTGACGGGGTGGACGCGGGCGCGGGCGGGGAGGCGGGCGCGGGCGCCGGCGTGGGCACCGGGGTGGTGTCCTCACGCTCGCCGGCGGCGACCCCCTGGGTGAGGTCGGCGACGAGCGGGGACGGCGGCATCCCGTGCAGGACGGCGCCGTCGAGCGCGGCGGCGGCGGCCGCGGCGACGTCCACGGCGTCCAGCGGCCGGCGGGGGTCCGGCTGGGGCACCGCGGAGCGCCTGGGGCGTCCCCGGCGCTGCGAGAGGGCCTCTTCCTCGGCTCCGTCCGGGTCGTACGCCGGCGGTGCGCCGGAGCGCCGGCGGGGGCGCACGGGTGTCGCCCCGCGCCACTGTTCGTCGTCGCCCTCGCCGTAGCCCTCGCCGTAGCCCTCGCCGTAGCCCTCGCCGTCCGCCGCGAACCGGTCGTCGCGGTCGGGCAGCACGCCCAGGTGCACGCCGAGCAGCCGCAGCCGCTGCGGGACGGCGTTGACCGGGGTGGCGGTCACCACGAGCAGCCCGAAGACCGTCAGCAGCACCAGCATGGGTACGGCGAGCACGTCGGTCATGGTGTACGTCAGCGGGGTGGCCGACGCCCAGCCGATCAGACCGCCGGCGTCCCTTATGCCCTGCATGCCGGCGCTGCGCGCGGGCGAGCCGCAAGCGATGTGGACCTGCCCGAGCACGCCGACGACGAGCGCGGACAGGCCGATCACGATCCGCCCGTTGGCCTCCGGCTTCTCCGGGTGCCGGGCGAACCGTACGGCGATCACCGCGAGCAGTATCGGCACCAGCAGGTCGAGGCGGCCGAAGGCGCCGGTGACCAGGATCTCCACCAGCTCGCCGACGGGCCCCTGGAGGTCCGCCCAGGTCCCGGCGGCGACGATCAGCGCGAGCGCGAACAGCAGCAGCGCGACGCCGTCCTTGCGGTGGGCCGGGTCGAGGTTCTTCGCGCCCTGCCCTATGCCGCGGAAGACGGCGCCGACGGCGTGCGCGAGGCCGAGCCAGAGGGCGCGCAGGAGCCGGTACACGCCCCCGGTGGGGCTGGGTGCCGGCTTCGCGGGCGCGGGCTTCCTGACCGCGGCCTTCTTGGCGGGCGCCTTCCTGGCCGGGGCTTTCTTCGCGACGGCCTTCTTCGCCGGAGCCTTCGCGGGAGCCGCCGCCTTCTTGGCGGGCTGCTTCTTGGCTGCGGAGGGACGTGAGGCCATGGGTGTGAGGTTACCGGTGGAGGCGACAGTGGACACGCGTGCCCACGGCTTCACCCGTTCGTGTCGTGCTTGCCGGGGCACGGAACTGACGCACGTTCATCGGCAACTGCGGTGCCGGCCCGCGTCAGTTCTGCGAGGGCACCGAGGCGCTGCCGCCCGTGCCCGGCTCCAGGGCGTCGAGCGCCCGGCGCAATCCGGTGAGTTTGCGCTCCAGATGCGCCGCCGTGGCCACCGCCGCGGCGTCCGCCGAGTCGTCGTCCAGCTGCTTGGACAGCGCCTCCGCCTGCTCCTCGACGGCCGCGAGCCGCGCGGAGAGCTCGGCGAGCAGCCCGGCCGACTCCTTGCCGGCGACCCCGCCCTTGCCGCCGCCCTCCAACTGGAGCCGCAGCAGCGCCGCCTGCTCGCGCAGCTGGCAGTTCTTCATGTACAGCTCGACGAAGACCGAGACCTTCGCGCGCAGCACCCACGGGTCGAACGGCTTGGAGATGTAGTCCACCGCGCCCGCCGCATAGCCGCGGAAGGTGTGGTGCGGGCCGTGGTTGATCGCCGTGAGGAAGATGATCGGGATGTCCCGGGTGCGCTCGCGCCGCTTGATGTGCGCGGCGGTCTCGAACCCGTCCATGCCCGGCATCTGGACGTCCAGCAGAATGACCGCGAAATCGTCCGTGAGCAGCGCTTTGAGCGCTTCCTCCCCGCTCGATGCCCGCACCAGCGTCTGATCGAGCGCAGAGAGGATGGCCTCCAGCGCCAGCAGATTCTCCGGCCGGTCATCGACCAGGAGGATCTTGGCCTTCTGCACCATGGCCCGCCCTCCTCGCCCCGGCGGTACACCGGGCGCCGCCCCAGGGGACGACTCCCTTTCGCCGCCCGTCCTTGTGCCGGTCATCGTAGCCGCACCCCGCTCGTCGCCACACCCTGTCACCGTGATGTCACTGTGCACGTAGCGGAAACGCGGCGGGACGCCGGAAGGTTCCCGGAATCTCGCATTCCCACCCGGTGCCGGCCTTCATCATGCAGCAACTCCCCGGGCACGCCAGAGGTTCCCGTGAGGCGCGCGCCCGATCCGGCCACACCCGCCTCCGTGCCCCCGCGATCACTCCACGGCCATCCACTGTCGCATCACCGACAGCAGGTGATCCGGGTCGACCGGCTTGGTGACATAGTCGGAGGCACCCGACTCGATCGCCTTCTCCCGGTCGCCCTTCATCGCCTTCGCGGTGAGCGCGATGATCGGCAGCCCCGCGAACTGCGGCATGCGGCGGATCGCCGTGGTCGTAGCGTACCCGTCCATCTCGGGCATCATGATGTCCATCAGGACGACGGCCACGTCCTCGTGCTGTTCCAGCACCTCGATGCCCTCACGGCCGTTCTCCGCGTACAGCACCGACAGACCGTGCTGCTCCAGGACGCTGGTGAGCGCGAACACGTTGCGGATGTCGTCGTCGACGATCAGCACCTTCTCGCCGCCGAACCGCACCGCGCGGCCGGGCTGCGGCGCGCTCTCCTGTTCGACGCCCCCGACCCACGGCTCGGAGCGCTGCACCTCCTCGGGCCGGGTCCGCCGCCGGCGCCTGAAGAGCGCTGCGGCACCGTTCTGCGTCTCCTGGTACGACTTCACCTCGGCCGGCGTCTCGATCTCCGCCGCGGACAGCTCCGTGGACAGGTGCGCCTCGGAGGCGACCAGGTCGCCCGCCTCCAGCGCGGGCACCGACTGCTGGTACCCCTGCGGCGGCAGCTCGCTCGGGTACAGCGGCAGGTAGAGCGTGAACGTCGAGCCGCGGCCCGGTTCGCTCTGCGCGTGGATCTCACCGCCGAGCAGCTGCGCGATCTCCCGCGAGATCGACAGGCCCAGACCGGTACCGCCGTACTTGCGGCTGGTGGTGCCGTCCGCCTGCTTGAACGCCTCGAAGATCACGCGCATCTTGCTGGCCGCGATGCCGATACCGGTGTCGGTCACCGAGAACGCGATCAGCTCGCCGTTCGGGTCGGCCAGCGAACCGGCCTCCAGCAGCTGCTCCCTGATGGTCGGCGGCACACCCGCACCGGCGGGCCGGATCACCAGCTCCACCGATCCGGAGTCGGTGAACTTCACCGCGTTGGACAGCAGGTTGCGCAGCACCTGGAGCAGCCGCTGCTCGTCGGTGTGCAAGGTGGCCGGCAGCTCCGGGGAGACGCGTACGGACAGGTCCAGGCCCTTCTCCGCGGTCAGCGGCCGGAAGGTGGCCTCCACGTAGTCCACCAGCTGGACGAGGGCGATACGCGTCGGGGAGACGTCCATCTTGCCCGCCTCGACCTTGGACAGGTCCAGGATGTCGTTGATCAGCTGGAGCAGGTCGGAACCCGCCCCGTGGATCGTTTCGGCGAACTCCACCTGCTTCGGCGACAGGTTGCCCTCGGCGTTGTCGGCCAGCAGCTTCGCCAGGATCAGCAGCGAGTTGAGCGGCGTGCGCAGCTCGTGCGACATGTTGGCGAGGAACTCGCTCTTGTAGCGCATCGACACGGCGAGCTGCTCGGCACGCTCCTCCAGGACCTGCCGGGCCTCCTCGATCTCGGTGTTCTTCACCTCGATGTCCCGGTTCTGCCGGGCCAGCAGCTCGGCCTTCTCCTCCAGCTCGGCGTTGGAGGCCTGCAGCGCCTTCTGCCGGTTCTCCAACTCGGCCGACCGCTCCCGCAGCTGCTCGGTCAGCTCCTGCGACTGCTTGAGCAGCTGTTCGGTCTTGGTGTTGACCGAGATGGTGTTGACGCTCGTCGCGATCATCTCGGCGATCTGGTTGAGGAAGTCCTTCTGGATGTGCGTGAACGGCGTGAACGACGCCAGCTCGATCACGCCGAGCACCTTGCCCTCGAACAGCACCGGCAACACGATCACCTGCGCGGGCGGGGCCTCGCCGAGCCCGGAGGAGATCTTCAGGTAGCCGCTGGGGGCGTTGTCCACCAGGATCGTGCGCTTCTCCTGGGCGGCCGTGCCGATCAGCGCCTCACCGGGCCGGAACGACGTCGGCATGGACCCCATCGAGTAGCCGTACGAGCCCAGCATCCGCAGCTCGTAGGCGTCCGGCCCGCCGCCGACGTCCTTGCCCTCGGCGAGCGGCATCGCCAGGAAGAACGCGCCGTGCTGCGCGGACACCACCGGCGTCAGCTCGCTCATGATCAGCGAGGCCACGTCCTCCAGGTCCCGGCGGCCCTGCATGAGCGCGGAGATCCGGGCCAGGTTGCCCTTGAGCCAGTCCTGCTCCTTGTTGGCGATCGTGGTGTCGCGCAGGTTCGCGATCATCTTGTTGATGTAGTCCTGCAACTCCTGGATCTCGCCGGAGGCGTCGACGTCGATCTTCAGGTTCAGGTCGCCGCGGGTCACCGCGGTCGCCACGCGCGCGATGGCACGCACCTGCCGGGTCAGGTTGCCGGCCATCTCGTTCACGGACTCGGTGAGGTCGCGCCAGGTTCCGTCGACGTCCCGCACCCGGGCCTGACCGCCCAGCTGGCCTTCCGTACCCACCTCGCGGGCCACTCGCGTGACCTCCTCGGCGAAGCTGGACAGCTGGTCGACCATCGTGTTGATCGTCGTCTTCAGTTCGAGGATCTCACCGCGGGCGTCGATGTCGATCTTCTTCGTCAGGTCACCCTTGGCGATGGCCGTGGTGACCATGGCGATGTTGCGCACCTGGCCGGTCAGGTTCGACGCCATCTGGTTCACCGACTCGGTCAGGTCCTTCCAGGTGCCGGCCACACCCGGTACGTGCGCCTGCCCGCCCAGGATGCCGTCCGTACCCACCTCGCGGGCCACCTTGGTGACCTGGTCGGCGAACGAACTGAGCGTCTTCACCATGGTGTTGATGGTGTCGGCGAGCTGGGCGACCTCACCGCGCGCCTCGATCGTCACCTGCCGGGTCAGGTCACCGTTGGCGACGGCCGCGGCCACCTGCGAGATGTTCCGCACCTGCATGGTCAGGTTGTTGGCCATCAGGTTGACGTTGTTGCTGAGGTCCTTCCAGATACCGGTCACGCCCGGTACGTGCGCCTGGCCGCCCAGGATGCCCTCGGTGCCCACTTCACGGGCCACCCGGGTCACCTGCTCGGCGAAGCTCGACAGCTGGTCGACCATGGTGTTGACCGTCGTGACGAGTTCGAGGATCTCGCCCTTCGCGTCCACCGTGATCTTCTTCGACAGGTCGCCCTTGGCGACCGCGGTCGTGACCTCGGCGATGTTGCGCACCTGGATGGTCAGGTTGTTCGCCATGAAGTTCACGGACTGCGTGAGGTCCTTCCAGGTGCCGGAGACGCCCTGCACCTCGGCCTGACCGCCGAGCATGCCCTCCGTGCCCACCTCGCGGGCCACCCGCGTGACCTCCTGGGCGAACGACGACAGCTGGTCCACCATCGTGTTCAGGGTGTTCTTCAGCTCCAGGATCTCCCCGCGGGCGTCCACGGTGATCTTCTGGGAGAGGTCACCGCGCGCCACGGCCGTGGCGACCTGCGCGATGTTGCGCACCTGGGCCGTGAGGTTCCCGGCCATGCCGTTCACGGAGTCGGTCAGGTCCCGCCACACACCGGCCACGCCGGGCACCTGGGCCTGCCCGCCGAGGCGGCCCTCCGTACCCACGTCGCGGGCCACCCGGGTCACCTGGTCGGCGAAGGCGGACAGCTGGTCGACCATCGTGTTGATGGTGTTCTTCAGTTCGAGGATCTCGCCGCGCGCGTCGACGTCGATCTTCTGCGACAGGTCGCCGCGCGCCACCGCCGTCGTCACCTGGGCGATCTGCCGGACCTGGGAGGTCAGGTTGCCGGCCATGAAGTTGACGGAGTCCGTCAGCTCCTTCCACGTGCCGGAGACGCCGTCCACCCGGGCCTGACCGCCCAGCCGGCCCTCGGTGCCCACGTCCCGGGCCATCCGCGTGACCTGGTCGGCGAAGCTCGACAGCTGGTCCACCATCGTGTTCACGGTGTTCTTCAGCTGCAGCATCTCGCCGGACACGTCCACCGTGACCTTCTGCGACAGATCACCGTTCGCCACCGCCGTCGTCACCTGGGCGATGTTGCGGACCTGCCCGGTGAGGTTGCGGAACGCCGTGTTCACGGAGTCCGTCAGGTCCTTCCAGGTGCCGGCCGCCCCCGGCACCTGCGCCTGGCCGCCCAGCTCACCCTCGACACCGATCTCCCGCGCGACCCGCGTCACCTCGGCACCGAACGCCGACAGCTGGTCCACCATGCCGTTGACGGTGTTCTTCAGCTCCAGCATCTCGCCGGCCACGTCCACCGTGACCTTCTGCGACAGGTCGCCGCTGGCCACCGCGGTCGTCACGGCGGCGATGTCCCGCACCTGCGTGGTCAGGTTCCGGAACACCGTGTTGACGGAGTCCGTCAGGTCCTTCCAGGTACCCGCGGCGCCGGGCACGTTCGCCTGCCCGCCGAGCCGGCCCTCCCCGCCGACCTCGTTCGCCACGCGTGTGACCTCGTCCGCGAAGATCCGCAGGGTCTCGGTCATCTGGTTGATCGTCTCGGCGAGCTGCGCCACCTCCCCGCGCGCGGGAACGGTCACCTTCTGCGACAGATCACCGTTGGCGACCGCGGTGGTGACCTGTGAGATCCCGCGCACCTGGGCGGTCAGGTTGCCCGCCATCGTGTTGACGGAGTCGGTCAGTTCCTTCCACACACCGGCCACCTCGGGCACCTGCGCCCGGCCGCCCAGGATGCCCTCGGTGCCCACCTCCCGGGCCACCCGCGTGACCTCGGAGGAGAAGGCCGACAGCTGGTCCACCATCGTGTTGACGGTGTTCTTCAGCTCCAGCATCTCGCCGGCGACATGGACGGTCACCTTCCGCGACAGGTCGCCCCTGGCGACCGCCGTGGTCACCAGGGCGATGTCCCGCACCTGGGCGGTCAGCCGGTCCGCCATCGTGTTGACGGACTCGGTCAGGTCCTTCCATGAACCGGACATACCGCGCACCTGGGCCTGCCCGCCGAGCTTGCCCTCGGTACCGACCTCGCTGGCCACGCGCGTGACCTCGTCCGTGAACGTCGACAACTGGTCGACCAGGTTGTTGACGGTACGGCCGACCTTGAGGAACTCACCCCGCAGCGGATGCCCGGTGCCGCCGTCCGGCGACTGCGTCCGCAGCTCCATGCGCGGCGAGAGATCGCCCTCGGCGACCGCCGTGAGCACCCGGCCGACCTCGGAGACGGGCCAGACGAGGTCGTCCACGAGCGCGTTGGAATGGTCGATGGCCGTCGCCCAGGAGCCCTCGCAGGCCCCCGTCTCCAGCCGCTCCGTGAGCTTTCCCTCACGCCCCACCATGCGCCGCACCCGCGACAGCTCACCGGTCAGATGCAGATTCCGGTCCGCCACCTCGTTGAAGACGGCCGCGATCTCCGACATCACGCCGTCCCCGGACACCGTGAGCCGCTTGCGGAAGTTGCCGTCACGCATCGACACGAGCGCCGCCAGCAGCCGGTTCAGGGCAGCCGTGTCCACCTCGGTGGTCCCGCCGCTCCTGCCGAGGGACGGTCCGCCTTTCGCGCGCGTCTTCGTGCCTCGCGTCGCCGCGCCAGACTCCACTGTGTCCCTCCCGGAGGGGTAGACCGTTCCTGCTGTACTCGGCCGCTTCGGCCCCGGCGTGCCGGTCATCGGCATACCGGTTACTTCCGCGTACCGGTTACTCCTGCGTAGTTCCGTCGGACGAGATCGGGCCACACCAGGGGCTGCTGCCCACCCTGCACGGAACCCACGCGAGCCGACCCGACCTTCGTCAGAAGCCTGCCCAGTGTTTCACCCCGGCCGAACCAGGCCATAACAGTTCGGCAGCTTCGCACATCGTCCGCACACCCTGGGGGCGTAAACACCGGCGACCGGCATCCGCTCGGACGGCGAAGGTAAGTAACCTTGCATGCGGCTGTCCAGCCGCACCGGTCCGACCGGCCTGGGCGGTGGCACGAGTACGAGCGGGCATGGAGGGGCGGCCGGACACATGACCACCGGACTGATCCCCGGGGGGCAGCCCCCGGAGCCACAGCCGACGGGCGAGCTGATGCCGCAGCAGCGGCACGAGCCGCCCGGCGGAGCAGCCCTGCACGTCGACAACCGGCCGAGGAGTTCTGTGATCACCGCGCGCGCGGCCGCCAGTTTCGAACCCGTCGGACGATCGGTCGCGACCGCCCGGTCCTTCGTCCGCGACACCCTCCAGGGCTGGGGCTTCGCCGACATCGTGGACGACGCGGTCGTCCTCACCAGCGAACTGGTGACCAACGCCGTCGTCCACGCGGGCACGCACGCGGACGTGCTGTGCCTGCGCACCGAGGACGGCGTGCGCGTCGAGGTCTCCGACCGCTACCCGGAGCGCGAGGTCCCCCTGCTGAGCTCCGCCACCGCGATCGGCAGCCCCGACCGCGAGGGCGGCCGCGGCCTCCAGCTCTGCGCGGCCCTGGCCGCCCGCTGGGGTGTCGACTACACACCCACGCACAAGAACGTCTGGTTCCAGCTCAACCTGCCCGAACGCCCGGTCGGCACGCGCGCGGCCGGCCCGGCCCTGCCCGCCGACCTGCTGCCGCTGGCCGACGGCCGGATCCGGGTCGCCGTCCTCCAAGTCGACCGGAAGGGCTCCATCAGCGCCTGGAACGAGGACGCGGAGGAACTGTTCGGCTACCCGGCGTCCGACGTCGTCGGCAAGCCCCTCACCGACCTGGCCGCCTGGCCGCACACCCCGGGCACCGGCACCGGCATCGCCGAGGCCCTCCAGCTCTCCCGCTGGGAGGGCACCTACGGCATCCGCGGCTCCGACGGCCGCGTGGCCCACGTCTACGCCTCCCACCTCCGGGTCCGCGACACCGGAGGCGAGCCCTCCACCGTCTGTCTCCTGGTCCGCGACCACGAGCGCGCCGTCCTCCAGACACCGCCCCGCGTCCCGGCCGGCGACCAGCCCCCGTCCTCCGACGGACAGAGCACCGACCCCTTCGAGGTGTTCATCGGCTCCCCCGCCCCCGACGACCTCGACGGCCTGCTCCAGCGCACGGTGGAGCGCGCCCGGGACATGCTCGACGGCGACTCCGCCTTCCTGCTGCTCGCCACCGACGACGAGACGGAACTGGAGGTCCGCGCCTCCACCGGCCTGCCCTCCGCCCGGCAGCGCTTCGCGCGCGTGCCCGTCGAAGCGGGCCCCGGGCGCTACGGCTCCGCCCGCATGCCCGCCGTCCACGACGACCTCGTGGCGGTCCCCGGCGCCGTGCCGCTGCTCGCCGGCACCGGCATGCGCTCGGTGGTCACGGTCCCGCTGAAGGTGGAGGGCCGGCTCACCGGCTCCCTCGGCGTCGCTGCGGAGGCGCCCGGCCGCTACACCAACGAGGAGGCGCTGCGCCTGCAGTTCGCCGCCGACCGCATCGCGCTGGCCGTGGAGTCGGCCCGCCTCGGCGAACTGGAGCGGCTGCGCCGCGGCTCACTCAGCTTCCTGGTCGAGGCGTCCGACCTGCTGGCCGGCACCCTGGACCGGGACCAGACCCTGGCCCTGATGGCCCAGATGACGGTCCCGACCCTGGCCACCTGGTGCGCGGTGTACACCATCGCCGACCAGGCGTCCGAGCCGTACCTGTCGTACGTGCTGCACGAGGACGAGGAACTCATCGACGGCATCAAGTCGTTGCTGTCGAAGCTCCCCCCGCCGGACCCGGTACCGACGCCCGGCGCCCGCGTCTGGACGATCCCGGGCGAGGTCGCCCACCAGGCGGCCCTGCGCAGCTCCATGCGCAGCCTTGGCCTGACCGGCGGCCCCGCGCACCAGGTCACCTCCGGCATCGGCCCGACCCTCGCCACGGCCTCCGCGGTCGGCGGCGAGACGGTCGTCCTGCCGCTCGTCGCCCGCAACCGCGTCATCGGCATGCTGACCCTCGGCAAGCCCACCGACGAGCACTTCCGCCAGGAGATCCTGGAACTCGCCGAGGACCTGAGCCGCCGGGCCGCCCTCGCCCTGGACAACGCCCGGCTGTACTCGGAGCGCACGGCCATCAGCCAGTCCCTCCAGCGCAGCCTGCTCCCGCCCGGCCTGCCGCAGATCGACGGCGTCGAGGTCGAGGTCATCTACCGCGCGGCCGGCGAGGGCAACGAGGTCGGCGGCGACTTCTACGACGTCTTCCCGATCGGCAACGGCGCGTACGGCTTCGCCATCGGCGACGTCTGCGGTACGGGCCCGAACGCGGCGGCGGTCACCGGTCTGGCCCGGCACGCCCTGCGCCTGCTGGCCCGCGAGGGCCTGTCCGGCCCGGCCGTGCTGGAGCGCCTGAACTCCGCGATCCTCGACGAGGGGGACCGCAGCCGCTTCCTGACCCTCCTCTACGGCGAGCTGCGCCCGCAGGAGGACGGCAGCGCCGAACTGAAGGTGGTCTGCGCCGGCCACCCGCTGCCGCTGCGCCTGCGCCAGGACGGCACGGTGGTGGCCGCTGCCGAACCGCAGCCGCTGCTGGGCGTCATCGAGGACCTGGAGCTCCACGAGGAGACGTTCACCCTCGACCCTGGTGACGTGCTGCTCTGCGTCACGGACGGCGTCACCGAACGCCGGGAGGGCACGCGCATGCTGGGCGACGACGGCCTCGCCGACGTCCTCACGGCGTGCACGGGTCTGACGGCGGGCGCGGTCGCGGCGCGCATCATGCGCGCGGTGGAGCGCTTCGCCTCGGACGCCCCGTCGGACGACATGGCGATTCTGGCGATGCGGGTCCCGGGAATCCACCAGGAGCCGTGAGCGAGCACGAAAAAGACCCCACCCGGAAGGGTGGGGCCTTTTTGCTGGAGCCCCCAAACGGAATCGAACCGTTGACCTTCTCCTTACCATGGAGACGCTCTGCCGACTGAGCTATAGGGGCCTGTCGTTTTCGAGGTTTCCCTCGCGGCGACGAAGAAACTGTACCCCGAGCGGGCCCCAGTTCCCAAATTCGTTCGGTGCCCGGTCAGAAGGCGGGCTGGAGGAGGCCGCCGAGGGCGTTGCAGGCGGACACGATGTGCTGCATCTCCCGCTTGGTCAGCGCGGCGTCCACGGGCAGCGCGAGTGTCTCGTCGGCGGCCACTTCGGTCTCCGGCAGGGACACGTACCGCCGGAACTCCGGCAGCCGGTGCACGGGCGTCTTGACCGGCACCCGGCAGTCAACTCCCTTGGCGCGCAGGGCGCGGGCGAACGCGTCGCGGTCAGGCCGGCCGTTCCCCGGCACGCGCACGACGTACTGCTGATAGGTGTGCCCGTCACCGCCGTCCGGCGTCCGTACGCCTTTCAGCTTGGCGTCGAGATAGGCGGCCCGCTGCCTGCGCTGGGCTATCTCGTCGTACGGTGCCTCGGACTCGCCCTGCTCCAGCACCAGCACGCCGTGCCGTTGTCCGAGCTCGCACAGCCGTCGGATGTCGGCCCGCCGTCCGAAGCGGTGCACGGCAACGACGGCCGCCGTGCGGGGGGTTATGGCCGCCTCGACCGCGTCCGGGCCGAGGCAGTAGGTCACCGGGTCTATGTCGGCGAACACCGGCAGCGCACCGGCCAGGGTCACGGCCTTGGCGACTTCGACGTTCCCGAAGGCCGGCACGACGACCTCGTCTCCGACTCCCACGCCGGCGGCCCTGAGCATTGCTGCAGTTCCCATGCCTGGATGCTGTGCCCGCTACGTGAACGACACGTTACGCGCAACAGAAAAAGGCCGGACCCCGAACCGAAGTTCAGGATCCGACCTTTATCAAAGATTGTTCGGCGGCGTCCTACTCTCCCACAGGGTCCCCCCTGCAGTACCATCGGCGCTGTGAGGCTTAGCTTCCGGGTTCGGTATGTAACCGGGCGTTTCCCTCACGCTATGACCACCGAAACACTATGAAACAATCAACAACCGAAGGCTGTTCGTGGTTTCAGAACCAACACAGTGGACGCGAGCAACTGAGGACAAGCCCTCGGCCTATTAGTACCGGTCACCTCCACACGTTACCGTGCTTCCAGATCCGGCCTATCAACCCAGTCGTCTACTGGGAGCCTTAC
>NZ_JBEYCX010000002.1:165164-572478 GCF_040632975.1 Streptomyces sp. NPDC013455 | reverse complement strand
CCTCGTCCCGGTCTGCTGACCGGAGACGGGGTATCAACATATCTGGCGTTGACTTTTGGCACGCTGTTGAGTTCTCAAGGAACGGTCGCTTCCTTTGTACTCACCCTCTCGGGCTTTCCTCCGGGCGCTTCCCTTCGGTCTTGCGTTTCCGACTCTATCAGATCTTTTCTCGATCCGATTTCCTCGGCGCTTTCCAGGTTTCCGCTTCCGCGTTTCCCTTTCCGGCGGTTCCGACTTTATCAGAAGTTTTTGGCCGGTCGAACCGGCCGCTCATTTCTGATTAATCGGGGGATGCTTCTCGGAATGTCACTCGGACTTCCTGAGGAAGCTCATAGATTCTATCGGCTGCCGGGGAGCCTGTCCAGCTCTCCACGCAACTGTTTGAATCTACCTCCCCACGCGCTCCGTGTCAACGGCTCTTGCGGGGCGAAGAGGAGATTAGCAGCTCACAGGGGTCGAGCGCACATCAGGCGGCGGTGGGTACGGAGGCGCTGCGGTCCGTGGCCTCCAGATCGCCCGTCTCACCCGCGCGGGCCGCGCGGCCGCCCAGGACGTAGACGTACCCGAGGAAGGCCAGCTCGGCGAGGACCCCGATGCCGATGCGCGCCCAGGTGGGCAGGCCGGAGGGGGTGACGAAGCCTTCGATGGCACCGGAGACGAACAGCACCAGCGCGAGGCCGATCGCCATGCCGACGGCGGCCCGCCCCTCCTCCGCGAGAGCCGCGCGGCGGGTGCGCGGGCCGGGGTCGATCACCGTCCAGCCCAGGCGCAGGCCCGTACCGGCCGCGACGAAGACCGCGGTCAGTTCGAGCAGGCCGTGCGGGAGGACCAGTCCGAGGAAGGTGTCGAGCCGGCCGGCCGAGGACATGAGCCCGAAGCCGACCCCGAGGTTGAGCATGTTCTGGAAGAGGATCCAGAGGACGGGCAGTCCCAGGAAGACGCCCAGGACCAGGCACATCGCCGCCGCCTGGGCGTTGTTCGTCCACACCTGTGCGGCGAAGGCGGCAGCGGGATGGCTGGAGTAGTAGGTCTCGTACTCGCCGCCGGGGCGGGTCAGCTCGCGCAGCTGGCTGGGGGCCGCGATGGCGGACTGCACCTCGGGGTGGGTGCCGATCCACCACCCGAGGAGGACGGCTATGGCGGTGGAGACGAGCGCCGTGGGCACCCACCAGTGGCGGGAGCGGTAGACGGCCGCCGGGAAACCGTGGGTCAGGAAGCGCGTGACGTCCCGCCACGAGGCGCGGCGGGTGCCGGCGACGGCGCTGCGCGCGCGTGCCACGAGCTGGCTGAGCCGTCCCGTCAGCTGGGGGTCCGGTGCGCTGGACTGGATCAGGGACAGATGGGTGGCGGTGCGCTGGTAGAGCGCGACGAGTTCGTCCGCTTCGGCACCCGTGAGGCGCCGCCGGCGGCGGAGCAGTACGTCGAGCCGGTCCCATTCGGCTCGGTGCACGGAGACGAAGACGTCCAGGTCCATCCGGTCTGCCTGCTCCTCGGCTGATCGTCCACGGCTCGTCGTGGATGCTCATGACTGTTGTCAGCTTGTCGTACCGCGACGCGATGCGCCCACAGCTTGGCAGACTTGCGGTTCAGGGGGCGGACCAGGGAAGGACGGCGGGCATGAGTGAGCTGGTGACGGGCGAGGCGGTGGCTCTCGAACTGCGGCCCGCGAAGCTGCCGAGCAGGGCGTTGGCCGTGCTGCTCGACCTCGTGGTGGCCGTGGTCGCCTACATCGTGGTGGCCACCGTGCTGGTGGCGTCCGCGGCTTCTCTGGACGAGGCCGCACAGGTGGCGCTGTCCATCGCGTCGTTCCTGCTGGTGCTGGTCGGCGGGCCGATCGCGGTCGAGACGCTGAGTCACGGGCGTTCGCTGGGGAAGCTGGCGTTCGGGCTCAGGGTGGTGCGGGACGACGGCGGGCCGATCCGGTTCCGGCACGCGCTGGTGCGCGGCGCGATCGGTGTGGTCGAGATCCTCATGACGTTCGGGGTGGTGGCCTGCATCGCCTCGTTGGTCTCGGCGCGGGGGCGGCGGCTCGGAGACGTGTTCGCGGGCACCCTGGTCGTGCGTGAGCGCGTGCCCGCCGGGCGGACCGGGTTCGTCCCGCCCCCGCCGCCGTGGCTCGCGGGGCGGTTCGCCGAACTCGATCTTTCAGCGGTGCCCGATGGGCTCTGGCTCGCGGTCCGGCAGTACCTGACGCGGATGCAGCAGCTCGACCCGCAGGTGTCGGCGGGTATGGCGCAGCGGCTGTCGGCCGACCTCGCGGCGCGCACCGGCGCGCCGGTGCCGCCGGATCTTCCTCCGGCGGCCTTCCTGGCGGCCGTGGTGCACGAGCGGCAGTCCCGCGAGGCGCGGCAGGCTTTCGGCCGCGGCGGTTTCCCCCCGCCGGTGGCGCAGTCCCTCGCGCAGCCGGTGGCCCCGTCCGGTGCTCCGGTCCTCCACCAGCAGGCCCCGGGCTCGTACCAGCGTCCCCCGGCCCCGTCGCAGCAGGCCCCGCTCGGCCCGCCGCCCCCGCCGCTGCCGGACGGGGCACCGGCCGACCGGCCGGCCCGGCCGGCCACCGGGTTCGCCCCGCCGGTCTAGCCCCGCCATCCGCCGGACCGGTCGCCGGGGGCAGCGGGGCCGGCCGGCGCCGGTGCGTTCAGTCGAAGCGGGACGGGGGTGACTGGAGGTCCTCCAGCTCGATCCCGGGTGCGGCCAGGACGACGTCGCCGGCGATGTGGACGGCGTGCTGTTCGCCGGTTTCCAGGGCTGTGACCTGGTACTCGTCCACGAGCAAGGGGCCGTTGTCAGTGGCGTGTGCTTCGCTGTTCACCAGAGCCCAGGACTGGTCCACGGTGCGGGGGGCGAGGACCGGATCGGTGAAGGCCACGAGGCGTACGCGGGTCGCGGCGGAGGAGGGGGTGAGGCGCAGGAGCCGTGCGGTGGCGACGAGGAACGCGGGGGACGTGCCGGTGAAGGCGTGGGCGCGCACATTGCCTTCGGTGGCATGGCTGCCGGTGGGGTCGGTCCGGACCCAGGTGACGCCGTCGAGGGCGGCGCCGCGCACCTGCCAGCCGCCCGCGTGGAGTTCGAGACGGATGGGCCGGCCGAGTTCGTCCAGGGCGAGGTCGACCGAGCCGCGGTCGTCGCCGGTGGGACCGGTCAGCCGGGAGACGTAGCGCCAGCCGGACGGCCCGGGGGCGCACTGGAAGTGCTCTTGTGCGAGGGGGGTGTGATCGTGCGGATCGTGGAGCGAATAACGGCCGCGGGGCATGGGGGTCCTGGGTCGTGACGGGCTGGTCCGGCCGGCAGCCGTGGGTCGGGGGACCCATCGGGGGGCCAAAGGGGCAGGCCCCCGGCACGGGGGTGCGGGGGCCTGCCTCGGAGGTCGTACTGCCGGAAGGGGTGCGTCGGTGTACCGGCGCACTCCCCCGGCGACCGGATGGGATCGATCCGGCTCAGTAGCGGTAGTGGTCCGGCTTGAACGGGCCGTCGACCTCGACGCCGATGTACGCGGCCTGCTCCGGGCGCAGCTTGGTGAGCTTGACGCCGAGCGCGTCCAGGTGGAGGCGGGCGACCTTCTCGTCGAGGTGCTTGGGCAGCACGTAGACGCCGATCGGGTACTCGTCGGGCTTGGTGAACAGCTCGATCTGGGCCAGGGTCTGGTCCGCGAAGGAGTTGGACATCACGAACGACGGGTGGCCGGTGGCGTTGCCCAGGTTCAGCAGGCGGCCCTCGGACAGCACGATGATCTTCTTGCCGTCGGGGAAGGTCCAGGTGTGGACCTGCGGCTTGACCTCGTCCTTGACGATGCCCGGGATCTTGGCCAGACCGGCCATGTCGATCTCGTTGTCGAAGTGACCGATGTTGCCGACGATGGCCTGGTGCTTCATCTTGGCCATGTCCGCGGCCATGATGATGTCCTTGTTGCCGGTCGTGGTGATGAAGATGTCGGCCTTGTCGATGACCTCGTCGAGGGTCGTGACCTGGTAGCCGTCCATCGCCGCCTGGAGCGCGCAGATCGGGTCGATCTCGGTGACGATCACCCGGGCGCCCTGGCCGCGCAGGGACTCCGCGCAGCCCTTGCCCACGTCGCCGTAGCCGCAGACGACCGCGGTCTTGCCGCCGATGAGGACGTCGGTGGCGCGGTTGATGCCGTCGATCAGGGAGTGGCGGCAGCCGTACTTGTTGTCGAACTTCGACTTGGTGACGGCGTCGTTCACGTTGATCGCAGGGAACAGGAGGTGGCCGTCGCGCTGCATCTCGTACAGGCGGTGGACGCCGGTCGTGGTCTCCTCGGTGACACCGCGGATCTCGGAGGCCAGCTGGGTCCACTTCTGCGAGCCGTCCGTGATGGTGCGGTGCAGGAGTTCGAGGATGACGCGGTGCTCGTCGGACTCGGCGGTGTCGACGGAGGGGACCTTGCCGTCCTTCTCGTACTCGACGCCCTTGTGGACGAGGAGGGTGGCGTCACCGCCGTCGTCGAGGATCATGTTCGGGCCGCCGGTGGGGCTGTTGGGCCAGGTCAGCGCCTGCTCCGTGCACCACCAGTACTCCTCCAGCGTCTCGCCCTTCCAGGCGAAGACCGGGACGCCCTGCGGGTTGTCGGGCGTGCCGTTCGGGCCGACGGCGATGGCGGCGGCCGCGTGGTCCTGGGTGGAGAAGATGTTGCAGGAGGCCCAGCGGACCTCGGCGCCGAGGGCGACCAGGGTCTCGATGAGCACGGCGGTCTGCACGGTCATGTGCAGGGAGCCGGTGACGCGGGCGCCGGCGAGCGGCTGGGCCTCGGCGTACTCCCTGCGGATCGCCATCAGGCCGGGCATCTCGTGCTCGGCGAGGGTGATCTCCTTGCGGCCGAACTCGGCCAGGGAGAGGTCGGCGACCTTGAAGTCCTGTCGGTTGTCGACAGTCGTCATTGCGAGCTGCTCCTCGGGGTTGGGTCGAGGTGGGTACGGCTGGTCTGCGCGGCGGCGGACACAGGGGTGCCCGAGAAGAGGACACAGGCATGCCCACGTACGCGCAGCGCAGTCCGTCGGAGGCCCTCTCTCCCTCGGCCGATCCGCGTGGGACCGCCCGACCGCCATCAGCAGCGACGTCTGGCTCCGTCCCAAGCTACACCGGAGGAGCCGGTCGCCCCCAGTCCGCATCCGCATACTTCGGGCCGTTCGGAGCGCGGTCGGGGGCCGGGCGCGCGGGGTGGCGGTGGTGCGGAAACGGTGGAACCAGTGCCGACGTACCCGCTTGAACTGGGACTTTTGCCGCGCCGGGGTGGTGCGGGATGCGGGGGGGGGGACCGGGAGTACCTGTCCCGCTCGCGGGGCGTCCGGGACGGCGCCGCGCGCGACGGAACGTGAGGGAAGCGACGTGTCCGGTCCGGCCGGGCCACCCGTGAGGGGTGACCGCGACGAGGAGCGGCGACCGTTGAAACTGCTGGCTGCGACGGCCTGCCCGGCCGGCATCGCGCACGCCTGCGTGGCGGCGGAGAAGCTCGCCCGGGCCGCCGCGAGCCGGGGCATCGAACCGAAGGGGGAGACGCCGGGGTCGATCGGGGCTGGAAATGGTCTTGATAACAGCGATGTCAGTGATGCGGAGGCGTCGTCGACACCGGCAGGGACGTCGGCCTGCGCCGCTTCACCGGCAAGCGCGTGTGGACGGTGGGGGGGCGCCGAAGGCGTCCGCCCGCCCCGTGCAGCTGCTGCAGCGGAGAGCGGGCACGGAGCGTTCACCAGGGGCCGCTATTCTCCGCCGCCGCGGATGGGCCGCATGGGGAGGACGGGACAGGACATGGCACGCAGTGGGCGGGGACTGGGGATCGCGGCGCTCGTGGTGGGGCTGCTGGGGGTACTGCTGGCCGGCGGTGGCTTCCTGTACGGACGCGGTGCGTACGGCACGGGCACCCCGTCCAGTCAGAGCATGGAGCCGACGTACGAGCGCGGTGACCGGATCGTCTGGGAGCGGATGGACGGCAGCGGGGTGCGGCGCGGTGACGTCGTGATGCTCTCGATGCCGGAGCGCTACCGGACCGACGCGGTGGTGATGCAGCGGGTGATCGGCGTGGGCGGGGACCGCGTGGCCTGCTGCACCACGGTCGGCACCGAGGAGCGGGTCACCGTGAACGGGAAGCCGCTCAAGGAGCCGTACGTCTACGGGGGCGACGCCGACGGGCTGGACCGGCCGTACGACGTGCGGGTGCCGGAGGGACGGCTCTTCCTGATGGGGGACCGCCGGTCGGACTCGATGGACTCGCGCTTCTTCGCCGACGATCACAACGGGACGGTTCCGGTGGACGCCGTGCGGGGGCGGGTGACGGACGACCACTCGGGTCCGGCTCTGCTGGGTACGGCCGTGCTCGCCGGTGGGGTGCTGGTCCTCACCGGCATCGGGCTGGGGACGGGCTTCCTGGTGGTGCGGCGGCGGAAGGCGCCGGCGGTGCCGCCGGCGCCCTGGCCCGTCCAGCCGGTCTGACGCCGGCCGCCGTACCGGAGGTCAGTGACCGGCGGGGGCCGGACCGCCCGGGGTGGCCTCCGGGTCCGGGCCCTTGGCGGCCTCGGCCTCGCTGTAGATGTCGGGTTCCAGGTAGATGACGCGGGCGATGGGGACGGCGGCGCGGATGCGGGTCTCGGCGGCGTTGATGGCGTTCGCGACCTCGCTGGCCGTGTCGTCGTGCCGGACGGCGATCTTGGCGGCGACCAGCAGCTCCTCGGGGCCGAGGTGCAGCGTGCGCATGTGGATGAGGCGGGTGACCGTGTCGCCGTCGACGATGGCGGCCTCGATCTTCTTGACCTCCTCGATGCCGGCGGCCTCGCCGAGCAGCAGCGACTTGGTCTCGGCGGCCAGGACGAGGGCGATCAGGACGAGCAGGACACCGATGCAGACGGTGCCGATGCCGTCCCAGACGCCGTCGCCGGTGAGCAGGGCGAGGCCGACGCCGCCGAGGGCGAGGACCAGACCGATGAGCGCGCCGAAGTCCTCCAGCAGGACGACGGGCAGTTCGGGTGCCTTGGCGCGGCGGACGAACTGCGTCCAGGACAGCTTGCCGCGCAGTTCGTTGGACTCCTTGATGGCCGTGCGGAAGGAGAAGCTCTCAGCGATGATCGCGAAGACGAGGACGCCGACCGGCCAGTACCAGTGCTCGATCTCGTGCGGGTGGCTGATCTTCTCGTAGCCCTCGTAGATGGCGAACATGCCGCCGACCGAGAAGAGGACGATGGAGACCAGGAAGGCGTAGATGTAGCGCTCGCGGCCGTAGCCGAAGGGGTGTTGCGGGGTGGCCTCGCGCTGCGCCTTCTTGCCGCCGACCAGCAGCAGGAACTGGTTGCCGGAGTCGGCGAGCGAGTGCACGCCCTCGGCGAGCATCGAGGAGGAGCCGCTGAACGCGAACGCCACGAACTTCGATGCCGCGATCGCGAGGTTGGCGCCGAGTGCCGCCACGATCGCCTTGGTACCGCCTGACGCGCTCATGTGTCCGCGTTGTCCCTTCGCCGCTGTCGCGCTTGTACGTCCGTCCGGACGAGTGCCCGGCTTTGCCCGGCCTTTGCCGGTGGGTCATTCTTGCAGCCCGGCCGGGCATCGGTGCTTCAGGTGTCCACAACCTCCGGTCACATGATCGGCCGGCCGTCCACCGGGGGGCCGGTCAGACGATCACCGTGGCGCGGAAGACCGTGCCCGCGCCGGAGATCTCCGCCCGCTCGCCGGCCGGGACGAAGACGGACCGACCGGGGCCCAGCTCGTGCTCGCCCGCCCGGACGGAGCCGGCCGTGCACAGCAGGATCTGCGGGGTGTCCCGGGTGAGGTCGTGGGCGCCGCCGCCCTCGGGCAGGACGTAGCGGGAGAGCCGGAACTCGTCGATCGGCGTCTCGTAGACCTCCTCGCCGTCCGCGGACGCCTCCGGGCGCAGCACGCCCGCGTCGCTCGGCTCGAAGCGGACGATCCGCAGCAGTTCGGGGACGTCGACGTGCTTGGGGGTGAGGCCGCAGCGCAGGACGTTGTCGGAGTTGGCCATGATTTCGACGCCGAGGCCGTTGAGGTAGGCGTGCGGGATGCCGGCACCGAGGTACAGGGCCTCGCCCGGCTGGAGCCGGACGTGGTTGAGGAGCATGGCCGCGATGACGCCGGGGTCGCCCGGGTAGTGGTGGGCGATGTCGGCGTAGGGGGCGTAGGCGCCGCCGAGGCGGGTGCACGCGGCGGTGGCCTCGGCGACCGTGTGGGCCATCTCCTCCGGGTCGGCGGTGAGGAGGGCGGTGAGGACCTCGCGCAGCGCCGCGTCCTCGGGGTGGGCGTGCAGCAGGTCGACGTACGGCTTGAGGGAGTCGACGCCGAGCCCGTCGAGGAGGTCGGCGGTGCGGACGGGGTCGCGGAAGCCGCACAGGCCGTCGAACTCGGTGAGCGCGCAGATCAGCTCGGGCTTGTGGTTGGCGTCCTTGTAGTTGCGGTGCGGGGCGTCGACGGGGATGCCGCGCCGCTCCTCGTCCGCGTAGCCCTCCCGGGCCTGTCCGAGGTCGGGGTGCACCTGGAGGGAGAGGGGTGCGCCGGCGGCGAGGATCTTGAGCAGGAACGGCAGGTGCGGGCCGAACCTGGCGACCGTGCGGGCGCCCAGTTCGCGCTCCGGGGCGGCCTCGATCACCTCGACGAGGGTGCCGCGCGCGGTGCGCGACGGGGCGCCTGGGTGGGCGCCCATCCACATCTCCGCCTGGGGTTCACCGCTCGGCTCGACGCCGAGGAGGTGCGGGATGGCGGTGGTGGAGCCCCAGGCGTAGGGGCGGACGGTGTTGTCGAGGCGGTCCATGTGTCTTCTCTGTCTCCGTACGTACGCGGCTCGGCCGGCGCTGTCGCTTCCGTCCCGCGCCGCTGGCGGGCGCGGTCGGTCGGCCAGGAGTCAGATCAGGCCCTCGAAGCGAGCGCCAGGTAAACGGCGGCGAAATCCGTGACGGCGATCAGTTCCGCGAGGGTCTCCAGCTCGCCGCCCTCCTCGGGTTCGAGTTCGCTGATCGGCGTGTCGTGGCCGAGGGCGATGTCACGGGCGGCGGGGGCGGCGGTGAGGCCGCTGATCGGGCGGTCGCGGAGCAGCACGACGCGCGCGTGCAGCGCGGGCGGCTCCTCCACGCGGTCGCGGAAGAAGTCGTCCGGATCGGCGCTGGCGGCCAGCGGGCCGGCCAGCAGGGCGCTGTGCGCGGCGAGCGCCTCGGGCAGTTCGGCGACGAGGGCGGGGCGGCCGGCGAGTTCGGCGAGGGCGGCGGCGAAGCGGCGGCCCGCCGGGCCGGCCGAGGTGCCCTCCGTCCACACGACGGGCAGCGCGTCGGCGAGTTCGGCGGCGAGGGTCTTGGCCGGGTTGCTGTAGGTCGCGATGGCCGGGCCGCAGCGCTCCGCGATGTGGTCCAGGCGGTCGGCGATCTTCTCCAGGGCGTCCGGCGGGGCGGCGATCAGGCCGATCCGGTCCAGGAGCGCCACCAGCGGGGTCAGCAGCGCCCAGAAGACGCCCGGGGAGGACGCGGCGAGCGGTTCCTCCTGGTCGTACGGTGCCGTCGCCATCGGTACGAACAGGCCGTGCGCGCCCGCCACCGCCTCGGCGAGCGGGGTGCCCGGCGGGGCCACGGCGACGAGGGAGCAGCCGCGGCGGTAGGCCTGGTCGGCGAGGAGGGAGAGGCTCGGTTCGGTGCCGTCCGGGGTGGCGATCAGCAGCAGGTCCACGGAGCCGGCCCAGCCCGGCAGCTCCCAGCGCAGGGCGCCCGCGGCGGGGGCGACGCCGGAGGGTGCCAGCCGGACGACGGGGCTGCCCGGGCCGGCGAGGGTGCCGAGGAGGTCGGCGGTGTGGGTGGCGGCGGCGCCGGGTCCGGCGATGAGGACCGCGCGGGGGCGGCCGTCGGGTCGCAGGTCGCCGACGCCGGCCTCGGCGGCGTGCCGGGCGGCGGTGCGGACGCGGGCGCCGGCCTCCGCTGCACCGCGCAGCAGTCCCCGGCGGTCGGCCTGGGCGAGGCCTTCCGGTGTGTCGAGCAGCGATTCGTCCAGCATGGGCGGCAGCCTCCGGTCGCGGGGTCCTGGGGTGCTACGCGGTGATGGGCCTCGTCACTCGGGGCGGCGTGCCTCGTCCACCAGGAGGACCGGGATGCCGTCGCGGACCGGGTAGGCGAGGCCGCAGTCCTGGCCCGTGCAGATCAGCTCGGAGTCCCGCTCCTGGAGGGGAGCGTGGCAGGCCGGGCAGGCGAGGATCTCCAGGAGACCGGCTTCGAGCGGCATGGGGTGTCCCTTCGGAGGGCGGGTGTGTGTCTTGTGTCTGTGGATACGCCTGGTCAGGTTACCGCCGTCGGGCAGGTCGCTCAGCCCCTGATGATCGCCAGTGCCTCGTCCCTGATCTTCGTCATCGTCGGCTCGTCCTTCGCCTCCGCGTTCAGGCGGAGCAGGGGCTCGGTGTTGGACGGGCGGACGTTGAACCACCAGTCGGCCGCGGCGACCGTGAGGCCGTCGAGGTCGTCGAGGGTGACGTCGGCGCGGTCCTCGAAGGCGGTGCGGATCGCGGCGAGGCGGGCGGACTGGTCGGTGACCGTGGAGTTGATCTCGCCCGAGCCGGTGTAGCGGTCGTACTGGGCGACCAGGCCGGACAGCGGGCCCTCCTGGCCGCCGAGGGCCGCGAGGACGTGCAGGGCGGCCAGCATGCCCGTGTCCGCGTTCCAGAAGTCCTTGAAGTAGTAGTGGGCCGAGTGCTCGCCGCCGAAGATGGCGCCGGTGCGGGCCATCTCGGCCTTGATGAAGGAGTGGCCGACCCGGGTGCGCACCGGGGTGCCGCCATGCTCCCGTACGACCTCGGGGACCGTGCGGGAGGTGATCAGGTTGTGGATGACCGTGCCCTTGCCGCCGTGGCGGGCCAGCTCCCGGGCGGCGACCAGCGCGGTGATCGCGGACGGGGAGACCGGGTCGCCGTTCTCGTCCACGACGAAGCAGCGGTCGGCGTCGCCGTCGAAGGCGATGCCGAGGTCGGCGCCCTCCGCGGGGACCCGCTTCTGCAGGTCCACGAGGTTGGCCGGGTCCAGCGGGTTGGCCTCGTGGTTCGGGAAGGTGCCGTCCAGTTCGAAGTACATCGGGACCAGGGTCAGGGGCAGGCCGGCGAAGACCGGGGGGACCGTGTGGCCGCCCATGCCGTTGCCGGCGTCGACCACGACCTTCAGGGGGCGGATCGCGGTCAGGTCGACCAGGGAGCACAGGTGCGCCGCGTAATCCTGCAACGTCTCGCGCGAGGAGAGGGTTCCCGGCCGGTCCGCCGGCCGCGGGGCGCCCTGCTCCAGCCAGCGCTCGACCAGCTCGCGGATCTGCGCCAGGCCGGTGTCCTGGCCGACCGGGGCGGCGCCCGCGCGGCAGAGCTTGATGCCGTTGTACCGGGCCGGGTTGTGCGAGGCCGTGAACATCGCGCCCGGCAGGTCCAGGGCGCCCGAGGCGTAGTACAGCTGGTCCGTGGAGCACAGGCCGATCTCGGTGACGTCCACGCCGCGCTCCGCCGCGCCGCGCGCGAAGGCGCGGGAGAGGCCGGGGGACGAGGGCCGCATGTCGTGGCCGACGACGATGGCCGCCGCTCCCGTCACCTCCGCGAAGGCGGCGCCGAAGAGCCCGGCCAGTGAGGCGTCCCACTGGTCCGGAACCACTCCGCGCACGTCGTACGCCTTCACGATCTGTGACAGATCAGCAGCCACGGCCAGCCCTCCTGGAAGTTCTACGGGTGCCCACAAACTACCCGCCGCCGGATGGGGCGGGGTGCGCGGACACCTGGTGGACGCCCGGTGGATCCGCACCCGTAACGCCGACGGAGGGCGAAACGTCACGCCCGGCGGGGGTGGCGTCGGGTGGCGCGGCGGTGGCGGCGCTCAGTTGTCCGGGGAGCGCAGGACCCTGAGGTGGCCCCGGCGGGCGACCTCCATGGGATCCGCGCCGCGGGTGCCGCCGCCGCCCGCCTCGGCCGTGCGCTGCTGCGGGCGGGCCGCTTCGCGTACGGCGTTGGCGAGGGCTTCCAGGTCGTCCCCGCTGGGCCGTGCGGGCGCCGAGCCGTCGAGCAGGCGTACGACCTCCCAGCCGCGCGGCGCGGTGAGGCGCTCGGAGTGCTCGGCGCACAGGTCGTAGCAGTGGGGTTCGGCGTAGGTGGCGAGCGGGCCGAGGACCGCGGTCGAGTCGGCGTAGACGTACGTCAGCGTCGCGACGGCGGGTCGGCCGCAGGCGGTGCGCGAACAGCGACGTACAGGGCTCACGACGTTGGACGGTACCGCACTCTTGAGCGGGCCGCGACGACTCCCCACCAGGTCACTCCACCGTGTCGTGCTGTGAAACGGCCCACACCCCCTCCCGGGCGGCCCCCTCTGACCTGGGCGGACGGACGCCCGGCGGGGGCCGGGGGGAAATCCGCGGGGTCACGAGCCGGTGCAAACGCCATCAATTGCCGTGAGTTCGGTGGTCTTGGCGGGTTACGGAATCGAGCCAGACGTTGGCTGGAATGGCCATGCCGCGGCGGGGTGCCGGGTGGCCCGTTGCCGCGTGGGACCGGACGGCCGGAGGGCGCGGGGACTACCCTTCACCAGTGATGGACAACCGTGTACCGCCCCGTGCCGCCGGCCCCGGGCCTCGCCGCCGTGATCGCCACGGGCGGGGCATGCGGGGGCCGATCGCACCGCCGCAGGTGCCGCTCGCGGCCAGCCGTGCCGAGGTGTTCGCGGATCTGGTGCAGGACTCCGTGGAGCGTCTGGAGCGGCGGTGGCCGCAGCTGGCCGACATCGATTTCCTCGTGCTGGAGGTGCCCCGGCTGGACGGGCGGGGCGACCAGGCGGCCGCGTGGAGCGACGAGGCCGTGCCCCTCGGCGGGATCATCCCCGCGCGTGACGGACGGCGGGCCCGGGTGGTCGTGTACCGGCGGCCGGTGGAGATCCGGACCAAGGGGCGCGACGAGCGGGCCGCGCTCGTGCACGAGGTCGTCGTGGAGCAGGTGGCCGAGCTGCTCGGTCTGACGCCGGAGACGGTCGATCCCCGGTACGGCGAGGACTAGGGGTGTCCCGCCGGCCGCTGCTCCTGGCGGACCGACGCTGCTCCTGACTGACCGCCGCTACGTCTGAAGCACCGCCGCTACTCCTGGAGGACCGACATGTCCTCCTCCGTCCGCGGCACGGAGACCATCCCGTGGTCGTTCGGGAGGGTCTGGACGGTGAACGCGGGGACGCCTCCGTCGGTGACCGCGAGGGTGCGGGAGGCGTAGACCGGGCCGCCGGAGACGGGTTCCACCGTGAGGGCGTAGGTGCCCTTCAGGCCCGCCGGGACCGGGGCGTCGATGTTCTGGGTGGTGCCGGACTTGATCGTGTAGGTCTTGCCGGCCGGCGTCCCGCCCTCGCTGCCGGCCGACGCCGTGACCTTGACCGTGGCGGTGCCGGTGGGGGCCGTCAGCGCGAGGGTGGTGCCCTTCGCCCTGTTGTCGGCCACGGTCGCGCGCGTGCCGACGGCGGCGGTGGCCGGGATGAACGCCGTCTCCCGCTTGTCGCCCTTGCCCCGCACGACCTGGAGGGCCGCGACGACCGGCACCGCCTGGTCGGTGGGGTCGAGGACGAGCGAGCCCGCCTCGCCACGGGTGACGTCACCGAGGTCGACCGCCGTGGTCATGCCGGACTTGACGTGCACCGTCTCGTTCCCGGCCGGGGTGATCAGGCCGTCGGGGGAGGCCAGCCGGATCTTCAGGTCGGCGTCGTCGTCACCGGGGGTGAAGGCGATCAGGCGGACGTCGGTGGCGTCCTTGGGGATGCCGGGCAGGACCAGGCTGCCGGACGGGTCCGCGGCGGCGGCCAGCCAGTCGCCGCCGGTCTTGTCGTCCAGGGCCTGCACGGCCGCGGCGACCCGGCCGCTGCGCACGCCGACGTGCACGGTCAGGTCGGGCCGGCGTTCGTCGGTGAGTGTGGAGAGCAGGATCCGCTCGCTCGCGTGCGGCTTGACGGTGAGGTTCTCGCCCAGCGGGGACTTGATCGCGCCGTCCTCGCCGTACAGCTCGATGTCGACGACGGCGGCCGCGTCGTCGGGGTTGGTCAGGTGGACGTAGTCGGTGCGGCCGGCCGCCGTGCCGGCGCCCGGGAACCAGAACTCGGTGTCCGCGCCGGTGCAGGTGACGCCCTGGAGGCCGCGTCCGGTCCCGGCGGCGACCTCGGTGGTCTCCTGCACGGTCCAGCCGGGCGCGAACCGGCCGTCCGCCGTGCCGACGAGCGCGGGTGCGTCGGCTCCGGAGGTCTCACCCGTGACCGGCGTGCCCGGTGCCTTGGGGGTGAGCACCGGCCGGCCGGCCGTGCCCTTGCCGCCCCCGGCGTCCCCGGCGTCCTTTGCGTCCTTGTCCGCGTCGGCGCCGGCCGGGTCGTCCGCCGACTGCTCGGTGGCGGCCTCGAGCCGGGCCTCGCCGCCGCCGGCGGCGCCCTTGGTGACGGGCGTGAACGACGTGTACGACGTCTCGGCGATGTCCGAGAGGCTCGGCGCCGGGCACAGCAAGCCGGTGCGTTCGACGGGCAGGCGGGCGGCCGCCCCGGGCGCGGCGGCGCCGGAGGCGGACGGCGAGTCGAGCGCGGCGAACGCGGTGACGGCGGCCAGCGCCGTCGTGCCGGCGAGCAGGGACAAGGTGGTGCGGTTCACTGCTGGCTCCCGTCGGGGCGCTGGCTGCCGGTGCCGTGGGGGTGCGGGGCCGTGTCGTACCCCTGCTGGGCGGGGTCGTAGCCCCGCTGGGAGTGGTCGTAGCCCCGCTGGGAGTGGTCGTAGCCCTGCTGGGCGGGGTCGTAGCCCAGGGCGGGGTCGTACGCCGGGTCGTAGCCCTGCTGCTGGTAGGCCGCCGGGTCGTACGGCGTCGGCTCGGTGGTGCCGCTGTAGGCGTACGGGTCGTAGGGGGCCGTCTGATAGGGGTCGGGCTGCTGGTGGCTCCGCTGGTCGTAGCCGCTCGCGGTCCCGTACGCGTCGGTGCCGTAGCCGCCGTATCCCGCCTGCGCGTAGGCGGACGGTTCGCTTTCCCAGTCCTGGCTCCGGTCGGCCGGGTCCTGCGTGTCGTACGACTGCTGCGCGGGCACGGCCGCCGGCGGCTGGTCCGGGAGCGGGGGTGTGCCGGGCTGCCGCTCGGCGGCCGCGTCCTCGGCCTGGGCGCGCAGGCGGCGGGCGCGGCGGCCCTCGCCGGCGGTGGCCTGGGCGGGCAGCGGCTGCTCCTCGGGCAGGTCGTCGTCGACGTCGCGGCGGCGGCCGGGCAGGGCGAGGACGACCAGGACGACGGCCAGCGCGCCCTGTGTCCAGAGCCAGGCGGTGTGGGCGATCGGCGCGTCGTAGGTGACGTCCAGCCTGCCCCCGGTGGACGGCAGCCGGAAGCCCTGGGCCCAGCCGTCGACCGTGGTGCGGGTGAGCGGCTTGCCGTCGAGGGTGGCCGTCCAGCCGTCGGCGGCGCTGTCGGCGAGGCGCAGGACGCGGTCGCCGGAGCCGGCCGGGACGGTGGAGTGGATCTCCACCGGTCCGGCGGCCACCGGCAGGGCCTTGCCGGAGCCGGCGGCGGGCACGATGGCCGCGCGGGAGACCTTCTGGTCGACGCGCCACAGGGCGCTGCCGTTCTGCTGGCTGAGCCGGGCCAGGCCGGGGGTGGCGTCGAGGACCCGGGTGATCTCGCGCGGGGCGCCCTGGTGGACGAGGACGTAGCGCACGGCGAAGCCGCCGAGTTCGTCGGCCTGGTCGGCGCCGGAGCCGGCGACGAGCTGGGCGACGGTCTCGCCCAGGCGGGTGCTGCGGCTGTCGGCGGCGGCGAGTTCGGCGTCGCCCATGCGGGCGCCGGAGCCGCGGACCAGGGTGTAGCGCACCCGGGCGGTGGAGTCGCTGTCCAGGACCAGGGTGCGGGCCTGGTCGCCGCCGGTGGAGTCCTCGGCGACGAACGCGGGCACCTGGGCCGGGTCGCGGCGCTGCAGCGGGCCGTCGGCGCCGCGGAGCATCCAGCCGGCGGCGGCGAGCAGCGGGCCGGCGGCCGCGGCGAGGGCGATCAGGGCGGCGACGGGCTGGCGCCAGCCGAAGCTCTGCTCGGCCACGCGTGCGCGGGCGCCGTCGGCGCCGAGTGCGGCTGCGGCCAGCAGGGCGATGCCGTAGACCAGGGTGGCCGGTCCGGCCCAGGCCGACTTGTCGGACAGGACGGCGAAGACGAGGCCGACCAGGGCGACGGCCCACGCGGTGCGGATGCCGAGCTGCCGCTCGGAGCGCAGGAGGGCCGCGAGCGCGGCGAGCACGAGGCCGATGAGCAGCAGGCCGGGCACGGTGCCGGGGCCGCCGGGGGCGGCGCCGAGCAGGTCGAGCGCGGAGGCGGCCGAGGCGCCGTACTCCAGGCCCGCCTCCTGGAAGAAGCCCGTCGGGAGCAGGGTCAGCGACCAGGGGGCGAGGACCAGCAGCGGGGTGCCGAGCTGGACCAGGAAGCGCAGGCCGTGGGCGACGAGGTCGCCGCGGCGCAGCACCAGCACGCCCAGGCCGAGGAGCAGCGCGATCGGCCAGACGATCGGTGTGAAGGCGGTGGTGACGGTCAGCAGCAGCGCGTACGCCCAGGTGGCGCGCCAGCTGCCGCGGGTGCCGGCGCGGTGCGCGAGACCGGCGGCGGCGATGCCCGCGCGCGCGATGAGCGGCAGCAGGACGGCGAGGACGGCGGTGCCGACGCGGCCCGCGGCCAGGGCGCCGGTGGTGGCGGGCAGGAAGGCGTAGGCGACGGCGGTCCACGCGCGCAGCAGCCGGGAGGTGACCAGCGGCCGGGAGGCGAAGTAGGCGGTGCACCCGGCGAGCGGCACCGAGCAGACCAGCAGGACGGTGACGGCGAGCCCGGTGGAGCCGAACAGGATCGAGGCGAGGGCCGCGACGATGGCCAGGTAGGGCGGTGCGGACGGGGTGCCGCCGGTGCCGACGGGGTGCCAGGCGTCCAGGTAGCGGGACCACAGGTCGCCGGCGCCGGCCGGGGCGGGCAGCAGCGCGCCGCCCGCCAGCGCGCCCCCGGCCAGCAGGGCGCGGCAGGCGACGAGGGAGATGAGCAGCAGCGCGAGGAAGAGCACCGGGCCGGGCCTGCGGGCGATCCGCTTGAGCCGGGCGAACTGCTCGACCTGAAGGAAGTCGGCGTCGTCGTCGCCGGGTCCGGACTCCACGGCGCCGCCGTGCCGGCCGGCCGAGGTGGTGTCGGTGTCGCTGCCGCCGGAGAAGTTGCCCGCGATCTGTTCCACGGTGGCCCGGACGGTGGCGCCGGGCGGCGGGAAGAGCTGGCGCAGTTCCGCCTTGTCGATCCGGGAGGGGCCGCGGCGGCGCCGGGCGGCGATGATCCGCTCGGGCCGCAGCAGGGTGGACAGCAGGCCGCGGATCTCGTCGACGGCCTGGCCGGGGACCTTGCCGACGAGGTAGGCGAGGGTGCGCAGGACGGTGCCGAGGACGAGCCGCAGCAGCACCCAGGGCAGCGCGGCCGTACGGGTGTTGACGAGCAGGGTGTAGACGGCGCCGGCCTTGTCGACCTTGTGCGGGGAGGCGGCGGTGCGGCCGGCGCAGTCGACCGTGCGGCGCTCGCGGGAGGCGGCCTCGGCGTGCCGGACGACGGCGTCGGGGGCGATGAGGACCCGGTGGCCGGCGGTGTGGGCGCGCCAGCACAGGTCGACGTCGTCCCGCATGAGGGGCAGCCGGCGGTCGAAGCCGCCGAGCTGTTCGAAGACGTCGCGGCGGACGAGCATGCCGGCGGTGGAGACGGACAGCACGGTGCGGACGTGGTCGTGCTGGCCCTGGTCCTGTTCGCGGCGGTCCAGGCCGGTCCAGCGGCGGCCGGAGCTGGCGATGGAGACGCCGACCTCCAGCAGCTGGCGTCGGTCGTACCAGCCGCGCAGTTTGGGGCCGACCACCGCGACGTCGTCGCGGCCGAGTTCGATCTCGTTCTCGACGACGCGCAGCAGCTGGGCGAGGGCGTCGGGTTCGGGGGCGCAGTCGTCGTGCAGCAGCCAGAGCCACTGGACCGGCTCGCCGTGCGGCAGCTCGGGCAGGTCGTAGGCGTCGTCGCGCCACGTGCGCGTGACGGGGTCCCAGCCGCTGGGGCGCTTCAGGTACGGCAGGTCCTCGGGGGTGAGGACGGGCGCGGTGCGGCTCGCCTCCTCGACGGCCTGGCCGAAGCCGGTGCGGCGGGCGAGGTGCAGCACCTGGGCATCGCCGAGGGCGTCGGTGAGGAGCCGGGCGGAGTCGTCCGCGCTGCCGGTGTCGGCGGCCACCGCGTACTGGACGGGGCGCTCCTGGCCGAGCAGCCCGGCGAGCGCGTCGGGCAGCCAGCGGGCGCCGTCGTGGGAGACGAGGACCGCGGTCACCACATGACGCGGGAACTCAGGGGTGGCAGCCGGGTCTTGGGCTGCCGTATGGCTGTGCACGGACATCGAGGTACGGGCCCCGGTTCGATGGACTGCGGTGGACGCCTGTGCCTCCTCGCGGGCCGAGGGGACAGCGGGGCGTCTCGGACGAGCGACCACACTATCGGCTGGGCATGACGACGGCCCGCCGCCTGTGGATAACCCACCTGCGACGGGCCGTTCGTGACGATTCCGGGTGGCCGTGCGCCCGTGCGCACGCGGGCCCGTTTCAGACGGCGGCCTTCTTGAGCCTGCGGCGCTCGCGCTCGGACAGCCCGCCCCAGATGCCGAAGCGCTCGTCGTTGGCGAGGGCGTATTCCAGGCACTCGGAGCGGACCTCGCAGGCGAGGCAGACCTTCTTGGCCTCTCTGGTGGAGCCGCCCTTCTCGGGGAAGAAGGACTCGGGGTCGGTCTGGGCGCACAGCGCGCGCTCCTGCCAGCCGAGTTCCTCGTCCGCGTCGTCGACCAGCAGTTGCTGCACCAGCTCGGTCATGTGCGCCCCTCGTCTGTCTTCGCGTCCCCGTGCGTAGCCGTTACCGATTTCGGCTGAACGACACGAGTGAAATTACAAGTGTGCTGCTCCGGGCGAGTCAAGCCGAGATCTGCTATTGGGCCCGTTATTCACTCTGCGGAACCAAGGCCGTGCGGAAAGTGTTCAAATCGCCATAAACCTTCACACCCAGCCGGGAGCCGCGAGGGCGGTCGGACCCCGCACGGCTCTCTGTACGGAGAAAGACGCCTCCGTGTTCGATGCCGTTCCGCGAGGCTCTTGCGCTCGGATGTGCCCCATGTGTCCCGAGGTCCCCGTGCACAAACCTTTCACCTGACAGTTGCACCGTATGAGGTGAACCATGTCCCACATACCGGGCGTCGAGTTGACACCACGTGTGTGAACCGGTGTCCTAGTGGGCATGCTCGCGAACTTGGCACTCACCTCGACCCGCACCGCCGGGTCCCACGGTGCTGCCCGGTCCCGCTGTAGCTGTTGTCGCCGTTCCGGCTGTTGAGCCCGTCTCCCGCTCCAGCCTGTCCCGGGTCCTTTGCGCGGGCTCGGTCGTTCCTTCCTCAGCAGCACCCTCCTGCAGCACCCTCCTTCCGGGCCCCACTCTTCCGCCGAGGACCAGAGCACCCATGAACAGCGACAACGACCTCCAGATCGCCGGCGACATCCTCGAAGTACCGCACCTGCTCCAGCCGCCGCGCGAGCACCCGGTCACCGTCGCCGAATTCGTGGGGCTCGCCCGCTCCATCGCCGCCGACCGCGCCCAGTGGGCGCACCTCGTGCGGTACGACGCCGCCACCCGCTGGTACCACCGGCTGCGCACGGGTCCCGGATACGAGGTCTGGCTGCTGTCCTGGGTCCCCGGGCAGGGCACCGGGCTGCACGACCACGGACGCTCGTCCGGGGTCCTCACCGTCCTGGAGGGCACGCTCACCGAGCGCACCGGGCAGCGCACGCGCGCGCTCACGGCGGGAACGCAGCGGGTGTTCGCGCCGGGGTACGCCCACGAAGTCGTCAACGACGCGCTGGAGCCGGCGGTCAGCCTGCACGTGTACCACCCGGGCCTGACCGAGATGCCGATGCACACGTCCCCGCACTGCGAGGCGCGCACCGAGCCGAGCCCGGTCACGGCCTGACGGCCACCGCGCCGGTGGCCGCCCGACCGCCACCGGCGCCGTGGCGGGTGGCTCCGGCAGCCTTGCGGCCGGGCTCCTGCCCGAAAGACGACGGCGCCTCGTCCGGTGGCTGTCTGACGCGTTGTCGTACCCGCCTGCGAGACTGATCCCCATGCGCATTGTGGTTCTGGCAGGCGGCATCGGCGGTGCCCGGTTCCTGCGTGGTCTGAAGCGGGCCGTTCCGGACGCGGACGTCACGGTCATCGGCAACACCGGCGACGACATCCATCTCTTCGGGCTCAAGGTCTGCCCGGACCTGGACACGGTGATGTACACGCTGGGCGGCGGCATCAACGAGGAACAGGGCTGGGGGCGGTCCGAGGAGACCTTCCACGTCAAGGCGGAGCTGGCGGCCTACGGGGTCGGCCCGGAGTGGTTCGGGCTGGGCGACCGGGACTTCGCCACGCACATCGTGCGGACCCAGATGCTCGGCGCCGGCTATCCGCTGAGCGCGGTCACCGAGGCGCTGTGCGACCGCTGGAAGCCGGGCGTGAAGCTGATCCCGATGACCGACGACCGCGTCGAGACGCACGTGGCCGTCGAGCTGGACGGTGAGCGCAAGGCGGTGCACTTCCAGGAGTACTGGGTGAGGCTGCGCGCCTCGGTCCCGGCCCACGCCGTCGTCCCGGTCGGTGCCGAGCAGGCCAAGCCGGCCCCCGGCGTCCTGGAGGCCATCGCCCAGGCGGACGTGATCCTCTTCCCGCCGTCCAACCCGGTCGTGTCCATCGGCACGATCCTCGCCGTCCCCGGTATCCGCGAGGCCATCGCGGAGGCGGGCGTGCCCGTCGTCGGCCTGTCGCCGATCGTCGGGGACGCGCCCGTGCGCGGGATGGCCGACAAGGTGCTCGCCGCGGTCGGCGTGGAGTCCACGGCCGCCGCGGTCGCCGAGCACTACGGCTCCGGGCTGCTGGACGGCTGGCTGGTGGACACCGTGGACGCGGGCGTGGTCGAGCGGGTCGAGGCGGACGGCATCCGCTGCCGGGCCGTACCGCTGATGATGACCGACGTGGACGCGACCGCGCAGATGGCGCGGGAGGCGCTGGCGCTGGCCGAGGAGGTGCGCGGGGCATGACCGAGGCGCGTCCCGAGTACCGGGTCTGGGCCCCGTCCGGCATCCCCGAGGTGCGGCCGGGCGACGACCTGGCCAAGCTGATCGCCGCGGCCGAGCCCGGCCTGGCCGACGGGGACGTGCTGCTCGTCACTTCCAAGATCGTCTCCAAGGCCGAGGGCCGGATCGTGCGGGCGGCCGACCGGGAGGCCGCGATCGACGCCGAGACGGTCCGGGTGGTGGCCCGGCGCGGCACGCTGCGCATCGTGGAGAACCGGCAGGGCCTGGTCATGGCCGCCGCCGGTGTCGACGCCTCCAACACCCCCGCGGGCACGGTGCTGTTGCTGCCCGAGGACCCGGACGCGTCCGCGCGCGCGATCCGCGCCGGTCTGCGCGAGGCCCTCGGCGTCGACGTCGGCGTCGTCGTCACCGACACCTTCGGGCGCCCTTGGCGCTCGGGGCTCACCGACATGGCGATCGGCGCCGACGGCGTGCGCGTGCTGGACGATCTGCGCGGGGGCACGGACGCCTACGGAAATCCGCTCAGCGCGACCGTCGTGGCCACGGCGGACGAGCTGGCCGCCGCCGGTGACCTGGTCAAGGGCAAGGCGGCGGGCCGGCCGGTCGCCGTCGTACGCGGACTGGCGCACGTGGTGGAGGCCGGCGACGGTTCGGCCGGTTCAGACGGTTCGGACGGTCCAGACGGCGAAGGCGCGCGGGCGCTGGTGCGCAGCGGGCCGGCCGACATGTTCCGGCTCGGCACCTCCGAGGCGATCCGGGAGGCGATGACCCAGCGCCGCACCGTGCGGGCCTTCACCGACGACCCCGTGGACCCCGGCGCGGTCCGCCGCGCGGTGGCGGCGGCGCTCACCGCGCCCGCCCCGCACCACACCACGCCCTGGCGGTTCGTGCTGCTGGAGTCGGCACGGTCGCGGGTACGGCTGCTGGACGCGATGCGGGACGCCTGGATCGCCGACCTGCGCCGGGACGGCAGGAGCGAGGAGGCCGTGGCCAAGCGGATCCGGCGCGGTGACGTCCTGCGCAACGCGCCGTACCTGATCGTGCCGTGCCTGGTCATGGACGGTTCGCACACCTACGGGGACGCCCGGCGCGACGGCGCCGAGCGGGAGATGTTCGTGGTCTCCATGGGCGCGGGCGTGCAGAACCTGCTGGTCGCGCTGGCCGGGGAACGGCTGGGCTCGGCGTGGGTGTCGTCCACCATGTTCTGCCGGGACGTGGTGCGCGAGGTGCTGGAGCTGCCGGCCGACTGGGATCCGATGGGCGCGGTGGCCGTCGGCCGCTCGGCGGAGGACCCGAGGCCGCGGGCGGAGCGGGACCCGGGGGCGTTCGTGGAGGTGCGGTGACCTCTCGCGGGGCCCGGCCGCCGTCATCGGCCTTCGCGCCGGGAGCCCGGCATGACCGCGAGACACCCCCGTAGTCTCGTAGCACGGCACCGGCATTCCGAGGACTCACCCGTGGCAGGACGTTTTCCCCAGCGGCCGACGCGTACGACCGTGCGCGGCGGGCATGTCGGCGTACCCGGGGGCGCCGCCGCCGGGATACCGCGGCAGGCGGCGGCCGCGCCGGCCCGGGTACGGCGGTGGGTGCCGGACGGGCCGCTGGACCTCGCCCTCGTCCTCGGGCCGCTGCGGCGCGGGCCCGCCGACCCGACGTTCCGGGCCACGGCGGACGGGTCCGTGTGGCGGACCAGCCGTACGCCCGCCGGGCCGGGCACGCTGAGGGTGCGGGCGTACGGCGGTGAGGTGCTCGGTGAGGCGTGGGGGCCGGGCGCGCCGTGGCTGCTGGACCGGCTGCCCGAGCTGCTCGGCTCCGCCGACGATCCGGACGCGTTCGTGCCCCGGCACCGGGTGGTGGCGCTGGCGCGGCACCGGCGGCCGGGGCTGCGGCTGACCCGGACCGGGCTGGTGCTGGAGTCGCTGATTCCGTCCGTGCTGGAGCAGAAGGTCACCACCGACGAGGCGTACCGGGCGTGGCGGCTGCTCGTACGCAGGTTCGGCGAGCCGGCGCCGGGCCCCGCCGGGACGGGTGAACGGCCGATGTGGGTGGTGCCGGCACCGCGGACCTGGGCGCTGATCCCCTCCTGGGAGTGGCACCGGGCCGGGGTCGACGACAAGCGGGCCTCGACGATCCTGCGGGCCGTGCGGGTCGCCGCGCGGCTGGAGCAGGCGGTGGAGATGCCGGCGGCGGAGGCCCGGGCGCGGCTGGAAGTGGTGCCGGGGGTGGGGCCGTGGACGTCGGCGGAAGTGGTGCAGCGCAGTCACGGGGCGGCGGACGCGGTGACCGTGGGGGATCTGCACCTGCCGGGGATCGTGGGGTGGGCGCTGGCGGGAGACCGGGACGCCGATGACGCGGAGATGCTGCGCCTGCTGGAGCCGTATGCCGGGCAGCGGCACCGGGCGGCCCGGTTGATCCTGCTGAGCGGGTGCGTGCCTGCGCGGCGGGTGCCGAAGATGCCCCGGGTGGACATCGGGTTGCTGTGAGGAGGGGGCGGGTGCCGGCCGTCGGGGGTGGGGGCCTGGCGGGCGCCGGGCGCGTCTGCGGTGCGCGCTGGGCGTGCCGGGCAGCACTCACCGGCGCTGGCCGGGTGCGCGATGCTTCGCCGGACGCCGGGGGGTCGCTCACCGGCGCTGGCCGGGTACGCCATGCTTCGCTAGACGCCGGGGGTCGCTCACCGGCGCTGGCCGGGTGCGCCATGCTTCGCCGGACGCCCAGGGTCGCTCACCGGCGCTGGCCGGGTGCCGCTGCGCCCACCCGTGCCGCCCCAGCGGCACGACTGCCCGCAGCTGGGTGGCGGTACGGCGCCGGAGGCGGGGCCCGCCGGGGCGCCGGGCACGACTGCCCGCAGCTGGGTGGCGGTACGGCGCCGGAGGCGGGGCCCGCCGGGGCGCCGGGCACGACTGCCCGCAGCTGGGTGGGTGGGGGGTGGGGCGTGTCGGGTTACTGGTCGGAGGAGAAGCGGACCGCGCCTGCGGGGATGCGGGCGTCGCACCATACGCGGGCTCCGTCGCGGAGCTCGTTGTCGGGGCCCACGATCGCGCCGTCGCCGACGACCGTGCCGGTGAGCACGGAGCGTTCGCCGACGCGGGCCCGGGTGCCGATGAGGGAGTCGGTGATGACGGCACCCGGTTCGATGACGGCGCCCGGGAGGATGGTGGAGCCGAAGACCCGCGCGCCCTCGGCGACGAACGCCCCCTCCCCGACCACCGTGCCCCCGGTCAGCTTGGCGTCCGGCGCCACCGTGGCCGTGGGCAGGACGAGCCGGTCGCCGCAGCGGCCGGGGACCGCCGGAGAGGGTGCGCGGCCGAGGACCAGGTCGGCCGAGCCGCGCACGAAGGCGGCCGGGGTGCCGAGGTCGAGCCAGTACGTGGAGTCGACCATGCCCTGCAGGTGGGCGCCGGCGGCCAGGAGGTCGGGGAAGGTCTCGCGTTCGACCGACACCGGGCGGCCCCCGGGGATCGTGTCGATGACCGAGCGGCGGAAGACGTACGCCCCCGCGTTGATCTGGTCGGTGACGATCTCCTCCGGCGTCTGCGGCTTCTCCAGGAAGGCCAGGACGCGCCCGGTCTCGTCGGTCGGGACGAGACCGTAGGCGCGCGGGTCCGTGACCTGCGTCAGGTGCAGCGAGACGTCCGCGCCGGTCGACTCGTGCGTGCCGACCAGGGCCCTGATGTCCAGGCCCGTCAGGATGTCGCCGTTGAAGACCAGCACCGGGTCGTCCGGGCCGGAGTGCAGCCGGGAGGCGACGTTGCGGATGGCGCCGCCCGTGCCCAGGGGCTCCTCCTCGGTGACGTACTCCAGGTGCAGGCCCAGCGCGGAGCCGTCACCGAAGTACGGCTCGAAGACCTCGGCCAGGTAGCTGGTGGCGAGGATGATGTGGTCGACGCCCGCCGCTCGCGCCCGGGCCAGCTGGTGGGTGAGGAACGGCACCCCGGCGGCCGGGACCATGGGCTTGGGCGTGTGCACCGTGAGCGGGCGCAGCCGGGTGCCTTTGCCGCCGACCAGAAGGATCGCTTCTGTCACCTGTCGTCTCTGCTTCCTGCCGGGACCGGCAAAACGTACTCGTCACACTCGTTTCGGCCGGTCAGTGTATGCAGACCGGGCGACGGCGCCCTCGCCGGCCGCGCGGAGCCACGCGAGATCGGCGTACGGTTTCCCCCGGCCGCACCGGGCAGGTCCCCCGTCCGGCCCCGCCTCCGTCCCCGTCCCGCCTCCGTCCCCGTCCGGCCCCCCTTGCGCCGCCCCCCGCCCCCCGACGGCGATGAACGCGGACCGGCTCAGCGTCCCTGGTAGCGGGCGGCGGTGGAGCGGGCCGTGCCGAGCTTGGCGTAGAGGCGCTTGCCGGGGCACTCGGTGGCGAACCCGTCCCGATGACCGGAGATCACGTTCAGTCGTACGCTCTTCCCCTTGGGGTAGAGGTTGCCACCACCCGACGTGAGATAAGTCTTCGCGCGCGGATCGGCCCCGAAGAGCCCGAGCTTCCACGCGGTCAGCTTGGCGACGGCCGTCACCGCCGAGCCCGGGGGCTTGCTCGCGCCGTACGAGCCGATCACGGCGATGCCCATGCTGTTGGTGTTGAACCCGAGCGTGTGCGCGCCGAGCACCGCCTTGGCCACGCCTCCGGCCCGGCCCTCGTAGATGGTTCCGCACTTGTCGACGAGGAAGTTGTAGCCGATGTCCCGCCAGCCCATGCTCTTGACGTGGTAGCGGTAGATACCGCGGATGACGGACGGGGCCTGGGCGCAGGTGTACTTGTTGCCGGAGGCCGTGTGGTGCACGAAGGCCGCCTTGACCTTCTTCGTGTAGACGAAGCCGCGTTCCCGCAGTGACTCGTCGGCGCCCCAGCCCCGGCGTGTGACGATCCGCGGCCGCGGTCCGATGTACGGCTTCGCCCGGGGTGTGCCGAGCAGGCGCTCCAGCTCCTGTTCGGTGGCCTGCCGGCTCAGTGCCGGGATGGCGGTGGACCCGTAGTCGGTGATGTCGACGTTGGCGGCCGAGGCGGCCATCGCCGCCTCCGTGATGAGGTCGGTGCGGGGGTCGTCGGCCGGCAGGTCCCCGGGGATCGCCTCACCGGCCGCACCGGCCGCAGCGCCGCCCTTGGCCTCCCGGGCCTCCCGTGCTTTCCGCGCCTCCCGTGCTTCCCCCGTCTCCCCTGCCTCACCGGCCTCCCGCGCGTCGCCGGCCGCCTCCGTGTCCCCGGCCCCGCCCTCCACGTCGTCCGTGCCCTCCGCGTCCCTCCCGGGATCCACCAGCTCCAGGCGCAGCCCGGACGGCAACGGCGCCCGCGCCCCGCCCGCACGCCTCCCCGCGCCGTCACCGGCGGCAACCGCGCCACCGGCACCGTCCGCACCGCCCACCGGCCCCGCGTGCTCCGCGCCCCCCGCGTGCTCCGCGCCGCCCACCGGACCCGCGTGCTCAGCGCCGCCCTCGTCCCCCGCACGCTCCGCTTCCTGTGCCCGGACCCGCACGTCCACGCCGTCCGAGTCGCCCACCCACAGCGGCGCGGTCGCCCCGCGCACCCGCCGTCCGGAGCGTTCCGCCGCGTGCGGGTCGGCGCCGTGGTCGGCGTTGTGCGTCTCGACGTCCTGCCAGCCCGACCACTCCCCCGTCGCGGCGGACCGGGTGCGCACCTGCACCCGGCCGTGCAGCTCGGTGCCCGGGTCGTCCCAGACGACGCCGAGGAGCGCGAACCGGTCCAGTCCGGTGCGGTACAGCCCCTGCTCGGGAGCCGCGCCGAGAACGCGCTCCCGGGAGAGGGGGGCGAGCGGCAGCGACCGGGTACTGCCCGGCACCCCTGCCCCACCCGGCCGCCGGGCACCGGCACGCGCGCCCGCACCCGCGCTCGGCCGTCCGGGGCCCCGCACCCCGGTCGCGCGCGCCCGACCGGGGCCCTCCGCCCCGGCCCCGCCCAGCGGACCGGACCGTTCCGTGCTCCCCGTCGCCGCGGGCGCGGTCGTCGGGGCGGTCGCGGCGGACGCGGGCAGGGCGGGTGTGAGGGCGACGACCGCGGCGCAGGTGACGCCGATCGAGCGGATGGCGAGCGGGGTGAGACCGAGAGAGGAAGTGAGGAATCCACGCATGCACAGGATCTTGGACATAGTCAGACAAATCTGTCCATAGGCAAACTGACGGACCGTCGGGAAACGTTCCGCCGAACCGGTGGCCCCACAGCCCGTCTCGCGCGCTCGCCCGCGCGTACCCTGTGCCGGGTGAACGCCACCGATCGCACCCCCGCCGACCTGCTCACTTCCGCGCTCGCCGCGGATCCCGGCCGCCCGCTGGTGACCTTCTACGACGACGCCACGGGTGAACGCGTCGAACTGTCCGTGGCCACCTTCGCCAATTGGGTGGCCAAGACCGCCAACCTCCTCCAGGGCGACCTCTCCGCCGGCCCCGGTGACCGGGTCGCGCTGCTGCTGCCCGCGCACTGGCAGACGGCGGTGTGGCTGGTGGCCTGTTCCGCGGTGGGCGCCGTCGCGGACGTCGCCGGGGATCCGGCGGCCGCCGACGTCGTCGTCAGCGGGCCGGAATCGCTCGAGGCCGCCCGCGCCTGCACCGGTGAGCGCGTGGCCCTGGCGCTGCGCCCGCTCGGCGGACGCTTCCCGCAGCCGCCGGCCGGGTTCCTCGACTACGCGGTGGAGGTGCCGGGCCAGGGCGACCGGTTCGCGCCGTTCGTCCCGGTGGACCCGGAGGAGCCGGCGCTCATCGTCGCCGGCCGGGAGTTCAGCGGGGCGGAGGTGGTCGAGCGGGCCGTCGCGGAGGCGCCGTCGCTGGACCTGACCGGACCCGCGTCCCGCATGCTGTCCGCACTGCCGTACGACACCTGGGAAGGGCTGTGCGCCGGCCTGTTCTCGCCGCTGGCCGTCGGCGGGTCCGTGGTGCTGTGCCGGCACCCGGAGCGGCTGGACGAGGAGGGCCTCGCCAAGCGGATCGAGAGCGAGAGGGTGACGGCGGTGCGCCGGTAGACCCACGCCGGCCACCCCACCACGGCCGGACGGGTCACCCCACCACGGCGGGTGACCGGCCACCCCACCACGGCCGGACGGGTCACCCCACCACGGCGGGTGACCGGCCACCCCACCACGGCCGGACGGGTCACCCCACCACGGCGGGTGACCGGCCACCCCACGACCGGACCGGTCACCCGCCGCGGCCGGACCACGTACCGGCCGCGCCCCGCGGCCCGGCCCCGCCCCCGCCGTCCGCTCCACACCCCCGCCGGTCGCCGGTCCCCGCCGTTCCCCGCCGTTCCCCCGTTCGGAGTAACAAAGGGCGCTGTCACCGCCCGGTCCCGCCATCGTCGTAAGGGCAGGACGTGACGCTCGTACGCCATGGAGGGGTGGACCTGACGTGAGCGACACCGCAGGCAACTCCCTCGGCCCCGGTGCCGGCTCCGCGGCCACCGGTGAAGGGCTCGCACGGCGGCGTCGGCGGTGGGTCAGGGGTACGGCGCTGGCGGCGGCCGTCCTCCTCGTGGCGGCCGGAGGCGCCGGCTGGGCCGTCTACGCCAAGCTCAGCGCCAACATCACCCCCGACGACGCGGCCGCCGCCGAACTGGCCCGGTACGAGAGGGAGCGGCCCACCGCCCTGGTGCGGGGCGCGCAGAACATCCTGCTGATCGGGTCCGACACCCGGGCCGGGGAAGGCAACGGCAAGTACGGCAAGGACCTCGGCAGCGAGCGGTCGGACACCACGATCCTGCTGCACCTGGCCGCCGACCGGGACAGCGCCACGGCCGTCTCGCTGGGAGTGTCCCGAAACCTACGCGCGGTCGGGCGACGCAGGCAATGAGCGCGGCCCCGGCCGGTGGGGAGGAAGCACACCGACCGGGACCTGTCTTTGAGCGGCGGCGGGGCGCGGTGACTCCTACAACTTCGCCAAGCCGTCTAGCAGCACCCGAAACAACGCCTCATCTGGGGCCGCCCAACGGCTAGGCAGCATCGACGCAGGCACCACTTTTCGCCGCTCGGCAAGCGCGGCCACGGAATCCGGCAACGCCGCGCGTGGCATCACGTGAAGCTGCGCGCCGCCTGCCGTCCTCGGTCCGCGTGCCCGTACTGGTGGCGTCGTCTCGCGCCGCAACTCCGTGAGGACGCCGCGCGCCTGCGAAACCCCCGGCGCTGCTGCTGCCCTCTGCGGCCGAAACTCCCTCGGCGCGACGGATGCCGCGTGCCGCCGCCGCTCGGGCAGCTCCGGCACTGGTGCCCCCCGCTGCTGGCGCATCTCGGCTAGATAGGCGGCCGTGTGCCGCCCGCGCTTCTTGCCCAAAACCCCGAGCCACCTTCCCGCGCGCTGCATGAGCCCGATAATCTGTCGCATGTGCTGTCAGCTCCTCGCTAGCTGATCGGTACAAGAACCCTGGGGACGGCCCACCCGCCCCAGGGCCAAAAACCCTTCGTCCTACCGACACAACCGAGCACGGCCCCCGCCTCCGCCGCAACGGCTGCGGGGGCGCACCGGTCAGAGCAACGCCCAACCATCTACGAAGCGATGCATGAGCGCCGCGTCCGCCATTTCGTGCAGGTCTCCGCTGCCATCGACGTGCGCGTCTAGTACCTCGTGTGGGAGCTTGATCGGTTCACCCTCGACCGACACCGCCGGGGGCTTCTCGACGTCGATATCTGCCCAAACGATCTTGCCGCCGCTCTCCGCTGCCGACACGCCCCACCGGTCACTGAACGCCTCGACCAGATGGAGACCCCGGCCGTTCTCGTCGTCGTCGCCTGCTGTGCGCGGGGCCGGTAGATTCGGGTGACGGTCCCAGACCTCGATCACGAGCGTGTCACCCTGCACGCGCACCTGGACGGCGACCAGCGCCAACCCGCTCGGGTCGCGCTCCGGGCCGGGGCCGACCTCGACCGCGTTGGTCACCAACTCCGACACGATCGACCGCGCCTCGTCGGCCACGTAATCCAGCCCCCACGCCCTCAGCGCGTGTGACACGAGCGAGCGGGCGAAATGGGCCGCCTTCGGCGTCGCGTGCAGCTTCACGGAAGTGGCCCCGAGAACCGCCGGATACTCCTTCACCGTGCCATCACCCCGAGTTCTTCGACTGGGGCGGCGACGACCGGCCCCTTCGTGCCTACGATCCACACACGGCCGCTGATCCAGCGCGCCACGTCTTCGCACATGAACGTTGCTAGTGACTCGTCGTCGTGCAGATGTGCAAGCGACGGGACCACGATGTCCGAAACCCTGAACAGGCGGCAGCTCCAGAGCAGTTCGGCCCAGACCTCCAGCCGATCACCGGGACGCTCCAGCATCATCACGTCCATGAGCCGGAACCCGCGCCGTCCCGCGAAGCCGTTGAGCTTGCGACGGACACGCGATAACTCGGCCGTGGAATCCGCGCCGGGCAGCAAGCGCGCATAGCCGTAGATGGTGGGGGTCAACAGACTGTCCTCCCGGTCGTCCGGGGCCACACCGAAAGGCGTGGGCCGCCCTGCTGCGACGTGCGCACGGCAGCGATGCATGGACCGGAACCGAAGCCGTTCGCAACATCCCGTCACTCACGCGGGGCACGTTCGGCTCTCGGCATCCGCTCCGTCACGGCGCGTGCCAAGCTGAGCCCAGCATGGCGGGTGGAACTGGTCACGTGCAACCGGTTCACATGGATTGGTTCAAATGAACCGGGTCATTTGGAATCCAGCTTGGCGAGACGGCCCCGCATGAGCCACACTCGGCGGCAGACGCCCACACCAGGGAAGGGATGCCGTGACCGAGAAAACGCCGGGCCTACGAAGCCTTGCGCTCGCGCTGCGACGGCTGCGGGAAGCGGCCGGGATGGAGCCCGAGGAGGTGATCGCAAAGGGACCGGTCAGCAAGAGCACGCTACGGCGCGCGGAGAACGCCGAAGCGCGGCCCAACCGCAGCACCCTGTACCACCTGCTGACGCTCTACAGGGCCGACGACGCCACCCGCGCTGAGATCGACGCCCTATGGGAAGAGGCGGGAAATCAAGACTGGTTGCGGCCCTATCACTCCGACCTGCGCCGTGACTACAAGGCGTGGATCGCGTGCGAAACGGCCGCATCGGAGGTCAAGAGCTACGAATCCTTGTTCGTTCCCGGCCTCACCCAAACCCGCGAATACGCGCACTGGCTCATCCAAGGCGTGTGGCCCTCCGCGACCGCGACCGACCTCGAACACCACGTGCAAGCGCGGATGGACCGGCAAGCGGTGATCACGCGGGCAAAACCCGTGACGTTCACCGCCGTCATGGACGAGGCCGCCCTACGGCGCGTGGTCGGCTCACCGCTGGTGATGTCTGAGCAGATGCGCCACCTGCAAGCGCTCGCGGATCAACCGCACGTCACGCTGCAAGTGATCCCGTTCAGCAGCGGTGCGCACCCCGGCATGCCCGGCTCGCTCGCCGTGGCCACGTTCGCCAAGCCGGCCGAACAGCCGGTCGTATACAGCGACGGCATGACCGGTGACGTGCTGCTCGACTCCGAACAAGATGTCGAGCACTACACCGAAATCTTCGCCGCCACACAGGCGAAGGCGCTCAACCCAACGGACTCGCTCGCCCTCATCGCTGCGGCCGAACACGAGTTCACCCGAGAACTGGAGACAGCATGAACAGCCCCGACCTCACCAACGCGCAGTGGTACAAGAGCTCTTACAGCAGCGGACAGGGCGCCTGCGTAGAGGTCGCCCACCTCCCCGGCGCGGTCGCAACGCAAGACAGCAAGGACCCCGGCGGTCCTGCGCTCGTCTTCACCCGCGACGGCTGGAAGAGCTTCCTCGACGGCATCGACGCGGGCGATTTCGGCGGATAACCGGGAGATTCACGCGCCCCCGCTCCACGTCGGAGCGGGGGCGCCCGGCATATACCAACGGCATACAACGGCGGTCATGGCCGAAAACACCCCTCGGAACTGGCCAACACCCGTCGCCAGCGGTCACATTCGAACACCCGACCAGGCACGCCACAAGGTCACCGGGCATATGACCGGGGCGGAACCGGACATACCGCATAACTGCGCGCGAAGGTCCTAGCGGGACACGAAACACCGGCGTTACGTTCGAGGCGTTCCGAAAGCGGCTGCATATATGCGCCGAACGTCCCCTGGCGCACGCGGCCGATCCGATCCAGTGAGAGGGAACGATCATGTTACGAGCCAAACTCGCGATGCTCGCGGCCGGTTCCGCCGCCGTGCTCGCCCTCGGCGGCCTCGCCGCCACCCCTGCAAGCGCCGCGACGGACGGTGCCCAGCTCGTGCCGACCAGGATCGGTGACTTCCTGGACTCCGGCGGCTCAGATGTCGGCGACGTCCTGAGCGAGCAGACGTGCACGTCTACCCCGGCCACTGCCAACCGCATCGCCCTCGACGCGGGCCAGTCCGCCATCGTGTACGCCAACCTCGTGACCTGCCTTCTCGACGTCGGCGGCTCGACCAGGACGGGCACGAGCAACATCGTCGGCGGCGTGAACGTGTACAGCACGAGCTGACACAGGACGTGCGGGCAACGCCGCGAGGCGTGATCCCGCCGGGGGCCGCGCCGTCAGGCGTGGCCCCCACCGCGCGGAACGCGCGGTGCCGCCGCGCGTCAGCGCGGCCAAGCGCCCGTCAGTGCCCGCTAGGGCACGGACGGGCATAGCTTGATCTACGTCGAGAACAGCGCGCCTGCCGCAGAAACCCACGGCGGGCGCGCTGCCGCGCGTCGGGCGTCAGCCCGGCGCGCGGCGCGGCGGCGCTCTGACCGGAGCATCGGGCACAGAGCGGCCGGGGCCGGTGGGTCCGCGCCCCGCGCGGGGCCACCGGACGCGGGCGCGGGCGCAACCACGACCACCGCGCGGCGCGACGCGTCACGCGGCGCGGTCAACCGCCGTGGCGTGCAGATGTCGGGACACGCCCGTCTCGCTGCCCCGGGACCTGATGGTGGACATCCCCGGCTGCCGGCGGGAGGACGGCCGGCGCAGCGACCCGGTGTTCTCGATGTTCAACCACGCCTTCCAGGTGGGCGGTTCGGCGTGCACGATCCGGACCGTCGAGAAGCTGACCGGCATCCGTGTCGACCACCACGTGGTCGTGGACTTCAGCGGGTTCAAGGAGATCGTGGACGCCGTCGACGGGGTGGAGGTGTGCCTGAAGGAACCCGTCGACGACAAGGCGGCCAAGCTGCGGCTGCCCGCCGGGCGGGTCACCCTCGACGGGGAGCAGGCGCTCGGCTACGTGCGCGCCCGCAAGTCCCTCGGCGACGGCAGCGACACCGAACGGATGGAACGGCAGCAGCGGTTCCTCGGCGCGCTCGTCAACAAGGTGCAGAGCAATGACGTCCTGCTGAACCCGGTGAAGCTGTACCCGGTGCTGGACGCGGCGACCTCCGCGCTGACCACCGATCCGGAACTGGCCAGTCTGGGCGGCTTGTACCAGTTGGTGCGGGGACTGCGCGACATCCCCACCGAACGTGTGCAGTTCCTGACCGTGCCACGGGAGTCGTACGTCTACGACACCAACCGTGACCAACTCGTGGAGCCGGAGGCCGAAAAGCTCTTCGGGCGGCTGCGGGCCGACCAGTCGGTGGCGGTGGCCGGCGACAATTCACGGGATGTTCCCGGCGGGGTCACGGAGACGGACGGTCGGGACGGCCCCTCGCCCGCCCCGACCTTTCACGGGAACACGGCCGCCGAGCAGGTCTGTGTGTAAGAGGAACGGCAAGAAAGACGAGCTCCGGTTCAGTAAATGAGGGGGATTGCCCGGTTGTAGGGAGGTGGAATTTGTCACCGGCGTCGCTCGACGCTGAACTGGGCGGATAGTGTGAGCGATCCGGTGCACCTGGCCGCGAGGTCCGTCCTGGGGTCGTGCACTGATTCACCGAGACCCGAGCGCCTTGGAGGGGGAAGGCGCCGCGTGGCCCCGACGGAGGATTCGGACAACCGTGGACGCGCAAGGCCGTGGGCGGGCGGACAACATCGACCCCGCAGACCAGTGGGTACTCAATCCGAACACCGGCGAATACGAACTGCGACTGAGTCCTTCCGCAGCGCAGTCGCCGGTGCCCGGACCGCGCAGACCGTCCTCCCGGGACGGCGGCGGAGCGGCGGGCGGCCGTGCGCGGCAGCCGGCGGGGCAGACCCGGCAGACGCCCCGGGCGCGCGGCACCGACGTGCCGCCGCCGCGTTCGGCGCGGCGCCGGGGCGGTGAGCCGGAGGCTCCGCCGCCGGGCCGGCGCGCCTCCCGGCGGCCGGTGAAGAAGAAGTCGACGGCGAAGAAGATACTGCTGTGGACCGGCGGGTCCATGGCCTTCGTGCTGGTCGCGGCGACGACCGCCGGCTACCTCTACATCAAGCACCTGAACGACAACATCACGTCCGTGTCCGACGACGGCGCGAGCACCGGTGGCTTCAGCAAGGACGAGGCGATCAACATCCTGCTGATCGGCACCGACAAGCGCACCGGCAAGGGCAACGAGGGCTACGGCGACTCGGGCAGCGTCGGCCACGCCGACACCACGATCCTGCTGCACGTCTCCAAGGACCGCTCCAACGCCACCGCGCTCAGCATCCCGCGTGACCTGATCGTGGACATCCCGGACTGCCCGACCCAGCAGGAGGACGGCAGCCAGAAGGTCATCCCGGGCTCCGAGGGCGCGCGCTTCAACACCAGCCTCGGGCAGGACGACCGTACGCCCAGCTGCACCATGCGGACGGTGACCGAGCTGACCGGGATCAAGCCGGACGACTTCATGGTCGCCGACTTCAACGCGGTCAAGACGCTGACCGAGGCGGTCGGCGGGGTCGAGGTCTGCCTGGCCAAGGACATCGACGACCCGGACTCGCACCTGAAGCTTTCCGAGGGCACCCACAACATCTCCGGTGAGCAGGCGCTGGCGTTCGTGCGCACCCGGCACTCCGTGGGCTTCGGCGGCGACCTCAGCCGGATCGGGCTCCAGCAGCAGTTCCTGAGCGCGCTGATGCGCAAGCTGAAGGGCAACTCCACGCTGAGCAGCCCGACGAAGATGGTGAAGCTGGCGGAGGCCGGCACCAAGGCGCTGACCGTGGACGACAAGCTGGACAGCATCGGCAAGCTCAAGGACCTGGGGCTGGAGCTGGGCAAGCTCAACCCGAAGAACCTGACCTTCACGACGGTGCCGGTCAAGGACAACCCGGCGGAGAAGGTCAAGGCCACCGTGGTCCTGGACGAGGCGAAGGCGCCCGCGGTCTTCGAAGCCATCCGGGGCGACGTCTCCTTCACCGAGGTGAAGAAGAAGCAGAAGGAGGCGAAGGACGCCCAGGCCGCCCGGCTCAAGGGCACCAAGGCACCCGCCTCCGAGGTGCGGGTGCGCATCCTCAACGGCGGGGCCACGGACGGCAGCGCCCAGGCGGAGCTGAACTGGCTGCAGAACGAGCAGGGCGTGACCAAGTCGGAGAACGCCGGCAACGCGCCGGCCGCGCTCGGCAAGACCACGCTGGAGTACGCGCCGGACCAGGCGGCCCAGGCGCGCCGGCTGGCGGCGATCATGGGGCTGTCCGGATCGGCTCTGAAGCCGGGCGAGAGCGTGACCAATTCCCAGGGGCTGCCGGCGATGACGCTGACCCTGGGCAAGGACTTCAAGGGAGCGGGGGTCTCCCTGACGACGCCGTCGAAGGCGCCGGACGTCGACAAGTCCACGGCAGACAAGGTGAAGTGCGCCTCGTAGGTAACCCTAGGGGCCCGTCGTGCGTCTAACCCGACGCGGGACGGGCCCGCTGCTTGGCGCAAGGGTGGGGAGGGCAGGGAATTTGGCGCAGAGCGAGGTGCGCGGGGAGGCTCCGGCGGTCGAGGACGGAACGTCACTCACGCCGCAGACCCCGGACGCGCCGGCGCGTTCCGGCCGGCGCCGCGGCGGGCGGCGGGCGGTCGGTCGGCAGCGGGACAGACGGCGGCCCAGACGGCGCGTGCTGCGCTGGTCGGCGACCGTGCTGGCGGTGTTGATACTCGGCACCGCGGGTGCCGGTTATCTGTACTACCAGCATCTCAACGGCAACATCCAGAAGGGCAAGCGCGCCGTCGGCGACGACTCCAAGGCGCACCGGACCGCACCCAACGCGGCCGGCCAGACCCCGCTGAACATCCTGCTCATCGGTTCCGACAGCCGGAACTCCAAGGAGAACCTGAAACTCGGCGGCAGCCGGGACCACGTCGGCGACCCCCCGCTCGCGGACGTGCAGATGCTCATCCACCTGTCGGCGGACCGCAAGAGCGCCGCCATGATCAGCATCCCGCGGGACACCCGGGTGGACATCCCCAAGTGCACCGACCCGGAGACCGGCAAGGTCTATCCGGCGACCAACGACATCATCAACGTCACCCTGGGCCGCGGCGGGGCCGGCTGCACGCTGCTCACCTGGGAGAACCTCACCGGGGTCTACATCGACCACTGGATGACGATCGACTTCGCGGGTGTGGTGAGGATGGCGGACGCCATCGGCGGTGTCGAGGTCTGCGTGAAGCAGAACGTCTCGGACCACTCCACGCCCAGTCAGCGCGGCGGCTCCGGCCTCCGGCTGAAGGCGGGACGCCAGAAGGTCCAGGGGGTGAAGGCCCTGCAGTGGCTGCGCACCCGGCACGCCTGGGGCAGCGACCTGATGCGGGCCCGCGCCCAGCACATGTACCTCAACTCGATGATCCGCACGCTGAAGCAGCAGAACGCGTTCACCGACACCGGCCGGCTGATGGACCTGGCCGAGGCGGCCACCGAGTCGCTGAAGGTCTCGGAGGAGATCGCCTCGGTGAAGAAGCTGTACGGGCTGGGCATGGAGATGAAGTCCGTGCCGACGGACCGCGTCACGAGCGTGACGATGCCCAACGTCCCCGACCCGAGCAACCCGAACGCCCACGTCGTACCGGACAAGTCCAAGGCCGACAAGATGTGGCGGATGCTCCGGGATGACGTGCCGTTCGACAAGAACGGCGGGAAGCCGGACGGGAAGCAGGCCGCGGGCAAGGAGGAGGCGGCCAAGAAGCCCTCGGTCGACACGAGCCGGCTCGGGGTGCTGGTGCAGAACGCCACCCGGACCGCCACCGAGGCCGCGGTGCGGCAGCGGGCGTCCGCGATCAGCCAGGAGCTGGTGGTCAAGGGCTACGCCCGGGCGACGGCCGACACCTCGGGAAGCCTCGCCGAGGACAAGACGGTCGTGCGCTACCCGAGCGCGGATCTGGAGGGTGACGCGCAGGCCGTCGCCAAGGCGCTGGGCATTCCGATGAGCCAGGTGCGGAAGTCGACCGACGTGTCGGGGGTCACGGTCGTCGTCGGCGCGGACTGGCGTACGGGCAGCGCCTATCCCAAGCAGCAGGAGCCGAAGGCCGGCGACCTGCCCGAGGGCGCCGACGCCGTCAACGGCTCGGACGAGTCGAAGTGCATGGACGTGTACGAGCCGTACCGGTGGAGCTGACGGCCCGGCGCACGTGACGACGGCCGAAGACGACGGCCGAAGACGAGGAAGGGCCCCTCCCGCGCGGCGGGAGGGGCCCTTGCGGTGTCCGTCAGACGGCGTCGAGGACCGCGGGCCGGCGGGAGGCGATGACCTTCCTCGCCAGGGACCGGGGGCTGGTCAGGAAGCCCCAGCCCCACGACATGTGCATGGTGGCCAGGGCCACCGGGATCTGCAGCCGGGCCTTGGCGGGCAGGCCCCGGCCGGCCGGGACGGAGCCCGCGACGATCGCGGCCAGGTAGCCGCCCGGGACCACGAAGGCCCACGGGGTCAGCGCCGCGCCGGCGACGAGGCCGGCCGCGATCGCGCACACCGCCGTCGGCGGGGCCAGGTAGCGCAGGTTGATGGAGCCGGAGTGGTAGCGGGCGACGACGTGCCGCCAGCGGCCGTAGTCCTTGTACTGCTTGGCCAGCGCCCGCACGGACGGCCGCGGCCGGTAGGACACCTTCAGCTCGGGCGAGAACCAGATCAGCCCGCCCGCCTCGCGGATGCGGAAGTTCAGCTCCCAGTCCTGGGCGCGGATGAACTCCTCGTTGTAACCGCCCTGCTGCTCCAGGGCCTCGCGGCGGAAGACGCCGAGGTAGACCGTCTCGGCCGGGCCGGCCTGGCCGCCGGTGTGGAAGGCCGCGTTGCCGACGCCGATCTTCGAGGTCATGGCGGCGGCGACCGCGTGCTCCCAGTCGTTCTCGCCCTCGGCGTGCATGATGCCGCCGACGTTCTGCGCGCCCGTCTCCTCGAGGAGCCGGACGGCGGTCGCGATGTAGTTCGGCGAGAGCATGCCGTGGCCGTCGACGCGGACCACGATCGGGTGCCGGGACGCCTTGATCGCCGCGTTCAGTGCGGCGGGGGTGCGGCCGGTCGGGTTGGGCACGGTGTGCACGCGCGGGTCTTCACGGACCAGCTCGGCGGCGATCTCGTCCGTGCGGTCCGTGGACGGACCGAGGGCGATCACGACCTCCATCTCGCCGGCGTACTCCTGCGCGAGGATCGCTTGGACGGCCCCGCGCAGATGCCGCTCCTCGTTGAGGACGGGCATGATCACGGACACAGCGGGGAGCCGCACGTCGGGCTTGGCGTTCATAGGGGCCTCACGTTACCGCGAACGGGGGACACGGGTGCGCGCCGCCCGGCGTGCGGCGCGGGCTGGAGATCGTATCGGCCTACCGTGCTCACGGATCCCACGTACGGCCTCGTCCGGAGGTGTCCTCCTTGCCCAGCCCGCCCCGGTCCCCCGCGCGTCCGCAGCGCCGCCCGCAGCCGCCCCGCCGCCTGCCGCGCCCGCCCGAGCGGCCCGTGCGGTCCGTCCGGCCGCCGCGGCGGCCCCGCTGGGCCATGCGGGCGGTGTGCACGCTGTCGGTCGTGGTGCTCGCCTCCGCGGGGATCGGGCACACGGTCGTCAGCAGCCTGGACGCCGGCATCGCCCGGATCGACGCCTTCAAGGACATGAAGAACCGGCCCCGGGCCGGCCACGGCATGAACCTGCTGCTGGTCGGCACCGACGGCCGCGACAAGCTCAGCGAGCGGGACCGGCGCACCTTCCGGCTGGGCGGGCAGCCCTGCCACTGCACCGACACGATGATGATCGTGCACATCTCGGAGGACCGGGAGCGGGCCACCGTGGTGAGCCTGCCGCGCGACTCGTACGCCGAGATGCCCGCGCACGTCGACCAGAACTCCGGGCAGCGGCACGGAGCGCACCCGGTCAAGCTCAACGCGGCCTACGCCGAGGGCGGCCCCCAGCTGACCATCCGCACGGTCGAGAACATGACCCACGTGAAGATCGACCACTATCTGGAGGTCGACTTCACCAGCTTCATGCGGACCGTCGACGTGGTCGGCGGGGTGAAGGTCTGCACGCCGACGCCGCTGAAGGACACGTACACCGGGCTCGACCTGGCCCCCGGCACGCACACCCTGCGCGGCGGACAGGCGCTCCAGTACGTGCGGGCCCGGCACCTCGACGGGGCCAGCGACCTGGGCCGGATGAAGCGGCAGCAGCGGTTCCTGGCCGCGCTCATCGAGAAGGCGACCTCGTCCGGGGTGCTGCTGAACCCGATGCGGTTCCGGGACGTGACCCGGGCGGTGCTCGGCTCGGTCCGCGCCGACGCGGGCTTCGGCACCGACGAGCTGCTCGACCTCGGCCGTGCGATGCGCAGCTTCTCGCCGTCCTCGTCCGAGTTCACCACCGTGCCCATCGGACAGATGGACTTCCCGGTCAAAGGCATCGGCTCGACCCTGAAGTGGGACCAGGCCAGGGCCGCCCGGCTGTTCCGCTCGCTGCGCGAGGACGAGCCGCTCACCGCGGACCGCCCGCGCCGTGCCCCGGCACAGGCTCCGGTGCCCGTCGAGGTGGCCCCGGACCGGATCCGGGTCCAGGTGGCCAACGGCACCGGCACGATGGGGCTGGCCAAGCGGGTCGACGCGGCGCTCGCGGCGGCCGGGTTCGCCACCACGCGCCGGCCGGTGACCGCCCCCGCGCACACACCACGCACGGTGATCTTCTACGACCCCCGCTGGGACCGGTCCGCCCGCTCCCTGGCCGCCGCCCTGCCGGGCAGCGAGCTGCGCGCGGTGGCGGGCCAGGGGCCGCTGCTGAAGGTGACGGCCGGCGCCGACTTCAAAAACGTGCGCAAGGTGCGTTTCGAGGACCCCGGGCAGCCGGAGCAGACGGTGGTGCGCGGCGACGAGGTGGTGTGCTCCGGGAACGCCTAGGCGGTGTCCTAGTCCTCGAATCCCTCCGCCACGCGCTGCTCGCGCAGCTCGCGGATCGCCCGGCGGCGGGCCAGGCGGTGGGTGCGGCGGATCTGGGCCTCCTGGTAGCGGCGGCGGTCGCGGTCGGTCTCCGGGAGCACCGGCGGGACCCGGCGCGGCTTGCCGTCGGCGTCGACGGCCGCGAAGACCAAGTAGGCCGAGCCGACCTGGGTGGGCGGTGCGGACTCGTTCCAGCGCTCGGCGAGGACCCGGACACCGATCTCCATCGAGGTCCGGCCGGTCCAGTTCACCTGGGCCTTCACATGGACCAGGTCACCGACGCGGACCGGCTCCAGGAACGCCATCTCGTCCATGGACGCGGTGACGGCGGGGCCGCCGGAGTGCCGGCCGGCCACCGCGCCCGCCGCGTCGTCGACCAGCTTCATGATCACTCCGCCGTGCACCGACCCCAGGAGGTTGACGTCGTTGTGGGTCATGATGTGGCTGAGGGTGGTGCGCGAGGCGGACGTGGGCTTGCCCGGGATGTCCGGTTCCACGTCCGTGGCCTGGTCTGTCATGCCCTCCACCTTATGCCGCGGCCGCATTCGCGGACTTTGTGTCGGGTTCGCAACAGCGGCGCCCTGATTTTCCGACATCCCTTGTCGAGCACGTAGCGGCGCCCTGCACACTGGGGCGCATGAATGACTGGCCCGAGGGATGGTCCGACGACAACCGCGGCCCGCGCTACGGACGCGGCAGTGCCGGCGCGCAGCCGGAGGCGGCCCGCGTGATGCGTCGGGTGCGGCGCGGCCCGGCGGTACCGCCCGGACCGCGCTCGGCGTACGGCGACCCCGGCCCGGCGGCGCCGCCGTACGGGGCCGGCGTGCCGCAGCAGCCGTCGTACGTCGACGGCCGGGGACACGACGACGGCGCCGGTCACGGCGACTACGACAGCGGCTACAACACGGGCCGGGTCTACGGCTCCCCGGGCGGCCGGGGCCCGGGCGGTCCGGCGGGCGAGTCCACCCGTGCCCCGCGGCCCGCGCCGAACTGGCGGCGCCGGATCAAGTGGACCGCGGTCTCGCTGGCGACCGTGGTGGTCGTCACGTCGGTGGCCACCTACTTCTGGGCCGACTCCAAGCTGCGCCGCGAGGTCGACCTGTCGACGGTCATCGACCGGCCGGAGGCGGGCGAGGGCACGAACTACCTGATCGTCGGCTCGGACAGCCGCGAGGGCATGTCCAAGGAGGACGAGAAGAAGCTGCACACCGGCGGCGCCGAGGGCAAGCGCACCGACTCGATGATGATCCTGCACGTCGGCGACAACGGCGACACGCTGATCTCGCTGCCGCGCGACTCGGACGTGGTGGTCCCGTCGTACAAGGGCTCGACGTCCGGCAAGGTCTACCCCGCGCAGGGCCGGCACGCGAAGCTGAACGCCACCTACTCCGAGGACGGGCCGACGCTGCTGGTCCGCACGATCGAGGCCAACACCGGGCTGCACATCGACCACTACGTGGAGATCGGCTTCCAGGGCTTCGCGAACATCGTGGACGCGGTGGGCGGCGTCGAGATCGACATCGACAAGGGCTTCAAGGACAAGTGGTCCGGCGCCGACTTCGAGGCCGGCAAGCAGACCCTGAACGGCCAGCAGGCGCTCGCCTTCGTCCGCACCCGGCACGCGTTCGCCGCCTCCGACCTGCAGCGGACCAAGAACCAGCAGAAGTTCCTGGCCGCCCTGGCCCACCAAGTGGCGACCCCGTCGACGGTGCTCAACCCCTTCAAGTTCTACCCGACCATGGGCGCGGGCCTGGACTCCCTGATCGTCGACGAGGACATGTCCCTGTGGGACCTGGCCTCGATGTTCTGGGCGATGAAGGGCGTCAGCGGCGGTGACGGCACGTCGATGAACATGCCGATCTCCGGCTCCTCCGGCGGCAACCTCGTCTGGGACAAGGCCAAGGTGAAGACGCTGGTGGACCAGCTGAACAACGACGAGAAGGTGACGGTCACCGGCAACTAGCCGGCTGCCGCGCCCGGACCGAGGGCACCCGCGCGGGTGCCCTCGGCCGCTGTACGGCCGCAGCGGCTCACATGCCGGCACCCACCGCCGCCCGGCAGGTGTCCGCACAGCGGCGACACGCCTCCGCGCAGCGCATCATCTGCTGGTCGTCCGGTATGGACATACACGCCTCGGCGCACATGTCGCAGACCTTGGCGCAGAGCGCGCACATGTCCGCGCACATGGGCGAGCGCCGCATCATCATGTCGGCGCACATGCGGGTCGTCTCGGAGCAGTCCATCAGCGCGCGCATGATCTGCATCTGCTGCTGGCCGCCCTTCTGCATGCAGGAGCTCATGCTCTCCTCGCACATGCTGTGGCAGCTCATGCAGGCCTCGATGCACTCCTGCATCTGCTGGGTGAGGGCGGGCATCATCTGCGACTGGGTCATGGCTCCTCCTCGGAGGCGGGGACCCGGGGCGGGCCCCGTGTGCTTCCGTCCTACGTCCCTCCGCCCCGCCCCGCATGTGACCGACCGGTCGTAAGGCGCCCCCGGCGCAGCGGAAAGGCGCCCCGAGGGGCGCCTTTCCGGGAGCCTTTCGAGCCGCCCGCCGAGCCGTGCGAACGGCTGGGGACGGCTACGCCGCCTACGGCAGGTTGCGGGCCATCACGATCCGCTGGACCTGGTTCGTGCCCTCGTAGATCTGGGTGCTTTACAGACCATACGGCCGTGACCTGGGCGAACACCCCTCCCAGAGGGAGGCTCCCCAGCATTTCCCCATGATGATCAAGAGTCTGTCCAGGTGGGACCAGCCGCAGCAGCGGCACAACCGGATGGGCAGTGGACGAGCAGGTATGCGGGAGGTTACGCGGTTTCCCGTTCCGTCAACCGTGATCGCTTGACCCGCGCGCCCCGGCCTCGGGAGCATCAACCCAGACGCGGGGAACTGGCAGCAGCGTGGGAGAGGGGAACCCGGACCATGAAGGTCACCAAGCTGGTCAGCACGTGCGACATCACGGACTGTCCGACGATCTATGCGACGGATCGCGGCACCTTCCTGGTGCAGGGCGAGACGCCGACCGACCACGGGCTTCAGATTCCCGCTCACGAAACCCTGGTCGAGATCCCGATGGAACTGCTCCAGAAGGCCGTCCGTGACAACCTCGTCTAAGACCCTCGGCGACCTCTTCGACTCGTTCGAGCGTGAGGCTTTCCGCCTGGAGGCCCTGGACGACTACAGCAAGTCCGGGAACGTCGACGCGTATCACGCCTACCTTGCCGGAGAGCCCCAGCCGGATGACTACAACGCCGGGTGGGTGGAGAAACTCCGCTCGCACACCGATAACGGGAAGCGCGTCTATCGGGTGCACATCTTGTCGCGCCCACTCACGGACTATCTCTGCTTCGAACTCGGGTGGGGCTACCGGAAAAACATGACCGGGGGTGAAGAATTCTTCATCCTCGACATCACCGACAAACCAAATCCCCTGCCCGATGTGCCAGACTTCTGGTGCTTCGATTCGCAGACCGTGGCCGTAATGAACTACGACGGGGCGGGAAAGTACCTGGGCTCGGAGGTTCTGAAGCCGGAGCGGGTGGCCGAGTTCACCACTTACCGCGATACGGCACTTGCTCACGCGGAGCCGTTCACCGAATGGTGGGCCAAGCACGGGGCGTGAACAGGGCACAGCTGGGAGCCGCACTGCGGGCACTGCGCCAGGCATCCGGGAAGGAGGCCAAGGCAGTCGCCCGTGCCGCCCTCATGTCTCCGTCCAAGCTCTCCAAGATCGAGAACGCGAAGCTGGCACCCAGCGCAACGGACGTAGAGCGGATCCTACTCGCCATCGGCGTATCCCCCGAGATCAAGGCCGAGTACACCGAAGCCGCCCGGACGGCCGGCACGGAGACGACTGAATGGCGACTGCTGAAGCGGGTCGGAGTCCACAAGGGTCAGCAGGAGGTCAAGGCTCTTGAAGCCCAGATGTCAGTGCTTCGGATGTTCCAACCGGCGCTGATTCCAGGTCTGCTCCAGACTCCTGAGTACATTCGGGCCGTCCTGCAGCGCCACAACCTGAGCGAGGACACCCTCAACCGCACGATCAACGGCCGATTGGACCGTCAAGCGATCCTCTACGACAGTACGAAATCCCTGCGGTTCATCATCACGGAACCGGTGCTGCGGTGGCGACTCGTCCCGTCGTCCATGATGGCTGCCCAGCTTGATCGGATCGTTTCCATGTCGCGTCTCTCCCACATCGACATCCGAGTAGTTCCGTTGAGTATTCGGCAGCACGACATCGCGAACCACTCGTTCGCAATCCGTGACAACCGCATGGTCACCGTCGAAACAGTCCACGCCGAGGTACTCGTCACCGACCCACGGGACGTAGAAATCTACGCAGAGAAATTCCACGGGTTCGAGCGGGTCGCACTGTCCGGTGAGGACATGCAGAGCTTGGTCGAGGGCATCCGCGACGACTTCTTGCGGGAACAGGAAACAGGCTAGAGCCCCGCCCCTGGCCCCGCCGAACATGGCGTCATGGGGAGCGAAGAGAGAACTTCCGATCCAGTGTCGACCGCATCGGCGATCAGCCTGATGGAGGGGCGAAGTGAGCCATCTCCTAAGCCTGGTTGCCGTACCTGCCTCTCACTCTCGGTCGCTCGCGAGAACGCGCGATCCGCGGGGGACCACAGCGGGGTTTCAGACGGCAACGTGAGGCTCCGCCGCCACCAAGCTGAGGTGCACGAGTGACGCGCAGGGGAGCGGCGCAGCGGCTGTTCACTGATCGACCGCTGATGACGATGCGCGTTTCCCGTGACTCCGGGCGAACGTGGGAGCCCGAGCGGGCAGTGTCGGCGAGCGACGATCTGGCACCTCTGATGGCTTCAGCGTGGCCGCCGTGCAAGTGCGCGCGGTGCGCCGAGTCCGGCAAGCGTTCCGACCGCTGAGCGGCTCTCCCCTTTGACTCCCGCCCGAACGGGCGGCGGCGGTCAGCCCTGGCCGCGATCAGTCAGCAGGAAGGTGCAGTGATGCTGAACGGAACCGACCTGTACGCGCTCGACATCGACGGGGCCTCGTTCGTGAAGGCGTGTGGCGGCCCCTGCACCGAAGGGTGCGTGACCCTGGCCCGGATCGGTGACGACGCCTGGGCTCTGGGCGACAGCAAGCGGCCGGACGCGCAGCCGCTGCGGTTCACCACGGAGGAACTGGACGCGGCCGGGATCGACCCGGCGCGGTTCGGTCTGAGCGTCTGACCCTCCGCCCTCGCCAACCGGCCCGGCCTCCCCTCCACACAGGCCGGGCCGGTTGGTTCCGCAACCCCCCACCATCGAACGGGAATCGACTGGTGCACCACCATCACGGCTATCTGTGGGTCGGCCCGAGAGAACGCTTCGACCAGGAAGCCCTACGGCGGCCCCCGCACCCCGAGCCGCCCCCGCCCGGCAGCAAACCCGAACTGATCCAGCGCTACCGAGAGGTGGCAGCGGAGTTCCCCACGTCTGACCTGCCACCGCTGGAGACGGCGTACTGGCTCATCAAGCCCCGCTCGTTAGTTCGTGGAACCTGGGACGAGGCCAAGGAAGCAGCGGGATGGATCGGGGAACGGCTGACTGAGTTCGCGCCCCGGTTCGCCTCTGAGCGTGACCGGGACACAACCCGCCTGGCCCGACTGGTGAGCGCTGCTGCTGAGCAACTGCACTCGGGTACGGATGTGTCCTGTGGCTTCTATCTGGAGCGCCCCTCGTATCTGTCCCTGGCAGTGGTGACGTGCTCCCCGAATCGCTCGATGCCTGAGCTGCCCTGCCCAGTCGCGTAGTCGAAGCAACGAAAGAAGCCCCGGCCGACGTGGCCGGGGCTTCTGCGGTTGGTTTCAGCAGGGCGCGGAAGGAGTTGAAGTCTGTGAGCGGTTCCGGCCCCTTTGGTTGCTGCTCGGGCTCAGAGGCGGCCTGCTCGGGTTCCACACGGTAGGCGTCCAGGCGGACGACCCGAGCACGGTTCTGCTCACGCTCCGCGCTGGCCGGCTGGGCCTCCGCGTGACGAGAAGTGTCCCGGTTCTCGTTGCTGTAGGTGCGGGCCGGCTGCGGCGCAGCGTGACGGGAAGTGTCGTCACGGAGTGAGAAGACGGTGGCCGGTCGGCCGGTCTTCCCCTCCCGTTCCACGGTGACGACGATTCCGGCCAGTGCCTTGACCTCGGCGGCGGTCGCCCCTACGTACGGGAGCACCTGGGAGGACGTGGCCCGGCCCCCGTGCATTTCGATCCGGGCCCGAACCTTGTCCTCAAGGCTGAGCGGCTGCCGCTTCACCTTCGGGGAGGTTGCTCCCTTGGTGATGCGGACGGCGTCCTGGACAGACCTGCGCACGAGTGTGAAGGGCGCGGGAAGTGCTGGCGATGCTGGAAGCCTGCCCTCCCCGCTACCGCGCGATGCTGTGGCTGATGGCAGGGTGTGGCCTGCGGCTGGGCGAAGCCATGGCCGTCTCCCGCGATCAGGTCGACTTCAAGGCCGAGACCCTTCGAGTGGACCACGGTGTATGGGGGCCGGAACGACTCCTCTTCCCGAACGTGACGCGGACGGGCTACCTGTACGCGTCGTACTTCTACCCGAAGATCTGGATGATGGCGCTGGACAAGGGCGGAGTGACCTACTGCAAGCCCCACTCGCTCCGGCACTACGCAACCATGCTGACGCCCGGCGCCGATGACCCCGACGACCCCACAGACGCGTCAGAGGTCGCCTGATCCCCACACGACAACAGCCCCCGGCAACTCGCCGGGGGCTGCGTTCGTTTGTGCTGGCAGCGGGTGTTTTCGAGTCACCAGCTCCCCAGGATTCCCCCAGCATGACGCCCATGAACGGCCCTGATCAGGCCGCAACGGGCAGAAAGCCGAGAGCGCTCCTCCGGAGCCTCGGAACCCCCTCTGACCTGCAAAAATCCTGCTACGGAAGATTCCTGGCCATGACGATCCGCTGGACCTGGTTCGTGCCTTCATAAATTTGCGTGATCTTGGCGTCGCGCATCATGCGCTCCACCGGGTAGTCGCGGGTGTAGCCGTAGCCGCCGAGGAGCTGGACGGCGTCGGTGGTGACCTCCATGGCGACGTCCGAGGCGAAGCACTTGGCGGCGGCACCCAGGTAGGTGAGGTCGGCGTCGCCGCGCTCGGAGGCGGCGGCGGCCTGGTAGGTGAGGGCGCGGGCCGCCGAGATCTTCATCGACATGTCGGCCAGCATGAACTGGATGCCCTGGAAGTCGGCGATCGCCTTGCCGAACTGCTTGCGCTCCTGGACGTAGCCCTTGGCGTAGTCCAGGGCGCCCTGGGCGACACCGAGGGCCTGGGCGGCGATGGTGATGCGGGTGTGGTCCAGGGTCTGCATCGCCGTGGCGAAGCCGGTGCCCTCCTCGCCGATCATGCGGTCGGCGGGGATGCGGACGTTGTCGAAGTAGACCTCGCGGGTCGGGGAGCCCTTGATGCCGAGCTTCTTCTCCGGGGCGCCGAAGGAGACGCCCTCGTCGGACTTCTCGACGACGAAGGCGGAGATGCCCTTGGAGCGCTTGGCGGGGTCGGTGACCGCCATCACCGTGTAGTACTCCGACACGCCCGCGTTGGTGATCCAGCGCTTGACGCCGTTGAGGACGTAGTGGTCGCCGTCCCGGACGGCCTTGGTCTTCATGCCGGCCGCGTCCGAGCCCGCCTCCGGCTCGGAGAGGCAGTACGAGAACATCGCGTCGCCCTTGGCCAGCGGGCCGAGGTACTTCTTCTTCAGCTCCTCGGAGCCGGAGAGGATCACCGGCAGGGAACCGAGCTTGTTCACGGCCGGGATGAGGGAGGAGGAGACGCAGGCGCGGGCCACTTCCTCGATCACGATGACCGTGGCGAGCGCGTCGGCACCCGAGCCGCCGTACTCCTCGGGGACGTGCACCGCGTGCAGGTCGTTGGCGACGAGGGCGTCGAGGGCCTCCTGCGGGAAGCGGGCCTCCTCGTCCACCGCCGCGGCGTACGGCGCGATCTTCGCCTCGACCAGGGAGCGGACGGCGTCCCGGAGCATGTCGTGCTCCTCGGACGGGCGGTACAGGTCGAAGTCAGCCGATCCGGCCACGGTCTCTCACGCTCCAAAGACGCAGTGATAATGACGCTAATTACCGTTAAGTAACTGAAATTTTAGAGGGCTTGTCCGCGGACGCCTACGTGAGGTTGGCGACAGCGGGAAAGTTGCCCGGCGAACGGCCCGACTATGCTCAGGCACCGCATGACCGAGCAGCACCGACGTACCCGAGCTGGAGCGCAACCATGAGCCTGAAGATCACCGTGATCGGCACCGGCTACCTCGGCGCCACCCACGCCGCGGCCATGGCCGAGCTGGGCTTCGAGGTGCTCGGCCTGGACGTCGTCCCCGAGAAGATCGCCATGCTGGAGCGCGGCGAGACACCGATGTACGAACCGGGTCTGCAGGAGCTGCTGCGCAAGCACGTGGCCGGGATCGAGGGGGCCAGCGGGCGGCTGCGGTTCACCACGGACTGGGCCGAGGTCGGCGCGTTCGGCGATGTGCACTTCGTGTGCGTGAACACCCCGCAGAAGCACGGCGAGTACGCCTGCGACATGTCGTACGTCGACGCCGCCGTCGCCTCCCTCGCGCCGCACCTGCACGGTCCGGCCCTGGTCGTCGGCAAGTCGACCGTGCCGGTGGGTTCCGCCGACCGACTGGCCGCCTACCTCGCCGAGCACGCCCCGGCGGGCGGTGACGCCGAGCTGGCCTGGAACCCGGAGTTCCTGCGGGAGGGCTACGCCGTCCAGGACACCCTGCACCCGGACCGGATCGTGGCCGGGGTGCGCAGCGAGCGCGCCGAGAAGCTGCTGCGCGAGGTGTACGCCGGCCCGATCGGCGAGGGCACGCCGTTCGTGGTCACCGACTTCCCGACCGCGGAGCTGGTGAAGACGGCCGCGAACTCCTTCCTCGCCACCAAGATCTCCTTCATCAACGCGATGGCGGAGGTGTGCGAGGCCGCCGGCGGCGACGTGGCGAAGCTGGCGGAGGCCATCGGCCACGACGACCGGATCGGCGCCAAGTTCCTGCGCGCCGGGATCGGCTTCGGCGGCGGCTGCCTCCCCAAGGACATCCGGGCGTTCATGGCCCGCGCGGGCGAGCTGGGCGCCGACCAGGCGCTGACCTTCCTGCGCGAGATCGACTCCATCAACATGCGCCGGCGCGGCCAGATGGTGGAGATGACCCGGGAGGCGCTCGGCGGCGGCTCCTTCCTGGGCAAGCGGGTCGCGGTGCTCGGCGCGACCTTCAAGCCGGACTCCGACGACGTCCGCGACTCGCCCGCGCTGAACGTGGCCGGGCAGATCCACCTCCAGGGCGGCCAGGTGACCGTGTACGACCCGAAGGGCATGGACAACGCCCGCAAGGTCTTCCCGACCCTGGGGTACGCCGACTCCGCGCAGGCGGCCGTCCGGGGCGCCGACGTCGTACTGCACCTGACCGAGTGGCGGGAGTTCCGCGAGCTGGACCCGGCGGCGCTGGGCGAGGCGGTCGCGGCCCGGGTGATCCTGGACGGCCGCAACGCCCTCGACCCGGAGCTGTGGCGGCGGGCCGGGTGGACGTACCGCGCGATGGGCCGGCCGACGGCGTAGCCGGACGCGCGCGCACGGCCCCGCGCGAACGGACCGCGCCGGCGGGCTCACGCGCACGGACAGGTGACGCCGGTTCGGCCGAGGCTCAGTCGGCCGAACCGGCGTCTGTCCGCATTCTGCACCACACCGCCCCGGATCACGGCCCCTTCGCCCGGTAACGGCGCATCTTGGCGCGGGCCCCGCACACCTGCATCGAGCACCAGCGCCCCCGGCCGGCCGGGCTGCGGTCGTAGTACGCCCAGTGGCAGGTGTCGGCCTCGCACGCCTTCAGGCGGGTCCAGGTGCCCGCGACCAGTGCCTCGGCGACGGCCGCGGCCACCCGGGAGAGCAGGGGGGCCGGGTCGGCCGGGGCGAGGCGGGCCGAGCCGTCGCGGTCGTCCACGGCGACGTACAGCGGGGCGCGCGCCAGCAGCGTGCCCAGGGGGGCCACCGCGCGGTGCGGCGCGTGGCCGGCGTGGGCGAGCAGCGCGGCCCGCAGGGCCTCGCGCAGCTCCCGGGCGCCGGCCAGCCCCTCCTCGGTGATCCCGAACCGGCCGCGGCCCTCCGACGTGTCCAGCGAGTCGGCGCCCGTCTCCAGGTCCAGGGTGTTCACCAGGGACTCGACCAGGGCCAGGCCGCCGGGAGCGGCCGATCTCTCGCTCATGGTTGCGACGTTACCCCTTCTGCGGGAGCATGCAGTAACCGTTACTGGTTACCCGGCTCTACAGGTAACCCAAGGAGGTAGTCATGGCTCTCGCCAAGCTCGATGTCGTGGTCCTGGACTGTCCCGACCCGCGGGCGCTGGCCGGTTTCTACGCCGGCGTGCTGGGCGGCACGGTGGAGGGGGACGACGAGTGGGCCGACCTGAAGGTGCCCGGCGGGCCGGCGCTCGCCTTCCAGCGGGCGCCCGGGTTCGTGCCGCCGCGCTGGCCCGCGCCGGACCACTCCCAGCAGTTCCACCTCGACCTGGCCGTCCAGGACCTGGACGCGGCCGAGGAAGGGGTGCTGGAACTGGGCGCGAAGCCGCTGGACACCGACCGCTCGCGCACCTTCCGTGTCTACGCCGACCCCGCGGGGCACCCGTTCTGCCTGTGCGCCTGCTGAACCGGGGCGCGCGTCGAACCGCCCGTCGAACCAAGGGAGGACACACCATGGCGTCGGTGGCCCGACTCCGCAACGTCGCGCTCGACTGTCCCGATCCGCACGCGCTGGCCGCCTTCTACGCGGCGGTGGCCGGAGGCACCCCGCGCGCGGAGGACGACGACTGGGTCGTCCTCCAGGTCCCGGACGGCCCCCGGCTGGCCTTCCAGCGGGCCGAGGGGCACACCCCGCCGGAATGGCCGCGCGCGGACCACAACGGCCAGCAGTGCCATCTCGACTTCGACGCGGGTCCGACCTGGGCGGACGTCGACGCGGCGCACGAGCGGGTGCTGGCGCTCGGCGCCCGCCCGCTGGACCTGGAGGACCGGGAGAAGAAGGACTTCCAGGTGTACGCCGATCCGGCCGGGCATCCGTTCTGCCTCTGCCGTATCGAGCAGCCGTGAGGACCTGCCGGCGGTGAGACGCCCCCTGTCAGGGGGTGGTGTCCAGGTCGGTGATCCGTGGTGCCCGGGCCTCCCGGCGGTACTGGGTGGCCCGGGCCGTGAAGTCGGCGCTGCGCAGCACCCGCTGCACGTTCTTCCAGGTCAGCAGGGACAGCTCGGTCTCGGTCCAGCCGCGTCCGAGCAGCTCGGCGACCAGGTGGGGGTAGCGGGAGGCGTCGGCGAGGTCGCGGGGGTGGACGGCCCCGGAGTCGTAGGTGCCGGACAGGCCGACGCACTCGGGGCCGGCCACGTCGCGGATGTGGTCGAGGTGGTCGGCGACGTCCGGGACGGTCGGGCCGGTCTGCTCGGCGGTCAGCGGCACCATGCACAGGCCCTTGGCCGCGCCCAGGGCGGCGAGCAGGTCGTCCGGCAGGTTGGCCGGGTGCGGGCGCAGGGCGCGGGCGGCCGAGCGCGTGCACAGCACCGGTGTCCGGGACAGGGCGAGGGCCCGCTCGGCGGTGGCCTGGGAGGCGCCGGAGAGGTCGGCGAGCACCCCGAGCCGGTTCATCTCGCGCACGACCTCCTCACCGAACCGGGTCAGCCCGGACTCGCCCGCCCAGGCGGTGCCGGCGAGGGTGAGCACGCGCAGCCCGAGGGCGCGCAGGATGCGCAGGATGCCGAGGGAGTCGTCCAGCGCGGCGCCGTGCGCGGGGCCCAGCACCACGGCGATCCGGCCGCGGTTGCGGGCGTCGATGACCTGGCCGGCGGTGCGCACCAGCCGCAGCCCCTCCGGGTGGGCCTCGATGACGGTGCGGACCTGGTCCAGCTGCTCCAGGGTGGCCGCGGCGGCGCGCTCGCCGACCGGCCCGCCGGGCAGGTGCAGCGACCAGAACAACGCGCCCACGTGCCCCTCGCGCAGCCGGGGCACGTCCGTGTCGACGGCGGCCTCGCCCAGCTCCAGGTCGTACCAGGGCAGGTGGCGCAGGGCCCAGGGCAGCCCGCTGTAGCCGTCGGCCACGGGGTGGGCGGCGAGCAGGGTGTGCGCCCGCGTCAGCAGTTCGCCGGTCGGCTGCTCCGGACGGGCCCGGCCCGGGTCGAGCGACGGCGGGACGGCCGGGGGTCCGCCCCGCAGGCCGTCGTCCTCGCCGACCTCGGTCGTGGTGGGGATGTCGTCCTGGAGGTCGGCCATGGCGGGCTCCGTACGTCGTCGTCGGCTACGTCGGTCGTGAGCTACGGCGTGCTGTGGCTGGCGTACCGACACGGTCGCACGGAGCGGAGGGGAGCTTCCTGGTGAGTGGGGCGTTCGGGGTACCGCGGCCGTCCCGGCCGGAGCACCCCCGAAACACCCCCCTGAACGGTCAGTCCCGCGTGCCGTCCAGGGCCTCGATGGTGGCCAGGGACGGGGCGCGCACGGCCTGCAGGTGACGGGCCACGTCCTCCGCCGCGCCCAGCACCCGGACCGCGTTCTGCCAGGTCAGCTTGGCCAGGTCGGCCTTGGACCAGCCGCGGTCCAGCAGCTCGGCGAGCAGGTTCGGGTAACCGGAGACGTCGTCCAGGCCGTCCGGGGTGAAGGCGGTGCCGTCGTAGTCGCCGCCGATGCCCAGGTGGTCGATGCCGGCCACCTCGCGCATGTGGTCCAGGTGGTCCGCGACCGTCGAGACCGTGGCGACCGGGCGCGGGGTGCGCTCCTCGAAGGCCCGGTGGACCCTCATGGCCTCCGGGCCGGTGTCCAGGTGGTGCAGGCCGTGGGCGCGCATGTTCTCGTCCGCCGCGGCCGTCCAGTCCACGGCCGCCTGGAGCACGAACTTCGGCACGAACGTCACCATCGCCACGCCGCCGTTCGCGGGCAGGCGCTCCAGGACGTCGTCGGGGATGTTGCGGGGGTGGTCGCACACCGCCCGCGCGGAGGAGTGGGAGAAGATCACCGGCGCGGAGCTGGCGTCCAGCGCGTCGCGCATGGTGGTCGCCGCCACGTGCGAGAGGTCGACGAGCATGCCGAGGCGGTTCATCTCCGCCACGACCTCGCGGCCGAAGGCGGACAGGCCGCCCACGCTCGGCTCGTCGGTCGCGGAGTCCGCCCAGTCCACGTTGTCGTTGTGGGTGAGCGTCATGTAGCGCACGCCGAGCGCGTACAGGCCGCGCAGCGTGCCGAGGGAATTGGCTATCGAGTGGCCGCCCTCCGCGCCCATCAGGGAGGCGATACGGCCGTCCCGGCGCGCCGCCTCCATGTCCGCGGCCGTCAGCGCGGGCGCGAGCTCCGCCGGGTAGCGGGCCAGGAGCCGCCGGACGCAGTCGATCTGCTCCAGCGTCGCCGCGACCGGATCCGGCTGCTCGCAGGGCACGTACACCGACCAGTACTGGGCGCCGACGCCGCCCTCGCGCAGCCGCGGCAGGTCGGTGTGCAGGTGCTCGCGCTGGTCGCCGGCGACGTCCAGGGCGGCCAGGTCGTAGCCCGCCTGCTTGCGCAGCGCCCAGGGCAGGTCGTTGTGCCCGTCGACCACCGGGAACTCGCGCAGCAGCGCACGGGCTTCGTCGAGGGCGGCCACGGCGGTCACTTCCCGAAGCCGAAGCCGCCGGTGCCCTCGACCTTGGCGCGCAGCCGCTTGCCCTTCTCGGTGGCCTGGTCGTTGAGGTCCTGCTGGAAGTCGCGCATCCGGTGCATCAGCTCCTCGTCGTGCGCGGCGAGCATCCGGGCCGCGAGCAGACCGGCGTTGCGGGCGCCGGCGACGGAGACCGTGGCGACCGGGACACCGGCGGGCATCTGCACGATCGACAGCAGGGAGTCCATGCCGTCCAGGTACTTCAGCGGCACCGGCACGCCGATGACCGGCAGCGGCGTGACGGAGGCGAGCATGCCGGGCAGGTGGGCGGCGCCGCCCGCGCCGGCGATGATCGCCTTCAGGCCGCGGTCGGCGGCCTGCTCGCCGTACGCGATCATCTCGCGGGGCATGCGGTGCGCGGAGACGACGTCGACCTCGTAGGCGATCTCGAACTCGTCCAGGGCCTTGGCGGCGGCCTCCATGACGGGCCAGTCGCTGTCCGACCCCATGACGATGCCAACAACGGGGCTCATTCGGTGATGGTGCCTCTCAGGTAGCCGGCTGCGTGACGGGCGCGCTCCAGCACGTCGTCCAGGTCGTCGCCGTAGGTGTTGACGTGTCCGACCTTGCGGCCGGGCTTCACGTCCTTGCCATACATGTGGATCTTGAGCTTGGGGTCGCGGGCCATGCAGTGCAAGTACGCGGAGTACATGTCCGGGTAGTCGCCGCCCAGGACGTTGACCATGACCGTCCATTCGGCGCGCGGCCGCGGGTCGCCCAGCGGCAGGTCCAGGACCGCGCGGACGTGGTTGGCGAACTGCGAGGTGATCGCGCCGTCCTGGGTCCAGTGGCCGGAGTTGTGCGGGCGCATCGCCAGCTCGTTGACGAGGATGCGGCCGTCGCGGGTCTGGAACAGCTCGACGGCGAGGTGCCCGACGACGCCCAGTTCCTTGGCGATGGTCAGCGCCATCCGCTCGGCGTGCAGCGCCAGGTCCTCGGCCAGGTCCGGGGCGGGGGCGATCACGGTGTCGCAGACGCCGTTCACCTGCCGGGACTCGACCACCGGGTAGGCGACGGCCTGGCCGTGCGGGGAGCGGACCACGTTGGCGGCCAGCTCACGGACGTAGTCGACCTTCTCCTCGGCGAGGACCGGCACGCCCGCCTTGAACGGCTCGGCGGCCTCCTCGGCGGAGTCGACGACCCACACGCCCTTGCCGTCGTAGCCGCCGCGGACGGTCTTGAGGACGACCGGGAAGCCGTCGCCCTCCGCCGCGAACCGGGCCACGTCGGCCGGGTCGGCGACGATCCGGTGCCGCGGGCACGGGATGCCGATCGAGTCGAGTTTCGCGCGCATCACCCCCTTGTCCTGGGCGTGCACCAGCGCGTCGGGCCCCGGGCGCACGGGGATGCCGTCCGCCTCCAGGGCCCTGAGGTGCTCGGTGGGTACATGTTCGTGATCGAAGGTGATCACATCGCACCCGCGCGCGAACTCACGCAGCGTGTCCAGGTCGCGATAGTCGCCGATGACGACATCGTTCACGACCTGCGCCGCGGAATCCTGAGGGGTGTCACTGAGGAGCTTGAACCTGATGCCGAGCGGGATGCCTGCCTCGTGAGTCATACGAGCGAGCTGGCCCCCGCCGACCATGCCGACTACCGGGAACGTCACACCCCTAGCGTATCGGCCACGCCGGGGCGGCCGAATCGCGTCCCTCCATTACTTCCCCGCCCGGCTGTCCTGCCCCTTCCCGCCCGGCTGTCCTGCCCCTTCCCGCCCGGCTGTCCTGCCCCTTCCCGCCCAGCCCTCCCGCGCCCCTTCCCGCCCGGCCCTCCCGCGCCCCTTCCCGCCCGGCCCTCCGCCCCCGCTTCTCGCGACCCGTGCGCGAGCCGTGGCCCGGTCCGCGGGCGTCCGCCGGTCCCCGCGGCTAGCATGGCGGGGTTGACGCAACCTACCGACGGGAGCTGCACCGCCATGGAACCTCGTTCCTCGGGGCTGCAACGGCTCGTACGCGAGGTGGTCAAGTTCGGCGCCGTCGGCGGCGCCGGTGTCCTGGTCAATCTCGGTGTGTTCAACCTGGTCAGGCACGTCTCCGACCTGCCGGTGGTGCGCGCCAGCATCATCGCGACCGTCGTGGCGATCGCGTTCAACTACGTCGGCTTCCGGTACTGGACGTACCGGGACCGCGACAAGAGCGGGCGGACCAAGGAACTCACGCTGTTCCTGCTGTTCAGCGCGGTCGGCCTGGTGATCGAGAACGGCGTGCTGTACCTGGCGACGTACGGCTTCGGCTGGGACAGCCCGCTGCAGAGCAACGTCTTCAAGTTCGTCGGCATCGGTGTCGCGACCCTGTTCCGGTTCTGGTCGTACCGCAGCTGGGTGTTCCGGGCGCTGCCGGCCCGGCAGGCCGTGGCCAGTGCCGAATCGATCCTGAAGCAGGAGACGCGGCGGCCCCCGCGGCGCCAGCGCGTCCCGTGACGCGGCGGCCCCCGCGGCGCCAGCGCGTCCCGTGACGCCCCGGGCCCCCGCCCTCCCCGCCGGCGCAGGTCGGCGCCCGCCCCGCTAGCGGACCGTCGGCCGTTCCTCCGTCTGCTTGCCCGACGGGGGCGTGCGCGAGAGGAACAGGCCGAAGACCGGGGGCTGCGCCTGCAGCAGCTCCAGCCGGCCGCCGTCGGCCTCCGCGAGGTCCCGGGCCACGGCCAGGCCGATTCCCGTGGAGTTGCGTCCGCTGATCGTGCGCTCGAAGATCCGCGCGCCGAGGTCGGCGGGCACGCCCGGCCCCTCGTCGGTGACCTCGATCACGGCCTGGTTGCCGGTGACCCGGGTGCGCAGCGCGACCGTGCCGCCGCCGTGCATGAGCGAGTTCTCGATCAGCGCGGCCAGCACCTGGGCGACCGCGCCCGGTGTGCCCACCGCCGTCAGGTGCCGCTTGCCGGAGCTGACGACGGCCCGGCCCGCGCTGCGGTACGCGGGCCGCCACTCGGCGAGCTGCTGCTGGATGACCTCGTCGAGGTCGAAGGTGACGGCGGAGCCGGTCCGCGGGTCGCGCGAGTTGGTCAGCAGCCGCTGCACCACGTCCGTCAGCCGCTCGACCTGCGTCAGCGCGATGGTGGCCTCCTCCTTCACCGTCTCCGGGTCGTCGGTGAGGGTGATCTCCTCCAGCCGCATGGACAGCGCGGTCAGCGGTGTGCGCAGCTGGTGGGAGGCGTCGGCCGCGAGGCGCCGCTCGGCGGTGAGCATGCGCCCGATCCGCTCGGCGGAGGCGTCCAGCACATCGGCGACCCGGTCCAGCTCGGGGACGCCGTAGCGCCTGTGCCGCGGGCGCGGGTCGCCGGAGCCGAGGCGCTCGGCGGTCTCGGCGAGGTCGGTCAGCGGGGAGGCGAGCCGGTTGGCCTGCCGTACGGCGAGCAGCACGGCCGCGATCACCGCGAGCAGCGCGACCAGGCCGATGATCAGCAGGGTCCGGCCGACCTCGCGGGTCACCGCGGAGCGCGGCTCCTGCACGGTGACCGTCTCGCCCTCCTCGCCCCGCTGCGTGGAGTGGATGGTGTCGCCCTCGGGCTTGCTGCCGATCTCGATGGGCGCCCTGCCGGGCATCCGGATGACCGCGTACTGGTCCTTGCTGACCGGATTGCGCAGCACGTCCGCGTTGACGTTCTCCGAGGCGAGGAGCCGGCTGTCCACGATGCTGGCCAGCCGCACCGCCTCCGACTCCACCCGCTCCTGGGCGCTGTTGCTGATCGTCCGCGTCTCGACGATCACGAGGGAGACGCCGAAGACGGCGATCACCACGAGGACGACGGCGAGGGTGGACTGGATGAGACGTCGGCGCATGGTTTCTTACCTGTGCTGGGGGCCGGCCCGGGCTCAGCTCTTCTCGAACCGGAAGCCCACGCCGCGTACCGTCGCGATGTACCGGGGGTTCGCCGCGTCGTCGCCGAGCTTCTTGCGCAGCCAGGAGATGTGCATGTCGAGGGTCTTGGTGGACGACCACCAGGTGGTGTCCCAGACCTCGCGCATCAGCTGGTCCCGCGTCACCACGCGGCCGGCGTCCCGCACCAGCACCCGCAGCAGGTCGAACTCCTTCGCGGTGAGCTGGAGTTCCTCCTCGCCCATCCAGGCGCGGTGCGACTCGACGTCGATCCGCACGCCGTGCGTGGCCGGCGGCTGCTGCGGCTCGGCGGCACCGCGCCGGAGCAGGGCCCGCACGCGGGCGAGCAGTTCGGCGAGCCGGAAGGGCTTGGTGACGTAGTCGTCGGCGCCCGCGTCGAGGCCGACGACGGTGTCCACCTCGTCGGCCCGCGCGGTCAGGATGAGGATCGGCACGGCGTGCCCGTCGGCACGCAGCCGGCGGGCGACCTCCAGGCCGTCCATGCCGGGCAGGCCCAGGTCCAGCACGACCAGGTCGACGCCGCCCTGCAGTCCGGCGTCGAGTGCGGCGGGTCCGTCCTCGCGCACCTCGACCTCGTAACCTTCCCGGCGCAGGGCGCGGGCCAGCGGCTCCGAGATGGACGCGTCGTCCTCGGCGAGCAGTACACGGGTCATGAGGTGATGGTAGACCGCCCGGGTGCGGTGCCGGGGTGTGATCGGTTCCCCGGCTTCTTACCTTCGCACCTCCCTGGTACGAACCATTGACCTGGGGATGCGATCGTAGGAGAGACCTTCGAATTCCCCCGTGCGGTTCCCGCGACACCTGTGATCCGCGTCTCAAGTCCTTCCATATCCGGCAGTGTCCTGCCGTATGGTGACCTGAACGCCTGTAGTACACCGGGGACCTTTGGCGGGCAGTCGACGCTGAAGGTCTTTGTTGTGTACGGGCCGAGCAAGATCACTTGATCGGCCGCGAAGGAATGACCTCTGGCCGGGCTCCGGACGCAGTGACGCGTCGTGGGGCGTGGATCCCGGTGGTCGCCGTCCGCCGCTCCGCGATCCGGGGCGGACTCCCCTGGGCGTGGGGATGGAGGGCCGACCCGCCGGTGCCGGCCGCACCCCCACGGGCGCGCGACTCCTCCCCCGGCTCCCGGCTCGGTCCGGGCACCGGGGACCCCCACCAGCCGCCGCCCCGACAGCAAGGAACGACCATGGCGTCCAGCCTGACGAAGGACTCGGTCCGTCCGGGCACCCCCGGTTCCGAGAAGACCTTCTTCGGCCACCCCCGGGGACTGGCCACCCTCTTCATGACCGAGATGTGGGAGCGTTTCTCCTACTACGGCATGAGGGCCCTGCTCCCGCTGTACCTGGTGGCCCCGGGTGGCCTGCACCTGAGCGCGGGCACGGCGAGCGCGATCTACGCGGTGTACCTGTCGCTCGTGTACCTGCTCGCCCTGCCCGGCGGCTGGTTCGCCGACCGCGTGCTCGGCCCCCGCAAGACGGTCGCCGCCGCCGGCATGATCATCATGCTCGGCCACCTCTGCCTCGCGCTGCCCGCCGCCGCGAGCTTCTACGTCGGCCTGGTCCTCGTCGCCATCGGTTCGGGTCTGCTGAAGGCCAACATCTCCACGATGGTCGGCCACCTCTACAACGGCCCGGACGACCCGCGCCGGGACGCCGGCTTCACGCTCTTCTACATCGGCATCAACCTCGGTGCCTTCGTCGCCCCGCTGGTCATCGGCACCGTCGGTGAGAACGTCAACTGGCACCTGGGCTTCGCGCTGGCCGCGCTCGGCATGGCGCTGGGTCTGGTCCAGTTCCTGCTGGGCGGCCGCCACCTGAACGTGAAGAGCAGCGAGGTCCCGACCCCGCTGACGCCGGCCGAGAAGGCCGCCACCCTGCGCAAGGGCCTGATCTGGCTGGCCATCGCCGTGGTCTTCTACGGCATCGTCGGCGGCACCGGCCACTTCACCCTGAACTGGGCGCTGATCCCGCTCACCCTCATCGGCCTGATCGTGCCGATCCTGGTCATCTCCCGCATCCTGCGCGACAAGGACCTGGAGACGGCCGAGCGCTCCAAGGTGTCGGCGTACATCTGGTTCTTCGTCGCCGCGGCCGTCTTCTGGATGATCTACGACCAGGGCGGTTCGACCCTGTCGCTGTTCGCCGACGGCAGCGCCAAGAACTCGGTCTTCGGCTGGGAGTTCCCGGTCTCCTGGTACCAGTCGGTCAACCCGGTCATGATCATGGCCCTGGCGCCGGTCTTCGCCTGGCTGTGGCTGTGGCTGAACCGGCGCGGCAAGGAGCCGAGCACGATCGTGAAGTTCGCCTCCGGCCTGGTGCTCGTGGGTGCGTCGTTCTTCGTCTTCCTCGCCCCGCTGTCGATCGCCGAGGGCGGCCACAAGGCCGCGGCGATGTGGCTGGTCGCCATCTACTTCGTGCAGACCGTCGGTGAGCTGACGCTGTCTCCGGTCGGCCTGTCCGTGACGACGAAGATGGCGCCGAAGAAGTACGCCTCCCAGATGATGGGCGTCTGGTTCCTCGCGGTGACCGCGGGTGACTCCGTCACCGCCCTGCTGTCGAACCCGGCCGTCGGTGGCGTCAACCTCGACAGGATGGGCTTCGTCGCCCTGGAGGCCACGCTCGCCGTGGTCGCCGGTGTCGCGGTGTGGATGTACCGCAAGAAGGTCAACGCGCTCATGGGCGACGTCCACTAGTCGCCCGGCCCCGGCCGGAGGAGGGCCGCCGCACCCCCGCGGGTGCGGCGGCCCTTCCGTGTGCGCGGGAAGAGCGGACCGCCGGGACCGCGTCGAGGAGCACGCTCTCCGACGGCACTTCGGGCGCGGCCGTCGAGGCGCGCCGGGGAGCGTGGGGAAGGAGGTCACGGCGCACGCCGGAGTCGTGGCGATCCGGCGTGCGGGACGGGGTGCCGGGGTGGCGGCCGGTGGCCCGGGGGCCGTCCCGAGCGGGTCAGGCGGGGGCGCCCAGTTCGGCCCAGACCGTCTTGCCCGGCGCGCCCGGCGTGCGGACGACGCCCCAGTCCAGGCAGAGCCGCTGCACGATGAACATGCCGTGCCCGCCGGGGCGACCGGCGCGGTGCGGGTTGCGCGGGGCGGGCTGGCCGGTGCCGCGGTCGGAGACCTCCAGCCGGATCACCTTGTTGTCGCAGGCGAGGCGCAGTTCGTCGGGACCCTCGGCGTGCAGGCAGGCGTTGGTGACCAGTTCGGAGACGACGAGCAGCACGTCCTCGGCGGCGGCCCGCTGGTCCGCGCTGGCGGCGGGCAGCCAGCCCCAGGCGTACAGCGCCTGGCGGGTGAAGTCGCGGGCGAGCGGGACGACCCCGCTCTCGCCCTCCAGGCCGAGTCTGCGGACCTGCCGGCCCTGCACCCGTGACGTACCGCCGGACGGCACGGACGGCACGGACGGCGCGGCTGCCCCCGTGGCTGCGCCGACGGCCGGCACAGCCTCCTCGGACGCCCCGGAAGCGCCGCTGGGCTCCGGGCCGCGGTCGCCCGGCGAGTAAGGCCGGGTGGTGCTCATCAGCGCTTCACCTCACCGATTCACCAGTTCACGATTCGAAAGTCCGGTCAAAGATCCGAGCGCCGTCGGGCGCCGGGCCGGTCCGTGCGCCGTCCGGCCGGGCGCGCGCCGCCCGCCCGTTTCCCGGGCGGGGTCCGGCGACCGCCCGCCGGCCGGGCGCGCGCTGCGTCCCGGCCGTACAGACGTGCGTACGTCCCGTCTGGTTCGTGGGTCCCGTCCGGCTCGGCCGCCGGTCCCGGGAGGGCCTGCGGCCGGCGGCCGGCGGGACGCCTCCTGCGTTTCTTCTGCCCTCTCCTGCCCGACCGATCCGGCGGAACACCCCCGTCTTGGACGTGACGGACGCAATGTCCGCGGGATGCGGCGGGCCGGCCGGGAGGGGCGGCGGATCAGTCGGCACCGTCGGCCAGGGCCGCCTCCACGGAATCGTGGACGGTGAAGACCGCCTCGGCCCCGGTGATCTCGAACACGCGGGCGACCACCGGCAGCATTCCCGCCAGGTGGACCCCGCCTCCGGCGGCCTCCGCCTTCAGCCGCGCGCCCAGCAGGACGTTCAGTCCTGTGGAGTCGCAGAACTCCAGGCGTGAGCAGTCCACCACCAGTCGCGAGAAGCCCTTGGCCAGGAGGTCGTCGAGGGGCTCACGCAAAAGATCGGCGGTGTGGTGATCGAGCTCACCCGCCGGTGTCACAACGGCGCTGGAGCCCTCTTCCCGCACCTCCACCAGAAGCCGGCCCGACTGTGCGCTGCCGACCGTCCCGTGGTCCATGCCGTCTCTCTCCCGAGGTCGTGGCTGCTGATGCCCTCGAACATTACGCCTTCCATGCGCACTCCGACACCCGAACATCCGCACACAATCGGACATACCAGAACAGAACGCACTTGCGACCCGCTCACTGCAGCGGGTAGGGCTAGTAAGGACACACACCCCTACACGCCGGCTTCGGAGGCGCCGCACACCGCAGTGCACGTACTGGCTTCGGCAGCCATATGCCGAGAACGATGGAGGACACCCATGTCACCCCGGCTCGACGCATCGCCTACCCCGATCGCGACGTCGACACCCCCACCGGAACAGCTGGATCATCCCATCGACACCCTCGACCTCTTCGAGGGCCTCCCGGAGATCCCCCCGTACGACGAGATCGGCCCGGTCGACGCGCGGGCCCTGTCCAAGACCCTCTTCGAGCGCCTGGAGTCGCTGGAGGAAGGGACGCACGAGTACGCGTACGTCCGCAACACCCTCGTCGAGCTCAACCTGGCGCTCGTCAAGTTCGCCGCCTCCCGCTTCCGCTCCCGCAGCGAGCCGATGGAGGACATCATCCAGGTCGGCACCATCGGCCTGATCAAGGCGATCGACCGCTTCGAACTCTCCCGCGGTGTGGAATTCCCCACGTTCGCGATGCCGACCATCATCGGCGAGATCAAGCGGTTCTTCCGTGACACCTCGTGGTCCGTGCGCGTCCCGCGCCGGCTCCAGGAGCTGCGGCTCGACCTGGCCAAGGCCGGGGACGAGCTGGCCCAGAAGCTGGACCGCGCGCCCACGGTCGCGGAACTCGCCGAGCGCCTCGGCCTCTCCAACGAGGAGGTCGTGGAGGGCATGGCCGCGTCCAACGCGTACACCGCCTCCTCGCTGGACGCCCAGCCCGAGGAGGACGAGACCGAGGGCGCTCTCGCGGACCGCATCGGGTACGAGGACCACGGCCTGGAGGGCATCGAGTACATCGAGTCGCTCAAGCCCCTGATCGCCGAACTCCCGGCACGGGACCGGAAGATCCTCTCCCTGCGTTTCGTGGCGAACATGACCCAGTCCGAGATCGGCGAGGAGCTCGGCATCTCCCAGATGCACGTGTCGCGGCTGCTGTCGCGCACGCTGGGACGGCTGCGCAAGGGACTGACGCTGGAGGAGTGACCCGGCGTCCGGGCCGCGCGGGCGGCCTCGTGGGAAGCGGCTCGGCCGACGGCGCCGGGCCGCTCCGCCGTTCCTCGGGACCCGGCTCGCCGGGTCCCGGGTACCCGGCGCCCGGATCGTCATGCCGGCCTCCCGGACCGTCATGCCGGCCTCCCGGGCCGCGTCCGCCCCGCCGGGCCGGGACGCAAGCGTCGGACCGCCCGCTCCCCGCGCCGTCAGACCGCCCGTACCCCGCGCCGCCAGACCCCCGTCACGAGCGGCACGCCCGGCCGGTAGGCCAGGTGGACGTGGCTGGGGGCGTCCAGGAGGAGCAGGTCGGCACGGGCGCCCGGAGCGAGACGGCCGATGTCGGTGCGGCGCAGGGCCGCGGCACCGCCCGCCGTGGCCGACCAGACCGCCTCGTCCGGGGTCATCCCCATGTCGCGGACGGCCAGCGCGATGCAGAAGGGCACGGACGAGGTGAAGGACGAGCCCGGGTTGCAGTCGGTGGAGAGGGCGACCGTCACACCCGCGTCCAGCAGGCGGCGGGCGTCCGGCCACGCGGCACGGGTGGAGAACTCCGCGCCGGGCAGGAGCGTGGCGACCGTACGGCCGCTCGCGAGGGCGTCGACGTCGTCGTCCGTCAGATGGGTGCAGTGGTCGGCGCTGGCCGCGTCCAGTTCGACGGCCAGCCGCACGCCGGGGCCGTACGAGAGCTGGTTGGCGTGGACGCGCGGGTGCAGGCCCTTGGCCTTGCCGGCCGTGAGGATCGCGCGGGCCTGGTCGCCGTCGAAGGCGCCCTTCTCGCAGAAGACGTCGATCCAGCGGGCGTGCGGCGCGCAGGCGTCCAGCATCTCGCCGGTGACCAGGGCGACGTAGGCGGCCGGGTCACCGGCGTGCTCGGGCGGGACGATGTGCGCGCCGAGGTACGTCACCTCGTCCGTGTGCCGCGCCGCGAGGCGCAGGGCGCGCGACTCGTCCTCCACGGTCAGGCCGTAGCCCGACTTGGTCTCGAACGTCGTCGTGCCCTGGCGCAGGGCCTCGTCCAGGTAGCGGGTGAGGTTCGCCTCCAGCTCCGCGTCGCTCGCGGCCCGGGTCGCGGCGACCGTGGTGCGGATGCCGCCCGCCGTGTAGGAGCGGCCGGACATGCGGGCGTTGAACTCCTGCGTCCGGTCGCCCGCGAAGACCAGGTGGGAGTGGGAGTCCACGAAGCCCGGCAGCACCGCCCGGCCGCCGGCGTCGACCCGGTTGTCAGTGGCGGGTGCTTTGCTTGACTCACCGGTCCACGCGACACGGTCGCCGTCGATGACGACGGCCGCGTCCTGGATCAGACCGAGGGGGGAGCCGTCACCGAGGGAGGGGTCGTTGGTGACCAGCGTGGCGATGTTGGTGATGACGGTGCTGCTGCTCATGGTGTCCTCGTGGGTGGTCGTCAGGCGCGGAGGGCTTCGACCGCCCGCGCAAGGGCGTGCGGCACGTCGGGTACGAGCGTGTGCGCCCCGTCGCGTACGACATGCCGGCCGCCCACGACCGTATGCCGTACGTCCGCCGCGCTCGCCGCGAAGACGGCCGTCTCGGCGCCCAGCCGGGGCAGTGGCCCGGCCGTCCTGACCGAGTCCAGGGCGATCGTCGTCAGGTCGGCGAGCGCGCCGGCCTCGATGGTGCCGGCCTCGTCCCAGCCGAGGGCGGCGTGGCCGTCGGCGGTGGCGGCCCGCAGCAGGGCGGCGGCCGTCCAGTGGCCCCGGGTGCGGGTGCGCAGCCGCTCGTTCAGCTCCATCGCGCGCGCTTCTTCGAGCAGGTCGATGACGGCGTGGCTGTCGGAGCCCAGGGAGAGCGGGGAGCCGGCCCGCTGGAGGGCGACGGCCGGGCCGATGCCGTCGGCCAGGTCCCGCTCGGTGGTGGGGCACATGCAGGTGCCGGTGCCCGAGCCGCCGAGCAGGTCGATGTCCTCGTCGGTGAGGTGGGTGTTGTGCACCCCGGTGGTGCGCGGCCCGAGGACGCCGTGGTCGGCGAGCAGCCGGGTGGGGGTGCGGCCGTGGGCGGCCAGGCAGGCCTCGTTCTCGGCGGTCTGCTCCGAGAGGTGCACGTGCAGCGGGGCCGACCGCTCCCGTGCCCACCGCGCCACGGTCGCCAGCTGCCCGGCGGGCACGGCCCGTACGGAGTGGATGGCCGCGCCGATCCGCGCGTGGTCCCGCTCCTTGAGAACTGCGCAGCGTTCGGCCCAGGCCTCCGCGCTGCCGTCGGAGAACCGCAGCTGGTGGGTGTTGGGCAGCTCGCCGAAGCCGGCGGAGAGGTAGCAGGTGTCGAGCAGGGTGATCCGGACACCGGCGTCGGCGGCGGCCGCGATCAGGGCCTCGCCCATGGCGTTGGGGTCGGCGTAGGGGGCGCCGCCGGGTGCGTGGTGCACGTAGTGGAACTCGCCGACGCAGGTGATGCCGGCGAGCGCCATCTCCGCGTACACCGCGCGGGCGAGGGCGTGGTAGGTCTCCGGGGTGAGGCGGTCGGCGACGGAGTACATCACCTCGCGCCAGGTCCAGAAGGTGCCGCTGCCGACCTGGACACTGCCGCGCAGGGCGCGGTGGAAGGCGTGGGAGTGGGCGTTCGCGAGCCCCGGCAGCGTGAGCCCGCGCAGCACCTCGGCGCCGGGCGGCGGGGCGGGCACGCCGGTGCGGACGGCACTGATCCGGCCGTCCGCGACCTCGAGGGCCACGCCCGGCTCGACGTGCGTGCCGAGCCAGGCGTGCTCCAACCAGTAGGTCCCCTTGGTCACCTGCAGGCCAGCCCTTCCAGTACGTCGGCGAGTGCGATCACCCCGGCCACGCAGTCGTCCTCGGCCGCGAACTCGGCCGGGGAGTGCGAGACACCGGTGGGATTGCGCACGAACAGCATGGCGGTCGGGATGCTCCCGGAGAGGATCCCGGCATCGTGTCCCGCCCCTGTTCCCAGGACGGGCACCGTCAGGCCGGTGTCCTTGCCCAGGATGCGGCCCAGTTCGTCGCGCAGGGCGTGGTCGAACTCGACGACCGGGGTGAAGGACTCCCGCACGACGTCGAGGTCGACGCCGTGGGCGTCCGCGTACTCCCGGGCGGCCTTCTCGACGGCGCCGACCACGGTGTCCAGGGTGCCCTGGTCGGCGGCCCGGGAGTCGAGCCAGCCGCGCACCAGCGAGGGGATCGCGTTGACCCCGTTCGGCTCCACCGCGATCTTGCCGAAGGTGGCGACGGCACCGGCGAGTTCGGCCTCCCGGCGGGCGGCGAGCACCGTCTCCGCGTACGACAGCATCGGGTCGCGCCGGTCCACCAGCCGGGTGGTGCCGGCGTGGTTGGCCTCGCCCCGGAAGTCGAACCGCCAGCGCCCGTGCGGCCAGATGGCGCTGGCGACGCCCACCCGGTCGCCGGAGAGGTCCAGCGCCCGCCCCTGCTCGACGTGCAGTTCCACGAAGGCGCCGATGCGGGCCAGTCGCTCGGGGTCGGCCCCGATGGCCTCGGGGTCGTGGCCGGCGGCCTCCATGGCCCGGGGCAGGCTGACGCCGTCCCCGTCGGTGAGCCGGTGGGCCTGCTCCCGTGTCAGCCGGCCTGCGGTGAGCCGGGAGCCGACACAGGCGAGCCCGAACCGGGCCCCCTCCTCGTCCCCGAAGTTGACGATGGCGAGGGGCTTCGCGAACTCCGCTCCCCGGCCGCGCAGCTCGTCCAGCGCGGCGAAGGAGGACACGACCCCGAGAGGCCCGTCGAAGGCGCCGCCGTCCGGCACGGAGTCCAGGTGCGACCCGGTGACGACGGCGTCCCCGGCGTCCGGGTCCCCCAGCCAGGCCCACTGGTTGCCGTTGCGGTCCACCTCGTAGGCCAGCCCGCGCGCCTCGGCCTGCTCCTTGAACCACGCCCGGCACTCGGCGTCGGCGCCGGTCCAGGCGAAGCGGCGGTAGCCGCCGGAGGCGGGGCTGCGGCCGATCGGCAGCAGCTCCGCCCACATGCTGTGGAAGCTCACGCGTGGTCACCCTCGCGCATCGGGACCCGGACGCCGCGCTCCTGGGCCACGGACTCCGCGATGTCGTACCCGGCGTCCACGTGCCGGATGACACCCATGCCGGGGTCGTTGGTCAGTACGCGGCGGATCTTCTCGCCGCCCAGCTTCGTGCCGTCGGCCACCGTCACCTGTCCGGCGTGGATGGACCGTCCCATGCCCACGCCGCCGCCGTGGTGGATGGACACCCAGGAGGCGCCGGAGGCGACGTTGACCATCGCGTTGAGCAGCGGCCAGTCGGCGATCGCGTCCGAGCCGTCGAGCATGGCCTCGGTCTCGCGGTACGGGGAGGCGACGGAACCGCAGTCGAGGTGGTCGCGTCCGATGGCCAGCGGAGCGGACAGTTCGCCGCTCGCCACCATGTCGTTGAAGCGCTCGCCGGCCTTGTCGCGCTCGCCGTAGCCGAGCCAGCAGATCCGCGCGGGCAGGCCCTGGAAGTGGACCCGTTCGCCGGCCATCTTGATCCAGCGGGCCAGGGACTCGTTCTCGGGGAAGAGCTCCAGGATCGCCTTGTCGGTCTTGGCGATGTCGGCCGGGTCGCCGGACAGGGCCGCCCAGCGGAAGGGGCCCTTGCCCTCGCAGAACAGGGGGCGGATGTAGGCGGGGACGAAGCCGGGGAAGGCGAACGCCCGGCCGTACCCGGCCAGCTGGGCCTCGCCGCGGATGGAGTTGCCGTAGTCGAAGACCTCGGCGCCGGCGTCCATGAAGCCGACCATGGCCTCGACGTGCTGCGCCATCGACTCCCGGGCCCGGGTGGTGAATCCGGCCGGGTCCTTCGCCGCCTCGGACGCCATGTCCTCGAAGGCCACGCCCACCGGCAGGTAGGACAGCGGGTCGTGGGCGGAGGTCTGGTCCGTGACGATGTCGACGGGGGCGTTCATCGCCAGGAGCTGCGGGAGAAGCTCGGCGGCGTTGCCGAGGACGCCGATGGACAGCGGACGGCGGGCGTCGCGGGCCTCGACGGCCAGCTGCAGCGCGTGGTCCAGGCTGTCGGCCCTGACGTCCAGGTAACGGTGCTCGATGCGGCGCTCGATGGCGCGCGGGTCGACGTCGATGCAGATCGCGACGCCGTCGTTCATGGTGACGGCGAGCGGCTGGGCACCGCCCATGCCGCCGAGGCCGGCGGTGAGGGTGATCGTCCCGGCGAGGGTGCCGCCGAACTTCTTCGCGGCGACGGCGGCGAAGGTCTCGTAGGTGCCCTGGAGGATGCCCTGGGTGCCGATGTAGATCCAGGAGCCGGCGGTCATCTGGCCGTACATGGTCAGGCCGAGGGCCTCCAGACGGCGGAACTCCTCCCAGTTGGCCCAGTCGCCGACCAGGTTGGAGTTGGCGATGAGGACGCGCGGGGCCCACTCGTGGGTCTGCATCACGCCGACCGGGCGGCCGGACTGGACCAGCATGGTCTCGTCCTGCTTGAGGGTCCTGAGGGTGCGGACCATGGCGTCGAAGGAGCGCCAGTCACGGGCGGCCTTGCCGGTGCCGCCGTAGACGACGAGCTTGTCGGGGTGCTCGGCGACCTCGGGGTCGAGGTTGTTCTGGAGCATGCGCAGGGCGGCTTCCTGCTGCCATCCCAGGGCGCTCAGTTCCGTGCCGCGCGGTGCTCGTACGGGGCGGGGTCCCGACATCGTCTGCCTCCTCCAGTGCCTACGTCTATTCACATCCTGGCTTCCTGAATAGACCTAGTCAATACATCGGTGGGGCCGCGTCCGCGCGCGGCGGATGTTTGGCTGGAAGCACCGGTGGCCGACACAGGACGGGGAAGCCGTGGAACACGACGTCGAGAGCGAGGCGCGGGCGCGCGCGGCCCGCCGCGACCAGGCGGTGCGGGCGGCGGTCGAGCAGGGGCTGCTGGGGCCGGACGCGGCCGTGGTGGGGCTGCTGGACGTCACCGGGATCCGGGAGTCGGCCGCGGCGCTGCGGGCGGCCTTCGAGGCGGTCACCGCGCCCGGCACACCGGTGCTGCACGCCTTCGCGGTGAAGGCGACCCCACTGGTGCCGGTGCTGCGGCTGCTGCGCGAGGAGGGGATCGGCGCGGAGGTGGCGAGCCCCGGCGAGCTGGCGCTGGCCCGGGCGGCCGGGGTGCCGCCCGACCGGACGGTGCTGGACTCGCCGGCGAAGACCCCGGCGGAGCTGCGCGAGGCGCTGGCCCTGGGCATCGCGGTGAACGCGGACAACCCGCAGGAGCTGGCCCGGCTCGACGCCCTGGTGCGCCGGGGCCCGGCGGGCACCTGGGGCGTCCCCGCCGCACCCGGCCGGTCCGCCCTCGGCCTCCGGGTCAACCCGCAGATCGGCGCCGGCACGATCGGGGCGACCTCCACGGCGACCCGGACCTCCAAGTTCGGGGTGGCGCTGCGGGACGAGGGGGCGCGCGCGTGGGTCGTGCAGGCGTACGCGGACCGCCCCTGGCTGACCCGGCTGCACGCGCACACCGGCTCGCAGGGCATCGCGCCGGCGCTGCTGGCGCGGGGCGTGGCGGAGGCGTACCGGCTCGCGGAGGAGATCAACGCGGCCGTCGGGCGGCAGCAGGTCGACACCGTCGACATCGGCGGCGGACTGCCGGTGAACTTCGCCTCGGAGGAGGCGGCACCGTCGTACGCGCACTACGCGCGGCTGCTGGCCGAGGAGGTGCCGGGGCTGTTCGACGGGCGGTACGGGCTGGTGACCGAGTTCGGGCGGTCGCTGCTGGCCAAGCACGGGACGGTGGTGGCCCGGGTGGAGTACGCCAAGAGCGCGGGCGGACGGCGGATCGCGGTGACGCACGCGGGCGTGCAGGTGGCGACGCGGACGGTGTACGCGCCGGAGGCGTGGCCGCTCAGGATCGCCGCGTACGACGCCGGGGGGCGGCCGAAGACCGGGCCGCAGGTGGTGCAGGACGTGGCCGGGCCGGCCTGCTTCTCCGGCGACCTGCTGGCCGAGGGGCGCGCCCTGCCCCCGCTGGAAGCGGGGGACTACGCGGCCGCGCTGGACACGGGCGCCTACTACTTCGCGCACCACTACGCCTACAACTCGCTGGCCCGGCCGGGCATCCACGGCTTCGCGCCGGACGGTGCGGGAGGCGTCGCCTTCGCGGTCGTACGCGAGCCGCAGACCATCGCGGAGGTGGTGGCGGAGTCCGGAGGGGCGCACGCGTCCGCGCTCACCACCCTGAATGCGACCGAGCGCCGTTGACGCACTCCGCCCACCCTCGTCCACCCTCGAACACATGGATCAACCGGCGTGGAACACACGTCAGTTGAGCAACACTAGTACGCCGGACGCATGTTCCACCGGAAAATACCAAAGGCCTCACCTCCCGCGCACACGTTGCGTAGTGTCGGCGTCACTCAGCCGGAGTCCCAGGCGGGAGGGGAGCCACGGTGCCCGGAATCGACGAGTGCCTACTGGAAGCGATGCGCCTGCCCGGTGCCCGGGGGGCCGCGCTGGTGGACTGGACGAGCGGACTGGCCCTCGGCACGGTCGGGGAGGCGCCCGGCGGCGACCACGAGACGACCGCCGCCGAGGCCGCGGAGCTCGCCCGGATGGCCGCCGAGCACGGCACCTTCGCCGCGCGCGGTGACGCGCCGGCACCGGTCGAGGACGTGATCATCAGCAACACCGACAGCTACCACCTGCTGCGGTTCGTCGACACGTCCTTCGACAGCAGCGTGTTCCTGCACCTGTGGCTCGGCCGTGAGGAGGGCAATCTCGCGCTCGCCCGGATCCGGCTCGGTGAGATGGCCGCCCGGCTGGTGCTGGGATGACCGCCGTCAGAACCCCGCCGCCGGCCCTGCCCGTGCGGGACAAGGGGGCCACCCGCGCGCTGTCCCCGATGCTCACCCGGCTCGCCGAGGAGCGGGCCACCGGTGTCCTGGTGCGCGAACACGGCGTCCTGCACCTCGCCGAGGGCCGGGTGGTGCACGCCGAGAGCCCCCTCGCCCCCGGCCTCGACGTGCTCCTGACGGCCCACGGCACCCTCGCGGGCACCGCCTGGCAGCGGGCCGCGGCCCGCACCCCGGGCCCGCTGCACGCGGCCGAACTCCTGCTGAGCTCCGGGGTGCTGCCCACCGGCGCGCTGGAGCTGTGCCACCTCGACGCGCTCTACGACGCCGGGTACTTCGCGCTGGCACCGAGCAGCACCCCGGGATGGTTCCGGTACGACCACGCGCCCCGGCTCGGCCCGCTGCCCTCGGTCCCGGTCGTCGCGCTGGAGCGGGAGACGCTCCGCCGCCGCCTGCTGCTGCACCGGCTGTGGCCCGACCCGGCCGCCGACAGCGCCCCGCTGATCCGCGTGGACCCGGCCCGCCGCGCCCCCGCGGCACCCGTCGCGCCCCGGCAGCGGGCCGTCCTGGACCGCGTGGACGGCGTCCGCACGGCCGCCGACATCGCGCGGCACCTGGGCCGGCAGGCGTTCCACACGCTGGTCGACGTCCGCCGGCTCGCGGCGGCCGGGTACGTCGCGCCGGTGCCGCCGGCGCCGGCCGCGCTCCCGGCGGCGGCCCCGCCGCCCCCGCCCCACCAGGTCACCACCGACCCCGACATCGCGCTGCTGAAGAGGCTCAGGGATGCGCTGGAGGCGCTTTGAACGGCACCGCCCCGCCGAGAGGAGAGACCTGATGGTGGCCGAAGAGGACCTGGAGACGGTCCTGGCGGAGCTGCGCCGGCTACGCACCCGGGTGCCGCAGCTGACCGGCGCCCTCGCGGCCGGTGTCGACGGCCTCGTCGTCGCCCACGACACCCCCGGGGTCGACCCGGAGGGCCTGGCCGCGCTCACCGCCGCCGCGCTCACCGCCGCCGCGCTCGGCGTGGCCGTGCGGGTCACCGACGCGACCGGGCACGGCGGCTTCCGGGAACTGCTGGTGCGCGGCGAGCGCGGCTACATCGCCACCTACGCGGCCGGCCGGAGCGCCGTCCTGACGCTGCTCGCCCAGGACCGGGTCAACGTCGGCCGGCTGCACCTGGAGGGCCGCCGGGCCGGTGCCCGCGTCGGGGAGCTGCTGGACGCCGCCGAGGCCGCCGCCCGCACCGCCCGGCCGGGCCCACGACCTCTGGGAGCCGTGCGTGCGGCACCCCCGATGCCCACCCGCACGCCTCGCACGACGAGTGCCGAGGCGCGCACCGCAACCGACAGTTGAGAGGACCACCATGGCCAATACCGAGACCGCGCTGAAGGAAGCCCTCACCTCCATCGAGGGCGCCACCGGTGTCGCACTCGTCGACTACACCAGCGGCATGGCCCTGGGCACGATGGGCGGCAGCAAGACCTTCGACCTGAACGTGGCCGCCGCCGGCAACACGGACGTGATCCGCGCCAAGATGCGCACGATGGAGATGCTGGGGCTCAAGGCCGGCATCGAGGACATCCTGATCACCCTGTCCGACCAGTACCACCTCATCCGCCTGCTCAGCAGCCGCGGCGGCAACGGACTCTTCCTCTACCTGGTCCTCGACTCCAGCCGGGCCAACCTCGCGATGGCCCGGCACCAGCTGAAGCGGATCGAGGAGGAGCTGGAGGTCTGACGGCGGCTCAGACGAGCGCCGCGGTGCGGCGGCGGGCCCCGCCCGGGGCCGCGTCGCCGGCCGCGATGCCCGTACCGCGCAGGCCGCCCACGGCCTTGCCCGCCGGGCGGCCGCCGCGCCCGTCCAGCCAGTCGACGCGCACCCACAGCAGCGTCTGGGCGGCCCGCTCCAGCCGTCCGATCCAGGCGGCCTTCAGCCGCAGCCCGGCACCGAGCCCGGCCATCAGCAGGCCACCGGCCGCGGGTACGGCGAAGGCGGAGCCGAGCGCGACGACCCAGCCCGCCAGCAGCCACCAGCGGTGTCCCCGGCGCCAGTTGCGCACGGTCACCGCCCGGTCCTGCAGCACGTCGTACCGGCCCGCGCGGGCCGCACCGCCGGCCAGCGCCGCGTACCGGCCCCGGCGGGCCAGCGCCACGGCGGCGGCGCCGAGCAGGAACAGCGCCGCCCCGGCCAGTACGCCGATCCGGCGTCCCGTCAGTCCCTCCGGCACGACACCGATCCCCGCGGCGGCCACCCCGAGCCACCACAGCGGTGCGGCCCCCGCCCGTACGACGACGGCCACCCGTGCCAGTCCCTGTCCTCCGCGCGCCACGTCAGCCTCCCGTGTCACGTGTCCGCATGGTTGCTACGTCTCGTAGGGAAGCTAGTAGCACAACGTGAGACGAATCTGAGAGCCCCCGGACGGGCGTCACTCCACGAACAGCCCCCGGGCCGCCGCCCTGGCGTCGAACTCCTCCAGACGTGCCTGGGCGTCCGGCAGGTCGTCGCAGAGCGCCTCCAGCAGCACCCGGCCGAGCAGCATCGGCGCGCACGCGGTGTCGAAGGCGAGCCCGGTGCCGACGGCGGCGGGCAGCAGCAGGTCGGAGTACTTGGCGACCGGCGCGAACGCCGAGTCGGCGACCGTGACGACGGTCAGGCCCGCGTCCTTGGCGTGGGCGAGGGTGTCCACGACCTCGCGCGGGTGCCGGGGCAGGGCGAAGCAGAGCAGGGCGGTGGCGCCCGCGCGGACCGCGGCGTCGACGCGGTCGTGGACCATCGTGCCGCCCTCGTGCAGCAGCCGGACGTCGGGGTGGACCTTGGCGGCGAAGTAGGCGAAGCCGTACGCCTGGGAGGCGGCGGCGCGCAGCCCGAGCACCGGCAGCGGGCGGGAGGCGGCGAGCACCCGGCCGGCCTCCTGCACCGGGCGGGGGTCGGCGAGCAGCTCGGCGAGGTGCTTCAGGTTCTCGATCTCGGCCTCGACGGCCTGCTGGTACTCGTTGTAAGCCCCCGCCCCGGCGGCCGGCTCGGCCGGGACGACCTCGCGCAGGTGCTTGCGCAGGGCGGGGTAGCCGTCGAAGCCGAGGGCGACGGCGAACCGGGTCACCGACGGCTGGCTGACCCCGGCCAGTTCGGCCAGCTCCACGCTGGACAGGAAGGGCACATCGGCCGCCCGGCGCACCATGCTGTGCGCGATGCGGCGCTGGGTCGGCGTGAGCCGGTGGCCCTCGAAGAGCGCCTGCAAGCGGTTCGCAGGGCTGTCGGTCGCGCTCATGACGTACTCCCCCTCCAGATCTCCTCGACGCCCCGGGAGAGTACAGCGCCGAGGCACAGCCGGACACGAGCCGACTATTCAGGCATCGCGTCACTGCATACCGTTATACAGCGCGGGGTGCCGGAGCGCAGCCGCCGTCCCCACCCCGGACCGGGGGGCCAGCCCCAGTGCGGCGGAGCCGGCCGCTTCCTAGGGTGGCCGGTATGGACACACTCGATCCGCGTGACGCGGAGCTCAGGAAGGACCTCGACGCCACCGTGCGGGCCCGCAGGGAACTGGGCGAGGAGTACGACTCCGCTCTCGTGGACTCGTTCCTGGAGAAGGTGGAACAGCGGATCGACGACGCGGTGGAACGCCGGGTGCGGCGGCAGCTGGCCGAGCGGCAGATGGCGGCCGCGCGCGAGACCCGGCGGCCGAAGCCGGCCGACTCCTGGGCCGAGCGCTACGGCTTCGCCCTGATCACGCTGGTCCTGGCGATCCCGCTGTCGGCGATCTCCGGCGCGCTGGCCGGTCTGGCCGGGATCGTGGCCACCTGGTTCGGCGTCGTCGGCGTCAACGCGGTGCAGGCGGTCCGGCTGCACCCGGAGCTGCTCGCGGGCCGCCGCGACCGGTACCGGCCGGCCGAGGACGACTGAGCGGCACCCCGGCCCCGCGCCCGCGCCCGCGCACCGGGCGAGGGCTGGGGCTGGGGCTGGGAAGTCGCATGCCGTGCGGTGGGAAGCCGCGTGCCGCGCGGTGGGAAGCCGCATGCCGCGCGGTGGGAAGCCGCATGCCGCGCCGGGTGATTTGCGCGGGGACCGCCGCACCCCCGTAACCGGGGGGCGGGACGACGGCGGTCCCCGCGAGGGACGCGGGCCGGGTCAGGACCGGGCTTGCGCGTCCGAGGCGTCCATGGAGGTCCGGGAGCCGCTCCGGAGGTCCTTGGCGCCGTTCGGCGCCGGCCCGGGAGGGAGGCTCCCAGTGCTCAACGCCTGGGTGGTGCCCCGTCTCCCTGCCGACACCGTCCAATGTGCCGGACCCGTGTTAAGCGGGTGCTGCGCGCACGTGACACGCTCGTACCACTTCCGCGAACCCCCGTCCCCCCGCAAGTCCGCCGCCCGCACGGGCGGTTCACCGGCCGTGCGGGCGGTTCACCGGCCGTGCGGGCGGTTCACCGGCCGTGCGGGCGGTTCACCGCCCGTTCGGCTACTTGTTGCCGCCCTCGGCGAGGAACGCCAGCAGGTCCTGCCGGCTGACCACACCGGTCGGCTTGCCCTCGACCAGGACGATCGCCGCGTCCGCCGAACCGAGCACCTGCATCAGGTCGCCGACCGGCTCGCCGGAACCCACCTGCGGCAGCGGGGCGCACATGTGCTTCTCCAGCGGGTCCTCCAGGGACGCGCGCTTGCTGAACAGGGCGTCCAGCAGCTCCCGTTCCACGACCGAGCCGACGACCTCGGCGGCCATCACGTCCGGGTGACCGGCGCCCGGCTTGACGACCGGCATCTGCGAGACGCCGTACTCGCGCAGCACCTCGATGGCCTGGCCGACGGTCTCCTCGGGGTGCATGTGCACCAGGGACGGGATGGAGCCGCCCGCCTTGTGGTTCAGGACGTCACCGACGCGGGCGCTCGGGCCCTCGTCCTCCAGGAAGCCGTAGTCGGCCATCCACTCGTCGTTGAAGATCTTGCTGAGGTAGCCGCGGCCGCTGTCCGGCAGCAGCACCACCACGACGTCGTCCGGACCGAGCCGCTCGGCGACCTCCAGCGCGGCCACGACGGCCATGCCGCAGGAGCCGCCCACCAGCAGGCCCTCCTCCTTGGCCAGCCGGCGGGTCATCTGGAAGGAGTCCTTGTCGGAGACCGCGACGATCTCGTCGGCGATGGTGCGGTCGTAGGCGGTCGGCCAGAAGTCCTCACCGACGCCCTCGACCAGGTACGGCCGCCCGGAGCCGCCGGAGTACACGGAGCCCTCGGGGTCGGCGCCGACGACCTTGACCTTCCCCTGGCTGGCCTCCTTCAGGTAGCGGCCGGTGCCGGAGATGGTGCCGCCGGTGCCGACGCCCGCCACGAAGTGGGTGATCCTGCCCTCGGTCTGCTCCCACAGCTCGGGACCGGTCGAGTGGTAGTGGGAGAGCGGGTTGTTGGGGTTGGAGTACTGGTCGGGCTTCCAGGCGCCCGGCGTCTCCCGGACGAGGCGGTCGGACACGTTGTAGTAGGAGTCCGGGTGCTCAGGCGCCACGGCCGTCGGGCACACGACCACTTCGGCCCCGTAGGCCCGCAGCACGTTGATCTTGTCGGTGCTCACCTTGTCGGGGCACACGAAGATGCACTTGTAGCCCTTCTGCTGGGCCACGATGGCCAGACCCACACCGGTGTTGCCACTGGTCGGCTCGACGATCGTGCCGCCCGGCTTCAGCTCACCGCTCCGCTCGGCGGCCTCGATCATGCGCAGGGCGATGCGGTCCTTCACGGAACCGCCCGGGTTGAAGTACTCCACCTTGGCCAGGACGGTCGCCTGGATGCCCTTGGTCACGTTGTTGAGCCGCACCAGCGGGGTGTTGCCGACGAGGCTGATCATCGAATCGTGGTATTGCACCGTTGTCTCCGGTCGCTGCAAAAGGTGTGTTCGTAGTGGTGTCGCCAGCCTAAGGCCAGCTGTGTGGCGGAGGCGGTCGTTCACTCCCCGTGGAGATTGACGCACGCCCTGTACGGGGCAAGGAGTGGGTGTACGGCTACGAGGAGGTGGCGGCGACGCATGACGAGCATGTCGAGGGCGCGGGTGGCCCGGCGGATCGCGGCCGGAGCGGCGTACGGCGGTGGCGGGGCCGGGCTGGTGGGTGCCGCCGCCGTCGGCCTGGTGCTGGCGGAGCTCCGGCTGGCGCGGCGCCATGTGGGCAACGGCAGCGGCGGCCGGGTGCCACCGGCCGAGGGCGTGTACGGCCACGCCTACGACATCCCCGGCGAACCGCCCCTGCGCCTGACCATGCTCGGCGACTCCACGGCGGCCGGGCAGGGTGTGCACCGGGCGGGCCAGACCCCGGGCGCGCTGCTGGCCTCGGGCCTCGCGGCGGTGGCGGAGCGCCCGGTGGAGCTGCGGAACGTGGCGCTGCCCGGTGCCCAGTCCGACGACCTCGACCGCCAGGTGACCCTGGTGCTCTCCTCCCCCTCCCCCGTCCCGGACATCTGCGTGATCATGATCGGCGCGAACGACGTGACCCACCGGATGCCGCCGACCCGCTCGGTACGGCACCTGTCGGCGGCGGTACGGCGGCTTCGCACGGCCGGTGCCGAGGTGGTGGTCGGCACCTGTCCCGACCTCGGCACGATCGAGCCGGTGCAGCAGCCGCTGCGGTGGCTGGCCCGGCGCGCCTCCCGGCAGCTGGCGGCGGCCCAGACCATCGGAGTGGTGGAGCAGGGCGGGCGCACGGTGTCGCTGGGCGATCTGCTCGGCCCCGAGTTCGAGGCGAACCCGCGCGAGCTGTTCGGGCCGGACAACTACCACCCGTCGGCGGAGGGATACGCCACGGCGGCGATGGCCGTGCTGCCCACGGTCTGCGCGGCGCTCGGGCTGTGGCCGGCGGAGGAGGAGCGGCCGGACGTGTCGCGCCGCGAGGGCTTCCTGCCGGTGGCGCGGGCGGCCGCCGAGGCCGCGTCCGAGGCGGGCACCGAGGTCACGGCGGCCATGCCCACCGGGCCCCGGGGGCCGTGGGCGCTGCTCAAGCGGCGGCGCAGGCGGCGGGTGCCGGAGGCCGAGCCGGCGGCCCCCTCGCTCTGACCGGCCGGCGCGCTCCCGCCGGCCGGTCGGATCAGAGAGGCCGGCCGGCCCGATCGGAAAAGCAAGCGCTTAGAAAGTGCGGCCAGGGTCACACGACGACACCGGTGACCCAGCTCATACGGACGGGTAACTTCCCCAGAAGGCCCTGCCCGATTCCCTCCCCTGGAGCCGTGATGCCCGAAGCCGTCATCGTCTCGACCGCCCGCTCCCCCATCGGCCGCGCGAACAAGGGCTCTCTGAAGGACCTGCGCCCCGACGACCTCACCGCCACGATCATCCAGGCGGCGCTCGCCAAGATCCCCGAGCTGGACCCGCGCGAGATCGACGACCTGATGCTCGGCTGCGGCCTCCCCGGCGGCGAGCAGGGCCACAACCTCGGCCGCATCGTCGCCGTGCAGATGGGCATGGACTACCTGCCCGGCTGCACGATCACCCGCTACTGCTCCTCCTCCCTCCAGACCTCCCGCATGGCGCTGCACGCCATCAAGGCCGGCGAGGGCGACGTCTTCATCTCGGCCGGCGTCGAGATGGTCTCCCGCTTCGTCAAGGGCAGCTCCGACGAGCTGCCGGGTACGCACAACCCGCTGTTCGCCGAGGCCGAGGCCCGCACCGCGGCCGTCGCCCAGTCGGGGGCCGACGAGTGGCACGACCCGCGCGAGGACGGCGAGCTGCCGGACGCCTACATCGCCATGGGCCAGACCGCGGAGAACCTGGCCCGTCTGAAGGGCGTCACCCGCGAGGAGATGGACGAGTTCGGCGTCCGCTCGCAGAACCTCGCCGAGAAGGCCCTGCAGAACGGTTTCTGGGAGCGCGAGATCACCCCGGTGACCCTCCCGGACGGCACGGTGGTCAGCAAGGACGACGGCCCGCGCGCCGGCGTCAGCATGGAGGGCGTGGCCGGCCTGAAGCCGGTCTTCCGCCCGGACGGACGGGTCACCGCCGGCAACTGCTGCCCGCTCAACGACGGTGCCGCCGCGGTCGTCATCATGAGTGACACCAAGGCCCGCGAGCTGGGCCTGACCCCGCTCGCCCGGATCGTCTCCACCGGCGTCTCCGGCCTCTCCCCGGAGATCATGGGCCTCGGCCCGGTCGACGCCAGCCGGCAGGCGCTCCAGCGGGCCGGCCTGACCATCGACGACATCGACCTGGTGGAGATCAACGAGGCGTTCGCGGCCCAGGTGATCCCCTCCTACCGGGACCTCGGCGTCGACATCGACAAGCTGAACGTCAACGGCGGCGCCATCGCCGTCGGCCACCCCTTCGGCATGACCGGCGCCCGCATCACCGGCACGCTCATCAACTCGCTCCAGTTCCACGACAAGCAGTTCGGCCTGGAGACGATGTGCGTCGGCGGCGGCCAGGGCATGGCGATGGTCATCGAGCGCCTCAGCTGACCCACCGTCCGTAGCGGAGCCTGCACGCCAGGTCGCAGAAGGGCCCAGAACCGAGGAAACGACACGGTTCTGGGCCTTTCTGTGATCCAATCTCCCCCAGGATGTGACCTATCTCGCCCGCTGGGCACATCCACGCAGGTCAGAGCAGGTCGGCACGGCGCACGGCAGAACCACGAAGCCAAAGTCCTGTCCGTTTCGTGACGTTACGCACTGACAGCTGGTTAGTCCGCCCTTCAAGCTGATGTAGGAAGTCGGGGGACGACTTTGAACCGGGAGTAAGTCAGTGAGCGCCATGCCGATCGCCCTGCTGCTCACCACGGCTGCCACCGGCGCCGTGGGCGTCGCCGTCCTGCGGACCGTCCTGAAGCTCCGCCGGCAGCTGACGGAGCTCCAGCGGCAGCTCGCCGAGAACCAGGCCGCGACCACGCACGCCCTGCTGCCGGGCGCCCGCACCAGCTCGGACACCGAGCAGATACGCGCGGCCGTCGCCGAGGCGCTGGCCGAGGAGCGGGAGCGGGAACTGGCCGAGGCGCGCGCCTTCTGGGCCGCGCAGGAAGCCCGGGACGCCTCCGACACGCCCTCGCTGTACGGCCTGCCCGACCCCGAGCTGTTCCTGCCGCGCCAGGCGGACTTCGCGGGCCTGGAACCGCTGGAACCGCTGGAGCCGGCCGTCGACGCCGACGACTTCTCGCCCAAGGACTTCGTCCAGGGAGGCACCCCGAGCGAGTCCCCGGAGCTCGCCGCGGCCCGCCGCCGGCACCCCTCGCACCCCGACTTCGTCCCGGTGCAGTCGCCCGCCGTGAGCGACCACGAGCGCACGGTGTCGGTGCTGGAGGAGCTGGCCGCCGAGCGCGTCGAGCTCTCCGACGTCCGCCCGGGCCCGCTCGGCACCCTCGACGTCTACGTCTTCGCCGACGGCACCACCCTGTGCATGACCCCGGGCCACCGCGAGACGGCGGAACGCCTGGCGAGGGCCGTGGAGGCGGGCGAGTCCCCTTACCTCCTGGGCGGCTCGGGGATCTCCGGCGCGTACACCCTCACCTTCGCGTGCGGCGAGGAGATGGTCTACGTCCTGGCCGACAGGGTCATCGCGTCCCTCTGACCTCTTCCTGCGCCCTCTTCCTCCGGCGTCTTCCTCCGGCGTCTTTCGCGTCTTCCTCAGACCCCCGCCCGCTGCCGCGCCTCCTCCACCAGCCGGACGGCTTCGGCAACCTGATCGTCACCGCGCAGCACATCGGCCAAGTCGTGGGCGGCCACCAGAATCTGGTCGGCCGCGGCGAACATCCCGGCGTCCGGCATCACCCGGGGCTCCGACCCCGGCGACTCGACACGCTGGGCCCAGCCGGCCAACTCCCTGGCCAGCGCGAGCGCCTCGGCGGCGGCCCCCCGCTGGAGCCGACTCTGCGGGGCCGCCCGCAGCCGGTCGGCGAAATCATCCACTGCTTTGGTCAAGGGCGTCGTATCAACCACGCGCCGAGCGTAACGCGCCGCACTGTTGCCAATACGCGAACGCTCAGGCACGGTGACCTGAAGGACCGGCTTACATCCCCTTTGCGTTCGGAGGCGCCGATGTCCCACGTCTTGTCCGAGGAGACCCACCGCAACCTGCTCGCCCGCATCCCGCACTGCACCGGTCGTGAAGTCTCCGACTGGCTGCGCGCCGTCGAAGAAGGCCCGTCCCTGTTCCGCTTCGAGGAGAAGGTCAGCTGGCTCCGGCACGAGTACGACCTGGCGTACGGCCACGCCAAGGCGATCGTGCACGAGTACGACCTGCGGAGGGCGGCGCGCAAGCTGCTCTGAACGCCGAAGGGCCCCGGGCGGATCGCCCGGGGCCCCTGCGTGCGACGGCGGTCGCGCTAGTCGTTGCTGCTGAAGATCGCCACCAGCCGCAGCATCTCCACGTAGATCCACACCAGGGTCATGGTGAGACCGAACGCGGCGAGCCAGGACTCCTTGCGCGGCGCGCCGTAGGCGATGCCGTCCTCGATCTGCTTGAAGTCGAGGGTCAGGAAGAACGCGCCGAGCAGGATCGCGAAGATGCCGACCACGGCACCGAGCGGACCGAAGCTGCGCAGCCCGCCGTCCTCGGCGACGCCGAAGGCCACCAGCAGCAGGTTGATCGCCATGACCACCATGAAGGCGATCGCGATGGTGATGCCGATGCGGGCGTAGCGGGCGGTGACGCGGATCCAGCCGGCCTTGTAGACCAGCAGGGTCGCGCCGGACACCGCCATGGTGCCGAGCACCGCCTGGAACGGCGCGCCGCTCCAGCGACTGTTGAACATCTCGCTGAAGACGCCGAGGAAGACGCCCTCGAAGGCCGCGTACCCGAGGATCAGCGCGGGCGACGGGGTGCGCTTGAAGCTCTGCACCATCGCCAGGACGAAGGCGATCAGGGCGGCGCCGACGGCCAGGCCGTAGCTGGTGCCGGAGACCGGCAGCAGCGCCCAGGCGAGGACGGCGCCGACGGCGACCGTGCCGAGCGTGAGCGCCGAACGGACGACGACGTCGTCCATGGTCATCCGGTCGGTGGTGGCCGGGGCCTGCGGCGGGGCGCCGTGCTGGACGTCCCCCTGCGCGTACGGGTTCTGTGCGTACGGGTTCTGCGCGTACGGGTTCTGCGCGTAGGGGTTGCCCTGGGCGTACCCGGCCTGCGGTGCGGTGTTGAAGCCGGCGTAGCCGCTGTCGCGGCTGAACCCCCGTCGCGAGAAGACCGGGTTGCTGCTCCTCATTTCACTCCTCCATGGCTGCCGAGCGCAGCCTTGGCTCAAGAGTAATGGATTGGCAAAGGATCGTCGTGATACCTGAGGAGGATCTTTCTCCTGCGGTGCTTCTTTCCCCTGCCGTGCTGCGCAACACGCTACGCGGACGGCTCATTCCCGGCCATGGGCGGTCGGCCGACCGAGCGGAAATCCGGTGTAGGCCTCGGCCAGGTCGGTCTCGGCCGCGCGACAGGAGGCGATCCGTTCCAGCCGGGCCAGCTGCAGGCGGGCGTCGAAGGGGGTGGCGTCCGGGGCGCGGTGCAGCAGGGTCGTCATGTCGTAGGAGAACCGCTCGGCCTGCCAGACGCGGTGCAGACAGGTCGCGGAGTACGCGTCGAGCAGGTCCGGGGAGCCGGTGTCCCGCTCGTGGACGAGCGCCCGGGCAAGGGTGACGACGTCGCCGACGGCGAGGTTCAGCCCCTTGGCGCCGGTCGGCGGCACGATGTGGGCGGCGTCGCCGGCGAGGAAGAGCCGGCCGTGCCGCATCGGCTCGTGGACGAAGGAGCGCATGGGCGTGACCGACTTCTGGGTGACGGGCCCGCGCTCCAGCCGCCAGCCGTCGCCCGTCTCGAACCGCCGCTCCAGCTCGTCCCAGATCTCCTCGTCGCCCCACTGCCCGGCGTCCGTGCCGGCGGGCACCTGGAGGTAGAGCCGGGAAACGGACGGGGACCGCATGGACAGCAGGGCGAAGCCGCGCTCGTGGTGGGCGTAGACGAGCTCGTCGTGGGAGGGGGCGACGTCGGCGAGGACGCCCAGCCAGGCGTAGGGGTAGGTCCGCTCGAACACGCGGGAGACGCCGGCCGGGAAGGCCCGGCGGGACACCCCCCAGAAGCCGTCGCAGCCGACCACGTAGTCGCACTCCAGTACGTCCTCGCGTCCCTGGTGCCGGAAGGGGATCCGCGGCCGGTCCCCCTGCGCGCCCTCCACCGCCAGCGCTTCGGCCTCGAACAGCAGCGGCCCGCCCTCCTTCACCTGGAGCGCGATGAGGTCCTTGCACACCTCGGTCTGGGCGTAGACGGTCACGGACCGCCCGCCGGTGAGCGCGGGGAAGCCGACGCGGTGGCGGCGCCGGTCGAACCGCAGCTCGATGCCGTCGTGCCGCAGCCCCTCCCGGTCCATCCGCTCCCCGGCCCCGGCGGCGCGCAGCACGTCCACCGTGCCCTGCTCCAGGATCCCGGCCCGCTGCCGTTGCTCGACGTAACCCCGGTCGCGGCTCTCCAGGACGACCGACTCGATCCCCGCCCGGTGCAGCAACCGCGCGAGCAGCAACCCGGCCGGCCCCGCTCCGATGATCCCGACGGTGGTACGCATCGACCGTCCCCTTCTCCGCCGCACCGCGGCTGTTCGCACAGTGAAGTTTTCTTCACTGGTACCAGGGCGCGAGTCTCCGACCGCACGGGCACCGCTGTCAACGGTCGCGCGCGGGGTGTTCAGGAGGGGTCGAAGCGGAAGGTGCCCGGAGCCGGACTCGAACCGGCACGCCCGCGAAGGGGCAGCGAGGTTTAAGCTCGCCGTGTCTGCATTCCACCATCCGGGCAGGCCATGGGCTCCGCATCGAGCGTTCCGAGCCTATCGGGACCCATCCCTCGAACAGCCGAAGGGTGGACCGATGTTGTCTTATTTTATTGACGCCTGAGGGTGCATCAGCCGACGGTACGCGCCATCCGCACTTGCCAATAGCGTGACGTGACAGCTGTACGCGCGTACGTGAAATGACGGAATTTCACCGTCCGAACGAGGGTGTTCCACCTGTTCTCGACGGGCCCGCCCGGCGCCTGCCCGGTCGGCGTCTCGGGGTCGGCCGTCCTCCCCAGGTATGACACGGCGGCCTTCCGTCCGACCGGAGTCGCCCCCCGGAACCGGAACAGCGACTGACTCCACGGGCCCCGCACGCCGAGACGATGGAACGGTCCCCGAGAACACACGTCGTCCCGACAGGAGCACCCTCCCGTGACCACCACACCCACCGCCGGCCGGACCACCGCCGTGGCCGCACGCGCCACGGAGTTGTCGAAGATCTACGGGCAGGGTGAGACCCGGGTGGTCGCCCTGGACCGGGTCTCGGTCGACTTCCGGCAGGCCGAGTTCACCGCGATCATGGGACCGTCCGGCTCCGGCAAGTCCACGCTGATGCACTGCGTGGCCGGGCTGGACACCTTCTCCTCCGGGTCGGTGCGCATCGGCGACACCGAGCTGGGCAAGCTGAAGGACAAACAGCTCACCAAGTTGCGCCGGGACAAGATCGGCTTCATCTTCCAGGCGTTCAACCTGCTGCCCACGCTGACCGCCCTGGAGAACATCACCCTCCCCATGGACATCGCCGGCCGGAAGCCGGACAAGGCGTGGCTCGACCGGGTGATCCAGATGGTCGGGCTGGCCGGGCGGCTCGCCCACCGGCCCTCCCAGCTGTCCGGCGGCCAGCAGCAGCGCGTCGCCGTCGCCCGCGCCCTCGCCTCCAAGCCGGACATCATCTTCGGTGACGAGCCGACCGGAAACCTGGACTCCCGCGCCGGTGCCGAGGTCCTCGGCTTCCTGCGCAACTCCGTGCGCGAGCTGGGCCAGACGGTGGTCATGGTCACCCACGACCCGGTGGCCGCCGCCTACGCCGACCGCGTGGTCTTCCTCGCGGACGGGCGGATCGTCGACGAGATCCACGGCCCCACCGCCGAGTCCGTGCTCGACCTCATGCGCCACCTCCCCGGCAGCGGTCACACCGGCGGCGCCGCCGCGCGGCCGCAGACCCCCGGGTCCGACGCGAAGGGCCGTACCCGCTGATGTTCCGCACCGCCCTGCGCAACGTCCTCGCGCACAAGGCCCGGCTGCTGATGACCGTGCTCGCCGTCATGCTCGGCGTGGCGTTCGTCTCCGGCACGCTGGTCTTCACCAACACCATCTCCGACGCCTACCAGAAGAGCTCCGCCAAGGGATTCGACCAGGTCGACGTCGCCGTACGGCCCGATTACCAGGATTCCGAGGGCGACACGGTCGGCAAGCGTGCCGAGCTGACCCAGGCGCTGCTCGACAAGGCCGCCCGGGTGCCCGGTGCCGCCTCCGCCACCGGTGTCGTCGGCGGCTTCACCGCCGTCGCCGGCAAGGACGGCAAGCTCGTCGGCGGGGACTGGCAGTCCGCCGGCGGCAACTACTGGGGCACCGAGGACGCCCGCTACCCGCTGGTCAGCGGCAGCGCCCCGCACGGCCCGGACGAGGTGCTGATCGACTCCGCGACCGCGAAGCGCGCCGGCTACCGGGTCGGCGACACCGTGCGCCTGTCCGTCGACGGACCGGTTCTCACCCCCGTCGTCAGCGGCATCTTCACCACCGACGACGGCAACGTGGCCGCCGGCGGCAGCCTCACCCTGTTCGACACGCCCACCGCCCAGGCCCTGTTCGGCAAGAAGGGCACGTACGACGAGATCGACGTGCGGGCCGCGGCCGGCACCAGCCAGACGGCGCTCAAGGCCGCGCTGGACAAGGCCCTGCCCGCGAAGCTCGTGGAGACCACCACCGGCGAGCAGCTCGCCGACGAGCAGGCCGAGGCGATCTCCGCCTCCATGAGCGGCCTGAAGCAGACCCTGCTGGTGTTCGCCGGCATCGCCCTGTTCGTCGGCACGTTCATCATCGCCAACACCTTCACCATGCTGGTCGCCCAGCGCACCCGGGAACTGGCCCTGCTGCGCGCGGTCGGCGCCTCCCGCCGCCAGGTCACCCGCTCGGTGCTCATCGAGGCGTTCGCGGTCGGTACGGTCGCCGGCGTGACCGGTCTGGCCGCCGGCATCGGCATCGGCGCGGGCCTGCGCTCCCTGCTGGGCTCCTTCGGCGCGAGCGTGCCCGACGGGCCGCTGGTGATCAGCCCCGGCACGGTGGCGACCGCCCTCGCGGTCGGCATCCTCATCACCATGCTGGCCGCCTGGCTGCCCGGCCGCCGGGCCGCGAAGATCCCGCCGGTGGCGGCGATGAGCAGCGTGCACGCCAAGGCCACCACCAAGTCGCTGGTGCTGCGCAACACGCTGGGCTCGCTCCTCACGGCGGCCGGCGTCGCGGTGGTCCTCGCGGGCACGAGGATGGACGCCGACACCGGCCAGGGCGCGATGGGCATCGGCGCGGTCCTGCTCATCATCGGCGTGTTCGTCCTGACGCCGCTGCTGTCCCGCCCGCTGATCGCCGCCGCCGCGCCGGTGCTGCGCGCCTTCGGGGTGTCGGGCAAGCTGGCCCGACAGAACTCGGTGCGCAACCCGCGCCGCACGGCGGCCACCGCCTCCGCGCTGATGATCGGCCTGACCCTGATCACCGGCATGACGGTGATGGCGGGCAGCCTCCAGACGTCCATCGACAAGATGGCCAGCTCGGCGATCCGCGCCGACTACGTCGTCTCGATGGCCAACCGGGGCCCGCTCTCCCCCGATGTGGAGGAGAAGGCCGCCGCGGTCGACGGGGTCACCGCGAGCAGCCCGCTGCGCAACGGCGAGTCCCGCATCGACGGCAGGACGGAGTTCCTGACCGGGGTCGACGGCTCGGCGATCGGCGAGCTGACGGACCTGAAGGTGACCGACGGCTCCTTCACGGTGGGCGGCACCCGCGTCGTCGTGGACGAGGACCGGGCGAAGGACTTCGGCTGGAAGGCCGGTTCGCGGTTCACCGCGCACTTCGAGGACGGCGCCTCGCGGCGGCTGACGGTCGCGGGGGTGTACGAGGGCAACGAGATGCTCAACGGCATCATCCTCGACAACGAGGTCCTCACCCCGCACCTGAGCGACCCGGCCGACATGCAGGTCATGGTCAAGACCGCCGGCGGCGCCTCGGACGGGGCCAAGGACAGGCTGGAGAAGGCCCTCGGCTCCAACCCGGCCATCAAGGTGCAGGACAAGCAGGACATCTCCCACGAGATCGGGAAGATGTTCACGCAGGTGCTGAACATGGTCTACGGCCTGCTCGGCATGGCGGTGATCGTCGCGGTGCTCGGCGTCGTCAACACGCTGGCGATGTCCGTCTTCGAGCGGGCGCAGGAGATCGGCATGCTCCGCGCGATCGGCCTGGACCGCCGGGCGGTCAAGCGGATGGTCCGTCTGGAGTCCCTGGTGATCTCCCTGTTCGGCGGGGTGCTGGGCATCGGCCTGGGCGTCTTCTTCGGCTGGGCGGCCGGTGAGCTGCTGGGCACGAAGATGGCGACGTACGAACTGGTCCTGCCCTGGGGCCGGATGGCGGTCTTCCTGCTGCTGGCGGGCACGGTCGGGGTCCTGGCCGCGCTGTGGCCGGCCCGCCGCGCGGCCCGGCTGAACATGCTGGCGGCCATCAAGGCCGAGTAGCCGCACGGCACCGCCCGCACGACACCGGCGGGCACGGCACCGGCAGGGGCTCCGCGGTCGCGGGGCCCCTGCCGGCCGCAGGGGCCGTCAGGCGTTCCAGGTGCGGGTGCGCAGCGGGAGTCCGGAGGCGCCGGACTCGGGGGTGCGGACCGCCAGGACCTGGTTGACGCCGATGCGGTTGCGCTCGAAGGCGAGCGCGGAGGCGGCCATGTACAGCCGCCAGACGCGGGCCCGGCCGGGGCTGGTGAGCCCGACCGCCTGGTCCCAGCCGGCCTCCAGGTTGGCCACCCAGCGGCGCAGGGTGAGGGCGTAGTGCTCGCGGATGGACTCCACGTCCCGGACCTCGAAACCGGCCCGCTCCAGCTGGGTGACGGTGGTGCCGACGGGGGCGAGTTCGCCGTCGGGGAAGACGTAGGCGTCGATGAACGCGTCCACCTCGTACGCCGATTCGTCCCGCTGCGGGCGGCGGGCGATCTGGTGGTTGAGCAGCCGTCCCCCGGGCTTCAGCAGGGAGTGCAGCCGGCGCGCGTACTGCAGGTACCGTTCGGCGCCGACGTGTTCGGCCATGCCGATGGAGGAGATCGCGTCGAAGGGGCCGTCCATGACGTCCCGGTAGTCCTGGACCCTGATCTCCACCCGGTCGGTCAGTCCCTCGTCGGCGACGCGCTTGCGGGCGTACGCCGCCTGCTCCTGGGACAGGGTCACCCCGACGACGCTCACGCCGTGCTCGCGGGCCGCGTGGATGGCCATGGAGCCCCAGCCGCAGCCGACGTCCAGCAGTCGCTGACCGTCCCTCAGGCCGAGCTTGGCGCAGACGAGTTCGAGCTTGTCGCGCTGGGCGGACTCCAGCGTGGCGCCCTCGCCGGCGGCGTCCCAGTAGGCGCAGGAGTACACCATGGAGGGGCCGAGGACGAGCTCGTAGAAGTCGTTGCCGACGTCGTAGTGGTGGCTGACGGCCCGCTTGTCGGTGCGGCGGGTGTGCAGCTTGCGGAGCGGTCTGCGGACCTCCTCGCGCGGCGGGGCGGGCGGCACCGGCGGACCGGCCAGCCTCAACAGGTCGCGGGCGGCGGCCCGGACGGCGGGATCGCGGGCCGCCTCCAGCAGCCCGCGGGCGTCCTCGTCCCGCTCCCAGAGCAGGCCCGCCACCGCGTCGAGCGCGGTGTACAGGTCGCCCTCGATCTCCAGGTCGCCGGAGACCCAGGCGCGGGCGAGGCCCAACTCGCCCGGTTTGAAGAGCATGCGGCGCAGGGCGCGGCGGTTGCGCACGACGAGCGCCGGCGCCCCCGGCGGCCCGTCCTGCGATCCGTCCCATGCCTTCACGCGCACCGGGAGCGGCGCTCCCAGCATCTGTTCGGCAAGACTCCTCAGCCGCGACGCGGCGTCGGCCATGGCGCACACCTCCAAGACGAGATCCCGGATGCCGGTAACCACGTAAACACCGTCTGCTGTTCCGCACAGTCCCGCAAAGGAGTTACAAGTAGGCAAAACAGTTGCAGACGCCACGCGGATGGCGGTGCGGGAACGCCGAAGGACCTCCCGCACCACGGATGGCGGGAGGTCCTTCGGGTGGTCCGGCGACCGGTGGTCGCGGAGTGGCGGCCGGGAGGGTCAGGAGGCCTTGGCCTTCTCCTCGGACTTCGAAGCGGCGACCGGCGCCGGCTTCGCGGCCTCGTAGAACTCCTCGCGCGGGTTCTCCATGGCGCCGAGGGAGACGACCTCGCGCTTGAGGAACATGCCGAGGGTCCAGTCGGCGAAGACACGGATCTTGCGGTTCCAGGTCGGCATCGCCAGGCCGTGGTAGCCGCGGTGCATGTACCAGGCGAGGCGGCCCTTGAGCTTGATCTTCATCTTGCCCATGACGATCATCGCCACGCCCTTGTGCAGGCCGAGACCGGCGACCGCACCCTTGTTGGCGTGCTCGTACTCCTTCTGCGGGAAGCCCCGCATACCGGAGATCACGTTGTCGCCGAGGACGCGGGCCTGGCGCAGCGCGTGCTGGGCGTTCGGCGGGCACCAGGCGTTCTCGTTGCCCGCCTTGCGGCCGACGAGGTCCGGAACCTGCGCGTTGTCACCGGCGGCCCAGATGTAGTCCGTGCCCTTGACCTGGAGGGTCGGCTCGCAGTCGACGTGACCGCGCGGGCCGAGGGGCAGGCCGAAGCGGGCGAGGGCCGGGTTCGGCTTGACGCCGGCGGTCCAGACGATGGTGTTGGAGTCGACCTCGAGGCCGTTCTTCAGCACGACGTGGCCGTCGACGCAGGAGTCCATGGAGGTGGAGAGGTAGATCTCCACGCCCCGGCTCTCCAGGTGCTCCTTGCCGTACTGGCCGAGCTTGGGGCCGACCTCGGGGAGGATCTTGTCGGCGGCGTCGACGAGGATGAAGCGCATGTCCTCGCGCGACACGTTCTTGTAGTACTTGGCCGCGTCCCGGGCCATGTCCTCGACCTCGCCGATGGTCTCCGCACCCGCGAAGCCACCGCCGATGAAGACGAAGGTGAGCGCCTTGCGGCGGATCTCCTCGTCGGTCGTGGAGTCGGCCTTGTCCAGCTGCTCCAGGACGTGGTTGCGCAGGCCGATGGACTCCTCGATGCCCTTCATGCCGATGCCCTGCTCGGCGAGGCCGGGGATCGGGAAGGTGCGGGAGACCGCGCCCATCGCGATGACCAGGTAGTCGAAGGGCAGCTCGTACGCCTCGCCCACCAGCGGGGCGATCGTGGCGACCTTGCGGTCCTGGTCGATGGTGGTGACCCGACCGGTGAGGACCTCCGCCTTCGGCAGCACGCGTCGCAGCGGGACGACGACGTGGCGAGGGGAGATGCTGCCGGCGGCGGCTTCGGGGAGGAAGGGCTGGTAGGTCATGTACGACCGGGGGTCGACGACCGTGACGGTCGCCTCGCCGTAGCGCATCTTCTTGAGGATGCGCCGAGCTGCGTACAGGCCTACGTACCCACCGCCTACTACGAGGATCCTGGGACGCTCCGTGGTGCTCATGCCATCGAGTATCCACCCGCCATCGGGGGGTCGCTCGTGCGCCCCTTCACAAGGTCTGACAGGGCCTGTGCTAAACTCCGCGGCCCGCGTGACGCAGGTCATGCCGGCCCGACGGAACCGGGGGGTGGTTCGCCCCGTTGTCAATGCCGCGTGAGCTGCCTCTCCGGGTCAGTGCGGGGCCGGTGAGGGTCCTGTGACCCTCTCGGAACAACCGATTCCGGAGCCCCTCCGCGCCCTTCATCTGAACATGTTCAACCGGCCTTGGACCCCTCGGAAGGGGGGAGGGAAGCGGTTCCGGGGACCGGCGGGAGGGAAATCCTTGTGAAGAACTTCACGAAGCTTTCCGCACGGTCGGGCCGAAGGGCCCCTTGAAGGCCCCCGGACACCGCTCAAACGTTATCCAACCTGCTCAGCAGACGGCTACCGGCGGGTAACAAAAGAGAGCTACGCCACCGACCACGCGATGCCGTCGAGGATGTCGTGCTCGCTGACGACGACCTCCTCGGCGCCGATCCGCTCCATGATCGCGAGCAGGACGAGGGCGCCCGCGCCGATGACGTCGACCCGCCCGGGGTGCATGGACGGGACCGCGGCGCGCTCGGCGTGCGTGGAGCGCAGCAGCCACTCGGTGATCTCGCGGACCCGGTCGCGGGAGACCCGCGAGTGGTGGATGCGCGCGGAGTCGTACTCGGGCAGCTCCTGGGCGATCGCGGAGACCGTGGTGACGGATCCGGCCAGGCCCACCAGGGTGTGCGCCTCGCGCAGCGGGACGGTCTCCTCGGCGAGGTCCAGGGCGGCCTCGACATCGGCCCTTATGGCGGCGATCTGCTCCTCGGCGGGCGGGTCGCTCACCGCGCCGTCGCGCACCAGGTGCCGCTCGGTCATCCGCACGCAGCCGATGTCCACCGACCGCGCGGCGCGCACGCGGTCGTCGCCGACGACGAACTCGGTGGACCCGCCGCCGATGTCCACGACCAGGTAGGGCCTGGCCAGGTCGGTGCGGCCGGTCAGCTCCCTGGTCGCCCCGGTGAAGGAGAACTCGGCCTCCTGGTCACCGGTGATGACCTCGGGCTCGACACCGAGGATGTCGAGGACGCCGCGCACGAAGTCGTCCCGGTTCTCGGCGTCGCGGGAGGCGGAGGTGGCGACGAAGCGGAGCCGCTCGGCGCCGTGCTCCTTGATGACGGCCGCGTACTCACGGCAGGCGGCGAAGGTGCGCTCCAGCGCCTCGGGGGCGAGCCGCCCGGTGCGGTCGACCCCCTGGCCGAGCCGCACGATCGTCATCCGGCGGTCCAGCTCGGTGAGTTCGCCCGTCTCCGGGTCGGCGTCGGCGACCAGCAGCCGGATGGAGTTGGTGCCGCAGTCCACGGCGGCGACGCGGGTCACTGCTCGTCCCCCTCGGTGTCGCAGGCCGTCACGCACGGACCCTTGGCCCACCACTCGGGGAGCATCGCGATCGCCTCGTCGCCGAGCGGGTTCACACCCGGTCCCGCGGCCAGCGAGTGGGCCACCAGGACGTGCAGGCACTTCACCCGGTCCGGCATGCCGCCCGCGCTCGGGAAGCCCGCCAGGACCTCGATCTCGTCCCGGCGCCGGATGTAGTCCTCGTGCGCGGCCCGGTAGGCGGCCGCCAGTTCGGGGTCGGTCCGCAGCCGCTCGGTCATCTCCTTCATGACGCCTTCGGCCTCCAGCGTGCCGATCGCCGAGGCGGCGCGCGGGCACGTCAGGTAGTACGTCGTCGGGAAGGGCGTGCCGTCGGGCAGGCGCGGTGCCGTCTCCACGACGTCCGGCCGGCCGCACGGGCAGCGGTGCGCGATGGCCCGCAGGCCCCGCGGCGGACGGCCCAGCTGCTGCTTGAAGGCCGCTACGTCGGCGTCGGTGGGCTCGGTGCGCGAAGTGGGCGGCGGAGGCGTTTCCATGACTGCTTTCAGACTGGCTTTCTGTCGGTTACCGGCCCTGCGGACCGGTCACTGGTCGGAGGCGTCGGACTTGTCGACGCCGTCCCAGACGTTCGCGTACCAGGGCCGGTGGGCGGCCCCGGAGGCGGCGCGGGACTGCTTGGCCGCGCCGGGGTCGACGACCACGTACCCGGTCTCGCCGGGCCGCACGTAGTGCAGCCGGCGCCGGATCTGCTGCTCGGCGTAGGCGTCGTCCTGCCAGCGCGCCTTGAGGTCACGCAGCTGTTCGACGCGACGGCGGGCCTGCTCCTGCTGCCGCTGGAGGTCGGCGATCTCCGCGCGCTGGGAGACGTACTGCCGCATGGGGTAGGCGAGGGCGACGACCAGCGAGCACAGCACCAGCGCGAGCAGTGCCGCGCGGCCGGTGAGCCGGGAGCGGCGGGCCTGCCGCTTGGTCTGGGAACGGTAGACCCGGGCCGCGGTCTGCTCGCCGAGCAGCCGGAGCCTGGTCGCGGTGGAGAACCGGTCCCGGCCGGTCATGACAGCTCACCTCGCATCACTGCTCCCGGCGCCTGCTGGTCGGCCGGGCCGGGGGACGTCCCCCGGGACAGCACAGCACGGCCATCTTCCCGCCTCCCGTCACACGCGCGTACGTCCCCGGACACGGTACGGGACCGGGTACGGGGACGTACGGACGACTGGCGAGGACTTAGCCCGGGAAGGCTCAGCCCTTGAAGCGCGGGAACGCGCTGCGGCCGGCGTACACCGCGGCGTCGTCGAGGATCTCCTCGATGCGCAGCAGCTGGTTGTACTTGGCGACGCGCTCGGAGCGGGCCGGGGCGCCGGTCTTGATCTGGCCGCAGTTGGTGGCGACGGCCAGGTCGGCGATGGTGACGTCCTCGGTCTCGCCGGAGCGGTGGGACATCATGCACTTGAAGCCGTTGCGCTGGGCGAGCTCCACGGCGTCCAGGGTCTCGGTCAGCGAGCCGATCTGGTTCACCTTGACCAGCAGGGCGTTGGCGGCGCCCTCCTCGATGCCGCGGGCCAGGCGCTCGGGGTTGGTGACGAACAGGTCGTCGCCGACGAGCTGGACCTTGTCACCGAGCTTGTCGGTGATGGTCTTCCAGCCCTCCCAGTCGTCCTCGAACAGCGGGTCCTCGATGGAGACCAGCGGGTACGCCTCGACCAGCTCGGCGTAGTACTCGGTCATCTCGGCGGCGGAGCGCGCCTTGCCCTCGAAGGAGTAGCTGCCGTCCTTGTAGAACTCGGAGGCGGCGACGTCGAGCGCGAGGGCGATCTGCTCGCCGGGGGTGTAACCGGCTTCCTTGATCGCCTCGAGGATGAGGTCGAGGGCCTCGCGGTTGGAGCCGAGGTTCGGGGCGAAGCCGCCCTCGTCGCCGAGGCCGGTGGACAGGCCCTTGCTCTTCAGGACCTTCTTCAGCGTGTGGTAGACCTCGGTGCCCCAGCGCAGCGCCTCGGAGAAGGACTCCGCGCCGATCGGGGCGATCATGAACTCCTGGATGTCCACGTTGGAGTCGGCGTGCGAGCCGCCGTTCAGGATGTTCATCATCGGCACCGGCAGCAGGTGCGCGTTCGGGCCGCCCAGGTAGCGGAAGAGCGGGAGGTCGCTGGCCTCGGAGGCGGCGTGGGCGACGGCGAGCGAGACGCCGAGGATGGCGTTGGCGCCGAGGGAGCCCTTGTTGTCGGTGGCGTCCAGGTCGAACATGGCCTGGTCGATCAGGCGCTGCTCGGTGGCGTCGTACCCGACCAGCTCCGGGCCGATCTGCTCGATGACGGCGAGGACGGCCTTCTCGACGCCCTTGCCCTGGTAGCGGTTCGGGTCACCGTCGCGCAGCTCGATGGCCTCGAAGGCGCCGGTCGAGGCGCCGGACGGAACGGCGGCACGACCCGTGCTGCCGTCGTCGAGGCCGACCTCGACCTCGACCGTGGGGTTGCCTCGGGAGTCCAGGATTTCCCGGGCTACGACGACGTCGATGGACGGCACGAGCATCTCCTTCTTGGATGTGACGCTGGAAGTGCGGGGCTGGTGTGCCTTGCGCCTAGAGCCTAACCGTCCCGGGGGCGTCGGCCACCGACCGACCGTCCCGTGGACAAGCTGACCGTACCTTTTGTTTCTGTCCGAAACAAAGGACTCCGGGTGGACGGACACAAAAAAGCCCCGTCCCGGTGCGTACGGGGGAACACGCACCGGGACGGGGAGCCCGTGGGGACGGGGGTGGCCCGCACGGGGGTCTTCAGCGTGGCCCGCACACCTGTGCGAGCCCTGTGGCTCCGGTGGGAGCCGGGTGTCACTTCAGGTGCAGCTGCTGGCCCGGGTAGATGAGGTCGGCGTCCTCGACGATGTTCTTGTTCAGCTCGAACAGCTTCTTCCAGCCGCCCTTGACGCCCTGCTCGTCGGCGATGGTGCTGAGGGTGTCGCCGGCGGCCACCTTGTACTCGCCGTCGCCCTTCGCGACCTTCTCGCCGGTCGGGGTGGTGACGGTCTTGCCCGTGGACGCGGCCGGACGCTCGGCGGAGCGGGAGGCGGCCTGCCCGTCGGTGGAGCGGGTGGCGGTGCCCGAGTCCGTGGAGGTGCTCGGGGCGGAGCCGTTGTAGGGGGTGCTGGACAGGCCCGTGCCGCAGACCGGCCAGGCGCCCTTGCCCTGCGCGGCGAGGACCTTCTCGGCGACCGCGATCTGCTGCGCCTTGCCGGCCTTGTCGGCGGTCGGGGCGTATGCGGTGCCGCCGTACGCGGCCCAGGTGGAGGCGGAGAACTGCAGACCGCCGTAGTAGCCGTTGCCGGTGTTGATGGACCAGTTGCCGCCGGACTCGCACTGGGCGACCTTGTCCCACTCGGCGGCGGTGGCGGCGGAGGCGTTGCCGGCCGCCATCAGCGGGGCGGCGACGGCGGCGCCGGTGACACCGGCGAGCGTGATGGCGCGGACGGCCTTGGACGGACGACGGTGCTTGCCCTTGCCGGTAAACAGCATGGATCGATCCCCTCACCGACGCCTGCGAGGTGAGCTGTCGGGTTCGGGCCGGTTGAGTTGCCCGGCCGCGGTCCCGCTTGCGCGGAGATCGCGGCTTCACCCCCAGCCGGTTCCAGCGTCAACCGCTGGTTCCGGCACCTACCTTGGGTCCCCCGCTCCTGCCTACGGCGCTTGACGCGACGACTGTTCCCGGGCGTCCGCTGGCAGGATTCGGCGTTGCGGATGCCGGGGCTCGCGGTGACGAGCGGCCTCGACCGTAGACACGCGATCCGCGGAATTTCAAAGACGATCAGGGCTTCTGAGACTCATCCCACACTTTCGCCAAATCGGACATTAGGGCGTTAAGTGGGGCGTCAACTGCCCCTACTCCGCGTCCTTTTCGTCCTCGACTTCCAGGGTCTGACCGGCGGTGATGTGGTTCGGGTCGGACCCGATGGCCTTCTTGTTGCCGGCGTAGAGCGCATGCCATCCGCCGTCGACGTCAAGGGAGTCGGCGATGGAGGCGAGGGAGTCTCCCTGGCGGACGGTGTAGGTACCCGGTTCGCGGGAGGCGTGCCGGCCGGACGCGGTGGCGTTCTGACCGTTTGTCACGCTTTCGTCCGCGCTCGCACCCCGGTGACGCCCGCCGCCCGCGAGGGCACCGGTGTCGACCAGGCTCCAGGAACCGGCGGCCTTCTGGGGATCGTCCGCGCGGCCGGGGTCCGGGGTGGCCGCGGGCAAGCCGTCGGCGCCCTGCGCGCTTCCCCGGTCCGGCGTGGCGGACTTGTCGGACTTGGGGGTGTCCGTCCCGATGGAGCCGGTGGCCGTGCCGGCTTCCTCGCCCGGCTCCGTGCTCGGCGTGGCCGTGGTGTCGGAGGAGGAACCGGAGCCGGTGCCGGTGTCGCCGCCCGTGCCGGTGCCGTCCGAGGTCTTCGGATCCGGCTTACCGGACGGGTGGGAGCTGTCGGACTTGCCGGAGGTGTCGGACTCGGGGGCGGGCGTCGAGGAGTCGGCCGGGGGCTCGGTGTCCTCGGAGCCGCCGACGCCCGTGTCGACGTCCACCGAACCCGAGTCCGTGGTCAGCCCGGACAGCAGGGCGCAGGTGGCCCAGGGGGCGGTGCCCTTGTCGGCGAGGATCTTCTCGGCCACGGAGATCTGCTGCGAACGGCTGGCCTGGTCGGCGCTGTCCGCGTACTGCGTACCGCCGTACGCGGCCCAGTCGTCCTGCGAGATCTGCAGGCCGCCGTAGTAGCCGTTGCCCGTGTCCGCGCTCCAGGAGCCTCCGCTCTCGCACTCGGCCACCTTGTCCCACGTGGTGCCGTCGGCCGCGTTGGCGCTCGCCGCGCCGAGCAGCGGGATGGCGATGGCGGAGCCGGTCACTCCGGCCGCGACGAGGAGGGCGGGAGCCTGGCGGGGGCGACGGTGTCGGCCGTTCCCGGAGAGCATGCAGAAGCCTTTCGAGCGACAGCAGGACCGGCGCGGCGGATGGAGCCGGTCGCCGCGCTGATGGGTGAACGTATAGGCAGACGATCACTTGTCACAAGTTCATGCCGCACAGATCACGTGAAGATCACAGAGTTGAACGTGTGTCATGTTCCGCTGGAGCGAGTGTGTTCAGACGGTGGGGGTGAACTCGACCGGCAGGCTGCGCAGGCCGCGCATGATGAGCCCGCCGCGCCAGCGCAGGTCGGCCGGATCCGCGGCGAGCCGCAGGTCGGGCAGGCGGGTGAGCAGCGTGGCGAGCGCGGTCTGCCCCTCCAGGCGGGCGAGCGGCGCGCCGAGGCAGTAGTGGATGCCGTGGCCGTAGCCGAGGTGCTGGTTGTCGCGGCGGGCGAGGTCCAGCACGTCCGGGTCACCGAACCGCTCCGGGTCCCGGTCGGCGGCGGCGAGGACGACGAGCACCGGATCGCCCGGCGCGATGTCCTGCCCGCCGATGGTGAGCGGCTCGGTGGCGAACCGCCAGGTGGCCAGCTCCACCGGGCCGTCGTAGCGCAGCAGTTCCTCCACCCCCGTCTCCAGCAGGTCCGTCTCCCCGGCGGCCAGGGACCGCTGGAGGCGCCGGCGCTGTCCGGGGTGGGTGAGCAGGGCGTAGGTGCCGTTGCCGATGAGGTTGACGGTCGTCTCGAAGCCGGCGAACAGGAGGATGAAGGCCATGGCGGCGGCCTCGTTCTCGGTGAGGTGCTCGCCGTGGTCGGAGGCGCGGATGAGGCCGGAGATCAGGTCCTCGCCGGGTGCGGGCGCGGCGGGCAGCGCCTCGCGCTTCTTGTGGATCAGCTCGGCGAGGTACCCCCGCATCTTCTTGACGGACCGCGCGACCCCTCCCCTGGGCCCCCCGCCGTGCCGGATCATCATCCCGGCCCAGTCCCGGAAGTCGTCCTGGTCCTCGCGCGGGACGCCGAGCAGGTCGCAGATGGCGTAGATGGGCAGCGGGAAGGCGAACTCGTGGATGAGGTCGGCGGAGCCCGTCCTCGCGAACCGGTCGATGAGGTGGTCGGTCAGCTCCTGCACCCGGGGCGCGAACTCGGCGACCCGCCGGGGCGTGAACGCCTTGCTGACGAGCCTCCTGAGCCGGGTGTGGTCCGGCGGGTCGATGTTGAGCAGGTGCGTCATCAGCTCGGCCTTGCGCTCACCGGGGATGCCGGTCTTGCCCTTGGCGTGCGCGGGCTCGTCGTGATGCGCCGGGTTCTTGCTCAGCCGCTGGTCGGCGAGGGCCTGCCGGGCATCGGCGTACCGGGTGACCAGCCATGCCTCGACCCCGCTCGGCAGCCGCGTCCGGTGTACGGGGGCGTGCTCGCGCAGCCAGGCGTAGGCGGGATAGGGGTCGGTGGCGAACTCCCACGTGAAGAGGGCGGGAGCGGTCGGCGGCTGGGGCTGGTCGGTCACCCCTCGACGGTATCCGCAGCGCCCTCTCGGGACGTGGGCGGCCGTACGTCCTGGCGGAGCCCCGCGACGGTATCCGCAGCGCCGTCTCGGGACCCGGCGGGCGTACGTCCTGGCCGGATCCCCTCGACGCTGTCCGCGGTGCCTCGCCGGGATTCGGGCGGCCGTACGTCCTGCCGGGACCCGGGCGGCCGTACGTCCTGGCGGACGCCCCTACGCGTCCAGCCCTTCGGCGGCTCGTACCGCGTCCCGGTAGACCCGGGCCGCCGCCCGCAGCGCCGCCTCCGGGTCCACGCCGTCCGCCTCGGCGCGGACGGCCAGCGCGAGGAGTTCGTAGCCGATGCCCTCCCCCTGGGGCAGGGGGACGTCCAGGCCGGCGGTGCGGACGCGGGAGGCGAGCTTGGCGGCGAGGGCCAGGCCCGGCTGGCCGAGCGGGACGCCGTCCGTGACCGACGTGCGCCGCTTCTCCTCCGCCTTGGTGCGCAGCCAGTGCTCCTTGACGTCCTCCGGCGTCTCGGCCCGCTCCTCGCCGAAGACGTGCGGGTGCCGGTGGATGAGCTTGGCGACGATGCCGCCGGCCACGTCGTCGACGGAGAACGGCGCCTCGCTGTGCTCCTCGGCGATGCGGGAGTGGAAGACGACCTGGAGGAGGACGTCGCCGAGCTCCTCGCGCAGCTCCTCGCGGTCGCCGGCCTCGATCGCCTCGACCAGTTCGTACGCCTCCTCGATGCCGTACTTCGCCAGGCCCTCGTGGGTCTGCCGGGAGGACCACGGGCACTCGGCGCGGATGCGGTCCATGACCTGCACGAGGTCCAGCAGCCGGGCGCCGGGCAGGTCGTAGGAGGCGGGAAGCAGTTCCAGCTCCGGCATGGCGACCCGGCCGGAGCCGGCGAGCCGGGCGAGGCCGTCGGTGAGCGCGGGCTCGCCCTCGCCGGTCGCCACGACCACCACCGTCCGCCCGCCGGCGCAGGCGTCGACCAGCTCCTGCGCGGTGGGGGACGCCTCGGCCACCGCTATCCCGGCCTCCCGCAGGTACGGCAGCTGCGGATGCGCGCCGTCCGCGCACAGCACGGCGTCGGCGGTGCGCAGGGCCTGCCAGGCGGGCCAGGAGAGCAGCCCGGGGGCGACGCGGTGGCTGGTGGTGAGCAGGACGATGCGGCCGGGGGTGGTCCCGGGGCCGGGCGTGGGGCCGGTTGCGGGGCTGGTTTCGTTCACGCTCCGAACGTAACCCACGGCGCGCGGCGGCGGTTCGCGTTGTCCACAGGGCCGGGAGGACAGTGTGATCGTATGCCCGGCGGCTACGCCGTCAGCGGGTCGTCGCCCGCCGCCGTCACTTCCCGGACCCAGGGTGTCCTGGCGTCTACCCGGCTGCTCTTCTGCACGTCCCAGGAGCCGTAGCGCGGGTTGAGGTCGACGTGGAGTTTCTCGGACGCCTCGGACAGCGCCTTCCAGAAGGCGGGCCGGCTGGTGTCGGTGCCGAGCTCGTCGGCGAGCTTCTGCGCCTCCAGCTGGAGGCGCAGGTTCTCGTCGAGGTGGGCCGGGGCGATGCTGTACCTCTGCAGCCAGGCCCTCTCCAAGTCCTTGCTGCCGCCGGCCTGCTGCTCCAGGTCCCGGCGCATCTGCTGGATCTCCTTGCGGGTGACCGTGACGCCCGCGTCCTGGGCGGCGCGGTGCAGCACCCGGTCGAGCACCATGCTGTGCAGGGTGTCCCGGGTGAGGCCGCCGGTGGAGGAGACGACCCGCTGGTACTGGCTGTCGTCCGGCACCGCGGCCCGCTGCGCCTCGCGGACCTCGCCGACCCGGCTCTCCAGCTGGGCGACGGTGATCCGCTGTCCGCCGACGACGGCCGCGGCGCCCGGGTGCGCGTCGTTTCCACAGGCGGTCAGCAGGGGTGCCGCGGCGGCGATCGCGGCGGTGAGGACGAGCGCGGTGCGACGGCGGCGGTGCAAGGAAACCTCCAGGGGGGAGATTGTGCGACGGTGCACAAAGTCTTGCGGTGATCGATGGTAGGCAGTGGGCAGGCCGCGGCCAACCCATTCGACCAACGATTCGCGCGCGCTTCGGGCACCGCCGCGCCGCCGGGTACCGCCACGCCGCCGGGCACCGCCGCGCCGCCGGGCGGACGGCCGGCCGGGGACCGGCGGGGGCCAGGGGGCGCCGGGAGCCCGGGATGATCGGTGAGATACCCCCTAGCCGCGGACCTGCCCCAGCCACTGGAGGGTCCGCCGGACCTCCACGGCCAGCGGATGACCGGGGCCGTGCAGCCGCTCGACGTCCACGACCAGGCGGGCGAGCGTGTCGTGGGCGGCCGGCCGGTCGCCCAGGGCGAGCAGCAGAAGGCCGATGCGGCGGCGCACGTCGTGGGCGAGGTGCGGGTCCCCGGCGACGTACTGGTTCTCGTAGTACGGCAGCAGCGCCCGGTACTCGGCGAGCGCCGCCGCCGGTTCGCCCAGCTGCTCCAGGCACTGCGCGGCCTCGTAGCGGTAGCGCAGCGACTGCGGGTCGGCGTGGCCGGCCTCGGTGGCGCGTTCATCGGCGAGGCGGCGCAGTTCGGGCAGCGCGCGCCGGTACTGGCCGTCGTCCATGAGCGTGGCCGCGTACTGCTTGCGCAGCGTCCGTACGACCGGGGAGTGCTCGCCGTGCTGTTCCGCGGCGGCCGGCAGGATCGCGCCCAGGATGTCGACGGCCTGCGTGATGCGGCCCTCCCCGAGCAGGCGCTTGACCTCGTCCACGGCGGCGGCGACATCGGGCTTCTCGGCCACCGGTGGCGCCGGGGCGACGGGTGCGGGCTGGTGGGCGGGCGTCCGCGCGCGGTCCGGCCAGGGGGCGTGCGGGCGCAGGAAGGGGCGCGTGGGGTCCAGGGGCGCCCCCGTGGGGGTCCCGCGCGCGGGCAGGAGCCGCGCCAGGTCCTCGTACACCTCTTGCGCGGACGCCGGCCGGTGCTGGGGGTCCTTGGCGAGCAGCCGCAGCACCAGGGTTTCGAGCGCCTCGGGGACCTCGGGGCGGATCCGGCGCACGGGCAGCGGAGGCTCGTACAGGTGCCGGTGCAGCACGCCGAGCGCCGTGGAACCGGCGAACGGCACCTCGCCGCTGAGCAGTTCGTGCATCAGCACGCCGAGCGCGTACAGATCCGTGTACGGGCCGACCGCGCCGCCCATCGCCTGCTCCGGCGCCATGTAGGCGGGCGAGCCGATCGGCGAACCGGTGTGGGTCAGGCGCGTGGTGTCGGTGTCCATCACCGAGGCCACGCCCAGGTCCAGGACGGTGACCGTGCCGTCCTGTTTCACCATCACGTTGCGCGGCTTCAGGTCGCGGTGCACGATCGGCACGGCGTGCACGGCGCTCAGCACGGCGCACAGTTGCGCGGCCACCGCGACCGCCCACTGCCACGGGTACGGGTCGTGCTCGGCGAGGTGGTCGGAGAGGTCGGCGCCGTCGACGTACTGCATGACGAGGAAGAGCTCCTCGCCCTCACTGCCCGCGTCGTGCACCGTCACCAGGCCGGGGTGGTCCACCTGCGCGGTCACCCGGCACTCGCGCAGGAACCGGCGGCGCAGTTCGTCCGCCTCCTGGCCGGCCACCTTGTCGGGGCGCAGCAGCTTCACCGCCACCCGCCGGTCGAGCCGCCGGTCGTACGCCGTCCACACCTGGCCCATGCCGCCCTGCCCGATGAGCGTGGACAGTTCGTACCGGCCGGCGACGAGACGTCCTGTCGCCCCGCTCACCGTCCGCCCTCGGGGCCGTCCTGCTTGCGCAGGTAGTCGCTCAGTTCGTCCAGCTCGGCCCGCACCTGGTCGATCCGCGCGGGCGCGGGGCGCGGGGCCGGCCCGGGGCCCGGCACGGGGACGGGGGGCACGGCTTGCCCGGTGTGGGGCGGCTGGGGCACCGGCGTGTGCTGCGCCGGCGGCCCGGGTATCGGCGTGTGCCGCGCGGGCGGCTGCGGGGCCGGCACGGGCGTCGTGTACGGCGGTGCCGCGTGCCCGAAGCCGTACGCGCCGTGCACGGTGGGGGCGTGCGGGTGGGCGTACCCGGCGAACCGCTGCCGCTGGTGCACCCGGATGTCCACGACCAGGTAGTAGACCGCCGACACCACGCCGAGGAGCAGGAGCAGGGCCAGCGCGAGGTCGCTGCGCCAGTCCTCCTCCGGCAGTTCACCGACCACCGCCAGTCCGGTGATGGACAGCGGCAGGCTCAGCCAGGCGATCAGCCAGTCGAACCAGCGGCCCCGTACGAAGGCGACCCGGAACAGCGGCAGGCACGACAGCAGTCCGCAGGTGAGCGCCCCGGCGGCCGCGAACATCACTCGCAGGGAGATGACCTTTCCCGCGCTGCGGGGAGGCGGCACCGCGCCGTGGCCGTACATGACTGCTCCTGGACCGAGTGGGACCGATGGGGACGGACTCCGACGGGACGGTGTCCGAGTCGGAGTCCGAGCGTATAGGCCGACAAGGACAACCGGTCCCGGGTTGTACCGAACCGTTGTCGCACTGATCACGTGACGCGTATTCACCCCGCCCGCCGGCCGGCCCGCTCCGGTTCAGCCGGGTGCGACCGTGCCGTCCGTCAGCCCGTCGTACATCCCGCGCACCAGCTGCTCCCCGAGCCGGCTCGCGTGCCTGAGCGCCCGCTCGAACTCGTCGAGGGCCCGGAACCGCGCGCCGTAGCGCCGCTGTTCCTCCAGCGGGAGCCGGGGCAGCTGGAGGCGGCGCACGTCCAGGCGGGTCGCCGTGGAGGCGTAGCTGCTGGCCTGCCGGTTGTTGGCGGTGCCGCGCAGGAACCCGGCGAGGAACCACGGGTCGAGTGCCGTGCCGTCGGGGCGCAGCAGCACGAGGTTGCGCCCCAGGGCGGCGCCCCCGGTCGTCTCGTCGATCACCCGCGCCACCGAGCCCCCGCCGAGCACGGGTACGACGACGTCGCCCGGCTCGGTCAGCACGGCCTCCTCCTCGCTCTCGGGGAGCGTGCCCGACGGCGCCGTCCCGGCCAGCACGTCGTGGTCGGTGAGCACCGGCACGCGCGCGTGACCGCCGTTTCCACCGGTGCGCATCACCAGGGCGCCCCCGCGCGCGAGTTCGCCGACGGTGGTGAGCGGCCAGCGCGCGGCCGGCGCCGGGTCGGCGGGGGGCGGCGTGAGGTCGGCGGTCAGCCGCAGGGTCGCCCCGAGCCGCTCGCGCACCTGCGTCAGCTGCTCCGCGCCGTCGGCGACGGCGGGCGGCGGCAGGTGGCGGGCGGGGGCCAGGTCCACGTCGTCGTCGAGGAGGTCGATGACCGGCACGGAACGGGCGAGTCCGGGCCGCTCGTCCAGCCGCCCGGTGCGCGCGAAGGTGCGCCAGGCGTCCAGGACGGCGTCGCGTACCGCGTCCCAGTCCGGGCCGCCCCGCCCCTCACCGGCGAACCTCCCCGTGTCGGCGAGCAGCACCTCGGGGGTGGCGGGTGTCCGGCCGGGCCGGCGCAGCACCCACAGGTGCAGCGGGATGTTGTACGGCGGCGCGGCGCCGACCGGCAGCGCGACCACCGCCCGCAGCGCGCCCCGGCGCAGCAGGTCGGCGCGGATCCGGCGTCCGGAGCGGCGGGAGGCGGCGGCCGGCGGCATCAGCAGCACGGCGGTACCGCCGTCGGTCAGCCGGGCCAGCGCGTGCTGCACCCAGGCCAGCTCGGACTCGGTGCGGGCCGGGAAGCCGTACTCCCAGCGGGGGTCGTAGGCCAGTTCGTCGTGGCCCCAGTTGCGCTCGTTGAACGGCGGGTGGCACAGGACCGCGTCGGCGCGCAGCTCCGGGTGGGCGTCGGCGCGCAGGGTGTCGCCGGCGGCGGCGCGCACGGTGGCCCGGCTGTGCAGCGCGAGCCGCAGCGCGCTGAGCGCGGCGAGGTCGGGGGCGCTGTCCTGGGCGTACACCTCCTGGTCGGGGCGGGTGTCGACGGCGCGCAGCAGGGCGCCGGTGCCGCAGGCCGGGTCCAGGACGGTGCGGGCCGGGCCGGCGAGGTCGGCCATGAGACCGGCGAGCTCGGCCGGGGTGAGCGTGTACTGGCGCGGGTTGGCGTCCAGGTGCCGGCCCAGCAGGAACTCGAACGTCTGCCGCGCGCCCACCTCGGCGGCGAGGTCGGCGGCGCCACGGAGGAGGGGGACGGAGGGGAGGAGTTGGGGGCCGGTGGGGGTGGGGACGGCGGGGGCCGGGGTGGTGGGTGCGGCCGGGGTGGTGGGTGCGGTGGTGGTTGCGGCGGGGGCGGACGGGGTTGGGGTGGACGGCGTGGATGGGGTGGGGGTGGATGGCATGGATGGGGTGGCTGCGGGCCGGGTGGCCGTGGCCTGCCCGGTCGGGGCGCTGTGAACGGGTGGTTCGCTGTGAACGGTCGGCGGGGTGTTCACAGCCGAGGGTTCCGGGGACGAGTTCACGGCCGGTGACGCCCGCGACGGGTTCACAGCCGGTGTCGTCCGCGAAGAGTTCACACCGCCGAATCGCGGGGTCAGCACCTCCTCCAGCGCGCCGGGCAGGATCGCGGCCAGCCGGGCGTCGGAACCGGCACTCGCGTCGAGCCAGACGGTGGGGCGCTCGTGGATCAGCAGCAGCGCGCAGCCGGTGTGCACCAGGGCCGTCAGCGGCCCGTCCGGGTGGCCGGCGAGCTGCTGCCAGACCCGCTCCCGCAAAGGGACCTCGGCGAGTTTGCCCTGCCGGCGCAGCCATGCCTCGACCTCGGCGAGGGCGAAGGACGGGCTGGTCTCGGTGCCGCCGACCGGCTTCGGGAAGTCGGCGTGCCTGCGGCGCCAGTTGCTGACGGCGGCGCGGCCCACGCCCGCCAGCCGCGCGATACCGGCGGCGGTCACCTCTGTCGCGTTGTCCTGCACCGGCGTCGCTCCCCTCGTCCCATGTGTGCACCGAGCATACCGGCGTACACAAGACCGGCGGATTCACGGTCGTGTACACACCTGTTCCTGTGAACCGTGTTGACTCGGTTAACAGGCTCTGGTCTTATTGACCCAGCGAACGAGCGGCCACCGAGGGGGAGGCCGCCGCTTTCGGAGGGGATTTGCCATGGGCATGAAGGCCAAGGTCGCGTTCGGTGCCGTCGTGGGGATCGTCGTCATCGGAGCCGTGTCCGCGAACGCGGGCGGCGACGGAGAGGACGGCGGTAACGGCGGTTCGGGCAGCGGCAAGGGCTCCTCGGCGTCGGCCGGGCGCACGTCCGGTGGCAAGAAGGCCCCGGAGGGCGACACGAAGGCGGCCGAGGAGAAGAAGGCGGCCGCCCTCGGGGGCGACGGCGAGTACCAGGTGGGTTCCGACGTGAAGCCGGGGACGTACCGCACCACCGGCAACACCGACGACATGTGCTACTGGGAGCGCGCCAAGGACGCCTCGGGCGAGATGGACTCGCTGCTGGCCAACGACAATGTCTCCGGCACGAGCTACGTCACCGTCAAGGCCACCGACAAGCTGTTCAAGTCCAGCGACTGCAAGGACTGGGAGGCCGTGGACCCGAAGGCGAAGGGCACGCCCGGCTCCTCGATGGACGGCGACGGAGGCATGTTCAAGGTCGGCACGGACATCGCGCCGGGCACCTACAAGTCCACCGGCAACGCCGACGACTCCTGCTACTGGGAGCGCACGAAGGACGCCGACCACGGGCTGGACTCCATCATCGCCAACAACAACGTCACCGGCACGGCCGTCGTCACGATCAGCCCGTCGGACGCCTACTTCAAGACGACCGACTGCGGCGACTGGAAGAAGGCCTGACCCGTCCGCTGGTCCCGGGCGCGGGGCGTGCGGTCCCCCCACCGCCCGCCCCGGCCCGCCCCGCTCACCTCGCCCGCCCCGGCGCGCCCCGCTCACCTCGCCCGCCGCGGTTCCTCCGCTCACCCCGAACCATCCCCCACCCCGTGTCCGGACAGCCCCACCGGCTGCCGGCCGTGGGTCCCGCGCCCGGACGGCGAACCCCGTCCCGGACGCCGTACGGCCTCGCCGTACGCATTCCCCCCGTCACACCCACCCCTGAAGGACTGTCATGCGTTTCTCGTCCCGTGCCGCCACGCTGATCGCCGTCGCGGCGCTCCCGCTGGCCCTGTCGGCCTGCTCCTCGTCCTCCGACTCGCCCTCCACCGCCAAAGCGAGCGCCAAGCCGGCCAAGGCGAAGGACCCCAACGCCGGTCTCCTGACCGGCACCCAGCTGAAGAAGGCGCTGGCGCCCGCCTCGGCCTTCCCCGCCGGGTTCACGCTGCAGGCCGACGGCGCCTCCGACAGCGGGGGCGACTTCCTGGCCCCGTCCAGCAGGAAGACCGCGAAGCCGGACTGCACCCGGCTGGAGGGCACGGCCTGGCTCCAGGTGACCGGTTACGAGGGCGGCGTCTCCTTCGCGCAGGACGACTACATCAACCAGGACAAGACCGAGGAAGTCGCCCAGGAGATCGACGCGTTCCAGGGCGACACGGCGAAGACGGTGATGAAGCAGCTCCGGTCCGTCGCGGCCGAGTGCGCCACCTTCACGGACACGGACACGCACGCCAAGGTGAAGGTGACGGGCAAGTCCACGTCCGGGCTCGGTGACGAGGCGTACACGATGACGCTGACCAGCGGCGCCTGGGAGACCGGCACCACCCTGATCGCGGCCCGTACCGGCAACACCGTGGTGACCGTGCTGTCCACCGCGGGCGCCGACGACGGTGCCGCGGTCGCGAAGAAGGTGACGGCCAAGGTCCTCGGCAACCTGTAGGGCCGGCCGGCCGCGTGCCACGCGGAAGGGGCGGGTCCGCCTGAACACCGTGACCTGGCGCCGGGGCTCACACCCCGGCGCCAGGTCACAGCGGGTGCCGCATCCACACGTTGGGCTCCACGTACACGGCGTAGTCGCGTTCCGGTTCGCAGCGGACCGGGACGAGCGCGCCGGGCACCTCGATGTCGCCGGCCGTGTCGAAGGCCAGCCCGGTCCACCGGCGCCATTCCTCCAGCGAGCCGCTCACGGTCATGGAGGCCGGGGCGATGGAGTCGATGGTGGCGCCGGCCCGGGCGTGGACGCGCAGCCACGGGTCCTCGGGCAGGCCGTCGAGGCGGATCCGGTGGGCGTAGTCGCCGATCGGGGTGTGCGGTTCGCGGTGCTTGGCGTTCGGGCGTACGGGGGCGACGACCTCGCGGAAGCCCCGGGCGCGGGCGTTCTCCCGCATCGCCGAGAGCATCGCGGCGGACAGGCCGTGGCCCTGGGCGTGCGGGGCGATGGTGACGGAGACGGCGCTCACGGTGTCCGGGCGGGTGCCGCGGCGCAGGTCGGTGAAGGCCCAGGCGAGAATCTGGTCCCAGCCGCGGGCGGGCAGGGTGCGCCGGCCCTCCACGTCGAGGGCGAACGGCACGCTGTAGGCGTGGGCGACGACCCGGCCGTCCTCGTCCTCGGCGAACAGGGCGTACTCCGGCAGCTCGGTGGGGATGCGTCCGTAGTGGGTGGTGCCCACGGGGTCGTGGGTGACGAACTCGGGCCATGTGTCGGTCATCCCGAGTACCGCCGGCAGCCGGTCGGGCCGCTCGGCGAGGCTGCTCACCTTGATGTCCATGCCGGTCACAGTAAACGGTGCGCGCCCGGCGGGAGGGCGCTCCACGCGGTCGCCGGGCGGGGTCACCGGGCGACCGCGTGATCATCCGGGCGGCGGCCGGACACGCGTACGTCCGGCAGGCCGCCCGGTCCTCCGGCAGGCCGCCCGGTCCTCCGGCAGGTCCCCTGTGCGAAGCGGGCCGTCCTGTCTCCCCCCCGGGGACGTCGTCGTGTTCAGTCGGTGTCCGTCGCGGCCAGCACCGCCAGCCGTCGGCGTCCGGGAGACATCACGGCCAGGCCGATGTCCCAGGCCACCTGCTCGAACCACTGCGTATCGGCGCTGAAGCCGTACCACGTGCACGCTCGGGCACGTGCCTCCACCGCCTCTGTGGCGTCACCCTCCGCGGCCCCGCAGAGACGGGCCAGGGACTGCCACGCGGCCAGCCGGCCGTATGCCCCGTGGATACCGGAGTTGTAGGCCCCTCCCGTGGACGCGGCAGCGAAAAGCACCCGCCACGCCTGGTCGGGCGGACAGACCGCGGCCGCGAACCCGTTCCCCGCGCCCTTCAGGCACTCCAGTCCCAGCGCCGGCAACAGGCTCGGTACCGCCTCCGCCGCCGAAGGATCCACCCACTCGAAGACGCGTGCCTCGATCCGGCCGTTCGACTCCTCGGCCCAGTTCGCCACGGCCGCGCCGATGCCCTTGGCCGCGGTTTCGGTCGTCGTCTCCACGAACGGCGCAACGCGCGCCCCGGCGACGACTGCGGCGCCGCGGTCGTCCGACGGGCCGTACGGCATCGAGTAGCTGCTGCTCTGAACGCCGTAGCTCGGCACGTCCGGCCGCCCTTCCACCTCGCACAGCGCCAACGGCAGCCGGCCGAGCGGATGGTGTCTCCAGTGTGACGATGTCGCCCACTGCGCGATCCCCGGTATCTCCGTCACGCCGGCGCCCCGGAGCACCAGTTCGTGAACGAGGCAGGCACGCAGTTCCTCCGAGGCCTCGGCACTGAACGCCACGGCCAGTTCCTCCGCCGGGTGGCCGGAGGCCAGCAGGGAGGCCGTGTAGCGGTCCAGCTTCCCTTCGGCGGCGCCCCCCGAGGACACCAGGCGCAGCGCCTGGGCGACGTTCCCGGGACCGGGGGTGGTGGCCAGCAGGCGAAGCAGGTGGTCGAAGACGCTGCGGTACTGCCAGATCCGCCCGGCGTCCTCGCCGTACGCACCGGCGAGCGCGATCCCGAGATCCGCGACGAAGGCCGCGTCCCCGCGCGTGAGGCGGCGGTCGGCCTCTTCCCACACGCCGGTGACGCTCTTCAGTTCCGGCAGCGTCGTCACGATGTCCTGTATGCAATCGGCCACGCCCTGAGCGTACGTGTCCGACAGCACGGAACCGAGCGCGTTTCCCGCGGTCACCGGGCCGTGGTCAGCCGCCGCACTGCTTCAGCATCATCGTCTTGTCCGCTGCCGTCACCGGCAGGTCGTACTTGAGGGCGACCTGTGCGAAACGGACGGTGTAGGCGCACCTGATGCGTCTGTCGGGCGGCAGCCAGGACGCGGGGCCGGAATCGCCCTTGGCCGAGTTGGCCCGCCCCTGGACCGGGATCAGGTTGAGCACGTCGTTGGCGAGCTGCTCGCGCTTGCTCTTCGACCAGCGGGAGGAACCCATCTGCCAGCTGTACGACAGCGGCACCACGTGGTCTATCTGTACCTCGGAGGCCCGCTGCTTGCGCCACTCGATGGTCGTCCCGGTGTACGGGTCGCGCAGCGTCATGGCGATGACCACGCAGTCGGAGCCGGCGCGGAAACGGAGGTCGCGGCCGTCGCGGCGGATGAGGTCGTTGCGGGTGTCGCACCCGTTCCTGGCGAGCGGCACCCCGTCGGCCGTGTCCATCCACGCGTAGCCGAACTTGTCGCGGTCGTAACCCGTCTTCGGCCCTCGCCCCTTGGTGGGCAACTTCTCCATGAGCCTGCGGGCCGCGGCCTTGTCGGCGTCCGAGGTGAGGGGCGCGAGTCCTGGCTCGGTGCCGTCCGGATTCTTCAGCGGACTGACTGCCCGTCCGTCCGGCGCGGCCGGCCCGGAACCCGTGGAGGAGCCGTCTGCGCCGAGTCCCTCGCAGCCCGCGACGAGGAACACGGCGGCCGCCGACACCGTCGCCGCGCGCAGGAAACGCGCCTTCCGCGCCCTTCCGTGACGCACGCGCCTCTCCCTCAGACGCGTCATGCTGCGCCCCCCTCGTCGTTCCTGGTCCGCCCCGGTCCGCCCCGGTCCGCTCTCCGGCGCGGCGGATCATTCCGCCCCACCGTAACGCCCCCTCCGCGTCCGCCGAACGGGGCGTTCGAGGGACGGTTACCCGGCCGGGCCGGGCTGGAACGTGCGCGGGGTCAGTCGGTACGGCCACCGCCCGGACCCCGCCTCACCGCCCGGCCGGTCCCCGCCCCCGGACCCACGCCTCACCGCCCGGCCGGTCCCCGCCCCCCGGGACCCGTCGCGGCCGGGTCCCCACCCCGCGGGCTAGCCCAGGATGGAGGTGAGGAACTCGCCGACCCAGGCCAGCAGTTCGCGGCCGACCAGCGGCTTGCCACCGATCTTCGCCGTCTTCGGGCGCGGGACCAGCACCTGGTGCACGGCCGGCTTGATGACCGTGCCCGGGTAGAGGCGCTTGAGGCGCAGCTCCTGCGACTCGCGCAACTCCACGGGCGCGAAGCGGATGTTGGTGCCCTGGAGCACGATCTCGCCGACCCCGCACGCGCGCGCGAGCATCCGCAGCCCGGCCACCAGCAGCAGGTTCTCCACCGGTTCGGGCAACTTGCCGTAGCGGTCGGTGAGTTCCTCGCGGACGGCCTTGATGTCCTCCTCCGAGTTGGCGGAGGCGATGGCCCGGTACGCCTGGAGGCGCAGCCGCTCGCCGGGGGCGTAGTCGTGCGGGACATGCGCGTCGACCGGCAGCTCGATCTTGACCTCGAGCGGCGGCTCCTCCTCGGCCCCACCGGTCTCCAGCTGGCGCCGGTAGTCGGCGACGGCCTCGCCGACCATGCGGACGTACAGGTCGAAGCCGACGCCGGCGATGTGCCCGGACTGCTCGCCGCCGAGCAGGTTGCCCGCGCCGCGGATCTCCAGGTCCTTCATCGCGACGTACATGCCCGCGCCCATCTCCGTGTGCTGGGCGATCGTCGCCAGGCGCTCGTGCGCGGTCTCCGTCAGCGGCTTCTCCGGCGGGTACAGGAAGTAGGCGTACCCGCGCTCGCGGCCCCGGCCGACGCGGCCGCGCAGCTGGTGCAGCTGGGAGAGCCCGAAGGTGTCGCCGCGCTCCACGATCAGCGTGTTGGCGTTGGAGATGTCGATGCCCGACTCCACGATCGTGGTGGACACCAGCACGTCGAACTTCTTCTCCCAGAAGTCGACGACCACCTGCTCCAGCGCGGACTCCGACATCTGGCCGTGGGCCGTCGCGATGCGCGCCTCGGGGACGATCTCGCGGAGTCTGGCCGCCGCGCGGTCGATGGACTCGACCCGGTTGTGGATGTAGAAGACCTGGCCCTCGCGCAGCAGCTCGCGGCGGATGGCCGCGCCGATCTGCCGCTCCTCGTAGGGCCCGACGAAGGTGAGCACCGGGTGGCGCTCCTCCGGCGGGGTGGTGATCGTGGACATCTCGCGGATGCCGGTGACCGCCATCTCCAGGGTGCGCGGGATCGGGGTCGCGGACATGGTCAGCACGTCGACGTTGGCGCGGAGCTTCTTCAGCTGCTCCTTGTGCTCGACGCCGAAGCGCTGCTCCTCGTCGACGATGACCAGGCCGAGGTCCTTGAACTTGGTCTCGGAGGAGAAGAGGCGGTGGGTGCCGATGACGACGTCCACCGAGCCCTCGCGCAGGCCCTCCAGGACGGCCTTCGCCTCGGTGTCGGTCTGGAAGCGGGAGAGCGCCTTCACGCTCACCGGGAACTGCGCGTACCGCTCCGAGAACGTCCCGAAGTGCTGCTGCACCAGCAGGGTCGTCGGGACGAGGACGGCCACCTGCTTGCCGTCCTGTACGGCCTTGAAGGCGGCGCGCACGGCGATCTCGGTCTTGCCGTAGCCGACGTCGCCGCAGATCAGGCGGTCCATCGGGACCGACTTCTCCATGTCGTCCTTGACCTCGGCGATGGTGGTGAGCTGGTCCGGGGTCTCCGCGTAGGGGAAGGCGTCCTCCAGCTCGCGCTGCCAGGGCGTGTCGGAGCCGAACGCGTGGCCGGGGGCGGCCATGCGGGCGCTGTACAGCTTGATCAGGTCGGCGGCGATCTCCTTGACGGCCTTCTTCGCGCGGGCCTTGGTCTTCGTCCAGTCGGCGCCGCCGAGGCGGTGCAGGGTGGGGGCCTCGCCGCCGACGTACTTGGTGATCTGCTCCAGCTGGTCGGTCGGGATGTAGAGGCGGTCGCCGGGCTGGCCGCGCTTGGCGGGCGCGTACTCGACCACCAGGTACTCGCGGGTGGCGCCCTGCACGGTGCGCTGCACCATCTCGATGTAGCGGCCGACGCCGTGCTGCTCGTGGACGATGTAGTCGCCCGGCTCCAGGGTGAGCGGGTCGATCGTCTTGCGGCGGCGGGCCGGCATGCGGGTGCCGTCGCGGCCGGTCGCGCGCTGGCCGGACAGGTCGGTCTCGGTGAGCACGGCGAGCTTGAGCGCCGGGTCCACGAAGCCGTACTCGATCGAGCCGCAGGAGACGTGCACCACGGACGGGCTCAGCTCGCCGAGGTCGGAGTCCAGGCGGGCCGCGATGCCCTCGCCGCCGAGCACCTCCACGGTGCGCGCGGCCGGGCCGTGGCCCTCGGTGAGGAACACCGTGCGCCAGCCGTCGGCGAGCCAGCCCTTGGTGTCGGCGAGCGCCCGCGCGGTGTCGCCGCGGTAGGTCTCGGGGGCGTGCATGCCGAGTTTGAGGGTGTCGGCCTCCAGTTCGAGGTCGGCCGCGAACGGCGACACGGACCACCACATCACGTCCAGCTCGCGCGCGCGGTCGCGGACGTCGGCGATGGACCACAGGGAGGCGGCGCCGACGTCGATCGGGGCCTCGCCGCCGCCGGCGGTGGCCGCCCAGGACGCCTGGAGGAACTCCTGGCTGGTCGCCACGAGGTCGGCGGCGCGGGTGCGGACCCGCTCGGGGTCGCAGACGACGGCCATGGCGCCCTTGGGGAGCACGTCGAGCAGCAGCTCCATGTCGTCCACCAGGACCGGGGCGAGGGACTCCATGCCCTCCACCGCGATGCCCTCGGCGATCTTGCCGAGGAGTTCGCCCAGCTCGGGGTGGTCCTCGGCGAGGGCACGCGCGCGTGCGCGCACGTCGTCGGTGAGCAGCAGTTCCCGGCAGGGGGGCGCCCACAGGCCGTGCTCGGCGACTTCGAGGGAGCGCTGGTCGGCGACCTTGAAGTAGCGGATCTCCTCGACGTCGTCGCCCCAGAACTCGATGCGCAGGGGGTGTTCCTCGGTGGGCGGGAAGACGTCCAGGATGCCGCCGCGCACGGCGAACTCGCCGCGCTTCTCGACCAGCTCCACGCGCGCGTAGGCGGCCGCCGCGAGGGCTTCGACGACCTCGTCGAGATCGGCGGTCCGGCCGGCCTTCAGGGAGACCGGTTCCAGGTCCCCGAGGCCCTTGACCTGTGGCTGGAGGACGGAGCGCACGGGGGCGACGACGACGGAGACCGGGCCGGTCTCGGGGTCGTCGGGGCTGGGGTGGGCCAGTCGGCGCAGCACGGCGAGGCGGCGGCCCACGGTGTCGCTGCGCGGGCTGAGCCGCTCGTGCGGGAGGGTCTCCCAGGAGGGGTACTCCACGACGCCCTCTTCGGGCAGCAGGGAGCGCAGGGCGGCGGCCAGGTCCTCGGCCTCCCGGCCGGTCGCGGTGACCGCCAGCACCGGGCGGCCGGCCTCGCGGGCCAGGGCGGCGATCGCGAAGGGGCGGGCCGCCGGGGGGCCGACGAGGTCGACGTGCGGGCGGTTGCCGTCCGCTGCCGCCTTGATCGCTTCCGCGAGGGCGGGGTCCTTGACGACGGCGTCGAGCAGACCGTGCAGGCTCATGGAGGGGCTTTCCGTCCGGGGGTCGGCAACACGAAGGGCCCGACTCGTGCGACGGGCCGGGGCTGTCCAGCGTACGACGGTGTCCGGGTTGCCGCCGGTGCCTGTGGACAACCGTCGCCGCGCCCCGCGCGCCCCGCGCGTCCCGTACGGCGCCGTCCGGGCCGCCGCCGTGCCGGCGGACGACCGGGACCGCGCCCGCGGCCCCTGGCGGGGCCGTGCGGCCGTATGACGGCGGGAACCCGGTGCCGGTGAGTCCCTCGGGACTCCCGGCTCCGGGTCCTCCTCCGCAACCCCCGTGTGCGGTGGTCTTCCGCGCCGCCCGCGCGGCTAGTCCGCCGCGATGGCGTTCAGGACGTTCATCCGGCCCGCCCGGAACGCCGGGACCAGCGCGGCGAACAGGCCCACGAAGGCCGAGCCGGCGAAGACGGCGGTGATCGTCGGCCAGGGGATCTCCAGGACGTGCAGTCCCTCCAGCGCGAGGAGCTTCTGGGCGGTGGCGCCCCAGCCCATGCCGAGGCCGAGGCCGAGCAGGGCGCCGAAGACGGCGATCACCACGGACTCCAGGCGGATCATGCGGCGCAGCTGGCGGCGGGAGAGGCCGATGGCCCGCATGAGGCCGATCTCCCGGGTCCGCTCGACCACCGAGAGGGCGAGGGTGTTCACGACACCCAGGACCGCCACGATGATCGCGAGGGCCAGCAGGCCGTAGATCATGTTGAGCAGCTGGCCGATCTGGTCCTCGAGCGCCTTCTTGTAGTCGGTCTGGTCGCGCACCGTCAGGGCCGGGTCGTCGCGCAGTGCCGACTTCAGCGCCTGGTAGGCGGCCGCCTCCCGCCCGTCCGCGGCGGTGGCGAACACCAGCTGGTCGAGGGGCATCCGCTCGGCCGGCACGTACCGCGCGGCCGTGGCGATGGAGGCGTACATGGCGCCCTTGTCGACCACGACGTCGTCACTGGTGATCGCACGGACCGTCAGTTTCGCCGTCCGGCCGTCGGCGAAGTCGACCGCGACGGTGGAGCCCAGCGTGACGCCGTGCTTCTTCGCGAAGCCCTCGAAGACGGACATGGAGTCCGGCCGGTAGGCGTCGGCGAGGTCGCCGGCGACCGTCTTGGTGCGCAGGTCCTGCACGTAGGTCGGGTCGGCCGCGTTGATCGTCTCGTTCCTGGAGACGCGCCCGTCCGGCGTGGTCAGGGACGCGTCCAGGCTCTTGTACTCGGTGACCCGCACGAGGCCGGGCGTGTCCTTGATCTTCTTCACCATCTGCGGGTTGACCATCTTGTACTCCTGGTCGCCCTGGATGATGAAGTCCGTGCCCACCGTCTTGTCCAGCTGGTCGGTGGCGGAGGCCACCATGGAGGAGCCGACCACCGACAGGCAGGCCACCAGGGCCAGGCCGATCATCAGGGCGGCGCCGGTGGCTCCGGTGCGGCGCGGGTTGCGCAGCGCGTTGCGCTCGGCCATCCGGCCCACGGGTCCGAAGATCCGCAGCATGACGGCGGCGAGGACGCGGACGACGCCGGCGGCGAGCAGCGGGCCGATGACGACGAAGCCGATGAGGGTGAGCACCACGCCCGCGCCCAGCCAGCCGGAGCCGGTCTTCGCCTGGTCGGCGGTGGCGGCGACGTACAGGCTCCAGCCGCCGGCGGCGGTCAGGAGCAGGCCGAGGACGGCCCGGACGGCTCCGGCCCTGGCGTCGGCCGGGGCGCCCGCGTCGCGCAGGGCGGCCATCGGGGAGACCTTGCCGGCGCGCCGGGCGGGCAGGTAGGCGGCGAGGACGGTGACGATGACGCCGAGGAGCAGGCCGGCCGCCGGGGTCGTCCAGGCGACGGTGAGATCGTCGGTGGACAGCTTCATGCCCATCCGGCCCATGAGCTTCATCAGGCCGATCGCGATGCCGACGCCCGCGCCGACACCGAGCACGGAGCCGAGGACGCCGAGCAGCAGCGCCTCGACGAGCACGGAGCGGTTGACCTGCTTGCGGGAGGAGCCGATGGCGCGCATCAGGCCGATCTCGCGGGTGCGCTGGGCGACCAGCATGGAGAAGGTGTTGATGATCAGGAAGATGCCGACCAGGAAGGCGATCCCGGCGAAGCCGAGCATCGCGTACTTCATGACGTTGAGGAAGCTCTGGACGTCCTTCTGGTTGGCGTCGGCGACTTCCTTGGCGGTCTGCACCTTGTAGCGCTGCCCGAGGGCGGCGGTGACGCTCTTCTTGAGCCGGGCGTCGCTCACGCCGTCGGCGGCGGTGACGTTGATGTTGGTGTAGACGCCGGTCCGGCCGACGAGGGTCTGCTGGGCGGTCCTGGTGTCCAGGTAGAAGATCGCGGCGCCGGGGTTGGTGACCTTGAAGGCGGCGATGCCGGACACGCGCGCGTGGTGCGTGCCGACGGCCGTGATCACGCCGATCTCGTCACCGAGCTTCAGGCCGTGCTTGTCGGCGGTGTCGGCGTCGACCATCACCTGTCCGGAGCCCTGGGGCGCCTTGCCCGAGGTGATCTCCATGGTGCGGGCGTCGTTGCCGTTCCAGCTGCCGACGATGGTGGGCGCGCCGCTGCTGGGCGACAGCTTGTCCTTGTCGGCGTCGACGACGGTCACCGCGGTGGAGAACACCGTGCCCTCGGCCGACCGGACGCCGTCGGCCGTGCGGACCTCGCCGAGCACCGCGGCCGGCACCACCGGCGGCTTGCCGGTGCGGGAGGTGGTCTGTCCGGTGTCGGAGGAGCCCTTGGCGCTGACCGTCACGTCGGAGGAGGTCGCCTGGAACAGCTTGTCGAAGGTGGTGTTCATCGTGTCGGTGAACACGAGCGTGCCGCACACGAACGCCACCGACAGCAGCACCGCCACGGCCGACAGCGCCATGCGCCCCTTGTGCGCGACGAAGTTGCGCATCGAGGTCTTCAGGACGGTCATGACGTGCGCCCCCGGGCGTCGAAGTCCTTCATGCGGTCCAGGACCTGATCGGCCGTCGGGTTGTACATCTCGTCGACGATCCGGCCGTCGGCGAGGTAGAGCACGCGGTCGGCGTAGGAGGCGGCCACGGGGTCGTGGGTGACCATGACGATGGTCTGGCCGAGTTCGTCCACCGAGCGGCGCAGGAAGCCCAGCACTTCGGCGCCCGCGCGCGAGTCGAGGTTTCCGGTCGGCTCGTCCCCGAAGATGATCTCCGGGCGGGCGGCGAGCGCGCGGGCCACGGCGACGCGCTGCTGCTGGCCGCCGGAGAGCTGGGTGGGCCGGTGCTTGAGGCGGCCGGCGAGCCCGACGGTCTCCACGACCCGGTCCAGCCAGGCCTTGTCCGGCTTACGGCCGGCGATGTCCATGGGCAGCGTGATGTTCTCGATCGCGTTGAGCGTCGGCAGCAGGTTGAACGCCTGGAAGATGAAGCCGATCCGGTCCCGGCGCAGCTGGGTGAGCTTCTTGTCCTTCAGGCCGGTGATCTCGGTCTCGTCCAGGTGGATGTGACCGCTCGTCACCGTGTCGAGGCCGGCGAGGCAGTGCATCAGGGTGGACTTGCCGGACCCGGAGGGGCCCATGATCGCGGTGAACCGGCCGCGGGCGATGTCCACGTCGACGTGGTCCAGGGCGACGACCCGGGTCTCGCCGGACCCGTACGCCTTCACGACCTGGCGCGCCCGCGCGGCAACGGCCGTACGCCCTCCAGTGCCCCCGTGCCTGGGAATGGTCACAGCCGATGTCACGGTATGTCTCCTATATCGGTCGGCAAGTCGGTGCGGAGTGCCCCGAGGTGCCGGGGCGTCGTCCGGGTACGTCGATGAGTCTGGCGGGAGGCCCGGGTGGGGCGCGCTGGTGCGGAGCCCCGTCTTTCCGGGGGGAAAACCCCACCCCCGCCGGTGCGGTCCGCCGCCCCCCAGCGGCGTGCAGCCAGGTTACGGAGCGCGCCCGGCCGGTCTCGTCCTCCGCCGGGACGAACCCGCCCCGAGACGGAGTACGGAGCAACCCCTAGGGGTGCTCCACCGCCGGGTGGAGCGGTTCTCGGGGTCGTCTGCACCTTTCGGCGCGGAAAGCCTCCACCCCGCCGTCAGGTCGGGGCCGGAACCGGGGCCGGGGCCGGGGTGCCGTGGGAAGCTGTGGTCCCGAAGACAGGTGCAGGGGGCACCGAGATGTTCCGGCGGGCGGCACGGGAGGAGTGTGCGGTGGAGGGTACGACACCGGCGATACGCGGCGGGGCCGCCCGGCGGCAGGGCACCGGGCGGCGGGGCGCGGTGGTCGGCGCGCTCATGCTGACGATGGCACTGGCGGCGCTCGACTCCACCGTCGTCGCCACGGCCGTACCGCAGATCGTCGGCGACCTCGGCGGCTTCTCCTTCTTCTCGTGGCTGTTCTCCGGCTACCTGCTCGCCGTCACCGTCTCGCTGCCCGTCTACGGCAAGCTGTCGGACACCTTCGGACGCAAGCCGGTGCTGGTGGTGGGCGCGGCCGTGTTCCTGCTGGGTTCGCTGCTGTGCGCGGCGGCCTGGAACATGGCGGCGCTGATCGCGTTCCGGATCGTGCAGGGCCTGGGCGGCGGGGCGTTGCAGGGCACCGTGCAGACGCTGGCCGCCGATCTGTACCCGCTGGCCGAGCGTCCGAGGATCCAGTCGAGGCTGTCCACGGTGTGGGCGGTGTCCGCGGTGGCCGGTCCGGGGCTCGGCGGCGTCCTCGCCGCCTACGCGGACTGGCGCTGGATCTTCCTGGTCAACCTGCCGATCGGCGCCGCCGCCCTGTGGCTGATCGTCCGTCACCTCAGGGAGCCGGAACGGGAGAACGCCGGCCGCGCGCGCGTGGACTGGGCCGGCGCGCTCGCGGTGTTCGCGTGCGGCGGCGTGCTGCTGACCGCGCTGGTGCAGGGCGGGGTCGCCTGGCCGTGGCTGTCGGCGCCGTCGCTCGCCCTGTTCGGCACGGGCCTCGCCCTGGCCGCCGTGGTGGTCGTGGTGGAGCGGCAGGCCGCGGATCCGGTCATCCCGGGGTGGGTGTGGCGGCGCCGGACCATCGCGGCCGTCAACCTGGCGCTCGGCGCGCTGGGCCTGCTGATGGTGGCGCCGTCGGTGTTCCTGCCGACGTACGCGCAGTCGGTGCTCGGCCTGGCGCCCGTGGCCGCCGGGTTCGTGCTGTCGGTGTGGACGCTCAGCTGGCCGGTGACGGCCGCGCTCAGCCAGCACGTCTACCGGCGGATCGGCTTCCGCGACACCGCGCTGCTCGGCATCGGCCTGGCGGCGCTCGTCCTGTGCGCGTTCCCGTTCCTGCCGTACCCCGGGTCGTGGTGGCAGCCGACGCTGCTGATGCTGCTGCTGGGCGGGGCGCTGGGGCTGTTCCAGCTGCCGCTGATCGTCGGCGTCCAGTCGACCGTGGGCTGGTCGGAGCGGGGCACCACGACCGCGTCGGTCCTGTTCTGCCGGCAGACCGGCCAGACCGTCGGTGCGTCCCTGTTCGGCGCCGTCGCCAACGGGGTGCTGGCCGCGCGGCTGGGCGGCGCGGGCGACCTGGACTCCGTCACCCGCGCGCTGGACGCCGGTACGGCCCCCGAGGCGACCCGGCGGGCGATCGCCGAGGCGGTCCGGGCGGTGTACCTCGGCGCGGCGGCCGCGGCGGCGGTGGCCTTCGTGGTGCTGCTGGTGGTGGCGCCTCGGCGTTTCCCGGTGCTCCAGGACTGAGTGCCGCCGTCCCGGCAGGGGGGTTAACGCGGGTAACACCGCAGGCCGGGGGACCGTGTTCCCCGCGGAAAGCGCATACCGACCGGCCAGTTTGGTGAAAACGCCCCGCGGCCCGTGACGCACGAGTAGCGTGCGTGCCCCGCTCCCCACCTCCCTGCGGTCCGCCACGGACCCGAGCCGCGCAAGGAGCCCCGGGATGTCCCACGACCCGCCGCCCCCGTCCTTCCCGCCCACCCCCGCACAGCCCTCACCCGCGTCCCGCCCGCCGTGGTCGCCGTACCCGCCGTACGCCCCACCGCCGTCACCCGCGAGGTCCACACCGCATACGCCGCCCCCGTCCTTCCCGCCGCCCCCGGCCCACCCCTGGCAGCCGCCCGCGCCGCCCGGACCGCCGCCCCGCCCGGACGCCCGGGCGCCCCGGGCGCCGCTCGGCCACCACAGCGACCTGCGGCTGCTGCGCAGCGCCTACCGCTGGCAGCGGCGCACCGCCACCCTCACCGCGCTGGGCTACTTCACGCTGTTCCTGGTGATGTCCGCGTGCGCGCCCGGCTTCATGACGGACCCGGTCGCCGACGGCGTCCCGGCCGGCCTGCTGCTCGCCCTGTTCCAGCTCCCGGTCACCTGGCTGGCGATCGCCCTGTACGAGCACACCACGCGCCGGCGCGTCGATCCGCTCGCCGACCGCATCCGCAGGCAGGCCGAGCTGGACGCGCGCCGGGGAGCCACGCGGTGACCGGCGCCGCCGGAGCGGTGTCCACCGGGTTCAGCGACTCCGCCCAGACCATGTCCCTGGTCGCCTTCTCCACCGTCGCCACGGTGACCCTGCTGCTGTGCGTGATGACCGGCCCCGACCGGGACGACCTCGCCGAGTTCTACACCGGCTACGGCTCCCTGTCCCCGCTGCGCAACGGCCTCGCCATCGCCGGCGACTACATCTCCGCCGCCACCGTCCTCGGCACCGGCGGGGTGATCGCCCTGTACGGCTACGACGGGATCGTCCTGGCCCTCAGTACGGCGCTGTCGCTGATGCTGCTGATGTTCCTGCTGGCCGAACCGCTGCGCAACGCCGGCCGGTTCACCATGGCGGACGCGCTCGCCCGCCGGCTGCCCGGCCGCGCCGTCCGCATCACGGCGTGCGCGGTGACCATCGCCGCGCTGCTGCCGCTGATGCTGGTCCAACTGGCCGCCACCGGCCAGCTGATGGCGTTCATCCTGGGCTTCGGCAGCGAGTCCCTGCAGACCGGGTGTGTCGCCGGCCTCGGCGTCCTCATGATCGCTTACGCGGCGATCGGCGGCATGAAGGGCACCGCGCTCATCCAGATCTGGAAGATCGTGATGCTGCTCGGCTCGGGCGCCGTGGTCGCCCTGCTGGTCCTGCGCCGCTTCGACTGGGACCCCGGCGCCCTGTTCACCACCGCGGCCGGCCGGAGCGGGGCGGGGCCCGCCTTCCTGCGCTCCGGGCTGCAGTTCGGCACCTCACCCGGGTCCCGACTCGACATGATCGCCTCGCAGCTGACCGTCGTCCTCGGCGGCGCCTGCCTGCCCCACGTCACCATGCGCATGTACACCGCCTCCAGCGCCCGCCAGGTACGCCGCTCGATGTCCTGGGCCGTGGCCCTCGTCACCCTGTTCGTGCTGGTCGTCACGGTGGTGGGCTTCGGCGCCACGGCGCTGCTCGGGCGTACGGCGATCGCCGCGGCCGACCGGCAGGGCAACACGGCGTACCTGATGGGCACGCGCGCGGTGTTCGGCGCCGACGTCTCGGCGGCGGAGACCTTCCTGTTCACCACGGTCACCACCGCGATCTTCCTGACCCTGCTCGCCTCGGTGGCCGGGATGATCCTGGCGTGCGCCAACTCCCTCGCCCACGACGTCTTCGCGGCCCGGGTCCAGGAGATGCCGGCCCGCCGCGAGATGACGCTGGCCCGGGTCTCGGCGCTCGTCACGGGCGTGCCGACCATCCTGCTGGCCACCCTGGTGCAGCACCACAGCCTCCAGCCCCTGGTGACGCTCTCCTTCTGCCTGGGCGCCTCCGCCCTGGCGCCCGCCCTGGTCTACGGCCTCTTCTGGCGCCGCTACACCCGCGGCGGACTGCTGGCCACGCTGATCGGGGGCTCGCTGACCGTGCTGCTGCTCATGCCGGGCACCACACTCGTCTCCGGGTCGCCCGCCTCGGCGTTCCCGCACGCCGACTTCGCCTGGTTCCCGTTCACCACGACCGGCATCGTCTCCATCCCGGCCGGCTTCCTCTTCGGCTGGCTGGGCACGGTGCTGTCGGACCGTGCGGAGGCGGAGCGGCAGCGGCGCCAGTACGAGGCGGTGGAGGGATGGATCCTCGCCGGGCCGGTCCGCGAACGGAGCTGACGGGCCGTCCGGGCGGCCCGGCGGCCCGGCGGCCCGGCGGTCAGCATGAGGGCGGGGCCCGCCGCGGTCGGTGGCTACTCCAGGGCCGCCCGGCCCGTCAGCGAGATGAGGCTGTCGCGCACGGAGTCCATGTGCGCCTGGACGTCGTCCCACATCTCGCCGTGCTCGCGCAGCACCCGCTCCGTCTCCCGGGCGATGCGCTCGGCGCGCACGCGCGCGTCGGCGACGATCTCGGCGGCACGCGCGCATGCCTCCTCCTGGCAGCGGCGGGCGGTCTCCCCGGCCTCCTCGAGGGCGCGCTCGGCGTCGGACAGCGCGGTCTCGGCCCGGCGGGCCCGCTCGGCGTGCAGGGCGTCCAGCGCGGCGATCCGCTCGGCCTCCTCGCGTTCGGCCGCTTCCCAGCGCTCGGCGTGGCCCCGGGACTGCTGGGCGAGCAGGCCGGCGGTGCGCTGGCGCACCTCGCGCAACGCCGCAAGCGCCTCACCCCGGCCCGCCTTCACCTCGCGCCGGGCGCCGACGCGCAGTTCGTCGGCCTCGGCCTGCGCGGCCGCGAGGTGCCGGCGGGCGTGCTCGTCGGCGTCCGCGCGCAGCGCCTGCGCCGCTTCCCGCGCCCGCTCGCACAGTTCCTCGCCGTGCGCCCGGGCCGCCGCCACCTCCTGCTCGGCCTCATGCCGCGTGCGCTCCCCGAGGTCCGCCGCCTCCTCCAGCACGAACTGGAAAAGACGCTGCGCCTGCTCCCCGAGCGCCTCGTAGGTCTGCGGGCCGAGCCGGGCGACGGCCTCACGCAACCGTGCGGCCTCCGCCTCCATGTCCTTGGCGAGCACGGTGAGCCGGGCGGCGCGCTCCCAGGCGGCGTCCCGGTCGTCGGACAGCGCCTGCAGATACGCCTCGACCTGCTCGGGGCGGTAGCCGCGCCCCCGGACGGTCGCGAAGCCGTGCGGCGGCATCGATGCGCTGCTCACCCTGGGAACCCCTCTCCACCGGACACGAACGACAGGATGATTTCGCGCACATCTTGATGGATCGGACGTAAGTGTTCATAACGCGACACTCCGCAGCCGCGTCACGGCCGGGATCCCCCTCTTCGCGAACGGCAGGGCGGACAGGGCCTCCCGTGCGACACGTCGGGCCCTCCACGCGTGCGCGTGAAGGGCCCGAAGGTCACACCCGGCCGGCGGGCGCGGGTCACGTCACAGCAACCCGTCCCACATCTGTTCCAGCAGCACCGACCACCAGTTCTCCGGCGAACCGAGCGCCGCCGGGTCCAGGGCGGCCAGCTGCGCCTGGAAGTCGACGGTCCAGCGGCCCGCCTGCTCCTGGTTCAGCCCGTAGCGCAGGCGCCACATCCGGCCCAGCAGCGCCAGGCACCGGGCGAACTCCGGCAGTCCGGTGTTCACGAACTGCGGCGGCACCGGCGCACCGCCCGGCCCCGCCTCCACGGGCACGGCCACGATGTGCGCCGTCCCGTACTGCACGCAGAGGGCCTTGCCGAAGTCGGTGCCCATGACGAGGTACGAGCCCGCGTCCGCCGCCGGCTGCACCCCGCGCTCGGCCGCCAGCTCCGCCAGCGTCGGCACCGGGCGGCCCGGCTGCGCCTGCGCCCAGAAGAACGGGCCCATGTCCAGCGGCAGTCCCGCCACGACCAGCGTGTGCGCCACGACCGGCGGCACACCCTGCCGGGACACCGCCTGCTGCTCGAACCGGAAGATCCCCGGACCGAACGCCGCGGCCAGCTCCTGCGCGACGGCCTCCGGCGGGACCGGCGGCACGGCCTGCACCGGCGGCAGCGGCGCCCGTACCGGTCCGGGCCGGGCGGGGCCGTCGGCCACCTGGTGCAGCTCGCCCTGGTGCGCCAGCAGCTGCTGCACGCCCTGCTGCCGGCTCGCGTGATCCGTGCCGTACGGCGCGATGCTCGTGATCCGCGCCTGCGGCCACTGCTCACGGATCATCCGCGCGCAGTACGCACCCGGCAGCGCACACGACTCCAGCTCCGTGTGCAGCTCCAGCACCGCCTCCGGCGGCACGTTCATGGCCCGCAGCTCGTGGAAGATCTGCCACTCCGGGTGCGGCGTACCCGGCGCCGAACGCCGGATCAGCTGCTGCTCCGAGCCGTCGTGGGCGCGGTAGCGCAGCACGGCCTGGTAGCCGGGCCCGACCGTCGGCTGCCCCTGCTGCGGATAGCCGTAGGCCGCAGCCGGCCCCGGCATCGGCCCGCCCGGCACCGGCCCGCCGGGCACCGGTCCGCCCGGCGGCGGCATCGCGCCCGGCGGCATCGGCGGGGTGCCGGGAGCGCCCGGCATGCCGACCGCCCCGGGGGCGGGCGGCGGCGGGGGCGCGCCCGGGCCGGCCACCGGCGGAGCGGCCAGCATGGTCTCGGCGTGGTGCACGGCCCCGCCACGGCCACCGCCGGGGACACCCGGGGCACCGGGAGCGCCCGGAGCACCGGGGGCGTTGGGCGCGGCGGGGGCTCCGGGCACGCCCGGGGCGCCCGGCGGCTGCGGTGCGCCCGGCGCGGGGGGCACACCGGGGGCGCCGGGCGGGTTCGGCATGCCCGGGGCGCCCGGTGTACCCGGGGCGCCCGGTGCCGGGGGCACGCCCGGGGCGCCGGGCCGCTGGGGCACGCCCCCGCCCAGCTGGCTCGGGTCGGCCAGCACGGTGGCCGCGTGATGCACCTGGCCCGGGGGCGTACCGCCCGGAGCACCCGGAGGCGCGGCAGGCGGGGTGGGGGCGCCCTGAGCGTTCGGCGCGCCGGGCGCCTGCGCCCCGTCCGCGCTCCCCGGACCGGCCGGCGCACCCGCGCCACCCTGCCCGTCGAGCCCCTCCGACCCGAGCGGCGCCATGAGCTGCGTCGGCACATACCCGCCCGCACCCGGCGCGGGCGGCGGAGTGGCGCTCCCCGGGCGCGCGCCCGGCGCACCAGGAACGCCCGGCGGCGGAGGCGGCGTGCCCACACCACCGCGCGCCTTCTTCGGCGGCGGAGCGGCCTTGCTGGTCGCGGCGTCCGCGATGTCCCCGGCGTTCGGCGCGAGCGGCCGCGCCGCCCCGCCCGGACCCGCTTCGGTCCGCGGCGCGTCCGGCGCACCGCCCGGCGCCGGCGGATAGCCGTACCCCGGCGCACCGGGCCCCTGCGGGTAGCCGTACGACGGGGCGCCCGGCGGTGCGGGCGGCGGCGTGCTGCCCTGCGGAGCACCCGGCACGCCGGCGGCCGCGGGAGGCGGAGTGCCGTGCGCCGCGGGGTAGGGCACCCCCGGCGGAGGAGTACCCGGGGCCGACGGCGCCTGCGGATGGCCGTACGGCGGCGTGCCCGACGGCGGCGGGGGCGTGCCCTGGCCCGCACCCGGCGCACCGGGAGGGACGGCCGCCGAGGCGGCACCGGGGGCACCCGGCGCGAAGCCCTGGGCGTCCGGCACGTTCAGCGCCGGCGCGACCGCCGTCGGCGGCAGCTGGCTGCCGCCCGACATCAACGCCGTCGGAGCGTCCGGCGCGACGGCCGGCGGACGCGGAGCCGCATCGTCGAGATCGCTCAACGGCGGCGCGAACACCGTCGCGGGCAGCGGCACCGACCGGTCCTCCCCACCGGTGTCCGCGTTCGTGTCGGTACCGGCCCACGGCGTCGCCCCCACGGGCACGTCCATCGCAGCGGGCGCCCCCGGCACACCGGCGCCCGGCGCCCCGGCACCGCCCTGCGCCTCCCCGGCCGCCGCCATCGGCACCCCGGCCTGCGTCCGGGCCGGCCCGTCCTCATCGGAGCCGCCGGCACCACCGGCCGCCCCCGACGCGGGACCACCGGCCGACGCGGGCGCCCCACCGGAAACCGACGGCGACGCGGCACCCGGCACCCCGGCCGGAGCACCGGAAGAACCGGATACACCGGATACACCGGATACACCGGATACACCGGATACACCGGATACACCGGATACACCGGATACACCGGATACACCGGACACACCCGAAGCATCCGCAGCCGGCACCGCACCCGAGGCCGCCGGATCCGCGTCCTCCGCGCCCGCCCGGCTCCGCTCACCGATGCCCAGCTTGTCCGCCGCCTCCTGCAACCACTCCGGCGGAGTCAGCAGGAACGACGTCTGGTTCAGATCCACCCGGGCGGCCGGCGCCGGAACCGCGTCCCGCGGCTCCTCGGCACGGCCGTACTCCTCCTCGTACCGGCGGATCACCTCACCCACCGGCAGAGCGGGCCACAGCGTCGCCTCCCCGCTGTCCCGCGCGATGACCAGCCGCTGACCGCCCGCGTCCGAACGCGGGCCATCCGGCCGGTCCTCGCCCCACACCACGAACCCCAGGTCGAACTCCCGCACCCGCACCTCACGGTGCTGGTACGCGGGCACGTCACCGTTGATCCACTCCTCGGCGCGCTCCTGCGCCTGCGCGTACGTCACCATCGCCTGCAGCTCACTCCCCCACCGGGCCGGAAGACGCCGAACCGGAAGACACCGGCACGACACGGACGAAACCGCCGTCCACCATCAGATCGGCCACCGTCTTCAACTCCGGCGGACTGCCCGCCAGCCGGGACAGGAAGGCGTCGAAATCATCACCGCACGGCAGCAGCAGACGCTCCACCCGCTCCGCCGGCGACCACGACGGATCCACGTCCCGCACATCGTCGTACGCGCAGAACCACACCGAACCGACCCGCTCGCCCTTCACCTTCACCGCGAGCAGCCCGCCCTGCACGAAAGCCACCCCGAGGTAATCCTTCGTCAGGTGGTCGCGCAGACACTTGTTCACGTACACCAGGTCGTTGACCGCCGCCTCGTCCCGCACCGTGAAGAACGGCTGGTCCACCAACAGCCCCAGCCCGGCGTCCAGCGCCGTACCGACCGGCGCGCAACCGCCCGCCGCCTTCAGGAACGAGCGGTAGGCACCGGGAAGCCGGTAGCCGAGATCCTCCTCGACCCCCTGCACCTGCGCCTCCTGCACCGCCACACCCGACTTCGGCAGACCGAAGTGCGCCGGCCGCGCCTCCTGCAGCGGCCGCGTACCCCGCTTGCCGTGGTCCACCGGCGCCGTCGCCACCCCACCGTGATGCCGCAGCAACGCCTTCACCTCGACCGGCACCAGCTCCAGCCGCCGCGTACCCGCCACGTGATGCCACGTCCAGCCGTGCGGCGTCGCCACGTCCGGCACCGTGTCCCACAACGCGTGCCCCGCCGCCGCCAGCGCGGCGTTCGCCGACACGTAGTCCGTCAGCCGCAGCTCGTCGACCCCGAAACCCTCCGGCGGCTCGGCGATCTCCACGGCCACGCGCGCGTACGGCGAGAAGTCCGGATGACCACGCTCATCGACCCGTACCCCTCTCGGGTGACGTGCCGCCCGGACCGGATCCGGGAAATGCACGACCTGCCCGGCGTAGGCCGCATTCGGCGGCGTGGCCCCTCCCCCGGCGTGGCCGCTGGGCGGTGTCCCCAGCCCGAGCCGACCTGTCGTCATGGCAGTTGCCCCCTGCGGCGTTCTCTCTGGCGCCTGAACGGCGGTGTCGATCGCGGATGGCGACAGCCTATGCGGTACGCGAACCCCGGTCACCGGCCCACCGCGTCCCCGCACCCGCCACCCGCCCGGCGACCACCCGCCCCCGACCCGAACCCACCACCACCTCCGTGACCAGCCGTCACCCCAGCGTCACGGCACACCTCCGCACGGGCGTCTCATCCCGCCCCAGCTTCCGCACCAGCCACGGCATTTGGCACCCTGTGTCCTTCGGGGGGATGCCCGGGGAGGGAAGAACGATCATGAACACCTTGCAGACCGGAGGTACCGACGTGCGGGCCGGCGACCCTCGCATCGACTGGAGCGGAACCGACACACCCCCCACCCCCACCCTCCGGCACCGCCGCGACGGCATCCTGCCCACCGTCGCCGCCGCCCTCTCCGTCCGCGGCGCCACCCTCACCGGCACCGCCGCCCGCAGCGACCAGCCCCCCGCCCTGCACCCCCTCGTCCAGGACTTCCTCGACACCCTCACCAGCGCCCAACGCGACCGCTTCACCGGCCGCTGCGCCGAGACCATCCTCATCTCCCGGCACATCGCCGCCGCCGACGCCGCCCGCAGCAAACGCGCCGCCCGCAGACCCATGACCAACGGCGAAGCCCGCAAGACCCTCAGACACGCAAAACTCACCGCCCGCCGCATACGCGAGGACGGCGACCCCCTCCACGGCAGCTTCGCCACCCCCTGCCGCGCCTGCACCGCCCTCAGCGCCCACTTCGGCGTCCGCATCGTCGACCCCACCGCCACCACCGGCTGACCCGGCCCGGCCACCCCGACGGCACCCGCACCACCCACGCGCACCCCCGCGCACCCGCACCCCCGCGCACCCGAACGACGACCCGAACGACGAACGAAGGGCCGATGCACCCCGACCGCACCACCACCCGCTTCCCCGTACCCGTCGACGCCGCCCTGCGCGCCGCCGGCTGGCAACCCGGACGCTGGGACATAAAACAAGCCGAGATCTGGGCCGACACCCTGCGCGACCACACCTCACCCGCCGGACACCGGCACACCGTCTTCCCCGCCGCCGTCGAAGCCTGGGCCGAATTCGGCGGCCTCACCATCACCCCCACCGGCCCCGGCCGCCAGATCGCACCCGCCGCCCTCCACCTCGACCCCCTGCACGGACTCCACCTCGCCCGCACCCTCGGCGACCTCGGCCGCGCCCTCGGCACCGAACTCTGCCCCCTCGGCGAGGAAACCGACACCGCCGCCCTCCTCGCCATCGACGCCGAAGGCCGCGTCTACACCATCGACCACACCGGCGACTGGTACCTCGGCCCCGACATCGACCACGCCCTCGCCACACTCGTCACCGGCATCCCACCCGTACGCCTCACCGCCGGCTGACACCCCCCAGCCCCCCACACAACCCACCGCGGCCCCGGCCGACCACCCGGCCCACCCCACCCCGGCGGACCACCCCTCACGCCGCCGGAATCACCGCCGACACCCGGAAACCCCCCGCATCCGTCGGCCCCGACACGAACACACCACCCAACGCCACCACCCGCTCCCGCATCCCCACCAGACCGTTCCCACCCGACGGCAGACCCGCGGCCGACGCCGACGCCGGCTCCGGCGGCGGCTCGTTCTCCACCTGCATCGCGATCTCCGACACCCGATGCGCCAGCCGCACATGCGTCTTCGCACCCGCCGCGTGCTTGTGCACGTTCGTCAACGCCTCCTGCACCACCCGGAACGCCGTCTGCTCGATCTCCGCCGCATACGACCGCACCTCCCCCTCCACCGACAGATCCACCACCATCCCCGCCGCGGCCGACTGCCCGATCAACTCACCCAACTCCGACAGACACGGCCCCTCCCCCGCACCCGCCTCCTCGGCCGCCCGCGACGCCGCCTCCGCGGCCGCCTCCCCCACCGCCGCCAACGACACCACCGCGGCCCGCCGCCCCGCGTCCTCCCCCGCCCGCAACACCCCCAGCATCTCCCGCAACTCCGTCAACGCCTGCCGCCCCATGTCCCCCACCAACGCGGCATTGCGCACCGCCTTCTCGGGATCCTTGCGGGCCACCGCCTGCAACGCCGCAGCGTGCACCACCATCAGGCTCACCCGGTGCGCCACCACGTCATGCATCTCACGCGCGATCCGCGTCCGCTCCTCGTTGCGCGCCCACTCGGCCCGCTCCTCCGCCCGCTCCGCCAGCAACTGCAGCTCCCGCTCCAGACTGTCCGCCCGCTCCCGCAGACTCTCCATCAGCCGCCGCCGCGCCCCCACGTACAACCCCAGCAACACCGGCGGAGCCGTCAGCCCCAACGCCGTCGTCACCGCCGCGAACGGCACGAACCAGTCACCCAGCGTCAGATCCCCGCGCGCCATGTCCTGCCGCACCCGCACGAACGTCACCACCGCCGTCCCCAGCAGCGACATCCCCGCCAACGCCCCGATGACCCGCCGCGGCAGCTCACACGCCGCCAGCGTGTACAGCCCCACCACACCCATCAGGAAACCCATCTCCGCGGGCGTGATCGCGATCGACACCAGCACCACCGCGACCGGCCACTTCCGGCGCAGCACCAGCACCGCACCGGCCACCAGCCCGAACACGATCCCCAGCGAGACCGGGACCCCCGCCTCCCGGGCGAACGGAATCCCCTCCGCCGCACACTCCACCGCGGACACCAGCGCGAGCGCCCCGTCGAGCACCGCACTGCGCCACCTCTCCCACCACCAAGGGCCGGTCAGCGCCCTGGCGTGCTCATCCCCCGTCGTGGTCATGTCTCCAGCCTACGGGCGACAGGTACGGCTTTTCCGGTGACTTTCACCTACCGCCACACACCACACCCCGTAACCGAACGACCTCGAAACCCACCGGTATCCCTCGAACTGGTGAACCCTTCCCGTTCACCCCCGGAACCCAACATTCCGTCCGGACGGTATGCGTATGGCACATCCACTCGGCAAGTACGCCGACTTCGAGGGCCTCAGAGAACAGGCGATCGCCCTCCGCAGGGCCGGCCACAGCCTCCGGCAGATCCGCGACGAGCTGAAGATCTTCAACAACGACATCCTGAACCAACTGGTGAAGGGCGAACCGCCGCCCGAGTGGACGAAGCGCCCGAGGGCGAAGGACGACCTCCGGGAGAGGGCGCGGGAGCTACGGCTCCAGGGCTGGACGTACGACCGCATCGAGGCGGAACTGGGCTGCTCACGGAGCTCGGTGTCACTGTGGGTACGGGATCTGCCGCGACCGGAGCGGCGCAGCCCCGAAGGAGCGGCCGCGATCGCGCGCAAGGGCTGGGAGGAGAGGCTGCGCTTGCGGGACGAGGAGCGCAGGCGCACCAAAGAAGAGGCGAAGCAGGCGGTCGGCGACCTGTCGGACCGGGAGCTGTTCCTGGTGGGGGTGGGTCTCTACTGGGCGGAGGGCGGCAAGGACAAGCCGTACGACCGCCGGGAGAACGTCACCTTCGTCAACAGCGACCCCGGCATGATCAAAGTCTTCCTCGCCTGGCTGAGCCTCCTGCGCGTGGAGCGCGACCGACTGCGCTTCACCGTGATGATCCACGAGAACGCCGACGTGACGAGCGCCGAGCGGTACTGGGCCGACCTCGTCGGCGTCGACGCCGGCGCCTTCAACAAAACGATCCTCAAGAGGCACAACCCCAGGACCGTCCGCAAGAACACCGGCGACGACTACCGCGGCTGCCTCGTGATCAGAGTCCTCAAGGGTGCCGACCTGTACCGTCGCATCGAAGGCTCTTGGTACGGCATAGTGTTGGGTGCCGACTCGGCGACCTGACCGAATGTCCGGTTTAGTCGAGTTTCATCCCCCATGGTGTAATCAGGCAGCACTGAGGGTTTTGGTCCCTTAAGTTCAGGTTCGAATCCTGATGGGGGAGCTGCACACCGTGCGGGCCCTGACACCACCGTCAGGGCCCGCACTCATTTCTCCCCCTACTCCCCCCGGTATCCTGCGGCTGTCACCCCCACCCATCCAGAGCCGAAGGGCAACCCCGTGAGCGCCATCCGCCCGGCCGCCGTCGTCGTTCTCGCAGCGGGTGAGGGCACCCGTATGAAGTCGGCCACACCCAAGGTCCTCCACGACATCTGCGGCCGCTCCCTGGTGGGCCATGTGCTGGCCGCCGCCCGTGAGTTGGACCCGCAGAACCTGGTCGTCGTGGTCGGCCACGCCCGTGAGCAGGTCACCGCGCACCTCAACGAGATCGACCCGGCCACCAGGACCGCCGTGCAGGCGGAGCAGAACGGGACCGGGCACGCCGTGCGGATGGGCCTGGAGGAGCTGGGCGGGGCCGTGGACGGGACCGTGGTGGTCGTGTGCGGGGACACCCCGCTGCTGACCGCCGACACGCTGAAGCAGCTCGCCGGGACGCACAGCGCCGACGGCAACGCCGTGACCGTGCTCACGGCGGAGGTGCCGGACGCGACCGGTTACGGCCGGATCGTGCGGGACGAGGCGACGGGTGCCGTCACCGCGATCGTGGAACACAAGGACGCGACCGAGGTGCAGCGGGAGATCCGGGAGATCAACTCCGGGGTGTTCGCGTTCGACGGCGCGCTGCTCTCCGACGCGCTGAAGAAGGTGCGGACGGACAACAGCCAGGGTGAGGAGTACCTCACGGACGTCCTCGGAATCCTGCGGGAGGCCGGGCACCGGGTGGGGGCTTCCGTGGCTGCCGACCATCGTGAGATCGCCGGGATCAACAACCGGGTGCAGCTGGCCGAGGCCCGGCGGATCCTGAACGACCGGCTGCTGAACCGGGCCATGCTGGACGGGGTGACCGTGGTGGACCCGGCGACGACGTGGGTCGACGTGACGGTGACCTTCGAGCGGGACGTGGTGGTGCATCCGGGTACGCAGCTGACGGGGTCGACGCATCTGGGCGAGGGTGCCGAGGTGGGTCCGAACAGCCGGCTGAGGGACACGCAGGTGGGTGCGGGGGCCCGGGTGGACAACACGGTGTCGGAGGGTGCCGTGGTGGGTGCCGAGGCGTCCGTGGGGCCGTTCGCGTACCTGCGGCCGGGGACGCGTCTGGGTGCGAAGGGGAAGATCGGGACGTACGTCGAGACGAAGAACGCGTCGATCGGTGAGGGTACGAAGGTGCCGCACTTGTCGTACGTCGGGGACGCGACGATCGGTGAGTACTCGAACATCGGTGCGGCGAGCGTGTTCGTGAACTACGACGGTCAGGACAAGCACCACACGACGGTGGGGTCGCACTGCCGGACGGGTTCGGACAACATGTTTGTGGCTCCTGTCACGGTCGGGGACGGTGCCTACACCGCTGCCGGGTCGGTGATCACGAAGGACGTGCCGCCCGGTTCGCTGGCCGTGGCCCGTGGTCAGCAGCGGAATATCGAGGGTTGGGTGGCGCGCAAGCGTCCGGGGAGCGCGGCGGCGAAGGCGGCCGAGGCGGCGTCCCGGCAGGGTGAGAGCGAGGACTGACCGGAAACGGCGGCGCCAAACACGGCGTACCGTGATAAGTGCACATCCGCACGCGTGCACCCGCATCCCTACCAGCTGGTACGGCCTCTCATGCCCTGTCGGGAGGTCGCCGAGCAGCCGGCTGGCTGAGACAACCTCTGAGGAGACAGTGCTGTGACCGGGATCAAGACGACCGGCGAGAAGAAGTTGATGTTCTTCTCCGGCCGCGCCCACCCCGAGCTTGCCGAGGAGGTCGCCCAGCAGCTGGGTGTCGGGGTCGTCCCGACGAAGGCCTTCGACTTCGCGAACGGTGAGATCTACGTCCGTTACCAGGAGTCGGCTCGCGGTGCGGACTGCTTCCTGATCCAGAGCCACACGGCTCCGATCAACAAGTGGATCATGGAGCAGCTGATCATGATCGACGCGCTGAAGCGTGCGTCGGCTCGTTCCATCACGGTGATCGTGCCGTTCTACGGTTACGCGCGGCAGGACAAGAAGCACCGGGGTCGTGAACCGATCTCGGCGCGTCTGATCGCGGATCTGATGAAGACGGCGGGTGCGGACCGCATCCTGACGGTGGATCTGCACACGGACCAGATCCAGGGTTTCTTCGACGGGCCGGTGGATCACCTGTTCGCGCTGCCGCTGCTGGCGGACTACGTGGGCAGGAAGGTGGACCGGGAGAAGCTGACGGTGGTGTCGCCGGACGCGGGCCGGGTGCGGGTGGCGGACCGGTGGTGTGACCGGCTGGGTGCGCCGCTGGCGATCGTGCACAAGCGTCGTGACAAGGACGTGGCGAACCAGGTGACGGTCCACGAGGTCGTGGGTGAGGTCAAGGGTCGTGTGTGTGTCCTGGTGGACGACATGATCGACACGGGTGGCACGATCTGTGCGGCCGCGGACGCGCTGTTCGCGCACGGCGCGGAGGATGTCATCGTCACGGCGACGCACGGTGTGCTGTCGGGTCCGGCCGCCGATCGGCTGAAGAACTCGCGGGTGAGTGAGTTCGTGTTCACGAACACGCTGCCGACGCCGTCGGAGCTGGGCCGGGATCTGGACAAGATCACGGTGCTGTCGATCGCTCCGACGATCGCGAGCGCGGTGCGTGAGGTGTTCGAGGACGGTTCGGTGACGAGCCTCTTCGACGAGCAGTGAGGTTTCTGCACTCCCTGCTGTGATCGTTTTGGGTACGGCCTCCCCCTCCGAGTAGACTGCTGCAGTTGCTCGGCGAGGGAGGCCGTACTCGTGTACGGCGGTCCGTTATCGACGCGCTCTTCGTAGCAGGCCGTTCGTGGCCGGGTGACCACGTCCGTTCCCAGTTTCTACGAGGAGTGATCCACATGTCCGAGGTGAAGCTCGCCGCCGAGACCCGTACCGAGTTCGGCAAGGGTGCGGCCCGTCGCATCCGCCGTGACAACAAGGTGCCGGTCGTTCTGTACGGTCACGGTTCCGACCCGCTGCACCTGACGCTTCCGGGCCACGACCTGCTGCTGGCGCTGCGTACGCCGAACGTCCTGATCTCCCTGGACATCGACGGCAAGACCAACGAGCTGGCGATCCCGAAGGCCGTGCAGCGCGACCCGCTGAAGGGCTTCCTGGAGCACGTCGACCTGCTGCTGGTCAAGCGTGGCGAGAAGGTCACGGTCGAGATCCCGGTGCACACCGAGGGCGAGCTGGCCGCCGGTGGCAACCTGCTGGAGCACGTCCTGGACGCGCTGCCGGTCGAGGCCGAGGCCACGCACATCCCGGAGCAGGTGAGCGTCTCCATCGAGGGTCTGGCCGCCGGTGCCTCCGTGCACGCCAAGGACATCGCCCTGCCGAGCGGTGTGACCCTGGCCGTGGACGCGGACGCCGTGGTGCTCCAGGTCCTGCAGGCGCAGGCCGAGGAGTCCGAGGGCGAGCAGGCCGAGGGTGAAGAGGCCGCCGAGGCCTGATCCTCGTAGTCGTCGTTCGGTTCAGCCGCTGCTTCCCCTTGGGGAAGCAGCGGCTGGCGCGTATCAAGGAGACATGGACGTGACCACCTCGGCCGGTGACCCCTGGCTGATCGTCGGGCTCGGCAATCCCGGGCCGGAGTACGCCATGAACCGGCACAACGTCGGTTTCATGGTGGCCGACCTGCTCGCGGAGCGGATCGGGGGGAGGTTCAAGCGGGCGGGCAAGGCGCAGGCGCAGGTGCTGGAGGGGCGGATCGGTCCGGCCGGGCCGGCGAGCCGCCGGGTGATCCTGGCGAAGCCGATGTCGTACATGAACCTGTCCGGCGGTCCGGTGAACGCGCTGCGGGACTTCTACAAGGTGCCGTTGGCGAACGTCGTGGCGGTGCACGACGAGCTGGACATCGACTACGGGGTGCTGCGGCTGAAGCTGGGCGGCGGGGACAACGGGCACAACGGTCTGAAGTCGATGACGAAGGCGATGGGTCCGGACTACCACCGGATGCGGTTCGGGATCGGCCGGCCGCCGGGGCGGATGCAGGTGGCCGACTTCGTGCTGAAGGACTTCTCCGCCGCGGAGCGCAAGGAGCTGGACTATTTCGTGGACCGGGCGGCGGACGCGGTGGAGTGTCTGGTGACCGAGGGGCTGGAGCGGGCGCAGGGCGCGTACAACTCCTGAGGTGCGGGTGTGGTGAAGCCGGCTGCCGGGGGCGGACGTCGTACAACTGGTGATTTGTCCGCCCGGGAGATGCGGGCGAGTTGACCTGCCGTAGGGGTATGGCCAATGATCCCGGCCATGCCTGCCACAGCCAGTACCGCTCGCCAGGCGTCCGTGACCGCGTTGCGGTTCGGGCGGGTCGCGGCGGCGGGTGCGGTCACCGCGTTGATCCTGTTCTGCGGGGTGTGGGGTTCCTGGGGGACCGCACAGCACGTGATGCTGACCAAGGGGCGTGAGCGGGGAACGGTCCGGGTGACGGGGTGCGCGGAGGGTGTGTGCAGCGGCCCGTTCACGCCGGCGTCGGCGGGGGCGCGGGCCCGCGCGCGCGTGGAGATCGAGGGGTCCGTCGCGGTGCGCCCGGGGACGGTGTACGACGTGGTGCTGAAGCCGGGTTCGGGCGATGCGGTGCGTTCGGGTCCGGCGGGGGTCCTGTACGCGTGGGTGCCGTTGGGCGGGGCGCTGTTGCTGGCGTCGGTGGTGGTCGCGGGCGGGATGCGGCTGGTGCGTCCGGCGTGGGTGCTGGGGCTGTGCGGGGTGGGGCTGCTGACGGCGGCGTTCCTGGCGTTGCAGTGAGGCGGATGCGCGGGTGAACGAAGGGTGCCCCCGGGGTCGTGCGACCTCGGGGGCACCCTTCGTTCGTGGCGGGTGGGTCAGCCGGTGTTGCGCAGGCCGGCCGCCACGCCGTTGACGGTGAGGAGCAGGGCACGGGAGAGCAGCGGGTCGGCGTCCGTGCCGGCCAGGGCGGCGTCGCGCTGGCGCTTGAGGAGGGTGACCTGGAGGTAGGAGATCGGGTCGAGGTAGGCGTCGCGGATGGCGAAGGTCTGCTTGAGCACGGGCTGGTGGTCGAGGAGTTCCTGCTCGCCGGTGACCCGGAGGACCTCGGTGACGGTGAGGTCGTGCTCGGCCTTGATGGTGTCGAAGACGTGCTTGAGCTCGTCCGGCACGAGGGTGTCGACGTAGTGCTGGGCGATGCGCAGGTCGGTCTTGGCGAGGGTCATCTCGACGTTGGAGATGAAGTTGCGGAAGAAGTGCCACTGCTGGTGCATCTCGTCGAGGACGGTGTCCTGGCCCGCCTCGCGCAGCGCCTTCAGGCCGGAGCCGACGCCGAACCAGCCGGGGACGATCTGCCGGGACTGGGTCCAGCCGAACACCCACGGGATGGCGCGCAGGCCGTCGAGCGAGACGCCGGAGCCGGGGCGGCGGGAGGGCCGGGAGCCCAGGTGCAGGTCGGCGAGCTGGTCCACCGGCGTCGAGGCGAGGAAGTACGTCGGCAGGTCCGGGTCCTCGACCAGGCGGCGGTAGGCGGCGTGGGCGGCGTCGGAGACGACGTCCATGGCGGCGTCCCAGCGGGCGAGGGCCTCGTCGGACTGGCGGGGGGCGGTGTGCAGGGCGGAGGCCTGGAGGGTGGCCGCGACGGTCAGTTCCAGGTTCTCCCGGGCCAGGGAGGGGATGAGGTACTTGTCGGAGATGACCTCGCCCTGTTCGGTGACCTTGATCTCGCCTTCCAGGGTGCCCCAGGGCTGGGCGAGGATGGCGTCGTGGGAGGGGCCGCCGCCGCGGCCGACGGTGCCGCCGCGGCCGTGGAAGAGGCGCAGGCGGACGCCGTAGCGGTGGGCGACGTCGCGCAGCCGGCGCTGGGCGCGGTGGATCTCCCACTGGCTGGTGGTGATGCCGCCGAACTTGGAGGAGTCGGAGTAGCCGAGCATGACCTCCTGGACGTCCCCGCGCAGCGCGACCAGGCGCCGGTAGGAGGGGTCGGAGAGCATGTCCTCCAGGATGGTGTCGGCGGCCTTGAGCTCGTCGGTGGTCTCCAGGAGGGGGACGATGCCGATCTTGGCCCAGCCGGCGTGCAGGTCGAGGAGGCCGGCCTCGCGGGCGAGGACGGTGGCGGCGAAGACGTCGTCGGCGCCCTGGCACATGGAGATGATGTAGGACTCGATGACCTCGGGGCCGAAGACCTCCAGGGCCTTCCTGACGGTCTGGAAGACGCCGAGGGTCTTGGCCCCGGCCGCGTCGACGGGCGCGGGGGTGGGGGCCAGCGGCCGCCTGGAGCGCAGTTCCTTGGCGAGGAGCTTGGCGCGGTAGTCGCGGGGCATGTCGGCGTAGCGCCAGGATTCCTCGCCGAGCCGGTCGAAGAGCTGGCCGAGGGCGTGGTGGTGGGCGTCGGCGTGTTCGCGGACGTCCATGGTGGCGAGCTGGAGGCCGAAGGCGGCCAGGGTGCGGATGGTGCGGGCGAGGCGGCCGTCGGCGAAGAGGCCGCCGCGGTGTTCGCGCAGGGAGCCCTGGATGATCCGCAGGTCGTGGAGCAGCTCGCTGGTGCCGAGGTAGTCGCGGCCCTCCTCGTGCGGGGTGCCCTTGGCGAGGCGCTGCTTGGTGTTCTCCAGCTTCTGCCGGATGCAGGTGGCCTTGAGCCGGTAGGGCTCCTCGGCGTTGAGGCGCTTGTAGCGGGGGCTGATCTCGGGGAGCAGCTCCAGGTCGGTCTTCAGGGAGTCGAGCAGCTCTTCGGTGGCTCCGGTGTAGCGGATGGAGTTGGAGAGCAGGCCGCGCAGCTCGTCGATCGTCTCCAGGGCGTCGTTGATGCCGTGCTCGTGCTGGAGGATGAGGACGTCCCAGGTGACCTGGGGGGTGACGTTGGGGTTGCCGTCGCGGTCGCCGCCGATCCAGGTGCCGAAGGTGAGCGGGCGGGTGTCGTCGGGGAGCTTGACGCCGACGCGTTCCAGTTCGGCGGTCAGGTCTTCGAGGACGTCGCCGACGGCGTCGGCGTGCAGCTCGTCGAGGTAGTAGATGGCGTTGCGGGCCTCGTCGGCCGGTTCGGGCCGGACGACGCGCAGCTCGTCGGTCTGCCAGACGAGGTCGATGTTCTCGGCGAGGCGGACGTCGTGGCGGCGGCGGTCGGAGTCGAGGACGGGGGTGTCCAGGAGCTCGGCGATGCGCCGGAGCTTGTTGAGGACCGACCGGCGCGCGGCCTCGGTGGGGTGTGCGGTGAAGACCGGGCGGACGTTGAGGTGCCGGACGGTCTGCTTGAGGTGCTCGGGGTCGGCGTCCTTGAGGCGGTCGGCCGTCCGGGAGAGCAGGCCGCCCTCGGCGGCGCGCTTGGCGCGCAGCTCGCGGCTGCGGTGCACCTGCTCGGTGATGTTGGCGAGGTGGAAGTAGGTGGAGAAGGCGCGGACCAGCTTGGCCGCGGTCTCCAGTTCGATACCGCGCAGCAGCTCGGCGGCGGCCTCGCCGTCCTCGCGGGTGAGGCGGCGGACCTTCTCGACCAGGTCGAGGAGCTCGGGGCCTTCCTGCCGTACGAGGGTTTCGCCCAGGAGGTCACCCAGCCGGCGGATGTCGGCGCGCAGCTCGGTGCTGCTCGTGGTGGTCTGGTCGTCGGCACTGCTCACAGGTGCGGCTCCTTGCAGTGTTGAAGCTCGTCTGGAGGGGAACCCGGCCGGCTGCCACGCGGCGAGCGCCGCTTAGGGGCCGGAGCGTCCGGGAAGGAAACTTCAGCGGACCGCGCTGTCCGACCGAGTCCAAGGATAGGTGGCGATGCGGACGCGCAGGCTCTGGGGCTCTTGCCGCGGCACGGCGCACTGCCATACTTACGATGCCGTAGGTTACGGAACCGTAGGAAGTCCGCGGGTCCTCCCCGGTCTCCGGTGGCCCGGCATCGCCTCGACCTCGACCCTCGAACCCCACAGGGGACGCGCATGACCTCAAGTTCCGACGTGATCCGACAAGCCCGTCAGGCCACCGGCACACCTCCTCCCTCCGCCACGCTGGGCGGCGAGCAGAAGCGTTCGATCGAGCAGATCACGCTGCTCCTGTTCATCACCGTGCCTTTCCTGGCACTGGTGGCGGCCGTGCCGCTGGCCTGGGGCTGGGGGGTGAGCTGGCTCGATGTGGGCCTGCTGGTCTTCTTCTACTTCCTGGGGTGCCACGGCATCACGATCGGTTTCCACCGGTACTTCACCCACGGTTCGTTCAAGGCGAAGCGGCCGCTGCGGATCGCACTGGCGGTCATGGGGTCGCTGGCGGTGGAGGGGCCCCTGGTGCGGTGGGTGGCCGATCACCGCAAGCACCACAAGTTCTCCGACGCGGAGGGTGACCCGCACTCGCCGTGGCGGTTCGGCGAGACGGTTCCGGCGCTGATGAAGGGCCTGTGGTGGGCGCACATCGGCTGGATGTTCGACGAGGAGCAGACTCCGCAGGACAAGTACGCGCCGGATCTGATCAAGGACCCGGTGATCCGGGCGATCTCCCGCCAGTTCGTCCTGTGGACGGCCCTGTCGCTGGCGCTGCCGGCACTGATCGGCGGTCTGGTGACGATGTCCTGGTGGGGCGCGTTCACCGGGTTCTTCTGGGGTTCACTCGTGCGAGTGGCCCTGTTGCACCATGTGACCTGGTCGATCAACTCGATCTGCCACGCGGTGGGCAAGCGGCCGTTCAAGTCGCGGGACCGTTCGGGCAACGTGTGGTGGCTGGCGATCCTGTCCTGCGGTGAGTCCTGGCACAACCTGCACCACGCCGACCCGACGTCGGCGCGGCACGGGGTGATGCGCGGCCAGCTGGACTCGTCGGCCCGCTTCATCCGCATCTTCGAGCGGCTCGGCTGGGCGTACGACGTGCGCTGGCCGTCACGCTCGCGTATCGATTCGCGCCGTCACAGCGGGGAGGAAGGCTCCCGGCGCCGGAGGGAGACGGCCGAGGCGGCATGATTGACGCCGTGGCGACCGATTCCAGCAGCAGTTCCAGTGACAAGCCTCGGCGGACCCGCCGGACCCGTATGACCGGTGCCGAGCGCCGCCAGCAGCTGCTGGAGATCGGTCGCACCCTCTTCGCGGCGAAAGGTTTCGAGGGCACGTCGGTGGAGGAGATCGCGGCGAAGGCCGGGGTGTCCAAGCCGGTGGTGTACGAGCACTTCGGCGGCAAGGAGGGGCTGTACGCGGTGGTGGTCGACCGCGAGATGCGGCGTCTGCTGGACATGGTGACCAGCTCGCTGACCGCCGGCCACCCGCGCGAGCTGTGCGAGCAGGCCGCGTTCGCGCTGCTCGACTACATCGAGGAGTACACGGACGGCTTCCGCATCCTGGTCCGGGACTCCCCCATCCCGCAGTCGACGGGCTCCTTCGCCTCGCTGATCTCGGACATCGCCACCCAGGTGGAGGACATCCTGGGCCGTGAGTTCAAGTCGCGCGGTTTCGACCCGAAGCTCGCCCCGCTGTACGCCCAGGCGCTGGTCGGCATGGTCGCGCTGACCGGGCAGTGGTGGCTGGACGTGCGCCGGCCGAAGAAGGCGGAGGTCGCGGCGCATCTGGTGAACCTGGCGTGGCACGGTCTGGACGGGCTGGAGCAGAAGCCGCGGCTGATAGGCCACCGCAAGTGCTGAGTCAGCGCGGCCGGGGGGCCTCCCGCACGGCGACGGCGAAGAGCCGGCAGAAGGGCAGGACCGTGCCGTGGGGTGTGGCCGGGTAGGCCGTGCGCAGCAGGTCCCGGTATTGGGTGAGGAACGCGTCCCGGGCTTCGGGGTCGTCGGCGAGTGCGGTCAGGACGGGCCGCAGGGCGGTGCCCTTGGCCCAGTCGAGTACCGGGTCCTCACCCTCCAGGACGTGGAAGTACGTCGTCCGCCACACGTCGGCGGTGCAGCCGAGGCGGGTGAGGCGGTCCAGGTAGGCGCCGGGGGTGTGGACGGTGCCGGTACCGCGCGGGACGCCGGCGAGGCGGGCGCGCCAGCGGGGGCCGGCGGCGAGGTCGCGCATCAGGGTGTGCAGCGGGGCGTCGAGGTTGTCGGGGACCTGGAAGGCGAAGGTGCCGCCGGGCTCCAGGGCGGCGGTCCAGTCGGCGAACCGGTCGGCGTGGCCCGGCACCCACTGGAGGGTGGCGTTGGAGACGATCAGGTCGTACGGCTCCCCGGGAGTCCAGGTGCGCAGGTCGGCGGGGGCGAACTCCAGCCGGCCGCCGCCCGCGGTGGGCCCCTCGTGCTCGACGTGGGCCCTGTCGAGCATCTCGGGCGCGTTGTCGTAGCCGGTGATGTGCGCGGTGGGCCAGCGGTCGGCGAGCAGGGTGGTGACGTTGCCGGGGCCGCAGCCGAGGTCGGCGATGCGGGGGCGGTCGCCGGGGAGCGCCGGGACGCGGGCCAGGAGGTCGGTGAAGGGCCGGGCCCGGTGGCCGGCGTGGCGGAGGTACTGGGCGGGGTCCCAGGCGGGGGTCGTCATGCGTTTCACCCTCCCCGTATTTCTCTCGAAGTCAAGAGACTCGACATCAAGAGACTTCATGTCGACACAACCACTACACTGATCTCCATGGAGGACGAGGTCGATCGGCTGGTCGCAGCGTGGCGCCGGGAGCGTCCGGACCTCGACGTGGAGCCGCTGGAAGTGCTGAGCCGGGTGAGCCGACTCGCCCGGCACCTGGACCGCGCCCGTCGGCTCGCCTTCGCCGAGCACCAGCTGGAACCCTGGGAGTTCGACGTCCTCACCGCGCTGCGGCGCGCGGGAACGCCGTACCAGCTCTCCCCCGGTCAGCTGCTGACGCAGACCCTGGTCACCTCGGGCACGATGACCAACCGGATCGACCGGCTGGCGAAGAAGGGCCTGGTGGAGCGGCTGCCCGACCCGAGCGACCGGCGGGGCGTGCTGGTCCGGCTGACCGACGAGGGCCGGGACCGCGCGGACCAGGCACTGGCGGGTCTGCTGGAGCAGGAGCGGGCGATCCTCGCCGAGCTGTCCCGCGCCCAGCGCGCGGAGCTGGCCGGGCTGCTACGCCAGCTGACCGCCCCGTTCGACAACATCCCCGGTTAGGTCCGCCGGCCCCACCCCGGCCCGCCGGGCGAGCGCGACGGCGGCCAGCGTGGAGTGCACGCCCAGCTTGCCCAGCACGTTCTGCATGTGGGTGCGGACGGTGTGCGGGGAGAGGAACAGCCGCTCGGCGACGGCCTTGCGGCCGAGGCCCGCGACCATGCACCGGAGCACCTCCCGCTCCCGCGGGGTGAGGGACTCCACCAGCCGCTCGCTCTCGGTGCGGTGCCTGCGCGCGGCCGTCAGCTCCTTGAGCACCCCGGTGAGCAGCGCGGGCGGCAGGTGCGTCTCGTCGCGCAGGACGCCTCGGATCACCGTCAGCAGCCGGGACAGCGAACAGTCCTTGGCGACCCAGCCGCAGGCCCCGGCCTGGAGCGCGAGCGCGGCGCGGCGCGGGTCGTCCTTCTCGGCCAGGACGACGATCCGTACCGCGGGCTGCGCGGCCCGTACCCCGGTGACCAGCGAGATGCCGTCGACCAGACCGTCCTCGTCGCCCTCGTGCACCGGTACGGCCGGGCGGACGCCGGGCAGCTTCCCGCCCAGGTCGGCGTCGACCAGCAGGACGTCGTAGCGGCGGCCCTCGGCGGCCGCCCGCTCCAGGCAGCGCAGCGCCGCCGGGCCGCTGCCCGCGGCGAAGACGTCGACGTCGGGCTCGGCGGCCAGGGCGGCGGCCAGCGACTCGGCGAAGATGCGGTGGTCGTCCACGACCAGGACTCGGATACGAACCACGAAACCCCCTCCCCCAGGCTCCGCTCGGAGCAGGGGATACCCAAGGTCCGGAAAGCTCCGGAACTGGCCGGTCCGGACAAGCCCGGAAAAGGTGCGGAGGACGACGCCCCGTGCGGGGACGACACCCGCGGACCGGGATGCGCACCGCCACGGCCGCCGCCGTCGCGGAGACTGCCACCCCACCGCGGGCGCCGTACCCGCCTGTCTCGCCCCCTGAGCGGCACCGGCCCCCACCGGTGCTGTTCCTCAGAGTACGGATGGGAGCACGCAGCGGAAGCGGATTTGCAGAACTGGCCGTCCGGGGCGTTTATGGTGTGCCGCATGTTTCGTATCGAGGCGTTAGTCGACAAAGACCGACGGGATCTGCTCCGCTCGCGGCTGCGGGAGTCCAACACGGCGGCGTCCCCCGTGCTGGCGGCCCTGCGGGGCACCCCCGCGGAGCGCGAGGCACCCCTGCACATCTGGGCGCTGGACCCGGCCGGCGGCCTCGCGGGCGGCCTGGTCGGCCACACCTGGACGACCTGGCTGCACGTCGCCTACCTGTGGGTCGACGCGGAGCACCGCGGCGCCGGCCTCGGCACGCGGCTGCTCGCCGAGGCCGAGCGGATCGCCGCCGACCGCGGCTGCACCGCAAGCCGCCTGGAGACCTGGGACTTCCAGGCCCCGGAGTTCTACCGCGGGCAGGGCTACGAGGTGGTGTGCGTGATCCCCGACTACCCGCCGGGGATCACCGAGTTCACCCTGACCAAGCGGCTGGTCTGAGCGGGGTCACAGGACCCTGCGGGCGCCCGCCGCCGGCACCGCCTCGAAGACGCGCGGAGCCGTGAAGCCGGCCGCCGCGAAGGCCTCCTCGACGGCCTTGGTGAGGGTGTCGACGTCGCTGACCTCGGCCAGGACGATCGCCGAGCCGCCGAAGCCGCCGCCGGTCATCCGCGCGCCGAGCGCGCCGTTCGCCAGGGCGGTGTCGACGACCAGGTCCAGCTCCGGGCAGGAGATGCGGAAGTCGTCGCGCAGGGAGGCGTGGCCCTCGGTGAGGACGGGGCCGATCGCCCGGGTGTCGCCGGCGCTCAGCAGGCCGACGACGCGTTCCACCCGGTGGTCCTCGCCGACGACGTGCCGGACCAGGCGGACGACCTCCTCCTCGTCACCCAGCCGGGCGAGGGCCTCGTCCAGGCCCTCGAACGGGACGTCGCGCAGGGCGTCGACGCCGAGCAGGGCCGCGCCCTTCTCGCAGCCCGCCCGGCGCTTGCCGTACTCGCCGCCGCTGTGGGCGTGCTTGACCTGGGTGTCCACCACCAGCAGGCGCAGTCCCTCGGCCGCGAGGTCGAAGGGGATCTGCCGCTGGGACAGGTCCCGGGTGTCCAGGAAGAGCGCGTGGCCCGGCTCGCAGCAGGCCGAGGCGGTCTGGTCCATGATGCCGGTCGGGGCACCGACGTAGACGTTCTCCGCGCGCTGGCACAGCCGGGCCAGCCTCCAGCGCTGGAGACCGAGCCCGAAGAGGTCGTTCAGCGCGAGCGCGATCACGACCTCCAGCGCGGCGGAGGAGGACAGGCCCGCGCCGGTCGGGACCGTCGAGGACAGGTGGACGTCCGCGCCGGTGATCTCGTGCCCCGCCTCGCGCAGGGCCCAGACCACGCCCGCCGGGTACGCCGTCCAGTTCCGGTCGCCGCCGGGTACGAGGGCGTCCAGCCGCAGTTCCGCGACCCCGCCGTCGATGTCCGCCGAGTGCAGGCGCAAGGCGCCGTCGGTGCGGCGGGAGACGGCCGCGACCGCCTGGTGCGGCAGCGCGAACGGCATGACGAAGCCGTCGTTGTAGTCGGTGTGCTCGCCGATCAGGTTGACCCGGCCCGGCGCCGCCCACACCCCCTCCGGCCGCGCCCCGTACAGCTCGGCGAAGCGCTCCGCGACCTGCTGTGCCCCCACTAGTGCTCCCTCGTGATGCTCTGCGCGAACTCCCACGCGTCCGCGACGATCCCCGCGAGGTCCGCGCGGGACGGGTTCCAGCCCAGCTTCTCGCGCGCGGTGTCCGCGGAGGCGACCAGGATCGCGGGGTCGCCGCCCCGGCGGGGGGCCACCACCTCGGGGATCGGGTGGCCGGTGACCTCGCGGACGGTCTCGATGACCTGGCGGACGGAGAAGCCGTTGCCGTTGCCGAGGTTGCAGATCAGGTGCTCGCCCGGCCGCGCGGCCGTCAGCGCCAGCAGGTGGGCCTCGGCGAGGTCCGCGACGTGGATGTAGTCGCGGACGCAGGTGCCGTCGGGGGTGGCGTAGTCGTCGCCGTAGACCGAGATCGCGTCGCGGCGGCCCTGGGCGACCTGGAGGACCAGCGGGATCAGGTGCGACTCTGGGTCGTGGCGCTCGCCGTGGGCGCCGTACGCGCCGGCGACGTTGAAGTAGCGCAGCGACACCGCGGCCAGGCCGTGGGCGTGCGCCTCGCTGGTGATCATGTGGTCGACGGCGAGCTTGGAGGCGCCGTAGGGGTTGGTGGGCCGCGTCGGCGCGCTCTCCACGATGGGGACCTGCTCGGGCTCGCCGTAGGTGGCCGCCGTGGAGGAGAAGACCAGGGTGCGGACGCGGGCCTCGCGCATCGCCGAGATAAGGGCCATGCTGCCGGCGACGTTGTTGTCCCAGTACTTCTCCGGCTTCACCACCGACTCGCCGACCTGCGAGGAGGCGGCGAAGTGCAGCACGCCGTCGAAGGAGGGGTCGAGCCACTTGGCGGCGTCACGGATGTCGCCCTCGACGAACGCGGCACCGGCGGGCACGCCCTCGCGGAAACCGGTGGAGAGGTTGTCGAGGACGGTGACCTCGTGGCCGGCCTCCAGCAGGTGCTGCGCCACGACACTGCCGACGTATCCCGCGCCACCCGTCACCAGGTACTTCATGAACTCGCTACCTCTCGCAGTCGCTCGGCCGCGCGCTCCGGCGGCACGTCGTTGATGAACACGCTCATGCCGGACTCGGAACCCGCGAGAAACTTCAGCTTGCCGGAAGTGCGGCGGATGGTGAAAAGCTCGAGGTGGAGCGCGAAGTCGTCCCGCGTCACACCGTCGAACTCGTCGAGGGTGCCGAAGGGCGCCTGGTGCCAGGCCGCGATGTACGGCGTCGGCGGCTCGCCCCCGGCCCCTCCGTCCCGCCCGTCGAAGATCCGGTCGAAGCGCCTCAAGAGTTCCAGATAGATCTGGGGGAATTCTGTGCGCGCCGCCTCGTCGAGCGCGAGCAGATCCGGGACCCGGCGCCTGGGGTACAGGTGGACCTCGTACGGCCAGTGCGCCGCGTAGGGGACGAAGGCCGCCCAGTGTTCACCCTCAAGGACGACCCGCTCACCGGCGAGTTCCCGCGCCAGGACCGCGTCGAACAGGTTCTCTCCGCCGGTCGCCTCCTTGTGGGCGGCGAGCGAGCGGAGCATCAGCGCGGTGCGCGGGGTGGTGAACGGGTAGGCGTAGATCTGTCCGTGCGGGTGGCCGAGGGTCACGCCGATCTCGGCACCGCGGTTCTCGAAACAGAACACCTGCTCGACGGAGGGCAGATGCGACAGCTCCGAGGTGCGGTCCGTCCAGGCGTCCAGCACCAGCCGCGCCTGGTCCTCGGTGAGGTCGGCGAAGGAGGCGTCGTGGTCGGAGGTGAAGCAGACGACCTCGCAGCGGCCGGAGTCGCCCGCCAGCGAGGGGAAACGGTTCTCGAAGACGACGACGTCGTAGGACGAGTCCGGGATCTCGCTGAGCCGCTCGCCCCGCGTCGGGCACAGCGGGCACTCGTCGGCCGGCGGGTGGTAGGTGCGGCCCTGACGGTGCGAGGCGACGGCGACCGAGTCGCCGAGCAGCGGATCACGCCGGACCTCGGACGTGGTGACCGTGCGGTCCAGCGGGCGGCGGTCGGACGCCACCCGCACGGTGTCGTCCCGGAGGTCGTAATAGATCAGCTCACGACCGTCGGCCAGCCGTGTCGAGGTCTTCTTCAACGCCGGACTCCTTTACGTCCCGCACCCCATCACTCAACACAATCAAACATAACAGATCACAACCCGACACGCAGCGAGACCATCACAATCAAACAAAGAACACCAACAGAAGTGTTCAAATCCTGAACGCGGAGGCGTAGGTTCCGCACTGATCAGTTCGCGCAACGAAGCGAGTTCTTCATGCACACCCCCACACACGGCTCCGCCTACCTGGCGGCCGAGCTACGGCTCCCCACCAACTGGCTGGACTACACGATCCTGGCGATCTACTTCGTCGTCGTCCTCGGCATCGGCTTCGCCGCCCGCCGTTCGGTGAAGACCAGCCTCGACTTCTTCCTCTCCGGACGCTCGCTGCCCGCCTGGATCACCGGCCTGGCCTTCATCTCCGCGAACCTGGCCGCCACCGAGATCCTGGGCATGGCCGCCAACAGCGCCCAGTACGGCGCGTACACCGTCCACTGGTACTGGATCGGCGCCATCCCCGCCATGGTCTTCCTGGGCCTGGTGATGATGCCCTTCTACTACGGCAGCAAGGTCCGCTCGGTCCCCGAGTTCCTGCTGCTGCGCTTCGACCGGGCCGCCCACCTGCTCAGTTCGATCCTGTTCGCGTTCGCCGCCATCCTGATCGCCGGCGTCAACCTCTACGCCCTCGCGATCGTCGTCGAGGCGCTGCTCGGCTGGCCGCAGTGGGTCGCCATCGTCGTCGCCGGCGCCTTCGTCCTCGCGTACATCACCCTCGGCGGCCTGTCCTCGGCGATCTACAACGAGGTGCTCCAGTTCTTCGTGATCCTCGCCGCGCTCATCCCGATCACCGTCCTCGGCCTGAAGAAGGCCGGCGGCTGGGGCGGCCTGACCGACAAGCTCACCGCGCAGCACGGCGCCGACTTCACCACCGCCTGGGGCGGCACCGGCATCGGGGAGGCCAACCCGCTCGGCGCCAACTGGCTCACCATCGTCCTCGGCCTCGGCTTCGTGCTCTCCTTCGGCTACTGGACCACCAACTTCGCCGAGGTGCAGCGCGCCCTGTCCGCGAAGAACCTCTCCGCCGGACAGCGCACCCCGCTGATCGCCGCCTACCCGAAGATCTTCATCGTCTTCCTGGTGATGATCCCGGGCCTGGTCGCCGCCGCGCTCATCCCGCAGTTCGGCACGGCCGCCTCCGGCTACCAGTACAACGACGCCATCCCCTACCTCATGCAGGAGCTGCTGCCCAACGGCGTGCTCGGCATCGCCGTCACCGGACTGCTGGCGGCCTTCATGGCGGGCATGGCGGCGAACGTGTCGTCCTTCAACACCGTCTTCACCAACGACATCTGGGCCAAGTACGTGATGCCCGGCCGGGAGGACGGCTACTACGTGCGGTTCGGCCGCCTGATCACCGCGATCGGCGTCTGCGCCTCCATCGGCACGGCGTTCCTGGCGTCCTCGTTCTCGAACATCATGAGCTACCTCCAGACGCTGTTCTCCTTCTTCAACGTGCCGATGTTCGTCGTGTTCATCGTCGGCATGTTCTGGAAGCGCGCGTCCGCCGCGTCCGGCTTCTGGGGCCTGCTCGCGGGCACCACCGCGGCGATGATCAACTACTTCGTGCTGTACAAGAAGGACATCATCTCCCTCCCCTCCGACCAGGGCGCCAACTTCGTCTCCGCGATCGCGGGCTTCGTCGCCGGCGCGGTCGTGATGGTCGCGGTGTCCCTGTTCACCCGGCCGAAGCCGGAGGCGGAGCTCCAGGGCCTGGTCTACGGCACCCGCTCCCCCGGCATGTCCGAGCCGCCCGCGCCCGGGGACGAGGCCTGGTACCGCAAGCCCGCCCTGCTGGGCTGGGGAGCGGTCGTCCTGGCCGCCGCCTGCTACATCCCGTTCTCGTTCTGACGCGGGAGGATCGAGGAAACCATGAGCGAGCACCCCGAACACCCGAACCGCGCGGCGCACTACACCGAGCAGGACGTCCAGCGCGAGGTATCCGAGCTGGAGAGCCGGTCGGCGACCGCGGCCCGCATCTTCGACCTGCGCCGCATCATCGGCGGCCTGTTCGTCGTGTACGGCGTCATCGTCACGATCACCGGCATCACCGACGGCCAGGCCGCGATCGACAAGGCGGAGGGCGTCAACATCAACCTGTGGACCGGCATCGGCATGCTGCTGCTCGGCCTGTTCTTCCTGGCCTGGCTGAAGCTGCGGCCGACTCCCCCGCCGCTCCCCCCGGAGGGCGTGCCCGAGGAGCCGGAGGACCGGGAGGCGCGGTAGCGCACCGTCTCCGTCCGCGGGGCGCAGGGGCTGGTCGCGCAGCCCCCGCGCCCCTCCGGGCCGCAGGGCCCGTCTCGCACTGCACGCAGACGGGAAGGGCCGGACAGGCCCTAGCCGTCCAGCCGGGCGTCCCGCGCGGCGCCCGCGCGGTCCAGCAAGCCCGTCCGCGCCGCCAGCGCCGCGGCCTCCAGGCGGGAGCCGACGCCCAGTTTCATCAGCACCCGCTGCACATGCGTACGCGCGGTGCTCGGCGCGATGCCCATGCCGGCCGCGATCAGCCGGGTGTCCTCCCCGTCGGCCACCCGCACCAGCACCTCCACCTCGCGCGGCGTCAGCATCTCCAGCAGCCGCTGCGCCTCGTCGTCGGGCTGCGCCGCGGGGTTCAGCAGCTCGCCGAAGGCGCCCTGCAGCAGTTGCGGAGCCACCGCCGCCTCACCGGCGCGGGCCTTCATGATGGCCCGCTCGACCCCCTCGATCCGCTCGTCGTGCCGTACGTACCCCGACGCCCCCGCGGCGAAGGCCGCCGCGATCCCGCGCGGCGACGGCACCGGGCCCAGCACCAGCACCGCGACCTGCGGGCGGTCCTTCTTGATCTTCACCACCGGGTCGAAGGTCCCCGGCTCGGCCGGTGCCGCCGTACCCAGCAGACACACCTCCGGCGCCCGCGCGATCACCAGATCCGCCGCGCCCGCGGCCGGTGCCGCCGCGGCCAGCACCCGGTGCCCGCGCAGCTTGAGCGCCGACGCCAGCGCCTCCGCGAGCAGGCGGTGGTCGTCGACGACCATGAGCCGCACTCCCATTGAGCAACCCCCCAAGTCCCCCTGGCACCCCCGCCCTTCATGCCCCCGGAAGCTACACGCTTGTTCGACGTCGCGCTGCCCCTCTCCATGAGAAGTGCCCCGGATCGATGAAATCCGGGGCACTTCTCGGCAAGTCACCCATTCGGGCGAGTCCGGCGCGGGCGCGGGCGGCCGGTCAGCCGCCGGTGCCGAACGCCACCACCAGGTACTCCCTGTCGTACGACGAGCTCCGCTTGTGGGCGTACACGGCCGACATGTACAGGCGGCCCTTGCCGAAGAGCAGCTCCGCGTACTCGGGCAGCAGGCTGGTCTCCGCCGAGTGCACGTTCCGCGTGCCGGGGTTCTCCAGCAGCTTGGCCGCCTTGAACGAGCCGCCGTCGATGCTGACGACCTGCCCGCCCTTGTTGTAGGGCGGCGACTTGTAGGCGAGGAGGTTGCCGCCGTCCATGCGCAGCGGCGAGAGCGTGTAGCCGTCGCCGGCCTCGGCGCGCTGGCCGGTCGTCTTGCCGGTCTTCAGGTCGAAGGCGATGATCTCGTTGGTCTTGCTGTACTCGCCCTTGCCGTCGTGCTCCTCCGTCGCCAGGAACAGCCGGCCGTTGCCGGCGACGATCTGGGTGCAGCCCTCGATCCGGGAGATCCCGTCGCAGCGGCCCGCGTAGGTGTCGCCGGGCGCGGCGATCCGGGCGAGCAGCCTGCCGGTCTTGCCGTCGATGGAGAAGTAGTCCGAGACACCGCTGCCGTCGCCCGCGCTGTCGCCGACGTCGGCCGCGACCACCAGCGGGTCGGTGGAGACGACGGCGGCGTACTCGATGCCGTCGGGCATCTTGTACTCGGAGATCACCTTCCCGCTCTTCGGGTCGATGTTCTGGATGCTCAGCTTGCGGTTGCCGTACTGGCCGCACTTGCGGACCGCGACCAGCCGGGTGCCGCCGCCGTACCCCGCGTCGTAGCAGGTGTCGTCCGGCTTGGGCTGCCACAGCGCGTTGCCGGAGTCGATGTCGAAGGCGGCGCCGCCGTCGGAGCTGCCGACCGCGACGGTGTGCTGGGCGACCGTCACGTTCTGGAAGGTGATCGGGTAGTCACCGGACTTGATGGACTTCGTCCACAGCTTCTTGCCGGCGGTGAGGTCGATCGCCGCGACCTGGCTGCACCCGGCGGTGGAGTTCTTCGCGGGCATCTTCGGCTGGAAGGCGACCGCCGTGCGGCCGTCCTCGTTGACCTGCCGGCTCGCCGCGCACACCGGGCCGGGCAGCTTGACCGTCCACAGCTCGGTGCCCTTGTCCGGGTCGTAGCCGACGATCTCCGCGATGCCGCTCTTGGCGTACACGGTGTCCGTCAGCCACGAGCCGGAGGTGACGACCGTGTCGTCCGTCTGGGGCAGCGGCACCTGGAAGAGCACCTTGGAGGCCGGGTCGGCCGGGACCTTCTCCTTGCCGCCACCGCCGGTCGTGCCGCCGGAGCCGCCCGAACCGCCGGTGGTGCCACCGGAGGCGGCCTCGTGCTGCTTCTTGCCGTCGTCACCCGACGACTTGCTGTACCAGATGCCGCCGCCGACGATCAGCGCGATGGCGACGACCGCCGCGACGACGATGAACAGCACGGTGTTGTTGCGCCCGCCGCCGCCCGGGACCGGCTGCGGCGCCATCGGCACGGTCGGCGGCTGGCCCTGGCCCGGGTAGCCGTAGCCCGGCGGCACCGCCTGCATGGGCTGGGTGGGCTGGGCGTAGGGGTTGTGCGGCTGGCCGCCGTAGCCGGCGGGCTGCTGGCCGTACGCGGGGGTCTGCGGGGCGTACGGGCTCTGCTGCGCGCCGGGGTAGCCGTAGCCGGGCTGGGGCTGCGGGGCGGGCGGTTGCGGGGGCGGGACCTGCGGGTAGCCGTAGCCGGGCTGCGGGGGCTGGGACGGCGGCTGCGGGGGCTGGGACGGCGGCTGCGGGGGCTGGTTCGGGGGCGGCGGGGGCGGCTGGGTCATGACACGGGTACCTCGGTGGGAGAGCGGAGGCCGGACGGCGGCGCGGGGTCGGGAAGGGGACGGGAGGAGGCCGGGACGGTGCTCCTGGCTCAGTCGCCGAAGGCCATGATCAGCTTCTCCTTCGCGTCGTCGTCCCCGGACAGCCGGCCCTCGGAGAGGAAGAAGCGCCCGCCGGTCCACTCCACGACACCGTCGTAGAAGGAGTTCTCGGCCTCGGCCGCGCCCTGCGGGTTGCGCAGCAGGGCGGTCGTCTTGTGGGAGGAGCCGGTGACCGGGACCGAGACGACCTGGCCGCCCGTGTCGTACGACGGCTTGACGTACGCGACGAGCTTGCCGCCCTCCACCTTCACCGGCGCCATCGGTTCGTCCACCGGGGACTTGACCCGCCACTTCTCCTTGCCGTCGGAGAGGCTGATCGCGACGATCTCGTTGGCGTTGATGGTGGCGTCCGTGGGCAGGTAGAGCGTGTCGGCGTCGACCGCCACGCCCTGGCAGCCCTGGAGTTCGCGCTCCAGGATCGCCCAGCCGCAGCGCGGCGCGAACTTCTCGTCGACCTTCACCTCCGAGCGGAACTTGCCGTCCTTGGTGAAGGTGGAGATGTTCCAGGCCTTCTTGTCCCGGTTGGTCAGGTAGACCACGAGCGGGTCGACCGAGTAGGTCCGGCTCACCTCCCAGCCCTTCTTGACCTGCTGGGTCCAGCGCACCTTGCCGGTGGCCGGGTCGAGTTCCTGGATCTCCTCGTGCTCCTTGCCGGTGCCGACACCGCAGGAGGCCACCTGGATCAGCCGGTCGGTGCCGCCCGCGAAGGCGGCCGGAAAGCAGGCCGCGCCGTACCTCTTCTTGTCGTACAGCTTCTTGCCGCTGTCGATGTCGTACGCGGTGCCCGACTGCGAGCGGCCGACCATCAGCGTCTTGCCGCTCACCGTGAGCTCGATGCTGAGCGCGCTGTCGAACAGCCCGCCGTCGGCGACCTCGGCGCTCCAGCCCTTCTTGCCGGTGCTCAGGTCGAGCTGCTGGAGCTGGTTGCACTTGGCGCGGTCGCCGCCGCTGTTCATGTACGCCACGACGACCTTGTCGTCGGCCGACTTCTGCGGGGTGACGGCGCAGATCTTCTGCGGGAAGTCGACCGGCCCCCAGGCGGTGCCGCCGTCACCGGTACGGAAGGCGAAGACCTGCTTGTACGCCGCCTTCACCGCCGCATCGTCGGTGATCCACATACCGGGCGCGTCGGCGCCGGACGCCGGGGCGTCGGGGGCCGGCTTGTACCAGAGCACCTTGGCCTCGCCGGCCTGGCGGCTTCCGTTGAGGTTCTCGGGGTCCGCGCCGCCGCCGGAGGCGGTCGGCGAACCGGAGGCGGACTGCGTGGGGGCGTCGCTCGGCCCGGCGACGGGCTTCTTCCCGCCGCCGTCGTCACCGCCGGTGAAGGCGAACACCGCGCCGCCGACGACGAGCAGTGCGGCCACCGCGGCGCCGACGACCAGCGCGGTCTTCTTCTTCCCCGGTCCCTGGGGGCCCGGCACGGACCCGCCCGGCGCGGTGCCGGGCATGCCCGGGTACGGCGGCTGCTGCGGGTGGCCGTAGCCGGGCTGCGGGCCGCCGTAGGGGCCCGGCTGCTGCGGGGCCTGCTGCGGAGGCCCGTAGGGGCCCGGGCCGGTGCCGTACGGTCCCGGCTGCTGCGGATAGCCGTAGCCCGGCTGGGGCGGCTGCGGGGGTGCGGCGGGCGGCTGGGGCGCGCCGAAACCGCCCTGCGCCGGCGGCGTCCCGGGGGCGGCACCGAAACCGCCCTGCGCCGGTGGCGTCTGCGGGGCGGGGCCGAAACCACCGCCCTGCGGCGGCTGGTCCTGCGGCGCTCCGAACCCGCCCTGCGGCGGCTGGTTGGGCGGCTGAGTCATCAGCGCTCTCCCCCTCGTTCACTGATTTTTAGCCACGCCCTGAGGTACTTGACGGACCCAAGGTCGTTGTTCAGACGGCTCTTTCTATCACCCGGCACAGACGGCACAGGGGGCCGCGTCCTCCCCTGTTCCCAAGGGAGGACCGGCCCGTGATGCCGTTGTTATGCGCCTTCACGCCCCCTTCACGCGGCGCACGCTCCCCCTTCGTGCGCCGCGCGGTGGTTCAGGCGTCCTCCGCCAGTTCCAGCCAGCGCAGCTCCAGTTCCTCGCGCTCCTGGGCCAGGTCCCGCAGCCGGGCGTCCAGTTCGGCCACCTTGGCGAAGTCGGTGGCGTTCTCCGCGATCTGCGCGTGCAGCGCGGTCTCCTTCTCGGAGATCTTGTCCAACTGGCGCTCGATCTTCTGGAGTTCCTTCTTCGCGGCACGCTGGTCGGCGGCGCTCTTCTCCTGCGTGGCCGGCTTGGGCGCCGCGGCGGCGGTGCGCTCGGCGACCGCCTCCTCCATCCGCTGCCGCCGCTCCAGGTACTCGTCGATCCCGCGGGGCAGCATGCGCAGGGCGCCGTCGCCGAGCAGGGCGAACACCCGGTCCGTCGTGCGCTCCACGAAGAACCGGTCGTGGGAGATGACGATCATCGAGCCGGGCCAGCCGTCGAGGACGTCCTCGAGCTGGGTGAGGGTCTCGATGTCGAGGTCGTTGGTGGGCTCGTCCAGGAAGAGGACGTTGGGCTCGTCCATCAGCAGCCGCAGCAGCTGGAGCCGGCGCCGCTCACCACCGGACAGGTCCCCGACCGGAGTCCACTGCTTCTCCTTGGTGAAGCCGAACGTCTCGCACAGCTGACCGGCGGTCATCTCGCGCCCCTTGCCGAGGTCGACGCGCTCGCGGACCCGCTGGACGGCCTCCAGCACCCGCCAGGAGGGGTCGAGTTCGGCGACTTCCTGGGAGAGGTAGGCCAGCTTCACGGTCCTGCCGACGGCGATGCGACCCCCGGCGGGCTGCTCCTCCCCCTCGGTGCGCGCGGCCGCGGCCATGGCGCGCAGCAGGGACGTCTTCCCGGCGCCGTTGACACCGACCAGGCCGATCCGGTCGCCCGGCCCGAGCTGCCAGGTGACGTGCTTGAGCAGCACCTTGGGCCCGGCCTGGACGGTGACGTCCTCCAGGTCGAAGACGGTCCTGCCGAGCCGCGAGGAGGCGAACTTCATCAGCTCGCTGCTGTCCCGGGGCGGCGGCACGTCCGCGATCAGCTCGTTGGCGGCCTCGACCCGGAAGCGCGGCTTGGAGGTACGGGCGGGCGCCCCGCGCCGCAGCCAGGCCAGCTCCTTGCGGATCAGGTTCTGCCGCTTGGCCTCCTCGGTCGCCGCGATCCGCTCCCGCTCGGCACGCGCGAAGACGTAGTCGGAGTAACCGCCCTCGTACTCGTAGACGTCACCGCGCTGCACGTCCCACATGCGCGTGCAGACCTGGTCGAGGAACCACCGGTCGTGGGTGACGCACACCAGCGCCGAGCGCCGCTCGCGCAGGTGCTGGGCGAGCCAGGCGATGCCCTCCACGTCCAGGTGGTTCGTCGGCTCGTCCAGGACGATCAGGTCCTGCTCCTCGATGAGCAGCTTGGCGAGCGCGATCCGGCGCCGTTCGCCGCCGGAGAGCGGCCCGATCACGGTGTCGAGCCCCTTGGGGAAGCCCGGCAGGTCCAGCCCGCCGAACAGCCCGGTCAGCACGTCCCTGACCTTGGCGTTGCCCGCCCACTCGTGGTCGGCCATGTCGCCGATGACCTCGTGGCGGACGGTCGCCTCGGGGTCCAGGGAGTCGTGCTGCGTGAGCACGCCGAGCCGCAGCCCGCCGGAGTGCGTGACCCGTCCGGTGTCCGCCTCCTCCAGCTTGGCCAGCATCCGGATGAGGGTGGTCTTGCCGTCGCCGTTGCGCCCGACGACGCCGATCCGGTCCCCTTCCTGCACGCCGAGCGAGACGCCGTCCAGCAGGGCACGGGTGCCGTAGACCTTGCTGACGTTCTCGACATTGACCAGGTTGACGGCCATTTCACTCCTGTGCGCGCGGCTGTATCGATGTGCGGCTCCGCCGCGTGGGTCAGCCTTCTAGCGTAGGGCTTCGGGGGTGAGCGGCGGGGCGCGAGGGGGGTGTCACTCTGCGTGAGCACCGTCGGGAGCCCGGCCTCCGTCGAGGGCGGGTACCGCGTCTCAGAGCACCGTCGCCCCGGCCACCGGCCCCGCCGCGGTCCGTACCGACCTGCACGTCCCGGACGCCCGCAGCGCCGCGGCCGCCTTCTCGGCCGCCTCGGCGTCCCGCGCGAGGAACGCCGTCGTGGGCCCGGACCCGGAGACCAGCGCGGCGAGCGCACCCGCCGCCCGCCCCGCCGCCAGCGTGTCCGCGAGCTCCGGGAACAGGGACAGCGCGGCGGGCTGGAGGTCGTTGGAGACCGTGGCGGCCAGCGCGTCCGCGTCCCCCTTCGCCAGCGCCCGCAGCAGCTCCGCCGAGGCCACCGGCTCCGGGACGTCCCGGCCCTGTGCCAGCCGGTCGAACTCGCGGAAGACGGCCGGGGTGGAGAGCCCGCGCTCGGCCATCGCGAACACCCAGTGGAACGTGCCGCCGGTCTCCAGGGCCGTCAGCCGCTCGCCTCGCCCGACACCGAGGGCCGCCCCGCCCACCAGGCTGAAGGGCACGTCGCTGCCCAGCTCGGCGCAGATTTCGAGCAGTTCGGCGCGCGAGGCGCCCGTGCCCCACAGCGTGTCGCAGGCGAGCAGCGCGCCCGCGCCGTCCGCGCTGCCGCCCGCCATGCCGCCGGCGACCGGGATGTCCTTGGCGATGTGGATGTGGACGTTCGGCTCGATGCCCCGGCGTTCGGCCAGCGCGAGGGCCGCGCGGGCGGCGAGGTTGGTGCGGTCCAGCGGGACCTGGCCGGCGTCCGGGCCCTCGCAGGTGATCCGGAGCTCCTTGGCCGGGACCACCGTGACCTCGTCGTACAGGCCGACCGCGAGGAAGACGTTGGCGAGGTCGTGGAAGCCGTCGGGGCGGGCGGCGCCCACCGCGAGCTGGACGTTGACCTTGGCCGGTACGCGTACGGTGACGCTCACTCGCCGCTCTCCCGGTGAGGGGGTGCGGGGGTCGTCCCCCGCGGTGACGCGGCCTCCGCGATGCGGGCGAACTCCTCCACCGTCAGCGACTCCCCGCGCGCCTGCGGGGAGACGCCGGCCGCGACCAGGGCCGCCTCGGCCGCGGCCGCCGATCCGGCCCAGCCGGCGAGCGCGGCGCGCAGGGTCTTGCGGCGCTGGGCGAAGGCGGCGTCGACCACCGCGAAGACCTCCTTCTTGGAGGCCGTCGTCCGGATCGGCTCCGCCCGCCGCACCAACGACACCAGTCCGCTGTCGACGTTCGGCGCCGGCCAGAAGACGTTGCGGCCGATGGCCCCGGCCCGCTTCACCTCGGCGTACCAGTTGGCCTTCACGGACGGCACGCCGTACACCTTGTTGCCGGGCGCGGCGGCGAGCCGGTCGGCGACCTCCGACTGCACCATCACCAGCGTCCGCTCGATGCTCGGGAAGGTGTCGAGCATGTGCAGCAGCACGGGTACGGCGACGTTGTACGGCAGGTTCGCCACCAGGGCCGTCGGTGCCGGGCCGGGCAGCTCGGCGACGTGCATCGCGTCGGAGTGGACCAGCGCGAACCGCTCGGCGCGCTCGGGCATGCGCGCGGCGATGGTCGCGGGCAGGGCGCCGGCCAGGACGTCGTCGATCTCGACGGCGGTGACCCGGTCGGCGGCCTCCAGCAACGCGAGGGTGAGCGAGCCGAGCCCGGGGCCGACCTCGACGACCACGTCGTCGGGGCGGACCCCGGCGGTGCGGACGATACGGCGGACCGTGTTGGCGTCGATCACGAAGTTCTGGCCGCGCTGCTTGGTGGGCCGGACACCGAGCGCTGCCGCGAGCTCACGGATGTCGGCCGCGCCGAGGAGGGCGTCGGGGGTGGGGCTGCTCACGGGACAAGGGTACGGGGGTGCGGCCGCCGGGATCGCCAGGGTGCCCGGCGGCCCGGGCCCGCCCGCGGTCAGCGGTGCAGCCGGGCCCCGCAGTGCGGCCAGGGGCCGGCGCCACGGCTCACGTACAGCTTCTTCGCGCGGTAGGTCTGCTCCTCCGCCGAGGCGTCCTGGGGGCGTCCCTTGCCGCCGAGGCTGTGCCAGGTGCGCGTGTCGAACTGGTACAGCCCGCCGTAGGTGCCGGACGGGTCGACCGCGTGCGGCCGGCCGCCGGACTCGCAGGCGGCGAGCGCGCGCCAGTTGAGGTGGTCGGCGCCGCGCACGGAGCGGGGCCGGGGCTTGGTGCCCACCTTCACCACCTGCTTGCGCGGCGTGCGCACCACCTCGGACTTCTCCGGGCGCGGCTTGTCCCGTACGCCGTTGACGGTGCGCAGGTAGTAGGTGGTCCGGCGCAGTCCGGGCTGTCCGGGCTGCGTGACGACCTCGGTGCCCTTGAAGAGGGACGGGTCCGCGGTCCGCTCGGTGGTGAACGGGATCTGCTCCTCGCGGACCTCCCGGCTGCCGCTGATGCGGAGCACGGTCACCGTCTGCCCGTCGCGCGGGAAGCTCCCGGGCGGGACGGACGTGGTGTCCTGGCCGCGCAGGACGATGCCGGCCTCCTCGACCGCTTCGCGGACGGTGGCCGCGTTGGTGCGGACGGTGCGGGTCCGGCCGTCCGCCAGGACCGTGACCGCCCGCTCGGTGCGCACGTCGAGGGCGAGCCCGGCGCGTCCGATGCGCTGGGAGCGGGAGGCCGACAGGTAGGCGCCCTCGGCGCGCACCCCCAGCTCGTCCAGCGCGCCCTCCACCGTGTGCGCCGTCGTCCACACCTCGCGCCGCCGGCCGTCCAGGGTCAGCCGGACGGGGCGCCCGTACCGCACCGCGACCGCGTCACCGCTCGTGAGCGCCGCGCCGGGGGCGGGCGCGACCGTGTCGTGCGCTCCCACCCGGACGCCCTCCTCGGCGAGCAGTTCCCGCACGTCGTCGGCGAAGGTGTGCAGGGCGCGCTGCCTGCCGTCGACGCTCAGCTCGACCGCCTTGTCCTTGGCGACGAAGGCGGTGGTGCCGCCGGCCAGGAAGGCGACGACCAGCGCCTGCGGGAGCAGTCGGCGCATGGCGGAGTCCGGGCGCTCGGGGGAGCGCGCCCGGCGGCGGCGCGTGGCCCGCCCGCCGGCCACCGCGGGCGGCTCGGGCTCCGGCTCCGGCTCCGGCTCCGGGATCACCGTCTGCGGTGCGCAGGTCGTCTGCCGGGGCAGCGGGGGCACCGGTTCGGTGACGAGGTACGCCTCGGCCTCGTAGGCGGGCCGGTAGGTGTCCTCGTACAGGCCGTACGGCAGGGTCTGCGCGGTGTGGACGGCGGCCTCGGGGCCGTAGGGGTCGTACGTCTCGTAGCTGGACTTGCTCACGCCGACACGCTCCAGGAGAGCCAGAGGGGTCCGGATCGGGCCCCCAGAACCTAGCGGAGCGACGGTCACTCTCCAAAGCGACTCGACTACGGACTGTCGCGACCCGTAGGGGTGATCAGTAGTCGAAGGCCCGGGCGGTGTTCGCGCCGAGGGCCGTCGCCAGCGCGTCCTCGCCGATGCCCCGCACGGCGGCCATCGCGCGGACCGTGACCGGGACCAGGTAGGGCGCGTTGGGCCGTCCGCGGTACGGCGCCGGGGTCAGGAAGGGCGCGTCGGTCTCCACGAGGACCAGTTCCAGCGGGGCCACGGCGAGGGCGTCGCGCAGGTTCTGGGCGTTCTTGAAGGTGACGTTGCCGGCGAAGGACATGAAGTAGCCCTCGCGGGCGCAGATATGGGCCATCTCGGCGTCGCCGGAGTAGCAGTGGAAGACGGTGCGCTCGGGGGCGCCCTCCTCCTTCAGGACGCGCAGGACGTCGGCGTGCGCGTCGCGGTCGTGGATGACGAGCGCCTTGCCGTGCCGCTTGGCGATCTCGATGTGGGCGCGGAAGGACCGCTCCTGGGCGGCCTTGCCCTCGGGGCCGGTGCGGAAGTGGTCCAGCCCGGTCTCGCCGACGGCCTTCACCTGCGGCAGGCCGGCCAGCCGGTCGATCTCGGCGAGCGCCTCGTCCAGGGCCGCGTCGCCGCCGGGGGCGCGGGCGCCCTGCCGGGACCAGCCGTCCGGGTCGCCGTGGACGATGCGCGGCGCCTCGTTGGGGTGCAGCGCGACGGCGGCGTGGACGCTGTCGTGGGCGGCGGCGATCTCCGCGGCCCATCGCGAGCCCTTGATGTCGCAGCCGACCTGGACGACCGTCGTGACGCCCACGGACGCGGCCTTCGCCAGGCCCTCCTCGACGGTGCCGGACTGCATGTCGAGGTGGGTGTGGGAGTCGGCGACGGGCACCCCCAGGGGAGGCGGGAGCGGGGGTGCCGCGTTCTTGTCGGCGTTCGAAGGCATGCCCCGATCCTACGAAAGGGGCGCGCCGGGCCGTCGCCCGCTCAGCTCGCCCTGCGCTGGAACGGATGCAGGAGGTCGGACAGGTGCCAGTGGTACGGCTCCCGGTCCCGCCCCGGCACCCGCGGCGCCTCGGCCGGGCCCGCCTGCGGCACGCGGGGCTGCCGCCCGGCCGCGCCGCGCACCGCGGAGACCTGGCCCGCGCGCATGATGCGCACGACACGGCCGTCGCAGTTCTGGCAGCCCGGCCGGCTCAGCGGCGACGGCACGACCCGGCCGTCGGCCACGTACAGCACGAACTCCTCCCCCTCGGCGTTCGTGTGGTGCTCTATCTCGTACGACTGCTCCCAGCCGTGTCCGCAGCGCATGCAGGCGAAGGCGTACGACTCGTGGACGACGGCGGTGGCGGTGGCGGTGGTGCGGAGACCGGTCTGCCCTGCTGTGTCACTCATGCCAGCTCCCTGTCGGGCGGGTGCGTCCCTGGTGGACGGGTGCGTCCCTGCGACCAGTGGACGCCGCGGCCGGCGCGAACGCGACGGACCTGCCGAGTGTTGGAGCCGATTTGGCCGTCGCTTGCCGAAGTGGCGCGAACGAGACACCTGAGCTTTGCCGACAACGCCGACGCTTTGCCCTGTCATGGAACACGCGGGGCGCGCGTGGAAGCACCCGAAGGGGCGCGAGGAACTGCGCGACCAGCCATGACGCACCCGCACCCGACAACGAACCCACACACCCGAAGGGGCGCGGGGAACTGCGCGACCGGCCAGGACGCACCCGCACCCGGCGACGGCCCCCGCCCCCGGCACTCCCCCCGGCGCTACCCCGGCCGCGTACCCCCGTCAGTCACCCGCCCGCTTGGCCGCCACCACCGCGTCGAAGACGACCCGCTTCGGCAGCCCGGCCTCCGCCGCCACCGCCGCGATGGCCTCCTTGCGGCGCTCGCCGGCCTCTTCCCGCACCCGCACCCGGCGCACCAGCTCCGCCGCGTCGAGTTCCTCGGGCCCGGTCTCGGGCGCGCCCTCGACCACGACGGTGATCTCCCCGCGCACGCCCTCCGCGGCCCACCGCGCCAGCTCGGCCAGCGGGCCGCGCCGTACCTCCTCGTAGGTCTTGGTCAGCTCCCGGCAGACGGCGGCCCGCCGGTCCGCGCCGAAGACCTCGGCCATCGCGGCGAGGGTGTCGTCGAGCCGGTGCGGGGCCTCGAAGTAGACGAGGGTGCGCCGCTCGCCCTCGACCTCGCGCAGCCGGGACAGCCGTTCGCCGGCCTTGCGCGGCAGGAAGCCCTCGAAGCAGAACCGGTCGACGGGCAGCCCGGACAGGGCGAGCGCGGTGAGCACGGCGGACGGCCCGGGTACGGCGGTGACCCGGATGTCCTGCTCCACGGCGGCGGCGACCAGCCGGTACCCGGGGTCGGAGACCGAGGGCATGCCGGCGTCGGTCACCAGCAGCACCCGCGCGCCGCCGAGCAGCTCGGTGACCAGCTCGGGGGTGCGGGCGGACTCGTTGCCCTCGAAGTACGACACCACGCGGCCCTTGGGCGTGACGCCCAGCGCCTGGGTGAGCCGGCGCAGCCGCCGGGTGTCCTCGGCGGCGACGACGTCGGCCTCGGCCAGCTCCTCGGCCAGCCGGGGCGGCGCGTCCGCGATGTCGCCGATGGGGGTACCTGCCAGGACAAGGGTTCCAGTCACACCCCCATCCTCCCAGGCGTTCCGGGGCCGCCCGCGGGCACCCGCGGGCGGGATGCGGACGGAACGTGTCCGGACCGGTACCGCGCATGCACGGGACTCGCACAGGCCGGTTCCCTACGATGGCGCGGTGACCAGTACCGCGTCCTCCATGGACCTCCGGCAGGGCCAGGCACCGCACGACCAGCGGCCGTCGTGGCAGCGGCGGCTGCGCCGATTCGGGTACACACCGGCCGCGGACGTGCCCACGGGCGACGTACGCGACCGGCTGGTGCCGCCGTACGCCGAGCCGAGCCCCCGGCTGTGGCGGGCGCTCGGCGTGCCGCCGGTCCTCGCCGAGCGCGTCACCCGCTGGTCGGGGTGGGGCGGGCCGCTGCTGGTGACGCTGATGGCGGGCCTGATGCGGTTCTGGCACCTGGGCAGCCCGCGCGCGGTGATATTCGACGAGACGTACTACGCGAAGGACGCGTGGGCGCTGGTCCACCGCGGTTTCGAGGTCAGCTGGGACAAGTACGGCAAGAACGGCAACGACCTGGTCCTCCAGCAGCACGGCCATCTGGCGGTGCCGACGGATCCGGCGTACGTGGTGCACCCGCCGGTCGGCAAGTACGTCATCGGGCTCGGCGAGCTGGTCTTCGGGTTCGACCCGTTCGGCTGGCGGTTCATGACGGCGCTGCTCGGGACGCTGAGCGTGCTGCTGGTGTGCCGGATCGGGCGCCGGATGTTCCGTTCGACGTTCCTCGGCTGTCTCGCGGGCGCGCTGATGGCCGTGGACGGCCTGCACTTCGTGATGAGCCGGACCGCGCTGCTCGACGGCGTGCTGATGTTCTTCGTGGTGGCCGCGTTCGGCTGCCTGGTGGTCGACCGGGACCGGGCGCGGGAGCGGCTGGCCGCCGCGCTGCCCGTGGGGCCGGACGGCCGGGTCCGGCCGGACGCGGGGGTGGCGGACGCCTTCCGGTTCGGGTGGCGTCCCTGGCGGTGGACGGCGGGGCTGATGCTGGGCCTGGCCGTGGGCACGAAGTGGAACGGCCTGTACGTGCTGGCCGCGTTCTGCGTGATGACGGTCCTGTGGGACGTCGGCACCCGCAAGGTGGCCGGCGCTCACCACCCCTACCTCGCGGCTCTCAAGTACGACACCGGTGCCGCGTTCGTGGCGACGGTCCCGGTGGCGCTGGTGACCTACGTGGCCTCCTGGACCGGCTGGATCCTGTCCCCGGCGGACGGCACCGGCGGCTACTACCGCAACTGGGCGGCCACCGACGGCAAGGGCGGCACCTGGTCGTTCCTGCCGGACTGGCTGCGCAGCCTGTGGCACTACGAGCACGAGGTCTACAACTTCCACGTCCACCTCGACCAGCCGCACACGTACCAGTCCAACCCGTGGAGCTGGATCGTGGTGGGCCGCCCGGTGTCGTACTTCTACGAGTCGCCCTCCCCCGGCGCCGACGGCTGCCCGGCGGACGCGGGACAGAAGTGCGCCCGGGAGGTGCTGGCGATCGGCACGCCGCTGCTGTGGTGGGCGGCCTGCTTCGCGCTCGGCTACGTGCTGTGGCGCTGGGCGTTCCGCCGTGACTGGCGGGCCGGTGCGGTCGCGTGCGGGATCGCGGCGGGTTACCTGCCGTGGTTCTTCTACCAGGAGCGGACGATCTTCCTCTTCTACGCGGTCGTCTTCCTGCCGTTCCTGTGCCTGGCGCTGGCGATGCTGATCGGCGCGATCATCGGCCCGCCGGGGTCGAGCGACACCCGCCGGGTGATCGGCGCGTCGGCGGCGGGCGTCCTGGTCCTGCTGATCGCCTGGAACTTCATCTACTTCTGGCCCCTGTACACGGGCCAGGCCATCCCGGTCGACTCGTGGCGGTCGCGGATGTGGCTGGACACCTGGGTCTGAGTCACGGTTCGACAACGCCCGCCGCCACGGGCCCCACAAGCGCTTACAGTTCCCCGGACATTTGTTTGAACGCGTTCAACAGGTCGAACGGGGAGGGGTCCGCGCCCATGCGCAACGGGGTCAAGGCGGCCGTCGTGGGCGGCGTCTGCGTCGCGCTGCTCGGCGGGGCGGGCTACGGGGTGTACACCGTCGCGTCCGCGCTGAACGGCGACGGCGGCACCGCGGGCGCCGCGTCCGTGAAGACCGGCCCGCCCAGCGACTCGGAGGTGACGGAGGCGACCGGTGCCTTCTTCGCCGCCTGGGAGAAGGGCGACGCGGCGACCGCGGCGTCGTACACGAACTACCCGCAGGCGGCCCGGGAGCTGCTGACGGCCTTCCACGACGACGCGCACATCGGGAAGGTGCGGATCACGCCCGCCGCGGCCACCGGCGACACGGTGCCCTTCACGGTGCGGGCGACGGTGTCGCACGACGGCGCGTCCCGGCGGCTGACCTACCGGAGCACGCTGACCGTGGTGCGCGGCGACACCTCGCACCGCGCGCTGGTCGACTGGCAGCCCTCGGTCGTCCACCCGCGGCTGCGCAAGGGTGACACGCTCACCACCGGCGAGTCGGCCGCCCCGGAGATCGAGGCCGTGGACCGCGACGGCAAGGTGCTGACCCGCCGGACGTACCCCTCCCTCGGCCCCGTCCTGGACGAGCTGCGCCGGCGGTACGGCGACAAGGCCGGCGGCCGGCCGGGGGTGGAGCTGGTGATCCGCCACCAGGCCGCGGCGGACGGCAGCCCGGTCGCGGACACCCCGCTCGTCACCCTGGTCAAGGGCCGGCCCGGCAAGCTCCCGACGACGCTCAGCGCGGGCGTGCAGGCGGCGGCCGAGTCGGCGGTGCAGAAGTACCCCGAGTCCTCCGTCGTGGCCCTCAAGCCGAGCACCGGCGAGATCCTGGCCGTCGCCAACAACCGCGTGGACGGCTTCGACGCGGCGCTCCTCGGCCAGCGGGCCCCCGGCTCCACGATGAAGATCATCAGTGCCGCGGCCCTCATCGACAACGGCCTGACCACCGCGGGCGGCCCGGCACCCTGCCCGCCGGAGGCCGTCTCCAACAGCCAGACGTTCCACAACCTCAAGACCCTCGCGCCGGACGCGCACGCCACCCTCGCCGACAGCTTCGCCCGCTCCTGCAACACCGCGTTCGTGAAGTTCGCGGACGAGGTGAAGGAGGACACCCTCACCCGGGAGGCCGCGGAGCGGTTCGGGCTCGGGCGGGACGACTGGCGGATCGGGGTGCCCTCCTTCGACGGCCGGGTGCCGGCCGCCGGCGGCCCCGACAAGGCGGCCGCCCTGATCGGCCAGGGCCGGGTGCAGATGAGCCCGCTGAACATGGCGTCCGTGACGGCGACCGCGAAGACCGGCACCTTCCGCCAGCCCGTGATCGTGCCGCTGCGGCTGGACGGCCGCGAACCGGCACGCGCGCGTGGACTGCCGCCCGGCACGGCCGGGCAACTGCGCGCCATGATGAGCCGCACCGCGCACAGCGGCACCGCGGCGGGCGTGATGGGCGATCTCGGCGGGGACATCGGCGCCAAGACCGGTTCCGCGGAGGTCGACGGCGAGGCCAGGCCGGACAGCTGGTTCGCCGGTTACCGCGGTGACGTGGCCGCGGCGGCGATGGTCCAGGACGGCGGGCACGGCGTCGACGCGGCCGGGCCGATTGTCGCAAGCGTGCTACGGATCACCGGCTGAGATCACCCGCGGAGGCGGGGACCTTAAGGTGAGTGCCGTCGTTGGGGTCTGATGAGGGCTGTGGGGACCCTGGGGAAGGCGCGGAGGAACTGAGGCTGTGGGCAAGAGAAGGCGCGTCGCCGAGCGGCGCAAGACCCGACCCGCCGTGCTCGGCGGGATGATCGCCGTGGTGGTCGGCGGTGCCGGGTTCGGCGTCTACGCGCTGTACGGCGGTGGCGCCGCCGCCGGCGAGCGGACCGGCGCCGCGGCCGACCGCGAGGCCGTCAAGACCGGCCCGCTCACCGCCGCCGAGGTCCGCACGGCCGCCACCCGCTTCCTCACCGCCTGGCAGGAGGGCAGGGCCACCGAGGCCGCGGCCGCCACCGACGCCCCGTCCGCCGCCGCCGCGCTGCTCACCGGCTCCGCCGAGGACGGGCACCTGAAGGACGTCACCCTCACCCCGCGGACGGCCAAGGGCACCGAGGTGCCGTTCTCCGTGACGGCGACCGTGGCCTACAAGAAGCTCGGCAAGCCGCTGTCGTACGGCAGTTCCCTCACCGTCGTGCGGCGCGCGGGCGACGGCGAGCCGGTGGTGGACTGGCACTCCGCCGTGGTCCACCCGGCCCTGAAGGACGGCGACAGACTGGTCACCGGCGAGTCGGGAACCCCGCCCGTCAAGGCGCTGGACCGCGACGGCGGCGAGCTGACGGCCGCCAGGTACCCGTCGCTGGGCACGGTGCTGGACGGGCTGCGGGAGAAGTACGGCAAGAAGGCGGGCGGTACGGCGGGCGTCGAGCTGCGCGTGGTGCGCGGCAAGGCGGCCAAGGCCGCCAAGCTGTCGGACAAGACGCTGCTGGAACTGAGCGAGGGCACCCCGGGGACGGTGAAGACGACGCTCAGTCCCGCCCTCCAGGCGGCGGCGGAGCGGCAGGTGGCCACGCGCGCGCGTGCCTCGGTGGTGGCGCTGCGGCCCTCGACCGGTGAGATCCTCGCGGTCGCCAACAGCGGGCACGGCTTCAACACCGCCTTCCAGGGCTCCCTGGCGCCCGGCTCCACGATGAAGGTCGTCACCTCGTCGCTGCTCATCGAGAAGGGCCTGGCCTCGGCGGACAAGAAGCATCCCTGCCCGAAGACCTCCCGGTACGGCGGCTGGACGTTCCACAACGACGACGACTTCCAGATCAAGGGCGGCACGTTCAAGGCGAGCTTCGCCCGCTCCTGCAACACGGCCTTCATCAGCCAGGCGAAGAAGCTGGCGAACGACGACCTGACCCGGCAGGCGCAGCAGGTCTTCGGACTGTCGATGAACAACTGGGCGATCGGTGTGCCGAGCTTCGACGGCTCGGTGCCGGTGCAGTCGGCGGCGCAGATGGCCGCCTCGCTGATCGGGCAGGGCGGGGTGCGGATGAACCCGCTGAACATGGCGTCGGTGGCGGCCACCGTGCGGTCGGGCACCTTCCACCAGCCCTATCTGGTGTCCCCGTCGGTGGACCACCGCACCCTGGCCACCGCCTCGCGCACCCTGTCGGCCGGGACGCTGTCCCAGCTGCGCGAGCTGATGCGGTACACGGCCGCCTACGGCACGGCCGCCGAGGCCATGTCCGGGCTCGGTCCGGACTACGGCGCCAAGACGGGGTCGGCGGAGGTCGACGGGCAGAAGAAGCCGAACGGCTGGTTCACCGCCTACCGGGGCGACCTCGCGGCCGCCGGCGTGGTGCAGGCGGGCGGGCACGGCGGCGACACGGCCGGACCGATCGTGGCGAAGCTGCTGAAGCTCGGCGGCTGACCGGCCGCGCACGGGCCGCGGTTCAGCCGCGCACGCACGGGCCGCGGTTCAGCCGCGCACGCACGGGCCGCGGTTCAGCCGCGCACGGGCTCGGCGGTGTACGTCCGGCGCAGGAACCTGAGCAGGGTCTTCGACTCGAACTGGACCACCTCGACGCCGTGGTCGGTGTGGAACTCGACCACGGCCTGGACGCGCCCGCAGGGCCACACCCGCACCGCGCCGCTCTCGGCGGGCGCCCGCAGCCCGCGTTCCAGGAGCGCGCGCGGGCAGGTCCACTCGTGCGGTCCGGGGAGGCCCACCAGGACGGACCGGGGATCGGCGTCGGGGTCGTACCGCAGCACGACCGGTACCGCTCCGGGGTCCTCCTCGTCCGTGACGATATGAGCGCGCGCGTACTGTTCGACCACAGACATCGGACCGCCCTCTCACGCAGCGTGACCTATGCGAAAGCCGTGCATCCGCTTTCCCTCAAGAGTGGCACATTTCCCGGTGGACGCCCGGTGAGAGCCGAGACTCGCTCTCTCTTGCGAAGGGTTTGCAACAAGGCTCTAAAATCGTACGGTGCACGTACCTGACGGATTCATCGACGCCCCGACCTCCGCGGTCACCGGAGTGGTCGCCGCCGGCGCCCTCGCGGTGAGCCTGCGCGGTGCCCGCCGCGAACTCGACGAGCGGACGGCCCCGCTGGCCGGCCTCGTGGCGGCCTTCATCTTCGCCGTCCAGATGCTCAACTTCCCCGTCGCCGCGGGCACCAGCGGACACCTGCTGGGCGGTGCCCTCGCGGCGATACTCGTCGGCCCGTACACCGCCGTGCTCTGCGTGTCGGTGGTGCTGCTGATGCAGGGCGTGCTGTTCGCCGACGGCGGCCTGACCGCGCTCGGCGTGAACATCACCGACATGGCGATCGTCACGACCGTCGTGTCGTACGCCGTCTTCCGCGGCCTGCTCGCCGTGCTGCCCCGCAAGCGGCGCTCGGTGACCGTCGCCTCCTTCGTCGCCGCGCTGGTGTCCGTGCCGGCCGCCGCGGTCGCCTTCACGCTGCTCTACGCGGTCGGCGGCACCACCGACGTCTCCATCGGCAAGGTCGCCACCGCGATGGTGGGCGTGCACGTGCTGATCGGCGTCGGCGAGGCGGTCATCACCGCCCTGACGGTCGGCGCCGTCATCGCCGTGCGCCCGGACCTGGTGTACGGGGCGCGCGGCCTGCGGCAGCGGCTCCGGCTGCGGGTGAACGGCGCACTGGTGGACGCCCCCGCTCCCACGGCGCCCGTGGCGGCGCGCACCTCGCGGCGCACGCTGTGGGTGACCGGCCTCGTCACCTCCCTCGTCCTCGCCGGCTTCGTCAGCTTCTACGCCTCCGCCAGCCCGGACGGCCTGGAGAAGGTGGCGCACGACAAGGGCATCGACAGGAAGGCGAAGGAGCACGCCTCGGCCGACTCGCCGCTGGCCGACTACGGCGTCAAGGACGTCTCCGACGCCCGGCTCTCCGGTGGCCTCGCCGGCGTCATCGGCGTCGGGGTCACGGTCGTCGCGGGCAGCGCGGTGTTCTGGGCGCTGCGCCGGCGGCGCGCCGACGACGTCTCCCCCGTGAACACCGGCGTCTGACGTGGGGGCGGGACACGCGCACCGGCTCTACCGGCACGGGCACTCGCCCGTGCACGCCCTGCCGCCGCACACCAAGCTGGCCGCCGCCTTCCTGTTCGTGGTGGTCGTCGTGTCGACCCCGCGCGCGGCGATGTGGGCGTTCGCGCTGTACGCGGTGCTGCTCGCCTGCGTCGCGCACCACGCGCGCGTGCCCGCCGGTTTCCTGCTCAGGCGCCTGCTGATCGAGGTGCCGTTCGTCGCCTTCGCGGTGCTGATGCCGTTCGTCGCGGAGGGCGAGCGGGTGCAGGTGCTCGGGCTCTCGCTCAGCGTGAACGGGCTGTGGGGTGCCTGGAACGTGCTCGCCAAGGGCACCCTGGGCGTCGCGACGTCCGTGCTGCTGGCCGCCACCACCGAGCTGCGCGAACTGCTGCTCGGACTGCAGCGGCTGAAGCTGCCGCCGCTGCTGGTGCAGATCGCGTCGTTCATGATCCGCTACGGCGACGTCATCACCGACGAGATGCGCCGGATGCGGATCGCCCGCGAGTCACGCGGCTTCGAGGCGAAGGGCGTGCGGCACTGGGGCGTCCTCGCCAAGTCCGCCGGCGCCCTGTTCATCCGCTCCTACGAGCGCGGGGAGCGCGTGCACCTGGCCATGGTGAGCCGGGGGTACGCCGGCACCATGCCGGTCATCGACGAGGTGACCGCCTCCGGCGCGCAGTGGCGGCACGCCCTCGCGCTCCCCTGCGCCGCCCTCGTCGTCTGTCTGCTGGGATGGTTCCTGTGAGTACTGCTTCCCTGGAGGTCTCCGGCCTCGCCTTCGCCTACCCCGACGGCCACCAGGCCCTGTTCGGCGTCGACTTCTCGATCGCACGCGGCGAACGGGTCGCCCTGCTCGGCCCGAACGGCGCCGGCAAGACGACGCTGGTGCTGCATCTGAACGGCATCCTCGGCGGCGGCACCGGCACGGTGACCGTGGCCGGACTGCCGGTCGGCGCGCGGCACATGGCCGCGATCCGGCAGAAGGTCGGCATCGTCTTCCAGGACCCGGACGACCAGCTGTTCATGCCGACCGTGCGGGAGGACGTGGCGTTCGGGCCGGCCGCCGCCGGGCTCAAGGGGGCGGCGCTCCAGGAGCGGGTGCGCTCCGCCCTGGAGCGGGTCGGGATGGGGGACTTCGCCGACCGGCCGCCGCACCACCTGTCCTTCGGCCAGCGCCGCCGGGTCGCGGTGGCCACCGTGCTGGCGATGGAGCCGGAGATCCTCGTCCTGGACGAGCCGTCCTCCAACCTGGACCCGGCCTCCCGCCGCGAGCTCGCCGACATCCTGCGCTCGCTGGACGTCACCGTCCTCATGGTCACCCACGACCTGCCGTACGCGCTGGAACTGTGCCCGCGCTCCCTCGTCCTCAGCGACGGCGTGATCGCCGCGGACGGCCCGACCGGCGAGCTGCTCGGCGACGAGGAGCTGATGCGGGCGCACCGGCTGGAGCTCCCGTTCGGCTTCGATCCGAAGTCCGTGACCGTGGGCTCCCCGGCCACACCGCGATAACGTTTCCGCTGGGCCGGCCCGCCGAGGAATCGCAGGCGCGCGGACGCTGTTGCACCCACTGTCGCAGGCACTGGGAAGGGATGGCGGGCGTGGACGTGAACGGCACAGTGGCCGAGGGCTTCGAGCCGGTCAGGGAGGCGTTCGCGGCCAACTTCGACCTGCGCGGCGAGCGCGGCGCGGCCGTCGCCGTCTACCGTGACGGGCACCGGGTCGTGCACCTGTGGGCCGGCACCAGGGACGTGGACGGAACGGCACCCTGGGAGCCGGGGACCGCGCAGATCGTGCGCTCCGCCACCAAGGGCGTCGTGGCCGCCGCGCTGCTGCTCCTGCACCAGCGCGGCGAGCTGGACCTGGGCGCCCCGGTCGGCTCGTACTGGCCGGAGTACAAGGCGGCCGGCAAGGAGCACACCCTCGTCCGGCACGTGCTCGCGCACCGCGCGGGCGTGCCCGTGCTGGACCGCCCGCTGACCCCCGCCGAGGCCGCCGACCCCGATCTCGGTGCCGCCGCCGTCGCCGCCCAGGCGCCGGTGTGGGAGCCGGGCACGGACCACGGCTACCACGCCCAGACCTTCAGCTGGCTCACCGGCGAGCTGGTCCGCCGGGTCACCGGCCGCCCGGTCGGCGAGTGGATCGCGGACGAGATCGCCGGGCCGGCCGGCGCGGACCTGTGGCTCGGCCTGCCGGAGCGGGAGCACGCGCGCGTGGGGCGGGTCGGCCCGGTCGACGCGCCCGAGAACGCGGGCGGTCCGCGGACCCGCCCCAAGCGTGCGGTCGCCGAGGCCTACGCCGACCCGGACTCCCTCACCCGCCGTGCCTTCGCCGCGATCACCCCGCTCCCCGACGAGAACGCGCCCGCCTACCGCGCCGCGGCCCTGCCGGCCTCCAACGGCATCGCCACCGCCGACGGACTGGCCCGCTTCTACGCCTCGCTCATCGGCGAGGTCGACGGCGGCACCCGCCTGTTCGACTCCGTCACCACCCGGCTGGCCCGCACCGAGCAGTCCGCCGGGCCGGACCGGGTCCTGGTGGTGAACACCCGCTACGGCCTCGGCCACATGCTGCACGGCCCCGCGTCGCCGCTGCTGTCCCCCGGGTCCTTCGGCCACCCCGGGCGCGGGGGCGCCCTCGCCTTCGCCGACCCGGACAGCGGCATCGCCTTCGGCTACGTCACCAACGGCTTCCGCACGGGCGTGACGGCGGACCCACGGGCGCAGGCGCTGATCCGCGCGGTCCGCACGGCGCTCGGCTAGACCGCGCGCGCCCCGGGCGCGCGGCGGGGCCCGCTCACACGTGGATCGGGTGCGAGGTCCGGCCGGACTCCGCGTCGATCTCGTCGTGGGCCTTGGTCAGCAGTTGCATGGCCAGTTCGTTGAGGGCACGGGCGCCGGCGATCTCCTCGCCGACCCGGGGCTGGTTCGCGTCCACGTTGTGCCTGCTGGCGTGGCCGTGCGACCGCACCTCGGTGCCGTCGGGCAAGCGCACCAGGGCCACCGCCTCCGTGTGCTGGTCGTCCTCCTCCTTGAACTCCAGCTCGACGTGCCATCCGACAGCGGTGTGCGACATGTCGATCACCTCCGAAAACCGCTGCTTCCAGAGTGCGCCCTGACACCCCGCCCGTCATGTCGGCGCGGGGCCCGGCGGCACGCACCGCGCGCACGGACCGGGCCGCGCTCACCCCGCGCTCGTCCCGCCCTCACCCCGCCCTCACCCCGCACTCAGCATCAGCCCGATCCCGAGCACGAGCAGCGCCGCCGCCGCGATGCGGGGTGCGCCGAAGCGCTCCTTGAAGAGCAGGGCGCCGATGGCCGCGCCGACGATGATCGACGACTCGCGCAGCGCGGCGATCGGGGCGAGCGCGGCCCGGGTCTGCGCCCACAGGACCAGGGCGTACGCGGAGAAGGACAGGGCGGCGCCGAGGAGGCCGAGGCCGGCGTACGGCCGCAGCACCCGTACCGTCGCGCCCCGCTCGCGTGCGTACAGGAGCATGGGGACGGCCGAGCCCTGCACGACCATGAGCCAGGCGATGTAGCCGAGGGGCGAGTGCGCGGCGCGGACGCCCAGGCCGTCGACGACCGTGTACGCGGCGATGGCCAGGCCGGTCGCCAGGGCCGCGCCGACGGCCGCCCGGTTCGGCCGGGTCCCGCGCAGGCCCCACAGGCTGACGCCGGTCAGGCCCAGGCAGGACACCGCGATCCCGGCGCTCACCCAGGCACCGGGCACCTCGTGCGCGAAGACGGCGGCGAGCACGGTGACCACGAGCGGGGCGCTGCCGCGCGCGAGGGGGTACGCCTGCCCGAAGTCGGCCAGCCGGAACGACGTCATCAGCAGGAGGTAGTAGACGATGTGCACGGCCGCCGAGGCCAGCAGCAGCGGCCAGGCCGGCCCGGCCGGGAAGGCCACGAACGGGGTGGTCGCGAGCCCGATCAGCAGTCCGCCGCCGCAGATCAGGGCGAAGCCGACCAGCTTGTCGCCGATCCGGTGCGCGATGGCGTTCCAGCCGGCGTGGGTGACGGCGGCGAGCAGGACGGCGGCGGTGACGAGTGGCGTCACGCCTGCCGCTCGCGCACGTCCACCAGCGTCGCGCCCGCGTGGGCGACGAGTTCCTTCGGCGCGATCGGGAAGACGGTGTACGGCGTCCCGGCCGCCGCCCACACCACGTCGTGCGCGAGCAGCGAACGGTCGGCGAGGACGCGCGTGCGCGTGCGGTGCCCGAAGGGCGGCACCCCGCCGATGGCGTAGCCGGTGGTCTCCCGCACGACCGCCGCATCGGCCCGGCCGACCTTCCCGGCGCCCAGCTCCTGCCGTACCCGCTCGACGTCCACCCGTCCGGCGCCGTCCATGAGCACCAGCACCGGCACCCCGTCGGCGGCGAAGATCAGCGACTTGCAGATCTGGCTCAGCTCGCACCCGACGGCGGCGGCGGCCTCGGCGGCGGTACGGGTCGCCTCCGGGAACCTCCGGGCGCGGGTGAGGACGTCCTCCAGCCCGAGCGCCCGCAGCGCTTCGGCGAACCGGGGGTGGGCCCCGGACTCTTCGGTGTCAGTGGCGGCTGTCGTCGTCATGGTCGGCACGGTACGGCATGGCCCGACCCGCGCTCACGGCGTTTTCCGGCAGGACGGCAGAGAGCCGGTGAGGGTGCAGCCCCGTCCCCACGGGCACCCTCACCGGCCGTTCGCGGTGTCGGAAGCGGTACGTCAGGTGCGTACCAGCTCCCGTTCCCCGTCGCTGCCGCCCGGCGAGTCCTGCGTGCGCAGGCCCTCGCCCTCGACGTCCACGTTGGGCAGTGCGCGGTCCAGCCACTTCGGCAGCCACCAGGCCCGGTCGCCGAGCAGGGCGAGCACCGCCGGGACGATGGCCATGCGGACGACGAACGCGTCGAAGAAGACGGCGATCGCGAGGCCGAAGCCGATCATCTTGACCATCGACTCGCTGGAGCCGATGAAGCCGGAGAAGACGGCGATCATGATGACGGCGGCCGCGGTCACGACCCGGGCGCCGTGCCGGAAGCCCGTCACCACCGCCTGGCCGGCCTTCTCACCGTGGACGTAGGCCTCCCGCATCCGGGTCACGAGGAACACCTCGTAGTCCATCGCGAGGCCGAAGACGACGCCCACCATGAAGATCGGCATCATCGACATGACCGGGCCGGTCTCCTCGACGTTCATCAGACCGGACAGCCAGCCCCACTGGAAGACCGCGACGACGGCGCCGAGCGCGGCGAGCACCGACAGCAGGAAGCCGAGGGCCGCCTTCAGCGGGACCAGGACCGAGCGGAAGACCACGATAAGCAGCAGGAAGGCCAGGCCCACGACGAGGGCGAGGTAGGGCAGCAGGGCGTCGTTCAGCTTCTGCGAGACGTCGATGTTCATCGCCGTCGAGCCGGTGACCAGGACCGTGGAGCCGGTCTCCCGCTTGATGTCCGCGCCCTCGTCCCGGATGGCGTGCACCAGTTCCTCGGTCGTCGCCGAGGACGGCTTCGACTTCGGGACGACGGTGATCGTCGCGGTGTCGCCGGCCTTGTTGGGCGCGGCCGGGGTGACGGTGACGACGTTCCGGAGGGCCTTGATCTCGTGGCCGACCTCGGTGAAGGCGGCCTTCGGGTCGGTGCTGCCCTTGGCGTCCACGACGACCATGAGCGGACCGTTGAAGCCGGGGCCGAAGCCCTCGGACAGCAGGTCGTAGGCGCGGCGCTGGGTGGTGGAGACGGGCTGGGAGCCGTCGTCGGGCAGGCCCAGCTCCAGGGAGGCGGCCGGGACGGCGGCGGCGCCGAGACCGAGCACACCGAGCAGGAGGACGGCGACCGGACGGCGGACGACGAAGCCGGCCCAGCGCGTGCCCATGTTGGGGCGGCCGGGGTTCTTCGGCGTACGGCCGCCGCCGAGCAGCTTGCTCTTCTCGCCGGCCGGCCTGACCTTGCGGCCGGCGTAGCCGAGGAGCGCCGGGATCATCGTCAGGGCGATGAGGACGGCGATGGCGACCGTGCCCGCCGCCGCGACGCCCATCTTGGTCAGCATCGGGATGTTGACGACGGAGAGTCCGACCAGGGCGATGACGACGGTCAGGCCGGCGAAGACCACCGCCGAGCCCGCGGTGCCCACGGCGCGGCCGGCGGCCTCCTCGCGCTCGCGGCCCTCGGCGAGTTCCGCGCGGTAGCGGGAGACGATGAACAGGGCGTAGTCGATGCCGACGGCGAGGCCGATCATCGTCGCCAGGGTGGAGGTGGTGGAGCCGAGGTCCAGGGTGCTGGCGAGCGCCGTGATGGAGGAGACGCCGATGCCGACACCGATGATCGCGGTCAGCAGCGGCAGCCCGGCGGCGAGCAGCGAGCCGAAGGTGATGACGAGGACGACGGCGGCGATCGCGATGCCGATGACCTCGCTGGAGCCGGTCTCGGGCGTCGCGGTCAGCGCGTCGCCGCCGATCTCGACGGTCAGCCCGGCGTCCCGCGCGTGCTGCGCGGCCTCCTTCAGGGCGTCCCGGGAGGAGTCCTGGAGTTCCATGCCGGAGACCTCGTACTTCACCGAGGCGTAGGCGATGGCGCCGTTCTTGCTGACGGCGTGTCCGGTGTAGGGGTCGGCGACGGAGGCGACCTCGGAACCGCTGCGCAGCTCCTTGACGGTCTTCTCGACGGCCGCCTTGTTGCCGGCGTCCGTCATCTTCTCGCCGCTCGGTGCCTTGAAGACGACCCGGGCGGTGGCGCCGTCGGCGCTCATTCCGGGGAAGCGCTGTTCCAGCAGGTCGAAGGCCTTCTGCGCCTCCGTGCCGGGGATGGAGAAGGACGTGTTGCCGGCCGCCGGCGCGGAGGCGGCGCCCACCCCCGCGAGGGTGAGCAGCGCGACCCATATCAAGGCGACGAAGTGTCGTCGCCGGAAGGCGAGCCGGCCGAGTTTGTAAAGGAACGTGGCCACGGAGGCGTACTCCCGGTCAGGTCGTGGTTCAGCTGGGCAGGGGTGATCAGCCCGACGACGTGAGCGGTGACGTCAGGTGGTGGGCTTGCTGGGGAGGGTCAGGCGGTTGGGGTGGTGCGAACGCCGAGGGCGGGGAGGACCACGGCTTCGATGTACGAGGTGAGGAAGGCCTGGGTGGGCGGCTGGTCGTCCAGCAGGGCCCGGGTGGCGAAGCCGCCGACCATCATGTGCAGCAGGAACTCGATCGCCGGGCAGTCCGCACGGACCTCGCCCCGGTCGATCGCCCGCTGGAGGACTTCCCGGAAACCGCCCATCTCGGGGTCGACGAGCTGCTCCCGGAAGGCCTGGCGCAGATCGTCGTTGTGGTGCATCGCCATGGCGACGCCCCGCATGAGCGCGGAGTTCCGCTCCATGGTGCAGTCGTCCTCCAGCGCCACGAGAGCGTGCAGGTCACCGCGGAGGGAACCGGTGTCGATGTCCCCCGGGTGGCCCCGCTTGCTGTGCCGCAGCGCCTTGACCACCAGCTCGGCCTTGCCGCCCCACTGGCGGTAGAGGGTGGCCTTGCTGGACCGGGTGCGGGCGGCCACGGCGTCCATGGTGAGGGCGTCGTAGCCGACCTCTCCGAGCAGGTCGAGCACGGCCCCGTACAACTCGGCCTCGCGCTCGGGCGTGATCCGGCTGCGACGCCCCGGTCCGGGCACCGGCTCGGCCTGAGCGGCCGGCGCCGCGCCCTTGGATGCGGCTGCGGTCATGCCCGTCACCTTCCCGCTCCGGAGTCTTCTTCACTCGTACATCCCTGACCATACCCCGCCCGCATGCGAAACGAAACTGTTTCGTACGTGGACGGAGCGTGGATTGGGTCACGAACGTGAAGGGCTCACAAGTTGCTGCTGCCCTGGGACCGGAAAAGCATGGGGAGGTGAGCTATCTGCGCCTTCCCCACCTCAGCGGCGACCTGCTGTGCTTCGTGGCCGAGGACGACCTCTGGCTGGCCCCGCTCGACACCCCCGGCCGCGCCTGGCGGCTCACCGCGGACCGCACCAAGGCCGGCCACCCGCGCTTCTCGCCCGACGGCCGCCGGATCGCGTACACCACCTGGCGCAGCCTCGCGCCCGAGATCCACCTGGTCGACGTCGACGGCGGCCCCGCCCGGCAGCTGACGTACTGGGGCAGCGCCGACACGCAGGTGTGCGGCTGGACGCCCCCCGACGAGGAAGGCCGGGCGGACATCCTGGCCGTCGCCTCCCACGGCCAGCCCTTCTCGCACTTCTCCTGGGCCTACAAGGTCCCCGCCGACGGCGACCCGGGCGGGCGGCTGCCCTGGGGCCCGGTCGCCGACATCCAGGTCGCGGAGATCGCCGGCGAGCGCAAGACCCTGCTGCTGACCGGCACCCCGCCGCACGAACCCGCCGCCTGGAAGCGGTACCGCGGCGGTGCCATGGGCCGGCTGTGGCTGCACGGCCGGCGGCTCCTGCCGGACATCGAGGGCCATCTCGCCTGCCCGCTGTTCGTCGCCGGCCGGATCGCCTTCCTCTCCGACCACGAGGGCGTCGGCAATCTCTACTCCTGCGCCTACGACGGCTCCGACCTGCGCCGCCACACCGACCACGACGCCTTCTACGCCCGCAACGCCGCCGGCGACGGCTCCAGGGTGGTCTACCAGTGCGCGGGCGAGCTGTGGCTGGTGGACGACTTCTCCCCGGGCGGCGTACCGCGCCGGCTCGACATCCGCCTGGCCGGACCGCGCACCGGCCGCCGCCCCTACCAGGTGCCGGCCGCGCAGAACGTCGACGGCATCTCCGTGGACGAGACCGGCCGGGCCAGTGCGGTCGTCGTCCGGGGCAGCCTGTACTGGCTCACCCACCGCGACGGCCCCGCCCGTACGATCACCGACACGCCCGGCGTCCGGGTACGGCTGCCGGAGATGCTCGGCTCCACCGGGCAGGTCGCCTACGTCACCGACGCCGAGGGCGAGGACGCCGTCGAGATCGCCCACCTGCCGCGCGCGACCGGCGACCGGGCGCCCCGCCGGGTGGCCTCCGGCGCACTGGGCCGCGTCCTGGAGATGGTCTGCGACCCCCTCGGCGAACGCCTCGCCGTGGCGTCGCACGACGGGCGGCTGCTGCTGATCGACGTGACGGAGGAGGAGGCAGAGGGAGAGAAACAGGCCGAGGGGCCCGCGGAGGGTGAAGGGGAAGGAGAGGCGGGAGGGAACGGGGCGGACACCGGTGGCCCGCACGGCGGCGTGACCGAGCTGGTCCGCTCGGCCAACGGCCCCGTCCGCGACCTCGCCTTCTCCCCCGACGGCTCGTGGCTGGCCTGGTCGCACCCCGGCATCGGCCGCACCCTGCGTCAGATCAAGCTGGCCCGGATCAAGGACCGGCTGATCGTGGACGTGACGAACGGCCGCTTCGAGGACGAGAACCCGGTCTTCACCCGCGACGGCCGGTACCTCGCCTTCCTCTCCTGGCGCGGCTTCGACCCGGTGTACGACGTGCACACCGGCGATCTGTCCTTCCCGCTCGGCTGCCGCCCCTATCTCGTCCCGCTCTCCTCGGCGACCCCCTCCCCCTTCGCCCTCAACCCCGAGGGACGCCCGGCCGCCGGCGGGCTCGACCCGCTGGAGGACGAGGAGACCGGCGAGGCCGGCACGGTGACGGTCGAGGCGGAGGGGCTGGCGAACCGGGTCACGCCGTTCCCGGTCATCGCCTCCAAGTACTCCGCGCTGTACCCGGTCGCGGGCGGTGGCCTGGTCTGGCTGCGCTGGCCGATCTCCGGCGCGCTCGGCGAGACCTTCGTCAATCCGGCCGACACCAGCGGCCGCCCGACCCTTGAGTACTTCAACATCACCAAGGCGAAGAAGTCCGAACTCGTCGACCACCTCGACTGGTTCGCGGTCAGCGGTGACGGCACCCGGCTGGTCGTCGTGGACGAGGGCGACCTGCGCGCGGTCCCCGCCACGGAGATCGGCGACAGCGACACGACCGTCTGGATCGACCTGCGTCGCATCCTGCACAAGGCCGACCCGCCCGCCGAGTGGCGCCAGGCGTACGACGAGGCCGGGCGGCTGATCCGCTCCTACTTCTGGGAGCCGGGCATGTGCGGCATCGACTGGGACGCGGTGCTCGACCAGTACCGCCCCCTGGTCGAACGGGTCGCCTCCCCCGACGAGTTCGCCGACCTGCTGCGCGAGGTCCTCGGCGAACTCGGCACCTCCCACGCCTACGTCACCGCCGCCCGCCGCAACGAGGGCCCGCCCCACTACCAGCGCTGGCAGGGCCTGCTCGGCGCCAACTTCGTGCGCCGCGACGGCCGCTGGACGGTCAAGCGCATCCTGCCCGGCGACTCCTCCGACTCCAAGGCCCGCTCGCCGCTGGCCGGCACGGGCATCCGCGAGGGCGCCGTCCTGACCCATGTCGACGGCCGCCCGGTCGACCCGGTGGCCGGCCCCTATCCGCTGCTCGCCGGCTCGGGCGGTACGACGGTGGAGCTGACGTTCACCCCGGCGTGCGGTGAGGCGGGGCGGGCCCGGCGGGTCGCCGTCGTCCCGCTCGTCGACGAACGGCCGCTGCGCTACCAGGACTGGGTGGCCAAACGCCGGGAGGTCGTACGGGAGCTGAGCGACGGCAGGTGCGGCTATCTGCACATCCCCGACATGGGCGGCTCCGGCTGGGCCCAGTTCAACCGCGACCTGCGCATGGAGGTGTCCCGGCCCGCGCTGATCGTGGACGTGCGCGGCAATGCGGGCGGGCACATCAGCGAACTCGTCATCGAGCAGCTGACCCGGACGATCCTGGGCTGGGACCTGACCCGCAACGCGCAGCCGGTGTCGTACACCTCCAACGCCCCGCGCGGTCCGGTGGTCGCCCTGGCCGACGAGGCGACGTCTTCGGACGGCGACATGATCACCGCGGCCTTCAAGCTGCTCAAACTCGGTCCGGTGGTCGGCCAGCGCACCTGGGGCGGGGTCGTCGGCATGACCGGCCGGCACCGCCTGGGCGACGGCACGGTCATCACCGTCCCGATGAACGCGGCCTGGTTCGACGCCTACGGCTGGTCCGTCGAGAACCACGGCGTCGCCCCCGACCTGGAGATCGAGCGCACCCCGCTGGACTGGGCCGAGGGCCGCCACGCCCAACTGGCCGACGCGGTGGAGCTGGCCCTGAGCCTGCTGGAGACCAACCCGGCCGCCACGCCCCCGGACTACCGCCACGCCCCGAACCGGGCGAGGCCGGAACTGCCCCCGCGCACGACCTGACGGCACCACGTGGGGCGCCCTCCCGGAAGGAGGGCGCCCCACGCCGAGAACGGCCGTGGCCGAGCGCGGCGGTCAGGCGTCGTAGTCGCGCTGGAAGCGGTCCTCCACCTGCTGCTCCGTGTCCTCGATGTCACGGAAGTTCTGGCCGCCGCCCCGCTCCGGCTGCTGCTGGCCCGGGCGGCTCTGCGGACCGCGCTGGCCGCTCTGGCCGGCCTGGCCGGCCTTCTCGCGGGCCTGGCCCGCCTTCTCCTTGGCCTGCTCCTTGGCCTGGCGGGACTTGTCCTGGAACTGGTCCTTCATACCCATGTGGGTTCACTCCCGTGGTGGGTGGTTTCCGACCCCTCGCTGGGGCCCCGACCAGATTCACACGGGCGAACACCGCCTGCATGTCGATCAGTTACGCTGCGTAGCGCGGGCCGCCTCGTCGGCCGCCCCACCTGCGCCGACGAGCCCGGAACTCATCCCCGCCAGGCGCGGCGCGAACCGCTTCACCTCGCGCTGCCCGACCGTCCCGATGAGTCCGGGCAGGTAACCGCGCACGCCCTGCATGCCGCGCAGCCACCACTGCCCGTACACGTGCGCCGAGCGCCGCTCGATGCCCGCGACGAGCCGGTCCACCGCGGGGCCCAGCGGGTAGGTCTTGTTCGACGGCCACGGCAGCCGCCGGCGCAACTCCCGCATCACGTCGTCCTGGTCGGCGCCGCGCACCATGTCGGTGTCGGTCCAGGACAGGTACCCGACGCCGACCCGCACACCCTGGTGTCCGACCTCGGCGCGCAGACTGTGCGCGTAGGCCTCCACACCCGACTTGGAGGCGCAGTACGCCGTCATCATCGGCGCCGGGGTGATGGCCGCGAGGGAGGCGATCTGGAGCAGGTAGCCCCGGCTCTCGACCAGCACGGGCAGGAAGGCGCGCGCGGTCACCGCCGAACCGATGAGGTTCACCTCGATCACCCGCCGCCACGCCTGCGGATCGGAGTCGATGAACGGACCGCCCGTCGCCACACCGGCGTTGGCGACCACGATGTCGGCCTTCCCGAACCGCGCCTTCACCTCCTGCGCGACCCTGCTCATCGTCTCGTGGTCGGTCACGTCGGCGTACCAGTGGGCGCTCTCGGTGTGCAGCCGCCCGGAGACCTCCTTGAGCGCCTCCTCCTCCAGACCGACCAGCGCCACCTTCGCCCCGCGCGCGGACAGCTTGCGCGCCAGCAGCTCGCCGACGCCGCGCGCCGCTCCCGTGACGACCGCGACCTGCCCTTCGAGGCTGACCCTGCTCATGCGCCCTCCTTGATCCGCACGGGGTCGGCCCCCGTGACATAGGTGTCGACGAGATCCCGTATCCGGCCGGTCACCAGCTCGGGTGCCTCGATCGGGGTCATGTGCCCGATGCCGGGCAGCTCGGTGAGGCCGACGCAGTTCGGCAGCGCGGCGGCCAGCGCCCGGGCGTGCACCGGGGGTGTGAGCCGGTCGTCGGTGCCCGCCACCACCACGGTGGGCTGGCTCAACCGCCGTACGCCGTGGTCGAGGTCGAGCGCCGCGAGGACGGCCGACCACGCGTGGCGCACCGCGCGCGGGCAGGCGTGCACGATCCGCGCGCACGCCTCCACCATGTGCGGGGCGGAACCGGCGCCCATGGTGGCGTACTTGAGGACGCGCCGCGCCAGCGGCGTGACCGGCCCGAGGGGCGCGCGGGAACCGAGGATGCGCCCGGTGATCCAGGTGCGGACGCGGCCGGCGCGCAACGGCATCACGAGCGCCTCGGCGACCAGCCGTGAACTGCCCGTGCTGCACAGCAGGACGGCGGCGGCGTGGTCCCGGAAGTGGGGGCGCCCGGCCGCGGCCATGACCGTCATGCCGCCCATGGAGTGGCCGGCGACGATCGCCTTCTCCCCGGGCGCGAGAGTCGCGGCGAGCACCGCTTCGAGGTCGTCCGCCAGGGCGTCGGTGGTGCACGCGGGGCTCGCGGGGCTGCGCCCGTGCCCCCGCTGGTCGTAGGCGATCACCCGGTGGTCGGTCGCGAGGTCGCGTATCTGCGCCGCCCAGAAGGCCGTCGAGCAGGTCCAGCCGTGGGAGAGGACGACCGGGGGCGCGTCCGCGGGCCCGTGCACCTCGACGTGCAGCCGCGCGCCGTCGGCGGAGACGGCGGTGAGGGTGCGGGCCGGGACGGGCGGGGCGTAGGGGCCGGTCGTGACGGAGGCGGTGCGGCTCACGCGGCGGCCTCGCTCTTGCGTCCGGACACCGGTGCGGGCGTGCGGATCACCTCGTACTCCGCCAGGTCCACCCGCCGGGTCGCGCGCCGGAACTCGGTCGTGGTGCCGGGCCAGACGGTGGTGTTGCGGCCGTTCTCGTCCAGGTACCAGCTCGTGCAGCCGCCGGTGTTCCACACGGTCCGCTTCATGCGCTCCTGGACCTTGCGGTTCCAGGCGTCGACGGCGGCGGGCCGGGCGACGAGGGCGGCCCGGCCGCCGAGCACGTCGAGCTGGCGCAGGTAGTCGGCCATGTAGTTCAGCTGGGACTCGATCATGAGGATCATCGAGGAGTTCCCGAGGCCGGTGTTGGGTCCGATGATCGTCATCCAGTTCGGGAACCCGGCCGCCGAGGCGCCGCGCAGCGCCTGCATGCCGTTCTTCCAGGACTCCGCGAGCGTGCTGCCCTCCGCGCCGACCACGCGCTCGGCGATCGGCATGTCCGTGACGTGGAAGCCGGTGCCGAAGACGATCGCGTCGACCTCGGCCTCGCTGCCGTCGGCCGCGACCAGTGTCGATCCGCGGACCTCGGCGAGTCCGCTCGCCACGACGTCCACGTTGGGCCGGGCCAGCGCCGGGTAGTACGTGCTGGACAGCAGGATCCGTTTGCAGCCGATGCGGTAGTCCGGGGTGAGCCGGGCGCGCAGGGCGGGGTCCTTGATGGAGCGGGCCATGTTGCGCTTGGCGAGCTGCTCGACCAGGCCGAGTTCGTCCGGGCGCTTGGTGAACGCCTGAACCTGGAGTTCCCGGATGCCCCACAGCAGGCCGCGCCGGGCCTGGGCGGTGAGGGGCAGCCGCCGGTGCAGCCACCGCTCGGCGCCGCTGATGGCGCGGTCGACGCGGGGCATCACCCAGGGCGGGGTGCGCTGGAAGAGGGTGAGCCGGCCGACCTGCGGCTGGATGGCGGGCACGATCTGGATGGCCGAGGCGCCGGTGCCGACCATGGCGACCCGCTTGCCGCGCAGGTCGTAGTCGTGGTCCCAGCGGGCGGAGTGGAACACCTTGCCGGGGAAGGACGCGAGGCCCGGGATGTCGGGGATCTTCGGGTCCGACAGCGGTCCGGTGGCGGAGACGACCACGTCGGCGGTGAGCGTGCCGCGCGTGGTCTCGATGTGCCACCACAGCTTCTCGTTGTCCCAGCTCATCAGCTTGACCTCGGAGTCGAAGCGGATGTGCGGGCGCAGTCCGAACAGGTCGGTGACGTGCTCCAGGTAGGCGCGGATGTGCCGCTGCCCGGAGAAGGTGCGCGGCCACTCGGGGTTGGGCGCGAAGGAGAAGGAGTACAGGTGCGAGGGCACGTCGCAGGCGCACCCGGGGTAACTGTTGTCCCGCCAGGTGCCCCCGACGCTGTCGGCCCGTTCCAGGACGACGAAGTCGGTGATCCCCTCGCGGCGCAGCCGTACGGCGGCGCCCAGCCCGCCGAACCCGGACCCGATCACCGCCACCCGAACATGCTCGTGCTCGGCCATCCGAAGCCTCCACGCGTCACCTAGTAACTCTGCCAGTGAACACTGGCGCAATGGGACTGTAGAGCAGCTCCGTACCGAGCGGTAGGGGCGGGGAAAGGAAAGTTACCCGCGGTACACCATAGGCTTCGGGCGTGGCAGAGGACGCAGAACACCCCGGGGCCCGGCGCGAGTACCGCATGGAGGAGCTGGCCCGGCTGGCCGGCATCACCGTGCGCACGCTGCGCTTCTACCGCGAGCGCAAGCTGCTCCCGCCACCCCGCCGCGAGGGCCGTATCGCCTGGTACGACGAGCACCACCTGGCCCGGCTGCGCACCATCGCGGCCCTGCTCGAGCGCGGCCACACCCTGAACGGCATCGCGGAACTCGCCGAGGCGCTCGACCAGGGCCGCGACGTCGCCGACCTGCTCGGTGTCGGTCCCCCCTCCGAGGAGGAGCCGGTCCGCCTCACCCCCGAGGAGCTCGCCGCCCGCTTCGAGGGCGAGGTCACCCCGGAGAACCTCGCGGCCGCCATGGAGCTGGGCTACCTCGGCACCGACGGCGACGAGATCGTCCACATCAGCCGTCGCCTGCTGGACGTCTCCTCCGCGCTGGTCCGCGAGGGCATCCCGCTGGCCGAGGTCCTCACGGCCGCCGCCCGCGTCCGCGAACACGCCGACGCCCTGGCCGGACTCTTCACCGACCTGATCCTGCGCCACGCCCCCGAGGAGGACCTCCAGCGCCTGCGCCCGCTGGCCCGCAGCGTCGTGGAGGCGGAACTCTCCCTGGCGCTGGACCGCCGGGTGAACAAGCGGCCCTGACCGCCGGCCGCGGCAGCGCCCTCAGAGGTCGTAGACGACCGTGACCGGGGCGTGGTCCGACCAGCGCTCGGCGTGGGTGGCCGCGCGCTCCACGAAGCCCTTGACCGCCTTGCCGGCGAGCCCCGGCGTGGCGACGTGGTAGTCGATGCGCCAGCCGGTGTCGTTGTCGAAGGCCCGCCCCCGGTAGGACCACCAGGTGTACGGGCCCTCGGCGTCCGGGTGCAGGGCGCGGACGACGTCGACGTACCCGCCGTCCCCGTCCGCGAACACCCGGCCGAGCCAGTCCCGTTCCTCGGGCAGGAAGCCGGAGCTCTTGGTGTTGCCGCGCCAGTTCTTCAGGTCGGCCTGCCGGTGGGCGATGTTCCAGTCGCCGCAGACGAGGACCTCGCGCCCGTCGGCGGCGGCCCGCTCGCGCAGCTCCTTCAGGTGGACGAGGAACTCGCCCATGAAACGGACCTTCTCGTCCTGCCGCTCGGTGCCGACCTCGCCGGAGGGCAGGTAGAGGGAGGCGACGGTGACCCCGGGCAGCTCGGCCTCGACGTAGCGCCCGCCGCCGTCGAACTCGGCCGAGCCGAAACCGACCCGCACCCGGTCGGGCTCGCGCCGGGTGTAGAGGGAGACGCCCGCGCGGCCCTTGGCGGCGGCCGGGGCGTGGACCACGTGCCAGCCGGCCGGCCGGCGGACCTCCTCGGGCAGCTGGTGCGGCTCGGCCCGCACCTCCTGCAGACAGACGACGTCCGCCTCGGTCCCGGCGAGCCACTCCACGAAGCCCTTCTTCGCGGCGGCCCGCAGTCCGTTCACGTTCACCGAGGTCACAGTCAGCACCAGGGCACGATACCGGCACACTGGTCGGGGTCCGCAAAATGCGGGCACCCCACCGACTGCATAGAAGTACGATACCCAGCATGATTATACGCCGTGTTCGTTTCGATCATCCCGACGCCGTGAAGCTCAACGACGAGGTCCAGGCCGAGTACCACCTGCGCTACGGCGACGGGGGCGACGCCACGGTCCTGGACGCCGCCGACTTCCTCCCGCCCCGGGGCGTGTACCTGATCGCGTACGACGAACACGACCGCCCGGTGGCCACCGGCGGCTGGCGCAGCCAGGACGAGAACGGCGAGGGCAACCAGGACGGGGACGCCGAACTCAAGCGGATGTTCGTCGTCGCGGAGATGCGCGGCCGGGGCCTGGCGCGCCGCATGCTCACGGCCCTGGAGGACGACGCCCGCGCGGCCGGCCGGACCCGCATGGTCCTGGAGACGGGCACCAAACAGCCGGAGGCCATCGCCCTGTACACCTCCAGCGGCTACACGCCGTGCGCGAAGTTCGGCTTCTACCGCGAGTACGAGGACAGCCGCTGCTTCGCCAAGCGGCTCTGACACTCCCGGGCATGGGAGGCACGGTGCGGGCCGCGACGGCCGGCCCGCACGCTGTGATCTCCGCCACCGGCCGTCCCGGCCGGGTCGTGGAGACCGTCGACACCCTTCCCCGGAAACGACGAAGATCCCGTCCGATCGTGATGATCGGCGGGATCTTCGCTCACCGTTTCCGAACTGACTCGGAAACAGTCGTGCGTGGACCTGAGGGGATTTGAACCCCTGGCCCCCTCGATGCGAACGAGGTGCGCTACCGGACTGCGCCACAGGCCCTTGCAACGAGTGAAACTCTAGCATCCCGATCGCGGTGCTCGGAAATCCGCTCCCTGACTGGTCAGGGCGTCGGTGGCCGGAATCGTCACTCGTTGGCCGCGCGCGGGCGGTCGCCGTCCTCGTACTGGTCGAAGAGAGGCGTGCGTCCGCGTTCCCGCGACCGGCGCGCGGAAGCCGCGCCGGAAGCGCCGCCGCGGGAGCGCGTGCGCGTACGCGGGACCCCGTCGCCGCGGCGGTCCGCCGGCTCCTCCCCGGGCGCGGGCTCCGGCCCGCCGGCCGCGGCCTCCGCCGCGGGGCCCGCCTCCTGCTCCGGGACGACCGCGCTGGACCGTGCCGAGCTCCAGGTGTCGGGCGCGCCCAGATCCACGTCGGAGGTGGCGCGCGGCGCGACCGGCGCGGTCACGTACGTCGGCAGGGGCACCGGCACCGGGTCCCAGCTGTCGCCGTGCCCGGGCCGCCGCTGCCGCTCCCGCTGCTGGTCGACCCACTCGGCGTGGTCGGTCTGCTCCACGAGGGCCCGCCGGTCGGCGGCGAGCGCGGACAGACCGGTGCCGGTCTCGGGGCCGCTCCCCTCCTCCGCTTCGCCCGCGGCGGGATGCGCGTCGAGGGGCGGGCGGCGGCGCGGCTGGCGCTCCCTCAGGCGCTGGGCCGCGGCCTCCGCCCGCCTGCGGTCCATCTGGTACGCGAAGCGACGGCGCTCCTGCGCCCGCAGGTAGGCGATGTAGGCGCTGAGCAGTACGGCGGGGGCGGCGGGCGCCCACAGGAAGGCGAGTCCGCCGACGGCGGCGACGACGGCGCCCAGCGTGAAGGCGAGGAAGAGCATCACGGTGGTACGCCGGCGACGGGCGAGCACCTTCGAGCGCCGGGCACGCGCCGCGGCCGCCTCGTCGGAGGGCGCACGCCGCTCGACCGGCTCACGCTGCTGCGCGGGCACGGTCCCGGACTGTTCCGGCACAAAGCTCTGGTCGGGTACCGGTTCGGCGCCGCCGGGTGCCTCGGGCCCGGCGTCCGCGCCGACCTGACGGCGGGTCGGAGGCACGGCGAAGGCCCGGACGTCCACCGAGTCGGTGACGGCGTCCGGATCGCCGGCGTCCGGCTCCCCCTCCTGGGCGGAACGCGCCCGCAGGTCCCTGGCGTACCGCCGCTCCATGCCCGCCCGTCCGGACAGCAGCCGGATGGCGGTGCTGAAGCGTTCCGTCGGACGGGCCTCGTTCAGCTCGTCCTGCCTACGGAGCCACATCGGCACCAAGTAGGCGGCCCAGGCCCCGACGATGACTGCGTAGATGAGGCCGCTGCTGCTCACGCCTCACACGGTAGAGGGGTTTGCACGAGGCCATCCGCCAATTGAGCCGGTGTGTCGCACGATCCGGCTGATATTTCCAGCATTTTTTGGGACCGATGCGATCGAGGGAGGCCATCCGCGGCGCATTTTCAACGCTTCGAGACGGTCGTCATCCGATCAATTTCGAACACATATTTCATTTACGGGCGCTCGGCGGGATTGCCCGGCACGTTCCGCGCCTCGCGCGAGGCGTCCGGCGTTCCCGGCACGTCACCGCCACCGGCCGGCGGCCCGGCGTCCCGGGCCCCCCGGGAGCGTGCCCGCCGCCACCGCGCCAGCAAACCGTCGGGCACCTCTTCCGCGGTGAGCGCGTAGACGAGGTGGTCGCGCCAGGCACCGTCGATGTGCAGATAACGCGGGCGCAGCCCCTCCTCGCGGAATCCGAGTTTCTCCACGACCCGGCGGCTCGGCCGGTTCTCGGGGCGAATGCAGACCTCGACGCGGTGCAGGCCGACGGTACGGAAACAGTGGTCCACCGCGAGCGCCACGGCCGTCGGCATCACCCCGCGCCCGGCCACCGCCTCGTCCACCCAGTAGCCGACGTGCCCCGAGCACATCGAGCCCCAAGTGATCCCGGCGACCGTCAACTGCCCGACGAGCCGACCCTGGTACTCGATGACGAACGGCAGCATCCGGCCCGCGCCCGCCTCGGAGCGCAGGTGCCGGACCATCTGGCGGTAGGTCGGCCGGTGCGTGATCGGCCCGCTCGGCGTGGGCGGCGGGATCGTCGCCTCCCAGGGGCGCAGCCAGTCGCGGTTGCGCCGGTTCACCTCGCGCCAGGCCCGCTGGTCGCGCAGCTTTATGGGGCGGAGGACGACGTCGCCGTCCGCCAGCACGACGGGCCAGGAAGGGCTGTTCAGCTCGCACCCCCGCTGCTGCCGGGTCTGGGGTGGTCACCGCCGCGGATCTGGTCGACCGCGTGGCCCAGCAGGGGCTGGAGGACGGCGAGGCCGTCGCGGACGCCGCCGGTCGACCCGGGCAGGTTGACGATCAGCGTCCGCCCGGCCACTCCCGCCAGGCCACGGGAGAGCGCGGCGGTCGGCACCTTGTCCCGTCCGTGGGCGCGGATGGCCTCCGCGATGCCCGGCACCTCGTAGTCGATCACCGCGCGGGTCGCCTCGGGGGTGCGGTCGGTGGGTGAGATGCCGGTGCCGCCGGTGGTGACGACGGCGTCGTACCCGGACTCGACGCCCGCGCGCAGGGCGGCCTCCACGGGAGCGCCGTCGGGGACGACCCGGGGGCCGTCGACCTCGAAACCGAGGCTCCTGAGGCCGTCGGCGACCAGCGGGCCGCCCTTGTCCGCGTAGACACCGGCGGCGGCCCGGTTGGAGGCGGTGATCACCAGAGCGCGGTAGCTCATGCCCGGCTCCAGTCGCCCGACTTGCCGCCCGTCTTCTCCTCCACCCGTACGTCCGTGATGACGGCCCCCTTGTCGACGGCCTTGACCATGTCGATCACGGTGAGCGCGGCGACCGTCACCGCGGTGAGGGCCTCCATCTCGACGCCCGTGCGGTCCGTGGTCTTCACGGTGGCCAGGATCTCCACGGCGTCGTCCGCGACCGACAGGTCCAGTTTCACACCGGACACCGACAACGGGTGGCACAGCGGGATCAGATCCGGGGTGCGCTTGGCACCCATGATCCCGGCGATGCGGGCGGTGGCGAGGGCGTCCCCCTTGGGCACCCCCTCACCGCGCAGCAGCTCGACCACGCGCGGTGACACGAGGACGCGGCCGCTGGCGCGGGCGGTGCGCGCGGTCACGTCCTTCCCGGACACGTCGACCATGCGGGCCGCACCCGCCTCGTCGATGTGCGTCAGTCGGTCCTGCACAGGGCGTCCGGGGGTCTCCCCCCGGGAAGGCACAGTCATGGTGTGGCGCTCCCGGTCCGGGCCCGGCGCGGTGCGGAGCGCGGGCCTGCTGTGCGCGACACGGTACCGCCAACCAGCGGGGCTCAGGCGAGCAGGACCACCTCGACCTCGGTGCCCGGCGCCACGGACTCCACGTCCTCCGGGACAACGATCAGGGCGTCCGCCTGTGCCAGCGCCGCGACCAGGTGGGAGCCGGCACCGCCCACAGGGGTGACCTCGCCCTCGGCGTAGGTCCCCCGCAGGAACTGCCGGCGCCCCCGGGGCGAGCGCAGTGCCGCGTCCGCCTTCAGGGCGGCCCGCACGCGGGGCCGGTGCAGGTCCGTGAGGCCCATCAGGGCGCGGATGGCGGGGCGGACGAACAGCTCGAAGGAGACGTACGACGACACCGGGTTGCCGGGCAGGGCCAGCAGCGGTGTGTGGTCGGGGCCGATGGAACCGAACCCCTGGGGCTTGCCCGGCTGCATGGCCAGCTTGCGGAACTCCACCCCACCGCCCGCCTCGTCCGCGTCCCCGGCGTACGACAGCGCCTCCTTGACGACGTCGTACGCCCCGACGCTCACCCCGCCCGTGGTCACCAGCAGGTCCGCGCGGATCAGCTGGTCCTCGATGGTGGAGCGGAGGGTCTCGGCGTCGTCGGCGACCGCGCCCACCCGGTAGGCGATGGCGCCCGCGTCCCGCGCGGCGGCGGTGAGGGCGAAGCTGTTGGAGTCGTAGATCTGGCCGGTGGCCAGGTCCTCGCCGGGCTGGACGAGCTCGCTGCCGGTGGACAGCACGACCACGCGCGGACGCGGGCGCACGCGCACCGTGCCGCGGCCGATGGCGGCGAGCAGCGCGATCTGCGGCGGGCCGAGGATCGTGCCGGCCTCCAGGGCGAGGTCCCCGGCCTTCACGTCGCTGCCCCTGGCCCGCACGTGCGCGCGCGCCCCGGCGGGGCGGTACACGTGCACATGGCCCTCGGCTCCCTCGGGAGCCAGGCTGCGGGCCCGCATGCCGCTCACCGGGCCCTCGCCGAGCCCCCCGTCGGTCCACTCGACGGGGACGACGGCCTCGGCGCCGGGCGGCAGCGGTGCCCCGGTCATGATGCGGGCGGCCTGTCCGGGGCCGACCCGCACCGGATCGGCCGCGCCCGCCGCGACGTCCCCGACGACCTCCAGGGCGGCGGGGAACTCCTCGCTGGCGCCCGCGACGTCCGCGACCCGTACCGCGTACCCGTCCATCGAGCTGTTGTCGAACGGCGGCAGGGAGACCGGCACCGTGACGTCGTCGACCAGGACGCAGCCCTGGGCGTCGAGCAGTTGGAGCTCGATGGGTTCCAGGGGGCGGACGGTCGAGAGGATGTCCTCCAGGTGCTCGTCCACCGACCACAGGTCGTCCGGGCCGGCGGGGCGGGTCGCGGCGCTGCTCAAGATTGCTGCATCTCCTCGGCTACGTAACTGCGGAGCCAGGCCCGGAAGTCCGGGCCCAGGTCCTCACGTTCGCACGCGAGTCTGACAATGGCACGCAGATAGTCGCCACGGTCCCCGGTGTCGTAGCGGCGGCCCTGGAAGACGACGCCGTGCACCGGGCCGCCGACCTTCTCGTCCTGCGCGAGCTGCTGGAGGGCGTCGGTGAGCTGGATCTCGCCGCCGCGGCCCGGCTCGGTCTTGCGCAGTATGTCGAAGATGTGCGGGTCGAGGACGTAGCGGCCGATGATGGCGTAGTTCGACGGGGCGTCCGCGGGGTCCGGCTTCTCGACCAGTCCGGTCACCTTCACGACGTCGCCCTCGACGGTGGCCTCGACGGCGGCGCAGCCGTACAGATGGATCTGCTCCGGCGCGACCTCCATCAGGGCGACCACGCTGCCGCCGTGCTGCTCCTGGATCTCGATCATGCGCCGCAGCAGCGGATCCCGCGGGTCGATCAGGTCGTCACCGAGGAGGACGGCGAAGGGCTCGCGGCCGACGTGCGGGGCGGCGCACAGCACCGCGTGGCCGAGGCCCTTGGGGTCGCCCTGGCGCACGTAGTGCATGGTGGCCAGGTCGCTGGACTCCTGCACCTTGGCGAGCCGGCCCGCGTCGCCCTTGCGCTGCAGCGCGGACTCCAGCTCGTAGTTGCGGTCGAAGTGGTCCTCGAGGGGACGCTTGTTGCGTCCGGTGATCATGAGCACGTCGTCGAGCCCCGCCGACACGGCCTCCTCGACCACGTACTGGATCGCGGGCTTGTCGACGACCGGCAGCATCTCCTTGGGAGTGGCTTTGGTAGCCGGCAGGAACCGGGTACCGAGACCGGCCGCGGGAATGACAGCCTTGCTGATCCTGGGGTGGGACTGAGTCATGCCCGCAACCATATCCGGTGCCTTTGAGGGGAATCTGGGGCTCCGGTTGCTTGACCCTCATATGACCTGCATTGAGAAGGGTGCGAGAACGACCAGTGGAACACGGCGGACGTACGGGCGAGCCTGACAAGCGCATGTTGCGGCGAGAGTTCCTCGCGGTGAGGAACAGGTTGACGGCGGATGACGTCGAGGAGGCCGGCCGCGCGCTGGCGGAACGCGCCCTGGAGCTGCCCGAGCTGGCGCGTGCGCGCACGGTGGCGGCGTACGTCTCCGTGGGGAGCGAACCGGGCACGCTCGCGCTGCTGGACGCGCTGCGCGCGCGGGGCGTCCGCGTGCTGCTGCCCGCCCTCCTGCCCGACAACGACCTGGACTGGGGCGAGTACGCCGGCCCCGGCTCCCTCACCCGGGTGCAACACGGCGGGAAAATGGCGCTTTCCGAACCCTCCGGCGCCCGCCTCGGCCCGGACGCCGTGACGGCCGCGGACGTCGTCCTGCTGCCCGGTCTCGCGGTGGACGCGCGCGGGATGCGGCTGGGGCGCGGCGGGGGGTCGTACGACCGCGTGCTGGCCCGGCTGGAGCGCGCGGGCGTCCGTCCCCGGCTCGTGGTGCTGCTGTACGGCACGGAGGTGGTCGGGCACGTCCCGGCGGAGGCGCACGACAAGCCGGTGCACGCGGTGGTGACGCCGTCGGGGGTGCGCCGCTTCCCGAGCCCCTGACCGGCCGCCCTCACGAGCAACGGCCCTCCACGCGCGCGTGGGGGGCCGTTGCGGTGCCGTGTGCCGTCAGCGGGTCACGGCTGGAGGACGAGCGTGTCGCTCGTGCTTCCGTCCACCGCCTTGTCCGTGAACGACCAGGGCAGCAGCTCTCCGGCGGCCCACTTGCCGGTCTGGTCCGTGTAGTGCGCGCTGAAGGCGTGCCCGGAGGCGCCCGAGAGGTTGATCCACTTGGACTTGTCGAGGTCGGCCAGGTTGACCACCATCCGCATCGACGGCACCCAGACGACGTTGTAGCCGCCGGCGGCGTTCCAGCCGGAGGCGTTCACCGTGGCCTCGCCGCCGCTGAGCTTCCAGGGGCCGCGGTTCAGGAGGTACTGGACGACCTTGGGGCCCTCGGTGCCGAGCGTCTGGTTCTTCAGGAACAGCCGGTGCAGACGGCCCCAGCTCCAGCTCTCGATGTCCTTGCCGAGCTTGGCGGTCAGCTCCCAGCGGGCGTCGATCATGGCCCGCGCGAAGAGCTGGTCGCGGTTCTCGGCGCCGGGCCGGGTGCCCGACTTGGGCGTCTTCCACCAGTCGCTGTCCGGCTTCTCCATCAGCGTGCGCACGACCTCGAACCAGCGGTCGCCGCCGTCCGGCTGCGCCTGGTCGGCATCGCGCTGACCGCACTCGCGCACCTTGGTGTCGTCGTCCACCGGGCCGGTGCTGTCGATCTTGTCGACCCACAGGCACTGCCCCTTGACGCGCACCTCCTTGGGGAGCTTGTTGCCGAACGCGAGCTTGACGATGTTGCGCCAGACGGCGTTGAAGTACGCGGCCGCCGCGGAGTCGGCGTCCTGGGTGTAGTCCCAGCCCTCCAGCAGCTTCTGCGCCTCGCGCACCTCCGGGTCGTCGAGGTCGAGCTTCAGCAGCTTGGGCACCAGCAGCTTGGCGATCTCGCTGCTGTTGTCCAGCTGCATCTGCCGCATGTCGTCGGTGGAGATCTTGCCGCCGTCCTTGATCTTGGACTCGATCAGGTCGGCGATGCGCTGGCTGCGGGTGCCGTAGCCCCAGTCGGTGGTCAGCGTGTACGGGTACTTCTCCGGGTCGACCACGGCCTGGTTGGCGGTGACGATGTAGCCGCGCTCGGGGTCGTACTCGTAGGGCAGCTCGTCCTGCTGGATGAAGCCCGTCCAGCGGTACTTCGAGTCCCAGCCCGGCGCCGGGATGGCGCCCGCGTCCTTGGCCGAGCGGGTGGGGATGCGGCCGGGCAGCGTGTAGCCGATGTGGTCGTCCGTGCTGGCGAAGATCAGGTTCTGCGAGGGCACGTCGAACTTGGCCGCCGCCGCGCGGAAGTCGCTCCAGTCCGCCGCCCTGTCGAGGGCGAACACGGCGTCCATGGTGGTGCCCGGGTCGAGCGCGGTCCAGCGCAGGGCGATGCCGTAGCCGTCACCGCGGTCGGGTGCGGCGGTGTTCACCGCGGCCTTCTTGCCGACCTGGACGAGTTCGTCGTCACGGTCGGACAGCAGCGGCATCCCGTCCTGGGTCTGGCGGACGACGATCGTCTTGGCCTCGCCGCCGGCGACCCGGATGGTCTCCTCACGGGTCTTGAAGGGCCGCACCTTGCCGTCGTACAGGTAGCCGTTCGCGCTGACCTTCTCCAGGTACAGGTCCGTGACGTCGACGCCGGAGTTGGTCAGGCCCCAGGCGATCTTCGCGTTGTGGCCGATGACCACACCGGGCATGCCGGCGAACGTGTAGCCGGTGACGTCGTACTGGCACTTGGCGGAGACGGTCCGGCAGTGCAGGCCCATCTGGTACCACACGGACGGCAGGGACGCCGACAGGTGCGGGTCGTTGGCCAGCAGCGGCTTGCCCTTGACGGTGTACTTCCCGGCGACCACCCAGGAGTTGGAGCCGATGCCCTGGCCGTTCACGCCGACGGCCGTGGGCAGGTCGTCCAGGGCCTTGTAGAGGCCCCCCAGCTGGCTCGTGAGGGCCGACCCGGTCGTGGTGGCGGCGGAGGAGCCGGCCGTGCCCGTCGTGCCGGTCGTGCCGGTCGTGCCGGTCGTGCCGGTCGTGCCGGTCGTGCCCTGGGAGCCGCCGGCCGTGCCGGCCGTGCCCGTGGAGCCGGTCGTGGTGCCGCCGGCCGTCCCCTGGGCGGCGCCGGTGGTGCCGCCCTGCCGGAACGCCTTGGTCAGCTCGTCGTACTGGCCCTCCTGCACGATCGGCTTGTGGCGGCCGTACGGGTACCTCGGGTAGAGGTCCTGGATCTGCTGCGGGCCGAGGCGGCCGGCCATCAGAGCGCGGTCGATCTCGTCCTGCATGTTGCCGCGCAGGTCCCAGGCCATCGCCTTCAGCCAGGAGACGGAGTCGACCGGGGTCCACTTCGCCGGCTTGTAGTCGTTGGTGAAGCCCAGGGCCGCGTACTCCAGGGAGATCTCCTCGCCGTCCTTGCCCTGGAGGTAGGCGTTGACCCCCTTGGCGTACGCCTGGAGGTACTTCTTCGTGGAGTCCGACAGCTTGGTGTCGTACTCCTTCTCGGCGATCCGGTCCCAGCCGAGGGTGCGCAGGAACTCGTCGTTGTCGACCTGGCTCTTGCCGAACATCTCCGACAGACGCCCGGAGGTCATGTGCCGGCGCACGTCCATCTCGTAGAACCGGTCCTGCGCCTGGACGAAGCCCTGCGCCATGAACAGGTCCTCGTCGGAGGAGGCGTAGATCTGCGGGATGCCGTAGCCGTCCCGCTTGACGTCGACCGGTCCGGAGAGGCCGTCGAGCTTGATCGTCCCCGTGGTCTGCGGGAAGGAGGCGCGCACGGTGCTGATCGACCAGTACGCCCCGTAGGCGATGCCTCCGATGATGGCCAGGACCAGCACCAGCACGACCAGCCGGGCTTTGCGCCCCTTCTTCCTGCCGGACGTGCCGGGCGTGGCACTCGCACCCGTGGTGGCGGTGTCACCCGTTGTGGCGGTGGTGTTGGGGGGCATCGCTGTCCTTGCTGTCCTAACGCGAGCGGCAGGTCGGGCTGTGACTTTGAATGAGCGCTGGAGCAACCATAGGCGCAGGGCCCCGTCCGCCTTGACGCGGAGTCGGATACCAGCGCGCACGAGCGTTCGATCTTGCCTCGGCGAACGTCAAGAAAGCGTCAAGAGTTAGGTAAGGTAACGAAGTAACCGGAAGGATTCGGAGGAGGGACGCCCACTGACTGTCCAGCACCTCAACCAGCTCCTGCTCGTCTGCTCCGTCGTCCTGCTCGTCGCCGTCGCGGCCGTCCGGATCTCCTCCCGCAGCGGGCTCCCCAGCCTGCTCGTCTACCTGGGGATCGGCGTTCTGATGGGCCAGGACGGTATCGGCGGGATCCACTTCAACAGCGCCGAAGTGACCCAGGTCATGGGATACGCGGCCCTGGTCGTGATCCTCGCCGAGGGCGGTCTCGGCACGAAGTGGAAGGAGATCCGGCCGGTCCTGCCGTCCGCCTGCGTGCTGGCGACGGTGGGGGTCGCGGTCAGCGTGGGGGTCACGGCGGCGGGCGCGCACTACCTGGTCGGGCTGGACTGGCGGCACGCGCTCATCATCGGCGCGGTGGTGTCCTCGACCGACGCGGCGGCGGTCTTCTCGGTCCTGCGCAGGATTCCCCTCCCCGCGCGCGTGACGGGCACGCTGGAGGCGGAGTCCGGCTTCAACGACGCCCCGGTGGTCATCCTGGTCGTGGCGTTCTCCACGGCCGGCCCGGTCGAACACTGGTACGCCCTGCTGGGCGAGATCGCCCTGGAGCTGGCCATCGGCGCGGCCATCGGGCTCGCGGTGGGCTGGATCGGCTCCTGGGGACTCAAGCACGTCGCCCTGCCCGCCTCCGGCCTCTACCCGATCGCCGTGATGGCGATCGCCGTCACGGCCTACGCCGCCGGCGCCCTGGCCCACGGCAGCGGCTTCCTGGCCGTCTACCTGGCCTCGATGGTGCTCGGCAACGCCAAGCTGCCCCACTGGCCCGCCACCCGCGGTTTCGCCGAGGGACTCGGCTGGATCGCCCAGATCGGCATGTTCGTCGTGCTCGGCCTGCTGGTCACCCCGCACGAGCTGGGCGACGACGTCTGGCCGGCCCTGGTCATCGGGCTGGTGCTGACCATGGTGGCCCGGCCGCTGAGCGTGGTGCTCAGCCTGGCGCCGTTCCGGGTGCCGGGGCGGGAGCAGGCCCTGATGTCGTGGGCGGGCCTGCGCGGCGCCGTGCCCATCATCCTGGCGACCATCCCCATGGTGAACGGCGTCGACGGCAGCCGCCGGCTCTTCAACATCGTCTTCGTCCTGGTCGTCGTCTACACGCTCGTCCAGGGGCCGACCCTGCCCTGGCTGGCCCGCACCCTGCGGCTGGGCGAGACGGGCGAGGCGTCCGACCTCGGCATCGAGTCGGCGCCCCTGGAGCGGCTGCGCGGGCACCTGCTGTCCGTCTCCGTCCCCGAGGGCTCCCGGATGCACGGCGTCGAGGTCAGCGAGCTGCGGCTGCCGCCCGGGGCGGCCGTCACCCTCGTCGTACGCGAAGGAAAATCGTTCGTGCCGCTGCCCTCGACGGTGCTGCGGCGGGGCGACGAGCTGCTGGTCGTGGCCACCGACCCGGTCCGCGACGCGGCCGAACGGCGCCTGCGCGCGGTCGCCCACGGCGGCAAGCTGGCGGGCTGGCTGGGGACCGACGGGGCGGGCAGCGCGCGGTAGACGGGGCCCAGGCGGCGCGCGTGGGCCCGGGGCCGGCGGCGCGTGGTGGACCGGCGGGCGGCGCGTGGTGACCGACGGGCGGCGCGCGGTGACCGACGGGCGGCGCGTGGTGACCGACGGGCGGTGCGTGGTGACCGACGGGCGGTACGTGGTGGACCGGCGGGCGGCGCGTGGTGACCGACGGGCGGTGCGTGGTGACCGACGGGCGGCGCGTGGTGGACCGGCGGGGACATCGCGTGTCAAAGGCGTGTTTCGTCCCGTTCACACCCCGTGGAATCCCAGGTCGCGGCGTGAATGGTGCTCGTTTTCACAGCCCGGCGAGGGGTGATCCCTGTACGATTGGGGCGCACCCTGATCGAACCAACTCTGCCTGACGCAGAGCTGGCGCGACCGTATGGCGGCCGGGTCGCCCCCACACCCGCAGTGGGCGCCGGCATCTACCGCAGTCCGCGCAAGAGGACAGCTCTCGGCGCCATGGCCCGCACCGGGCCGGCGCTACCAGGCGGCAGAAAGGCACGGCCGTGGGATCCACGGTCACCACCACCGCACCGGAGAAGACCTCGCCGGCACCGGCATCCTCCCGTCCGGGTTACGGACAGCTGCTGCGCACCCGCGGCGCCTGGACCTTCCTGCTCCCCGGCTTCGCGGCGCGACAGCCGTTCGCGATGCTCACGCTCTCCATCGTGCTGCTCGTCCAGCACACCACCGGCTCGTACGGCGCCGCGGGCGCCGCGGCGGCCGCCACCGGTGTCTCGATGGCGCTGTTCGCGCCGTACAGCGGCCGCCTCGCCGACCGGTACGGCCAGCGCGCCGTGCTGATCCCCGGCGTCCTGGTGCACACGCTCTCCGGCCTGTCCCTGACCGCCCTGGCGCTGGCGCACGCGCCGCTGTGGGCGCTGTTCCTCGCGGCCGTCCCGACCGGCGCCTCGGTGCCGCAGGTCGGCCCGATGGTGCGTGCGCGCTGGGGCGTGAAGCTCCAGGGCTCGCCCCTGATGACCACCGCGGCGGCGTTCGAGTCGGTCACCGACGAGCTGACCTTCGTCGTGGGCCCACTGCTGGCGACCGCCCTGTGCACCACCGTGACGCCGGCGGCGGGCCTGGTCACCGAGGCCGCGCTGACCCTCGTCGGCGGCCTGCTGTTCGCCGCGCAGAAGAGCACCCAGCCTCCGGTGACCGGTGAGAGCGGGCACGCGCGCGTGAAGCAGACCTCCGCGCTGCGCATCCCCGGCGTACGGGTGCTGATCGTGACCTTCCTGGGCATCGGGTCCGTCTTCGGCGGCATGCAGGTGTCGCTCGCGGCGTTCACGGAGTCGATCGGCGAGCCGGGTCTGAACGGCGTCCTGTACGGCGTCTTCGCCGCCGGCAACATGCTGTCCGGCATCGCCTGCGGCGCGATCGCCTGGAAGGTGGCGCCCCAGCGGCGCCTGCTCGTCGGCTACACCGGGCTCGCGCTGGCCGCGTCCGCCCTGTGGACGGCGCACTCGGTGCTGCTGCTCGGCGCGCTCGGCCTGCTGGTCGGCATGTGCATCGCGCCCGCGCTGATCACCGGCTACACGCTGGTGGAGGACCTGGTCCCGGCCGGCGCCCGCACCGAGGCCTTCACCTGGCTGACCGGCGCGGTCGCGCTCGGCCAGGCCGCCGCCGTCACGGTCGCCGGACAGCTGGAGGACCGGCTGTGGGACGGCGCCGGCTTCCTGGCGCCGATGGCCGGTACCGTCCTCGCCCTCGCGACCCTGGTGGCGCTGCGCTCGCGGCTGGTCGCGCGCCGGCCGAACCAGACGGTCGCGCGTGGCGTCGGTCACCGCGTGCCCGTCACGGTGGACTGATCCCCGGGAATACGTCACTATGGATCGTCGTTAGCACTCATCGAGTGAGAGTGCCAGGAGGAAGACAGTGCCGACCTACCAGTACCAGTGCACCGAGTGCGGCGAGGGCCTTGAGGCGGTGCAGAAGTTCACCGATGACGCCTTGACCGAGTGCCCCGGCTGCCAGGGCCGCCTGAAGAAGGTGTTCTCCGCGGTCGGCATCGTCTTCAAGGGCTCCGGCTTCTACCGCAACGACTCCCGCGGCTCCACGTCGAGCAGCAGCCCGGCGTCGAAGTCGTCCGGCTCGTCGTCGGACTCGAAGACGTCCTCGTCGACTTCTTCGTCGTCGACTTCTTCGTCGTCGGCGTCGAGCTCCACCAGCAGCTCCGCCGCCTGACACTCCTCACCCGGACCCTGCCGTCGTGCGACGGCAGGGTCCTCGGTGTTCCCCGGCACGGTCTCCCGGGCTCTTTCCGGGCCCGCTAGGGTGCTGGTCATGGCGAACGCAGAGATCGGCGTAATAGGCGGCTCGGGTTTCTACTCCTTCCTGGAGGACGTGACCGAGGTCCGGGTGGACACCCCCTACGGAGCGCCCAGCGACTCCCTCTTCCTCGGCGAGGTCGCCGGCCGGCGGGTCGCCTTCCTGCCCCGGCACGGCCGCGGCCACCACCTGCCGCCGCACCGCATCAACTACCGCGCCAACCTGTGGGCCCTGCGCTCGGTCGGCGTCCGCCAGGTCCTCGGCCCCTGCGCGGTCGGCGGGCTGCGTCCCGAGTACGGCCCCGGCACCCTGCTCGTACCGGACCAGTACGTGGACCGTACGAAGTCCAGGGCGCAGACGTACTTCGACGGGCTGCCGCTGCCCGACGGCACCGTGCCGAACGTCGTGCACGTGTCCATGGCCGACCCCTACTGCCCCACCGGGCGGTCGGCGGCGCTGAAGGCGGCCCGCGGCCGGGACTGGGAACCGGTGGACGGCGGCACGCTGGTCGTGGTGGAGGGGCCGCGCTTCTCGACACGTGCGGAATCGTTGTGGCACCAGGCGCAGGGCTGGTCGGTGGTGGGCATGACCGGCCATCCCGAGGCGGCCCTCGCCCGTGAGCTGGAGCTCTGCTACACGTCGCTGACCCTGGTCACCGACCTCGACGCGGGCGCCGAGACCGGCGAGGGCGTCTCGCACGAGGAGGTGCTGCGGGTGTTCGCGGCCAACGTGGACCGGCTGCGCGGCGTCCTGTTCGACGCGGTGGCGTCCCTGCCGGAGACCGGGGACCGGGACTGCCTGTGCGGGAGCGCGCTCGGCGGGATGGATCCGGGGTTCGAGCTGCCGTAGCCGTAGGGGGCGGGGTGGGGGGCGGCAGAGCTGGGGCCAGGGAGCTGGGGACGGCGGAGCCGTGGCCGGGGCCTGTGGAGTCGGTGAGCGGGGCGGGCGGAGCGGCTCGTTCGGGTGAGGGAGTTGTCCACAGTCCGTCGGTGATCCACCGGGCCCGGCGGGATTTGGCGCGAGGCGCCATCGTGGCAGGGCATCCCGAACTCCTCGTCGCAGGCGGTGATTCCCATGTCCACACCCCCGTCGTCCCCGGGCTCCCCGACCCCTCCCCCGGCCCGTCCGTCCGCCCGCTCCCCCGTCCCGCCGCCCCTCCGGCTGCCGCGCCCGCCGGGCACCGACGCCCCGCCGACCTGCGAGGTGCCCCCGTTCGATCCGGTGCGGCTGCGCGGCGGGCGGTACCGGCTGGAGCGACTCGTGCGGCACCGCCGGCGGGCCGTCGCGGCCGGTCTCGCGGTCACCGCGGCGGCGCTCGTGGCCGCCGGCCCTGGGACCGGGCCGGAACCGCACGGAGCGGAGCGGCCCCACGGGCACCGGGCCACGGAACCGGCCCGGCGGCAGGTGACGGCGGAGCCGGTGGACATGGTGGCGGCGCCCGTGCGGATCGCCGACGCGGCGACGGTGCGGCTGCTGCGGCCCGGCGACCGCGTCGACGTCATCGCCGCGCAGGACCCGCCGGTTGGGGGCGGTGTCCACGTGCCCGGGGAGGGTGTCCGGGTGTCCGGGGACGGTGTCCGCGTGCTCGCCCGGGGGGTCCGGGTGACGAAGGTGCCGCGGCCCCCGGACGGCTCGGCCGGGACCGGGGCGGCCGGAAGCACGGCGGGCGGGAGCCTGGTCGAGAGCGGGGCGCTGGTCGTGCTCTCCGTGCCGCGTACCGAGGCGGCCCGGCTCGTGGGTGTGGGGGCCACCGCCCGCCTGGCGGTGACGCTGTGCTGAACCGGTGGGGACCGCTTCTCGACGGCGCGCTGTCGGCCGCCCCGATCGAGCTACGGAATTGGACACGACGGCCGCACCGTGTCGTAGGTTGCGGAGCGTTTCGTTCCACACCCTGTACACGCGAGGAGAGTCCCCGAGGTGAGCGCGAAGAAGGAACCGAGCGTCTGGCACGGCTTCAAGGCCTTCCTGATGCGCGGCAACGTGGTCGATCTGGCGGTCGCGGTGGTCATCGGCGCCGCGTTCAGCAACATCGTCAACTCGGTGGTGAAGGGGATCATCAACCCGCTGGTCGGAGCGATCGGCACGAAGAGTCTCGACAGCTACAGCTCCTGTCTGAAGGACCCCTGCCAGGTGTCTGCGGACGGCACGGTCAAGAGCGGTGTGCCGATCCTGTGGGGCTCCGTCCTGGGCGCCACGCTCAGCTTCGTGATCACCGCGGCGGTGGTGTACTTCCTGATGGTCCTGCCCATGTCGAAGTACCTGGCCCGGCAGGCGGCCCGCAGGGCGGCGCGGGAGGGCACGAAGGAGATCGTGGAGGTGACCGAGCTGGAGGTGCTGAAGGAGATCCGCGACGCGCTGGTCGCGCAGCGCGGGCCCGTACGCGACGAGCGTTAGCGGCACTGCCCGCGCAGGCGCTTCCCGCGCAGGCGCTTTCCACGCAGGCGCTTTCCGCGCAGGCGCTTTCCACGCAGGCGCTTTCCGCGCAGGCGCTTTCCGCGCAGGCGCTGGCGCTGCCCGGCTCAGAGGTGGTGGGGCGGCTTCTCGTCGAGGAAGCGCCTCAGGTCGGCGGCGCTGTCACCGTCCGGGCGCTCGCCCCACCCGCGGTCGGTGTCGTCCGAGGACTGCTGGTCCAGGGGGTCGTCGAAGACCAGCGCGGGCTTGCTCTCGCGCGGCTCGGGCTCGGGGGCGGTGCTCATGCCACCAGGGTACGGCGCGCACCGGACCGGCCCCTCAGGGAGCCGGGTGGTGCGGTCCGGACATGCCGGCCGGCGTCCGGGTCCCCCCTGCCGAGCTCGGCGTTTCGCCGTACCGGCGCCCCCTCGACCACTTGTGAAGCCGTTCACAAGATATTGCGGCGGTTTTCTGCTGTCCTGGGAACCATGACGTCGAGTTCCGCTCCGCCGCCCGCCCCGCCGGGCGCACCGCAGCCCTCCGGCCCGCTGCGACGGCTCACCGCGCGCGGACGCGACGAGGCGCACCGCGTCGCCTCCCCGCTGGAGCTCTTCTTCGACCTGTGCTTCGTCGTGGCGATCGCGCAGGCCGGTGCGCAACTGGTGCACGCCGTCGCCGCGGGGCACGCCGGCCAGGGGATCCTCGACTACGCGATGGCGTTCTTCGCCATCTGGTGGGCGTGGATGAACTTCACCTGGTTCGCCTCGGCGTACGACAACGACGACGCGCTCTACCGGGTCGTCACCCTGGTGCAGATCGCCGGCGTGCTGGTGCTGGCCGCCGGGATCTCGCGGGCCTTCACGCACCATGACTTCCTGCTGGTGTGGCTCGGCTACGTGATCATGCGGCTGGCGATGGCCGCGCAGTGGCTGAGAGCCGCGAGATCGGCCTCGGGCGCCGAGCGCACCACGGCGCTGCGGTACGCGGGCGGCGTACTGCTGTGCCAGATCGGCTGGCTCGGCCTGGTGGTGCTGCCCGAGCCGGCCCGGCCCTGGGTCTTCCTGGTGATGGCGATCGCGGAACTGAGCGTGCCGCTGTACGCCGAGAAGGACCGGGAGACGCCCTGGCATCCGCATCACATCGCCGAGCGGTACGGCCTGTTCACCATCATCGTGCTCGGCGAGACCATCGCGGCGGCCACGGTCGCCGTGAAGTCGGCCGCGGACGAGCACGGCGCGCCGGCCGAGCTGCTGCCCATCGCGGCGGGCGGGCTGCTGCTCGTCTTCTCCGCGTGGTGGATCTACTTCGTGGTGCCCATCCACGGCCATCTGCGCTCCAGCGGCCGGGCGTTCGTCTGGGGCTACGGCCACTACCTGGTGTTCGCCTCGGCGGCGGCCATCGGCGCGGGGCTGGAGGTGGCCGTGGAGCAGGCGGTCGGCACGGCACACATCTCCACCCTGTCCGCCTCGGCGGCCGTCACCCTGCCGACGGCGCTGTACCTGCTGACCGTGTGGGCGCTGCACTCGCGTCACTTCAAGGTCGGCCTCGCCCAGCAGCTGGTGCTGCCGGTCACGGCCCTGCTGGTGATCTGCTGCACCTTCCTGGGCGACTGGGCGGTGCCGGCGGCGGGACTCGTGTGCTCGGCCGCGGTGGCGACCGGGGTGACCCTGACGCACCGTACGGCCACCCGGCGACGGGAGACGGGCGCCCCCGCGGCCGCCGGCTGAGTCCGCCGGGCGCCGCGCCGGGCAGGGGGCCCGGCTGGGCCACACTGGCGCCCATGACAGCTGACGGATTGACGGATGTCGCCGGGCTCCGGGTGGGGCACGCCACCCGCACCGGCGAGGGCCGGCTCACCGGCACCACGGTCGTCCTCGCGCCCGAGGGCGGTGCCGTCGCCGCCGTGGACGTGCGCGGCGGCGGACCCGGCACCAAGGAGACCGACGCGCTCGACCCGCGCAACGTGGTGCGGAAGGTGGACGCGGTCGTGCTGACCGGGGGCAGCGCCTACGGGCTCGACGCGGCGTCCGGGGTGATGGCCTGGCTGGAGGAACAGGGGCGCGGCGTACCGGTGGGGGCGGACCCGGCGCACGTCGTGCCGGTGGTGCCCGCGGCCTGCGTCTTCGATCTGGGGCGCGGCGGCGACTTCCGGGCGCGGCCGGACGCGGCGACCGGACGCGCGGCGGTGGAGGCCGCGGCGGCGAGCGCGCCGGGCGCGCGGGTGCCGCAGGGGTGTGTCGGCGCCGGCACGGGCGCCGTCGCCGGGCAGCTCAAGGGCGGGGTGGGCACCGCGAGCACGATGCTGGCCTCGGGGATCACCGTGGCGGCGCTGGTGGTCGCCAACGCGGCGGGATCGGTGATGGATCCGGAGACGGGGGTGCTGTACGGGGAGTTGCTGCAGGGGCGGGTGGAGTATCCGGAGGAGCACGTGCACGCGGCCGCGCGCCGGCGCCTGGACGAGGCCGCCGCCCGGAACGCGCCGCCACCGCTCAACACAACGCTGGCGGTGGTCGCGACGGACGCGGACCTCACCAAGGCACAGGCGCAGAAACTGGCGGGTACCGCGCACGACGGGATCGCGCGCGCGGTGCGGCCGGTGCACCTCCTGCACGACGGGGACACGGTGTTCGCGCTGGCGACCGGCGGGCTCCCGCTGCCGGCGCACCCCCTGGCGCTCAACGACATCCTGGCCGCCGGGGCCGATCTCGTGACGCGCGCGATCGTACGGGCCGTGCGCGCCGCCGAGCCGGTGACCGGGCCGGGAGGGGTGTGGCCGTCGTACCGGGAGCTGTACGGGCAGGCATAGGGGGAGGCGGGCCACGCGAGGGCGCAGCGGGGCGCGGGCACCGGGAGGACGGAGGGAGCAGACGGGCAACCCGGGCCCGCGGACGGGGTCTTGCGCGCTGGATTGTCGCGGTTCTGTCACGTGATGGCGTTCACGGGAGTCGGAGGGAACCTTCCCCGGCGTCCGTGCCCTCTTCCTCCACGCACTGGAACGGACCACGCACATCACACCAACCTGGAGCAGCCCGTGACAACGCCGGACATTGCAGCGCGGCGCGCACTCGGGGCCTGTGCCGCCCTGATGGTCGGCGCCCTCACCCTCACCGCCTGCGGCGGCAGCGCCAACGCGACGGACGACGACGGCAAGGGCGGCAAGGACTCCCCGAAGACGTCGACGGCGAAGATAGCGATATCGGCGAAGGACGGCTCGACCGGCGCGTCCATCAACGCCACCGGCGTGAAGGTCAGCGACGGGAAGCTGACCGACGTGAAGATGACCGTGTCGGGGTCGGACCAGGCCGTGCCGGGGGCGATATCGGCCGACGGCAGCACCTGGAAGCCGAAGGACCAGCTGGAGCGCGGGACGAAGTACGAGATCAACGCGACCGCCAAGGACTCCGAGGGGCGCACGGCGGCGGCCAACTCCATCTTCACCACCGTCACCTCCTCGAACAGCTTCATCGGCACCTACACGCCGGACGACGGCGCGACGGTCGGGGTGGGCATGCCGGTGTCGTTCACCTTCGACAAGTCGATCACCGACAAGAAGGCCGTGCAGTCCCACATCAAGGTCGACTCCAGCAGCGGCCAGCAGGTGGCCGGGCACTGGTTCGGGGACCGGCGCCTCGACTTCCGGCCGCAGGAGTACTGGAAGGCCGGGTCCAAGGTCACGATGACCATCGACCTCGACGGCGTCCAGGGCGCGAAGGGCGTCTACGGGGTGCAGAAGAAGACCGTCTCCTTCACCATCGGGCGGTCGCAGGTCTCCACGGTCGACGCCGACACGCAGACGATGACGGTCGTGCGGGACGGCAAGACCTTCAAGACGGTGCCGATCTCGGCGGGCAGCCCGCAGCACACGACGTACAACGGGCAGATGGTGATCTCCGAGAAGTTCGTGCAGACCCGGATGAACGGCTCGACGGTCGGCTTCGGCGGGGAGTACGACATCCCGGACGTGCCGCACGCGATGCGGCTGACGACCTCGGGGACCTTCCTCCACGGCAACTACTGGTACAACAAGGGCAACCCGCCCTTCGGCCGGGCGGGCACCAGCCACGGCTGCGTCGGGCTCGCGGACGTGCAGGGCGCACAGGGCGACACGACGGCGAAGTGGTTCTACGACAACTCGCTCATCGGTGACGTCGTGATCGTGAAGAACTCCCCGGACACGACGGTCGCCCCGGACAACGGCCTCAACGGCTGGAACATGTCCTGGAGCGCCTGGACCTCCGGAAGTGCCGCCTGATCAGCGGATTTTGACGGTACGACGGGCCGCGCGGGAATCTTTCGCGCGGCCCGCGCGTTTTCCCGGCGTACGTTTTCTCGGTTCCCGGACATGATGTCCGACCGAGGGGCTACGGTATGCACCCACAAGGTGACATGCAGCAACGCCGGGAGATGTCTTGAGCGTTCCGTACGAGACCGCAGCGTACGAACCAGCCGAGTCGCCCGAGTCTCCGGAGGAGCATCTCGCGCGACTCCTCGGTCGCGCCCTGAACTCCTTCGAGCTGCCCGACGAGGTGATAAGGCGGCTCGACTGCGCGCTGGCGTACGACAGTTCGCTGCACTCCGCGTACCACAGCGCGGGGCTGCACCGCGAGACGTACCGGCACACCTGGCTGCTCGCCGACGGGTCGGCGGTCACCCTGTGGGAGCTCGTGCACAATCCCGCGCCCGGCGCCGCCTCGGAGCACGAGCTGTACGCCGACGAGGAGGAACTGCACGCCGCCTCGGAACAGCTCGGGCTGCCGCCGGAGACCCGGGACTTCGAACTGCCCGCGCTGATGCGGCTGTGGGCGGTGCCCGAGCCCCGGCACGTGTTCGCCTCCGACGACTCGGCGGACCACGCGCGCCGGCTGCTGCGCCGGGCGGAGAATCCCGACCGGCCCGGCGCGGAGACGGCCGCGCTGCTGGCGACCGCGACCGCGCACGAGATCACACAGGCCTTCGGCCGGCCCGGCCGGGCCGGCCGGGTGGGGCTGAGCTACGCGCTGTACGAGCACGCCTTCCTGCTGCCGGACGGCACCGAGATCTCCCTGTGGGAGGTCGAGCACACGGCGACGCCCGACGGGCGGCACATGTGCGAGGTGTACATGTCGGAGAACGCGGCCCGGGACGCCATGGAGCGGCGCGCCGCACGGCAGGGGTAGCCACGGCGAGGCGGCGGAGGCGGGACGGCGCGGGAGCGCCGGGGGCGCGGGAGCGCCGGGGGCGCGGGGGCGCGGGAGCGCGTCCGCCGCGTTCGCCCTGACGCGGGGCGGGTGAGGCGGGAGCGCCGGTGGTCAGCGGGAGCGCCGCCGGTCAGCGGCCGCCGAGGCGGCGTACCAGTCCGGCGAAGGCGTCCTGCTCCGCGGGGGTCAGCTCGACCCGCTCCAGCGGGGGCCCGGCCTGCGGCTGGGCCGGGAAGGCCGGGAGGTGAGCCGTGTGAGCAGCCGGGAGCTCTCGCAGGGCCCGCGCGCGGAAGCGGCGCAGCAGGCGCAGCACCACGACCGCCCAGGCCGCACCGGCCAGGGTGAGGAAGACCGCGCCGGCCCACTGGAGAGTCGAGACATGCTCTGGCATACCCCCCAGTACACACCACGGTCCGGACGTTGAGCCCGGACCGTGATGTATCTCGCAGGTGCCGTGAACAACTCACAGCGCACCAAAGGGACAAGGCGCCGTACGCGCCGTACGCGGCGGTCAGGCCGCTATCGGCTGCCCGGTCCCCTTCCGCGCGGTGCCGGGGTCCGCGGCGGGGCCCGCGGCCGTGGGCTCGGGGGTCTGCTTGCGCATGCCCTTGAGGAGCACCACCAGGGCGGTGGTGACGCAGACACCGGCCGCGATGGCCACCAGGTACAGGAACGGGTTGCCGATCAGCGGGACCACGAAGACACCGCCGTGCGGGGCGCGCAGGGTGGCGCCGAAGCCCATCGACAGCGCGCCGGTGAGCGCGCCGCCCGCCATGGCGGAGGGGATGACCCGCAGCGGGTCGGCCGCCGCGAACGGGATCGCGCCCTCGGAGATGAAGGACGCGCCCAGCACCCAGGCGGCCTTGCCGTTCTCGCGCTCGGCCGGCGTGAAGAGCTTGCCGCGCACGGTGGTGGCCAGGGCCATCGCCAGCGGCGGGACCATGCCGGCCGCCATCACCGCGGCCATGATCTTCATGGCGGAGTCACCGGGGTCGGCGACGGCGATACCGGCGGTGGCGAAGGTGTAGGCGACCTTGTTGACCGGGCCGCCGAGGTCGAAGCACATCATCAGGCCGAGCAGGCCGCCGAGCAGGAGGGCGTTGGTGCCGGTGAGGCCGTTCAGCCAGTCGGTCAGCCCCTTCTGGGCGGTGGCGATGGGCTTGCCGATCACGACGAACATCAGGAAGCCGACGATCGCCGAGGAGATCAGCGGAATCACCACCACCGGCATGATGCCGCGCACCGCCGCCGGGACGTGCACCCGCTGGATCGCCATCACCACGCCGCCGGCGATCAGACCGGCCGCGAGGCCGCCGAGGAAGCCGGCGTTGATGGTCACCGAGATCGCGCCGCCGACGAAGCCGGGGACCAGGCCGGGCCGGTCGGCCATGCCGTAGGCGATGTAGCCGGCCAGGACCGGGACCAGGAAGCCGAAGGACACCACACCGGTCTGGTACAGCAGCGCGCCCCAGCTGTCGGCCTGCGTCCACAGGAAGTGGTCCATCACCGAGGGCGCCTTGTTGATCTCGTAGCCGCCGATCGCGAAGCCCAGCGCGATGAGGAGACCGCCCGCGGCGACGAACGGGACCATGTAGCTGACGCCGGACATCAGCCACTTGCGGAGCCGGGTGCCGTAGCCCTCGGTGGAGTCGCCCGCGCGCTCGACCGGCGTGCCGGCCGAGGCGCGCGCCGGGGCGCTCGCCTCACCGCGCGCCGCCTTCTCGCGGACCTCCGCGATGAGTTCGGCGGGGCGGTTGATGCCCGCCTTCACGCCGACGTCGACGGTCGGCTTGCCCGCGAAGCGGTCCTTGTCGCGTACGGCGACGTCGTGCGCGAGGATCACGCCGTCCGCCGCCGCGATCACCGCCGGGTCCAGCCGGGTGAAGCCGGCCGAGCCCTGCGTCTCGACGACCAGCTCGACACCCGCGTCCCGGCCGGCGTTCTCCAGGGACTCGGCCGCCATGTAGGTGTGGGCGATACCGGTCGGGCAGGAGGTGACGGCGACGATGCGGAAGGGACGCCCGCCGGAGCCGGGGGCCGCATCCGGCGCCGGTCCGGACCCGTCCGAGGCGGCCGCGCCCGGAGCCTGCTCTGAGCCCGGGGCCGCGGCCGGGGCCGGAACCGCCGCCGGGGCCTGGCTGCCCGCCGCGGCGCCGGCGGAGGCCGCCGCCGGCGTCGCGGCGGTGTCCTGTGCGGCGCCCGCGCTCGCGCCCGCGCTCCCGGCGGCGTCCGGCGCTTGCGCGCGCTCGCCGGGCGGCGTCTCGTCCCCCCGGATCAGTGCCGCCGTCGTCTCCGCGTCGTTCGCCGTCCGCAGGGCGGAGGTGAAGTCGGCGTCCATCAGCTGGCGGGCGAGGGAGGAGAGGATCGTCAGGTGGGCGTCGTCGGCGCCCGCGGGGGCCGCGATCAGGAAGATCAGGTCGGCCGGGCCGTCCGCCGCGCCGAAGTCGACGCCGGCGGCGCTGCGGCCGAACGCGAGGGTCGGCTCGGTCACATGGGCGCTGCGGCAGTGCGGGATGCCGATGCCGCCGTCGAGCCCGGTCGGCATCTGGGCCTCGCGTGCGGCCACATCGGCCAGGAAGCCCTCCAGGTCGGTCACCCGGCCCCGGGCCACCATGCGCTCGGCGAGGGCACGGGCCGCCGCTTCCTTGGTGTCGGCGGACAGGTCGAGGTCGACCAGGTCCGCGGTGATCATGTCGCTCATCGCGGGCTCCTATGCACGCGTTGTCGCCCGGGGAGAGGAGTGGGCGGAGTGGGGACGGGGGTGTGGTGGGGGGAGGCGGTGGTGCGGGGAGGGGAGGCGGGAATGGTGCGGTGGGGGGAGAAGGGGGCGGAGCGGTGGGGCGAGGGGTGGTGCGGGGAGGCGGGGCCGGGGAGACCCCGCTTCCCGGGGACCGGGCGGTGGCTCAGACGGCCGTACCGGTGCCGAGGGGGGCGGCGAGTAAAAGGGAGCCGCGCCGTTTGGGGGCTGGGGGCGTGGCCGTGCCCGGACGTGCGGGCACGGGACGCGCGCCCAGGTGGCGGGTTCCGGGGCGGGTGCCCCGCTGCACGATCGAGATCATGACACCGGCTCCATCAGTTCGCGGTCGAGGGGGAGGTCGGCCGTCACCGTCACCGCCGCCGGATCCAGGTCCGCGGGGGCCGGCATCAGGCTGCCGGGGAGCTGGACGGCGGCGGCGCCGTGGGCGACGGCGGAGGCCAGGGCCTCGGGGCCGGTGCCGCCGGCGATGAGGAAGCCGGCCAGGGAGGCGTCGCCGGCGCCGACGTTGCTGCGGACGGCACTCACCCGCGCGCTGCCGAACCACGCGCCCGTGTCCGACACCAGCAGCTGGCCGTCGGCGCCCAGGCTGGCGAGCACGGCGCGCGCGCCCATCGCACGCACCTCCTCGGCCGCCTTGAGCACGTCGCCGAGGGTCGCCAGGGGGCGCCCGACGGCTTCCGCGAGCTCCTCGGCGTTCGGCTTCACCACGTCGGGCCGCGCGCGCAGCGCCTCCCGGAGCGCGCGGCCCGAGGTGTCCAGCGCGATGCGCGCGCCGCAGGCGTGCGCCCGGGCGACGACATCGGCGTACCAGGAGGGCGCGAGCCCCCGGGGCAGGCTGCCGCAGCACGCGATCCAGTCGGCGTCCCGCGACTGCCGGCGGACCGTCTCCAGGAGCAGTTCCTGTTCCTGGGCGGACAGGTCCGGACCGGGCGCGTTGATCTTGGTGAGCACCCCGTCGGCCTCGGCGAGCGCGATGTTGGACCGGGTGGCGCCCGCGACCGGGACCGGCGCCACCTCGATGCCCTGCGCGTCGAGCAGTTCGGCGACGAGCGCTCCCGGCGCACCCCCCAGGGGCAGCACCGCGACCGTGCGCCGGCCGGCGGCCGCCACGGCACGCGAGACGTTCACGCCCTTGCCGCCGGGGTCCATGCGCTCGCCGGTGGCGCGGATCACCTCGCCGCGTTCCAGGGCGGGGACCTCGTAGGTGCGGTCGAGGGACGGGTTGGGGGTGACGGTGAGGATCATGCGCGCACTACTTCCGTGCCGCCGCGCTCGATGGCGGCGGCGTCTTCCGGGCTCAGCCCGCTGTCGGTGATCAGCAGGTCCACATCGCTCAGGTCACCGAAGCGGGCGAAGTGCTCCTGGCCGTGCTTGGCGGAGTCGGCCAGCAGCACCACGCGGCGGGCGGCGGCGACCGCCGCCCGCTTGACCGCGGCCTCGGCGAGGTCGGGGGTGGTCAGACCGTGCTCGACGGAGAAGCCGTTGGCGGCGACGAACAGGACGTCCGCGCGGATCTCGCCGTACGCGCGCAGCGCCCAGGCGTCCACGGCGGCGCGCGTACGGTGCCGGACGCGCCCTCCGACCAGGTGGAGCTGGATGCCCGGGTGGTCGGCGAGGCGGGCGGCGATGGGCAGGCTGTGCGTGACGACGGTGAGGGAGGTCTCCAGCGGGATCGCCGCCGCCACCCGCGCCACGGTCGTGCCGGCGTCGAGGATCGTCGTGCCCTCGGCCGGCAGCTCGGCGAGGGCGGCCTTGGCGATGCGGTCCTTCTCGCCGGCGGCGGTCGACTCGCGCTCGGCGAGGTCCGGCTCGAAGTCGAGGCGGCCGACCGGGATGGCGCCGCCGTGCACCCGGCGGACCAGGCCGGCGCGGTCGAGGGCCTTCAGGTCGCGGCGGATCGTCTCCGCGGTGACCTGGAACTCCTCGGCCAGCGACAACACGTCCACCCGGCCGCCGTCACGCGCAAGCCGGAGGATCTCCTGCTGCCGCTCCGGTGCGTACATGTCCGTTTCGCCTCCGCCTCGCTGTCCGAGCGTTTTCGAGTCATTGCCCGAACGTGTGGTTTCACTGCGAGAGTACGTCCGGCTATCCGGAAAGTAAACAGGTTCGGACCGCGTTCGGGCATGAACGGACTTCCGCAGCCGCCCGGACAGCTCCGGTGGGCCCCGTCACGGCCGTCCGGACGGCTCGGCTCCCTCCATGGCCGTCCGGACAGCCGCAGGGCCCGGTACCGGGTCGGTACCGGGCCCTGCTCGTGCCGGGTCAGGACACCAGCTCGGGTCGCTTCTCCACCGCCGCGGACTCCTCTTCGGCGGCACCCTCCACATGCTGCGCCGGCCGCTTCGGCAGCGCGGCCATCAGCAGGAAGATCACGCCCATGACCCCGGCCACCCACCACAGCGCGTACTGGAAGGCGTGCACGAAGGCCGGCCCGACCTGCGCCGGGGTCAGCCGGTCACCGATCTGCCCGAAGAACACGACCGAGACGAGGCCCAGTCCGAGCGCGTTGCCCATCTGCTGCACGGTGTTGATCAGTCCCGACGCCGAACCGGCGTGCTCGCGCGGCACCTCCGAGAGCACCGCGTCGGTCAGCGGGGCGACGATGAGCCCCATGCCGACACCCATCACGATCAGCGGCGGGGCCATCTGGAAGGAGGTGATGCCGAGGCCGTAGCGGTGCGCCTCCCACAGGTAGAGCAGCACGCCGGCCCCCATCACCAGCGCGCCCGCCTGGAGCACCTTCCGGCCGAACCGCGGGACCAGCTGCTGCACCGACAGCCCGGCCGCGGTGGACACCGCGATCGAGAAGGGCACCCCGGTCAGCCCGGCCCGCAGCGGGCTCCAGCCCAGCCCGATCTGCATGTACAGGGTCCAGACCAGGAAGAAGATGCCGAGCGCGACGCCGAAGACGGTCTGTACGGCGATACCGGCGGCGAAGCTCTTCACGCGGAACAGCGACAGCTCGACCAGCGGGGAGCCGTCCCGGGCCGCCTTGCGCCGCTCGTACGCCACCAGCGCGGCGAAGACGACGAGGGCGCCGGCCATCGAGAGGTGTCCCCACAGCGGCCAGCCCAGCTCGCGCCCGCGGGTGAGCGGGTAGAGCAGCATCAGCAGGCCGAGCACGACCAGGGCGACGCCGACGAGGTCCAGCTTGAGCGCCTTGGGGGCCTTGGACTCGGTGATGAAGCGGCTGCCGAGCAGCCAGGCCGCGATGCCGACCGGCAGGTTGATGAGGAAGATCGGCCGCCATCCGAGGCCGAAGAGGTCCCACTCGGTCAGCAGCGCGCCGAGCAGCGGGCCGGAGACCGCCCCGAGACCGACGATCGCGCCGAACAGGCCGAACACCTTGCCGCGTTCGTGGGCCGGGAAGGTGGCGTGCACGATCGACAGCACCTGCGGCACCATCAGTGCGGCCATGCCGCCCTGGAGGATCCGGGAGGCGACCAGCATCTCCGGGTTCACGGCGAAGCCGCACAGCGCGGAGGCGAGGGTGAAGCCGCCGATGCCGATGAGGAACAGCCGCTTGCGGCCGTGGATGTCACCGAGCCGGCCGCCGGTGATCAGTCCGGCGGCGAAGGCGAGGGCGTAGCCGGCGGTTATCCACTGGATCTGGCTGACCGAGGCGTGCTCGCTCCGCTCGATGGACGGGATGGCGATGTTGACGATGGTCACGTCCACCAGGTCCATGAAGGCGGCGGTCATGACGATGGCCAGGGCCAGCCAGCGGGATCGGTCGGCCGCCGGGTCGGTGGCCGGGCGACCGTGTGCGGTGGTGTCGTCGTTCGGGGTCATGGGAGGAACGTAGCCCCCCATTAGGCCAGGTCGTGTCCTACTCGTGCGGCATCCTCGTGTGCATGACGACGGACACACCGGCCCGGCTGCTGCAGTTGCTCTCCCTCCTCCAGACCCCGCGCGAGTGGCCCGGCGGTGAGCTGGCCGGACGGCTCGGGGTCTCCCGGCGCACGGTGCGCCGGGACATCGACCGGCTGCGCGAGCTGGGCTATCCCGTCCAGGCCACGCGAGGGGCCGAGGGCGGCTACCGGCTGGTGGCGGGCAAGGCGATGCCGCCGCTGGTCCTGGACGACGAGGAGGCGGTGGCGATCGCGGTCGGGCTGCGCGCCGGCGCCGGGCACGCGGTCGAGGGGGTGGACGAGGCCTCCGTACGGGCCCTCGCGAAACTGGAACAGGTGCTGCCGGCCCGGCTGCGTCACCGTGTCTCCGCCCTCCAAGCCGCGACGACCCCCCTGACCAGCGGGGACGGGCCGACCATCGCACCGGAGACGCTGACCGTGATGGCGTCCACGGTGGCCGGGCACGAGCGGTTGCGGTTCGCCTACCGGGACAAGGAGGGCGGCGAGTCCCGGCGGCTGACCGAGCCGCACCGGCTGGTGTCGACCGGGCGTCGCTGGTACCTGGTCGCGTACGACCTCGACCGGGCGGACTGGCGCACCTTCCGGGTGGACCGGGTCAGCGAGCCGTTCGCGACCGGAGTGCGGTTCGCGCCGCGGGAGTTGCCGACGGGCAGCGCGGCGGAGTACCTGCGCCGGTCGATCCAGGGGCGGCAGGAGACCTACGCGTTCGCGGTGCGCTTCGCCGCGCCGGCACCGGCGGTGTCCGCGCGCGTCCCGGCGTGGCTCGCGGCACCCGAGGACGACGGGGAGGGCGGCTGCGTGCTGCGCGGGACCACGGGGGATCCGATGGAGTGGCTGGCGGTCCGGCTGGCGATGGTGGGGCACGACTTCACGGTGCACGAGCCGGCCGAACTCAGGGCGTGCGTGCGGGAGCTGGGCGGACGCTTGAGCCGGGCTGCGGGCGCCGGGCGGGATGCGCCGCCATGATGTCCGCGGCCCCCGGGCACACACGCCCCACGCCCCGACGCCCCCACACCGCTACGGCGTCTCCGGCTGCCCCTCGTCGCCCGGGGCCCCGGCCCACTCGAAGTCCCGCAGCGCGCGCAGGTTGCGCAGTGCCAGGGCCGCCGGTCCCCGCGGACCGGTGGGCGGGGCGCTCGTGGACGCCCAGGACTCCACGGCCACGCGGACGGCGGCACCGGCCACGGCGGCGGCGAAACGCAGCGGAGGGGTGACCGGCGCCGGGACCGCACCGCCGGCCGTCGACCCGGAACCGGCCGCCGGCTCGGAACCGGCCGCCGGCTCGGAAGCCGCCGTCGGCTCGGAGCCCGTCAGTCGCCCCGCCAGGATCTCCCCGAGCACCCCTTCCGACGCCTGGCACACCTCCGCCCAGACCTTGCGCAGGGCAGGGCTGGTGTCGGCCAGGCGGACGAGGGTGCGCACCCATTCCCAGGACGCGGCCGAGACACCGGCGCCGGGGGTGAGGGTGTGACGGACGGCGTACTCCAGCGCCTGCGGGAGGGACAGCTCGGCCGGGGCGGTGCGGACCGCCTCCGTCCAGCGGCCGGCACCGGCCGCGTAGAGGGGGGAGACCGCTTCTTCCTTGGTGGCGAAATACCGGTAGAAGGTGCGCGGTGCGATACCCGCCGCCTGGGCGATGTCCTCGGCCCGGGTGGCCCGCAGGCCCTGCTGCACGAAGAGGGCCGCCGCCGCCCGGGCGATCTCCATTCGGGTCTCGGCCTTGCGGCGTTCGGTGAGGGACACCGGCGCAGAGGCGGAAAACGGCTGGTGGGCGGCGCTGGGGGTGGTGCTCATCCCGGCAGGCTATGCCCGTGTGGCAGAATCTGCCATCCGGCGGTCCACCCCGGGGTTCAGGTACGGGGTGGGCCGCCGCTCCAGCTTCTCGTACCGCCGGTGCCCGCCGCCCGGCCCGGCCGGGTGCCGGGCGCGGCCAGGGACGCTCACCCTCGGAAAACACGCACGCCCACCCCGGAGACGGTGTGTCCGCCCGGGGCAACGCACAGGAAAGGCCGGACTCCGGCGCCTGGGGGGGGATAGGCGCCGAAGCCCGGCTCGGGAGGTCCCGGCGCCGGGGGGGGGATTGCGTCGGGACGTGGCTCACGTGGGGTCGGCCCGCGTCGGCCGGGGGTTGATCGTGGGGGTGGGGAGTGCGGTCTTGCGTGGTTCACGCGGCCCGTTCCCGGGCCCGCAAGGGTTTTTCCCGCGGGCCTGGGACTTGAAGCGATGGGACTACGCCATGTTTGCGCCGTCTTTCGCCACCGGGCGTGCGCGCCGCGCGGGGCGCCGTAGACCCGGTACGCCGTGGCACCACGGGTGGGGCGGCCATCGCGCCGCACGCCCTCACCTGCCCCGCCGCAGGGCGACCACCGCGCCGCCGTACGTCCGGCGCACCACCCCGCCGCGGGGGCGGGGCGCGTCCCGCCGTACGGCCGCTACGGCAGGTCCGCCGCTGGGCCGCTACAGCGTGTCCGCCGCAGGGTCGCTACGGCACGTCCGCCGCGGCCGTCACGCCGCCGCGTCGAAGCCGGTGTCGCGGGCCAGCTTCTTCAGTTCGAGGAGGGCGTGCTTCTCGATCTGGCGGATGCGCTCACGGGTCAGGCCGTGCTCCTTGCCCACCTCGGTCAGGGTGCGCTCGCGGCCGTCCTCGATGCCGTACCGCATCTTGATGATGGAGGCCGTGCGCTGGTCCAGGCGGCCGATCAGGTCGTCCAGTTCCTCGCTGCGCAGCAGGGTCAGGACGGACTGCTCGGGGGAGACCGCCGAGGTGTCCTCCAGCAGGTCGCCGAACTGCGTCTCGCCCTCGTCGTCCACCGACATGTTCAGCGAGACCGGGTCACGGGCCCAGTCGAGGACGTCGATGACGCGCTCCGGCGTCGAGCCCAGCTCGGCGGCGATCTCCGCGGGCTCCGGGTCGCGGCCGTTCTCGCGGTTGAACTCGCGCTGGACGCGGCGGATGCGGCCGAGCTCCTCCACCAGGTGGACGGGGAGCCGGATGGTGCGGGACTGGTCGGCGATGGAGCGGGTGATGGCCTGCCGGATCCACCAGGTGGCGTACGTCGAGAACTTGAAGCCCTTGCGGTAGTCGAACTTCTCGACGGCGCGCACCAGGCCGGCGTTGCCCTCCTGGATCAGGTCGAGCAGCGGCAGGCCGCTGCGCGGGTAGCGCCGGGCGACCGCGACGACCAGGCGGAGGTTGGAGCGGATGAAGACGTCCTTGGCCCGCTCCCCCTCGGCGGCCAGCGCCTCCAGTTCCTCCCGGGTGGCGTCCGCGTGGGTCTCCTCGTAGCCGTCGAGGACCTGCCTCGCGAAGACACCCGCCTCGATGGTCTGGGACAGCTCGACCTCCTTGGCGGCGTCGAGCAGCGGCGTACGCGCGATCTCGTCGAGGTACATGCCGACCAGGTCGCGGTCTGCGATCTCGCCGCCATGAGCGCGAACACTGCTTGCCGAGTCGGCCGTCTCGCCGGTGGCGGACTGACGACGGGCGACGGCACGGGTTGCCATGCGTGCTCCCTTGCGATGGTGGGCTGGCGGGTGGTCCTGGTGAACGCCCGGCACTGGGAACCGTCTCTGGGACTCGCTCACCCTCTCCGAGACTCTCCGAGTGCCCTGCATCCGTGGGAAACAACGACTGGAATCCGGACAGAATTCCCAACCCACCCCCCGATTTTTCTGATCATGCAGTACCCTGTTCCGCCACCCAGGGAGGCGAGATGTCGTCGGAGCGTACTGACGTGCAGGTCAGGCCGGGCGCCGAGGGGGACCTCGGGGCCCTCACCGCGATCTACAATCACTACGTACGTGAGACGGCCATCACATTCGATACCGCGATCTTCACTCCGGAAGAGCGCCGCCCTTGGCTGCTCTCCCACCCGGAAGACGGCCCGCACCGGCTGATGGTTGCCACCGACGCGCGGTCACAGGAGATCCTCGGGTACGCCACGTCCAGCCCTTACCGGCCGAAGCCGGCGTACGCGACGTCCGTGGAGACCTCGGTGTACGTCGCCCCGGACGCCGGCCGGCGCGGGGTGGGCACGCTGCTCTACGGCGCCCTCTTCGAGGTCCTGGCCGGACAGGACGTGCACCGCGCCTACGCGGGCATCGCCCAGCCCAACGAGGCGTCCGAGCGGCTGCACGCGCGCTTCGGTTTCCAGTACGTCGGCACGTACCGCGAGGTGGGCCGCAAGTTCGGCCGCTACTGGGACGTGGCCTGGTACGAGAAGCGGCTGTGAATCAGCCGAACCGCACCGACCGCTGAGCCGCACCGCACCGACCGCTAAGCCGAACGGGACCGACCGCTTACCCGAACTGGACCGACCGCTTCGCCATCCCCATCCAGAACCCGTCGATCACCGACCGCTGCGCGTCCGGCCCGCCGCCGGCGTCCGCCGCGCCCATGGCGACGAAGAGCGGGGCGAAGTGCTCGGTGCGCGGGTGGGCGTAGCGGCCGGCCGGGGCCTTGTCCAGGAAGTCGAGCAGGGCGTCCCAGTCACGTGCCTCCAGGGCCCGCCGGCCCCAGTCGTCGAACTCCGCCGACCAGCTCGGCACGCCCGGGCCGGTGTGCCGCAGCGCGGCGAGATTGTGGGTGAAGAAGCCGGAGCCGACGATCAGCACGCCCTCGTCCCGCAAGGGGGCCAGCTTGCGGCCGATCTCCATCAGGCGGACCGGGTCCAGCGTGGGCAGGGAGATCTGGAGGACGGGGACGTCGGCGTCCGGGTACATCTCGACCAGCGGGACGTAGGCGCCGTGGTCGAGGCCCCGGTCGGGGATGTCCTGGACCGGTATGCCGGGGGCGCGCAGCAGCTTGCGCACGGAGTCGGCGAGCGCCGGCGCGCCGGGGGCGGCGTACCGGACCCGGTAGTAGTGCTCGGGGAAGCCCCAGAAGTCGTACACGAGGGGCGCGGTCTCGACCGCGCCGAGGGCCAGCGGGGCCTCCTCCCAGTGGGCGGAGACCATGAGGATCGCCCGGGGGCGGGGCAGGCCGGCGGACCAGGCGGCGAGCTGGCCCGGCCAGACCGGGTCGTCGGCGAGCGGCGGGGCGCCGTGACTGAGGTACAGCGCGGGCATGCGCTCGGGAGTGGTGGCGGACATCGCGGCAGCTCCGGGGTTCAGCAGATGCTTTAACTCTCAAGCTCTACCCGACACCCTACGCGGCACTTGTTCAAGTTTCAAGGAGGCGCCTCGTAAAGTGGATACATGAACACGGCACCGGATCCCGTCGCACGGCACCGCTGGCTCACCGAAGAGGAACAGCGCGTCTGGCGCGCCTATCTGCACGCCACCACCCTGCTGGAGGACCACCTCGACCGGCAGCTCCAGCGCGACGCGGGCATGCCGCACATCTACTACGGCCTGCTGGTCGGCCTCGCCGAGGCGCCGCGCCGCCGACTGCGGATGACCGAGCTGGCGATGCAGGCGAAGATCACCCGCTCCCGGCTCTCGCACGCGATCGCCCGGCTGGAGAAGAACGGCTGGGTGCGCCGGGAGAACTGCCCCTCCGACAAGCGCGGCCAGTTCGCCGTCCTCACCGACGAGGGCCACGAGGTGCTGCGGCGCACCGCGCCCGGCCATGTGACCGCCGTACGGCAGGCACTGTTCGAGCGGCTGAGCCCGGACCAGCAGAAGGCCCTCGGCGAGATCATGGAGATCGTCGCCGAGGGCCTCCAGCCCGATGAAGCGGGTGCGGACCTGCCCTGGCTCCGCTAACGGCTCACGGTCAGTGGACCACCACCGGCACCGGCACCTCGTCCTGGAGGCCCTCGCCGTCACCGGAGGCCACCGTGGCGGTCCCCGGGCGGCCGGCGTTGACGAAGGTGAAGGCGATCAGGGCGGCCAGGCCCAGGATGCCGACGGCCACCCAGATCGCGGCGCTGTAGCCGTGCACCATGCCCTGGAGCTGCACCAGCTCCTGCTGCGGCTTGGCCGTGGCACCGGCGATGTGGTCCTTCACGTACGAGGTGGTCGCCGAGGCGGCGATCGTGTTCAGCAGGGCGGTGCCGATCGCGCCGCCCACCTGCTGCGAGGTGTTCACCATCGCGGAGGCGACACCGGCGTCCCGGGGCTCGACGCCCTGGGTGGCCATGGACATCGCCGGCATGAACGCCGTACCCATGCCGAGCCCGAGCAGCACCATCGCGGGCAGCAGCAGCGCGGCGTACGAGGAGTCGATCTCCAGCTGGGTCAGCAGCAGCATGCCGAGGCCGGCGACCAGGAAGCCCGGGCCCATCAGCAGGCGGGCCGGGACGCGGGTCATCAGCCGGGTGCCGATCTGGGTGGAGCCGGTGATCATGCCGGCCACCATCGGCAGGAACGCGAAGCCGGTCTTGACCGGCGAGTAGCCCTTCACGATCTGCAGGTAGTAGGTCAGGAAGAGGAACAGGCCGAACATGCCGATGATGGCGAGGCCGAGGGAGAGGTAGATACCGCCGCGGTTGCGGTCGGTCACCACGCGCAGCGGCAGCAGCGGGGCCTTGACCTGGGACTCCACGACCACGAACGCGACCAGCAGCACCACGGACGCGACGAAGGTCGCGATGGTCGTGGTGTCGCCCCAGCCGTCGGACTCGGCGCGGGTGAAGCCGTAGACGAGGGCGACGAGGCCGAGGGTGGACAGCAGGACGCCCGGGATGTCGAGCGGGTTGCGGTTGCGGCCGCCCTCCGGCTCACGGATGACGAAGTAGGCACCGGCCGCGGCGACCACGGCGAACGGGACGTTCACGAAGAAGGTCCAGCGCCAGTCCAGGTACTCGGTGAGGAAACCGCCGAGGATCAGGCCGACGGCACCGCCGCCGCCCGCGATGGCGCCGTAGATGCCGAACGCCTTGGCGCGCTCCTTGGCGTCGGTGAACATCACCGCGAGCAGGGACAGCGCGGCCGGGGCGAGCAGCGCGCCGAAGACGCCCTGGAGGGCGCGGGCGCCGAACATCATCGCGCCGGTGGTGGCGGCACCGCCGAGCGCGGAGGCGGCGGCGAAGCCGGCCAGGCCGAGCACGAAGGCGCGCTTGCGGCCCCACAGGTCGGCGATCCGGCCGCCGAAGAGCAGCAGACCGCCGAAGGCGAGGGCGTAGGCCGTGACGACCCACTGCTTGTTGCCCTCGGATATGCCGAGGTCCTGCTGGGCGGAGGGCAGGGCGATGTTCACGATGGTGGCGTCCAGGACGACCATCAGCTGGGCGAGCGCGATGAAGACGAGCGCCTTCCAGCGGTTGGCGTCACCGCTCGGGGCGGCGGCGCCGGGAGCCTTGAGGGCTGTTTCGGACATGGGGATACCCACTTCGGGACTTCGTGACGGAAAAGTGGCGAGAAAACGGTGTGAAGCAGAACAACCAGTGACAAGCCGGAGAGCGGCGGCCGGGAAGGCTGCCGTTCCCGAGGGGGACCTGCCGTTGGTGAACTCGTCGGTGGTGGACTCGTCGGTGGTGGACTTGCCGTTGGCGGACTTGCCGTTGGTGGACTTGCCGTTGGTGGACTGGGGTCGGGCGCCGAACTGATCGGTGGGGCGGGCTGCTCGGCGGGTCGGGGCCGGACCGCTCGGTGGGGCCGAAGTGGCCGGCGCGGGGCGGACCGCCCGGCACCGGCCGGCTACTCGGTCAGGAGTCGCGCAGCTCCTCCATGCTCATGGCCTTGCCGGGCAGGACCGAACGGGCCGGGGCCCGCAGGCCGTCGAGGAACAGCTGGAGGTGGCGGTGGACGAAACGGTCGCCGCGCAGGCAGTCCGTGCCGGCCGGGGGCCGGCTCAGCTGGGCCACGACGATGAGCAGATCACCGACGCCGACGTCCGGCCGGAGCTGCCCGGCCGCCCTGGCCCGGTCCATGACCTCCTCCACCAGGTGCTCGACGCGCCGACGGGACGCCTCCAGGTCGGGGTGGTGCTGGTCGAAGGTGCTGGACACCATGGGGCACAGCGCGCTGATCCGCTCGTCGGCGGCGGTGTGCGCGAAGCGCTCCAAGGCGGCGAAGGCGTCCCCGGTCTCCGCGAGGGCCAGCTCGGCCGCCTCGGCCGTACGGTCCATGACGGAGCAGACGACCTCGCGGACGAGGGCGTCGCGGTCGGGGAAGTTGCGGTACACCGTGGCGTTACCGACGCCGGCCCGGCGGGCGATCTCGTCCAGCGGCACGTCCGGACCGTGCTCGACGAACATCTCGCGGGCGGCGGTGACGATCCGCTCCCGGTTGCGCACGGCGTCGGCGCGCGGCCGGGGCACCTTGCGCACTGCGGGGGCGGTCATGGCCTGCACGGCGTACTCCTCTGCGGTGAAGGGGGCGTTGGGCGATCCGGGGAGCAGGTCCCCGTTTCGCTCGGACACAGGGCTAAACGGGGAGAGCGTCCCCGGTTATTTCCCGGACGCAGAAAGAAAGCGTGTGACCTGAGACACAATCAGCACCCGCCCAGTTTCACCCGTGTGCGGACCGGCTTTCCCACGATCGGTCGCCCCAGCGCGCGCCCACCGCCCCGCCGACACAGGGTGAGCGCAAGGGTGCAGCCGGAGACCGGCGGCTGCCGTGGCGCGAAAGGTCCCTGCATGCAGCCGCAGCCCCGCCGCCGCATACGCCCGCGCCGGGCGGCCGGCCTCGCCGTGGTGACCGCACTGACCCTCGCGGTCAGCACCTCGGCCGGGACCGGACACCTGACGGCGCCGACCACCGCCGGGCCGATCAGCCTGGCCCGCTCCTCCGCACTCGTACCCTGTTTGATCCGTGGCGGCTTGGACGTGCAGATGACCGAGGGCCTGCCCACCCCGTCGGGCTACTCCCGCTCCACCGGCACGGTCCGGGCCCTGACCCTGATGGTCGACTTCCCCGACGCGCCCGGCAAGGGCAAGGCGATGGACCGCTTCCACGAGTTCTTCCCGCAGACCCAGGAGTGGTTCCGCACCGCGTCGTACGGCCGTCTCGACTACCGCCCCGAGACCCCCGTCCCCGACTGGCTGCGCATGCCGAAACGTTTCCGGGCGTACGGCATAGAGCGCGGTGCCCCCTTCGACCCCGGCTACCGGCGCCTGGTGCAGGACATAGTGGCCGCCGCCGACCCGACGGTGGACTTCCGCGACTACGACCTGCTCAACGTGCTCGTCACCCCGAATGCCGGTCCTTCCGCCCTGGACACCGTGCTGTCCGTGACCTTCGCCGGCAACGACGACGCCCCGGTCGCCGACGGCGTCCGCATCGCCAACGCCTCCTTCGTCTACTCCCGCCAGGACGACGGTTCCGGCTCCTACGACCGCACCGGCTACCGGGTGCTGCCGCACGAGAACGGCCACACCTTCGGCCTGCCCGACCTCTACACCCAGGAGGGCGGGGGCGCGGTCGGGCACTGGGACATCATGAGCGAGGACTGGGGCGCCAACAACGACCTGCTCGGCTGGCACAAGTGGAAGCTGGGCTGGCTGGACGGCGGCCAGGTGGGCTGCGCGGCGAAACCGGGCAGCGTCGAGTACACGCTGTCGCCGCTGCACAAGGAGGGCGGCGGGAAACTGATCCTGGTGCCGGTCACCGCGCGCACCACCTACGCGCTGGAGGTGCGCGCGCAGGGCGGCAACGACGAGGCGGTGTGCCGGCCGGGCCTGCTCATCTACAAGGTCGACGCCATGGTGGACACCGGGCGCGGCCCGATCACCGTCTACGACAGCCACCGCGGCAGCGGCGGCTGCACCCGCAGCCCCAACGTCCACGCGGAACTCTCGGACGCCCCCTTCTCCCCCGGCGAGACCTTCAAGGACCCGAAGCACGGGATCAGCGTGCGGGTGATGAGCGCGGACGAGGAGGGGAACCACCGGGTGCGGATTACTCGGGGGTGAGGGGGGTGGGGGGTGAGGGAGGTGGGGGTGAGGGGGCGAGGGTGAGGGGATGCGGGGGTGACGGGGCGAGGGTGAGGGGGCGAGGGTGAGGGGATGCGGGGGTGACGGGTGAGGGGGCGCGGGCGTTTGGATGCGAACGTGCGGATGTTGTGCGGGCGTACGGGCGTGCGGGCGTGCGGGCGTGCGGGCGTGCGGGCGTGCGGGCAGAGGATCTCCTCTCCACCCCCGCTTCCGGCCTCCCGGTCTCCGGCGCCGCGCGCACCCGTGCCCGGCCCGAGGCGGGACCGAGAGGCGGGACCAGGACGTCGGGGCGAGAGGCGGGACCAGGACGTCGGGGCGAGAAGCGGGGCCAGGACGTCGGGGCGAGAAGCGGGGCCAGAGGCCTGGCCGGGAGGACCGGTGGGGTCGCGGTCCGGTTTACCGTAGGCGTGCCCCGACGCCGTACCGGAGAGACGATGCCCGCCAAGACCGCAGTGGATGCCGACACCCAGGCCGGGGCCGGGGCCGGGTTCGCGGCCGGGGTGCCGGCGGAGGTGGTCGGGCCGCTGGTGCGCGGAGTGGGTGTGCTCCGGCGGCTGACCGAGGCGGGCGGCACGCTCAGCCCCGGCGCGTTGGAGCGGGCCACCGGACTGGCGCGGTCCACGGTCGACCGGATCACCGCGACCCTGGCCCGTATGGGCTACGTCCGCTTCGACGGCCGGGACGTCGTCCTGGGCCCGCGCGTGATGGAGCTGGGCAACGCGTATCTGGCGGCCCTGCGCCTGCCCACGCTGCTCGGCGCGCGCGCCGAGGCCCTCGCCGACGAGCTGGACGAGTCGGTGTCGCTCGCGGTGGACGACCTCGACGGCATCCGCTTCGTCCACCAGGCCACGCGCCGCCGCGCGCTCTCCGTCAGCTTCCGCGTCGGCGACCTGCTGCCGGCCGAACGGACCGCGCCGGGCGCGCTGTTCGCCACGGAGTGGACGGAGGCGGAGTGGCAGCGGTGGCGTACCCGGCGGGCTCAGGACCCGTCGGACGCCGCCTTCCCCGCACTGCCCCCGAGCCCCGAGCCCACGGCGTCCACCGAGAGGCCGGAGCCCACCGAGCCCACTGACGGTGGCTTCGGCGCGGCGTCCTTCACGAGGCGCACCGCATCCTTCACCGAGCCGGCCGCACCCTTCACCGAGCGAGCCACGTCCTTCACCGAGCGCACCGCACCCCCTTCTGGACGCACCGCACCCTCCGCCCCGCGCGCGGCGTCCTCCTCCGCCCCGCGCGCGGCGTCCTCCTCCGCGCCCGCAGCGTCCGTCACCGAGCGGGCCGCGTCCTTCGCCGAGCGGGTGGAGCGGGCCCGCCGGGACGGCTGGGCCCTGGACGACCAGCTCATCGAACCGGGCCTGGTCGCGGTGTCGGTCCCGGTGCGCGACCCCGGCACCGGCCGCCCGGTCTGCGTGGCGAGCGTGGTCAGCCACACCAGCCGGCATCCGGCGGCGGAGCTGCGCACCAGCCTGCTGCCCCGGCTGCGTACGGCGGTGGCGGCGATGGAGGCGGACCTGCGGGCGGCGGAGCCGGTGCCGCCGGGACCGGCGCCGGTGGGGCTCGCGGCCTGGACGACGGCGTCCAAGCACGAGCTGGGCCGGGAGTTCGTGGAGTCCCTGGCCCGGGGTCTGACCGTACTGACGGCGTTCGGCGAGGGGCGCTCGGCGCTGAGCCTCACGGAGGTGGCGCGGGCGACGGGGCTGGCCCGGGCGACGGCCCGCCGGGCCCTGCTCACCCATACGCACCTGGGACTGGTGACGGCGGCTCCCGACGGCACCTTCGCCCTCACCCCGCGCGTCCTCGACCTCGGCTTCCCGCCCCTCACCCGCACCACGCTCCCCCGCCTCGCCGAGCCCCATCTGCGGGCCCTGGCGGACCGGTTGCACGAGCCCGCGGCGCTGGCGGTGCTGGTGCCGGGTGCCGAGCCGGAGATCCAGTTCACGGCCCGGGCGGGGGCGCGGCGGGTGCTGACGGTGGACATCGCCGTGGGCGCACGGCTGCCCGCGCGGGCGACATCGCTGGGCCGCGTCCTCCTGGCCGGCGCCGACGGTCCCCTGCCCGGCGATCTCGCCGAGATCCGGGCGCGGGGGTACGCGCTGGCCGACGAGGAGCTGGAGTCGGGGCTGCGCTCCGTCGCCGTACCGGTCCGGGACCGTACGGGCAAGGCGGTCGCCGCGCTGAACGTCGCCACCCACGCGGCCCGCCGCACGCTGGCGGAGTGCGTGGAGGACGTCCTGCCGGCCCTGCGGGAAACCGCCGACCGCATCGAGGCCGACCTGCACACCGCCTCCCGCTTCACCCGGGTGCCGCCGTCCTGAACGGGACCCGCCCCCGCCGGAATCCTGATCCGGTACCCTGTGGACCGAGTGCTCCGGTCCCCACCACCGGACCACTCAGGGCTCCACCGAGCCCCGCCTTCGTAGCTCAGGGGATAGAGCACCGCTCTCCTAAAGCGGGTGTCGCAGGTTCGAATCCTGCCGGGGGCACAGACCTAAGCAGCAGGTCAGAGAGGTCACAGGCCCTCCGTTCCATTCGAACGGAGGGCCTTTCTCATGATCGAATGCCACATAGATGCCACACCGCCACACGATCTTGCTTGGCCTTCACCCGTAAGAGGGACTGGACTACGTTCAACAGACACGTAGTGTCGGCGTCGGGACGGGCAGGTGCGTCTCCCCACGCGTGCCTGAGACGCGCGTCCCGTGGAACCTGCGAGGTGTCCGGCGGGGAGGCCGGCCCTTGCAGGCGGAGGGCCCCCGTCGTCTATATCGGCGGGGGCCCTTCTGCGTCCCAACGTAGACCGCCCCGGGGCCAGCGGCACCCGGGGCGGGACGCCTTGACTGAGTCATGGCGTCCAACAGCCGAAAGGGGCGGAGACGCGTACGCCCCACCGACCGCTCTTGGTCCGCCGCGCCCGCTGGTCAGCAGCGGCGCAGACGGCATCTCACGGATCCCCGCACCCGAGATCATTAAATTCGCCTGGTCGGGCAAAGACAATGAGACAAGATCCATACAGCGTGTGCTGGTGCCACTCGATCCGATGCCCGCATGGGTACTCACCCGCCGCCGGGAAATCGGGGCACGCATCCGTGACGCACGCCTACGCGCCGGCCTTACTCAGATACAGCTCGGTGAGCGCATCGGCCGGGACCACCGCACGATTCACCGGTGGGAGTACGCGCAGCGCGTGCCCAACCTGGAAGACCTCCTGCTGCTCGCCGACGCGCTGGCATTACGGCCTATCGACCTCATCGGCGACGAGGCGGCGAGGCGGCGAGGTAAAGCCCCGGCCAACTCGGGAGCTGACCGGGGCCGGACCACTCAGCCCTCGGCTCGCGGCACGATGAACGCCCGCATCGGCTTGGGCTCCGGGTCACGCGAGTCCGGCTGCTGCGCGCGTCGCCACGCCGCCACCAGCTCCGCGTACTTCGGGTCGATCCACTCGGACATGCGGCCTCCCTTCACCCGGGAGGCTAGCCGTTGGGCTTGGGCCTGGGCATGGTCACGATGGGTCCCGAGTCGTCTGAATGCTGGCACTTCGCGGCGACCGACACGAGCGTCTCGTCCGACGGCGCCACCCACAGCTCCGCGTCCGCGAACCAGCCGAGCTCGCCGATCGCCTCGCGGGTGCGGTCCAGGATCGCCGGGTCGTAGTTCTCCGGGCCGTAGCCGGGGGCGTGGTGCACCATCCGACCGCCGAGCCGCTGGCACAGCTCGGCGTACATCGCGGTGTGCACGATGAGCGCGTGCCAACCCTCGTCCACGATCCGCGACGGGACCAACCCGTCGCCCGGATTCGCCGAGCAGGCGGCCACAAACTTGAGGGCCTCTTCCACGATCCGGCCCGCCAACTCTGAGGACATATCCGGGTTGGCGTCCATCACTGCGCGGCGGCAGCTCTCGAACTGCTCGTCAGCGATGAGCATCCGCGGGATGACCGCCGGCGGCTTGGGGTCGACCGGGCCGCCGTCCGGCGTGGGTCCGGGAGGTACTGTCATCAGATCTCTCCTTCGCTGGTTGCGGATGGGGGTGGCCCGGGCCGGGCTTCTTCGCGGGATGCCGGCCCGGGCAGTTGTTTCTGTACGGGTCCGCCGCCGGTTCAGGGGCGATCCGGCAGCGGACCCTGTGGCCGCCCGTTCACCTCCGCCGGGGGGCCGTCCGGCGCCCTCAAGGCGCCGGGGTCTGGTGTCACACGCCGAAGCGGCGCGACGGATACCTCTGCTGCGGGGCTGGCTTGCAGGGCTTCTCATGCACGTGCAGCGTGACGCCGGGGCCGGAGGCGGCGTGGTGATCGATGGTGCGGTACCGCTCGCCCTGGCGGATCGGCTCGTCGCAGCGGGCGCACCTCATCGCCGCGCCTCCCGGACCGCGCGGACCAGCTCCAGTCCCACCGGGCAGCGCGTGTGATCGGCCAGGCACTGACCGCACGACTGGCCATGAGCTACGAGCGCGTCCATCGCCTTCTGGAGAGCGCACGGCCGGCACGCGCGGGGGAAGTAGGCCGTGCCGTCCGCAGCCTTCCGTTCGCCGAGGTCCACGGCCGCCGCTGTGTCGAGAGGCGCGCTGTCCCAGACGCAGGCAGCGCCGCGGGCCTGATCCGTGGTGAGGTCATCGCGACCGGGAAGGGGCAAGCTGTGCAGGCCCGCGAGTTGTGTCGATGCGCTCATGGCTGTTGCCCGTCCTCCACCTCGGCCCAGATCTTCGGCGTGCCGGTCGTGTCGGTGCTGCCCCAGACATCTGCGCCCCGCAGAACCTCGATCACCGCACGCCATGTGGCGACGGACAAGCCGGGCGGGGCGGCGACGTGCATCCGGATGCCGCGCTCGGTGGCGAGTAGTTGCACGGGCTCATCGAGGGCCCGCTCCAGGGCGGTCCGCAGTGCTGCTGCTCCAGGCTGACGGGCACGACAATCCTCACTCTCGTGCGAGAGAATGACTCTCGTACGAGAGTAGCCCTGAGCTGGCTAGTCTGTCACGCAAGTCGCACGGAAGGGAGGCGGACAGTGACCACCGAGCCGCCGCTGTACCTGCGCGTCGCCGATGAGCTGCGTGCCCTGATCGAGTCCGGAGAGCTCCCACCCGGACACCGCCTTCCCTCCGTCGCCGAGATCTCCCGCCAGCACGGCGGCGCGAGCAACTCGGTGGCCACCCGCGCTTACCGACTCCTCGTGGACGAGGGACTCGTCATTTCCCGGCACGGCGCCGGCCACTACGTCCGCGGCAACGAGACCCCTGAGCTGCTCGTACGTAGGCACCGACGCCGCAGCGAGGACAGCCCGTTCGCGCAAGGCGCGGCAGAGCAGGGCGCGGTAGGCAACTGGCGGCACGACAGCACCACCGAGAAGGCGAGTGAGCCGGTGGCCGCTCGGCTCCGCATCGAGCCCGGTGACCCGGTGATGCACACCTCGTACGTCTACCTCGCCGACGAACAGCCAGTGCAGCTGGCCGAGTCGTGGGAGCCACTCGCCCTCACCGGGCAGTCCCTCATCGCGCTACCCGAGGTCGGACCGTACGCCGGCGTCGGCGTGGCCGCGCGGATGCGCGTCCTCGGGATCGAAGTCGGCGAGCCGGTCGAACGAGTCCGCGCCCGTACGGCTACCCGGCATGAGGCGCAGGGACTGGCCATGACCTCACCCGGGCCGGTCCTCGCCATCGAGCGCACTTACTACGACCAGGCCACCGGCCGCCCGGTCGAGACCGCGAACATCGTGATGCGCGGCGACCGGTGGGTCGCGGTGTACGGGCAGACGCCCGCCACCTGACCCCGGGCATGACGAAGCGGCCCCGCCCCTCCTGAAGCGGGTGTCGCAGGTTCGAATCCTGCCGGGGGCACCAGTGCAAAGGCCCCGAACCACCGATCATGGTCCGGGGCCTTTGACATCCGTTTCTGACATCAATGGGGGGCGGCCGTCGGGCGCCGCTTCCTGAGCAGTCGGTCCATGTGGCTCATGGCGAGAACGTGGTGCGCCGTGCGCAGGAGCTGCTGTTCTCCCAGGGCGTGCTGGAGGGACGGGCCGGATCGGGTACGTATGTCGCCGCCCCCCGTTGTGACCACTCGCATCATTCACCGGTGGGAGTACGCGCAGCGCGTGCCCAACCTGGAAGACCTGCTGCTGCTCGCCGACGCACTGGCCTTACGGCCTGTCGACCTCCTCGGTGACGAGGCAGCCAGGAAGATCCCCGGCCGGCTCGGCAGCTGACCGGGGCCGGAATACTCAGTTCTCGGCTCGCGGCACGAGGAACGCCCGCGTCGGCCTGAGCTCCGGGTCACGCGAGTCCGGCTGCTGCATGCGTCTCCACGCCGCCACCAGCTTCGCGTACCGCGGGTCGATCCACTCGGCCGCCGGCATCAGCTACCGCAGACGTTGCACGGTTCCGAGTTCGACTATTACCCCGGCGTATCGCCTTCGTGCATCTCGGCTCAAGGCGTACGGCTGTCGGTGCGATGGTCCCCTCGCAGCGCAGCCGCTCGGTCGTCGCCGCGGGGCCGAGCGGCCTCGACGGACAGGACACAGGGGGGCGGAAGGAGGAGCCGGCCGCAGGTAGGCAGCCCGACCCGGCCGGGCCCGCGTGACCGGCGGGCCCGTCAGCCGGACGGACCGTGCCCGCTCCCGGTCTCGATGAGGATCTGCTCCGCCTGGCTGACGTTGTCCGCCCGGACCGCCTGGGCCATCGCGGCGCGGGCCGCGTCCGGTGCCGCGTCCGGCGGGACCACGAGCAGCGAGTAGAGGTCCCGGTCGCCCCGGGTGATCAGGACCGTGTCGTCACCGACCGGGAAGGAGTCGATGTGCACCACGCGGTCGTCCACGACGATGCGTGTCGGGAGACCTTCCCAGGCCGCGGTGTCCAGCCCGACGCGGGTCACGGGGCCGAGGTGGGCGACGAGGGCCCTCAGCAGGGCGGGCAGCTCAGCCCCGATGTCGCGCGAGCGCGGCCACCACGCACCGTCGAGGACGCCCTCGCGTGAGCCGGTCGTCTCCAGCCGGAGAAGCGCACACCCGGGCCGCACGGCTTCGTGGACGCCGCTGGGCAGACGGGGAACAGGTGGTGTATCCGAGCTGGTCATGATGACCCGTCCGTAGCGCCGGTGGGACGACGGGACTCGCCCCGCAGCTCCCACGCTACTCCTGGTGCTGCGGGTGCCCACGTCCGTGAGCTCGCTGCCTCGTGTGGAAGATCCTCGCGGGTCCGATCCCGCCGGGACACCGGGAGAACGGCTTGGAGCAATCCTGGTCGGGGCCGTTTCGGGACACCGGGAGAACGGCTTGGAGCAATCCTGGTCGGGGCCGTTTCGGTGGCGCGGGCGGGGCGGCCCCCGGCGTTTCCACAGGGGGCATGAGGGGCGCGGGCGGCTGGTTACGCTGTGCCTCATGGCAGTGGAGGCGACAGTGGTGGCGGCGGAGCTCGTGGTGCGGACGGAAACGCGCAGGCAGGAGTCGTCTTCGGCGCTCGCCCCGAAGGAGCGCGCCAAGCGCGGCCAGTACTTCACGCCGGCCCCCGCCGCCGAGTTCATCGCCTCGCTCGCCCGGTTGGACGGTGAGGAGCCGATCCGCGTGCTCGATCCCGGGGCGGGGGTCGGTTCGCTGACGGCGTCCCTCGTCGCGCGCATCCTGCGGGAGCGGCCCGGCGCGCGGGTCAGCATCACCGCCTGCGAGAACGACCCGCAGCTGCACGCCGCTCTGTCGGCGACGCTTCAGGACTGCTCGCGCACGGTGCGTGCGGCCGGTGGGCATCTGGAGACGACGCTGGTGAGGGAGGACTTCATCGCGTGGGCGACCCGGGACCGGGACGCGTCCGGTGAGAGCCGGGCGCCGTTCGACGTCGTGATCATGAATCCGCCGTACAAGAAGCTGGCCGCCCAAGCACCCGAGCGGAAGGCGGTGCGGGAAGCCTGTACGGAGACGTCCAATCTCTACTCGGCGTTCATGGCCCTCGGGGTCCGTCTCCTCGCCCCCGGCGGCCAGCTCGTGGCCATCACCCCGCGCAGTTTCGCGAACGGCCCGTACTTCCGTCCGTTCCGCAAGTACCTGCTGGACCGGATGCACATCGATCACGTGCACGTCTTCGAGGCGCGGAACAAGGTGTTCGCCGACACGGACGTCCTCCAGGAGAACGTGATCTTCTCGGCGACGCGCACCGATTCACCGAACCGGGGCAAAGCAGTCATCTCCTCCAGTCACAGCTACGGTGACGACATGAGGAGCCGCACGGTGGACTACCGGGACATCGTGCAGCCGGAGGACGGCGAGCACTTCATCCACATCAGCGCCGACGAGGAGGACGCCCAGCTCGCCGCCGCGCACGCGAACCTGGCCGCCACCCTCACGGAGATCGGCTGCCAGGTGTCGACGGGCCGTGTCGTGGACTTCCGTTCCCGGGAACACCTTCGGCCCGATCCCGAGGACGGAGCGGTTCCGCTCATCTATCCCCTGCACATGCGTGACGGCCGGATCACCTGGCCGGTGCCGGGCGCCAAGAAGAACAACGCCATCATGCTCAACGGCGAGACCGAGAAGATGACCTTCCCGGCCGGCTATTACGTCGTCGTCAAGCGCCTGTCCTCCAAGGAGGAAAAGCGTCGCGTGGTCGCGGTGGTCTTCGACCCCGAGGTGACTCCGTGCCCGCGGATCGGCTTCGAGAACCACGTGAACGTCTTCCACCACGCCGGGGCGGGGCTGCCGAAGGAGGTCGCACGGGGGCTGTGCCTCTGGTTGAACTCCACGCTGCTGGACCGGTTCATCCGCCGGTTCAGCGGTCACACCCAGGTCAACGCCACCGACTTGCGGAACCTGCGCTACCCGAGCACGGAGCAGCTCCGGGCCATCGGCGGCGAGTGGATCGAGGGGGGCTGGCCCGACCAGGACAAGCTCGACGACCTGATCGAACGTCACCTGGAGCCGACGGCGACCGCCTGAACGGCACGGGCCCCGCCGTCATCCGGGCGGCCCGGCCTTTCGGGGCGTGGGGAAAAGCGAGGGCCGCCTCGCGGAGCGAAGCGGCCCTCAAAAAGACATCGGCGACGACCTACTCTCCCACGAGGTCCCCCTCGCAGTACCATCGGCGCTGGTCGGCTTAGCTTCCGGGTTCGGAATGTTGCCGGGCGTTTCCCCACCGCTATGGTCACCGAAATTCTTGACACAAGCCCTTAAGGCCAGCGTCTTTGTGCGATGAGTATACAGGGAGCTTGATCCGCCACACCCGGACGTCGGGAGGGGCAAGCACCGGGGGCGGACCGCTGTCCGGGGCGAGAGCCCGTGTCGGTCGCGGCGTTGCTCCAGGATGCAAAGGGAGTGCCCCGCGTCGGGGTCGCCGGCGTACGGCCAGAGCTTCAGTGTCCTGCCGTCCCGGCGCGGGGGCGGGAGCCGGGTGGGGCGGGGGCACGGGGGCAAGTGGGGTGCGGCCTTTCGTGGGGGGTGGGGGTGGTGGTCATCCGGCTGGGGGATGCCGGGGTGCGGTGCGTGCGCGGGTCCGTACGGTCGGTCTCAGGACCGGGATGCGCCTGGCCTGCACGTCGGGAGGTTCGTCATGCGTCGCATCGGCTCCATACTCGGCACGCTCACCGTCGCCGGGGCGCTCGCGGTCGCCGTCCCCTGCTCGGCCTTCGCCGCGAACGGGTTCCTCGTCGTCAACGGGGTCCGTATCGACAATCCGAAGGGCTGCATCGAGATACCCACACTGTCGACCGTCTTCAACCTCACCGACATACCCGTCAAGGTCCACAACGTCCCGGGCTGCGCCGGCGGGTTCGTCCAGCTCATCCCTCCCGGGCAGGCCGTGCAGGTGCCCGGGACGCACAGCCTCTTCATGGGGTGACCGGCACTCGCCGGGCCGGCAGCCATTTCACCACCGCGTCGCCGCACTCGGCCGTCCGCGCGTAGAACGTCCTCAGCTCCCGGTGGACCGCGGCGAACGCGCCCCGCGTCTCGGGCTCCGCGGTGGGGCCGCCGTAGCGCGGCAGCAGTGCGTCGCGGGCGGAGAGCCAGAGCGCGTCGAACTCCGCCGTGGCCAGGAAACCGGCCACCCGGCGGGTCTGCGCCGCCGTCAGCACCCGCAGGTGCGGCTCGTGTCCGCGGGGGCGCAGCAGCGGGCGGCCGCCCAGCACCACCTGGGCCCGGGGCCCGTCCTCGATGCGGTGGGGGAACGCACCGGCGTAGATCCGCTCCTGGTCCGGGTACCGCTCGTCCAGCACCTCCTCGCGGTGCCGGCCGCCCTGGTACCGGGCCGCCGCCTCCCCGCCGTCGTCGAACTGTCGTTCCAGCCAGGCCGGGCTGTTCCGCAGCGCCGGAGGCGGCACCGCTCGCAGCCGTAGGTACGCGCTCATGCCAGAAGGAGCGCACGGCGGTGGGGAAGTATTACGCGGCCGGACGAGGGTGGGGGTGCGGAGGGGGCCGGGGCCAGGACAGGCAGGGGGCAGGAGGAACAGGGGCAGGACAGGCAGGGGGCCGGAGGAACAGGGGCAGGACAGGCAGGGGGCCGGGGGTCAGCGCGCGGAGGGTCGGGGCCGGCAGGGGCCGGGGGCGGCCGGAAATCCCTGCAGTGGGCGGGGTTCCGGCCGCCCCGTCCCGCTCCGCGCCGCTCACGGGGGGAGTGGGCGGCGGCGCGGAGGGGGTCCGGCGGTGCCGGTCTCGGCGGGCGTTCGGACCCGGCCGGTACCGACCCCGTACTCAGCCAGCGCACGACCGGTGCGAAACGTCACCGGAGCGGGGCGGCACCGGTCGCATACCCGCACAGACCTCCCCGTTCCGTCCCCTTTCCCGGCCGGGTGCCCCTGCCGTCCCCGGAGGGGGCCGCCGAGGCGTGGTGACACTTCCGTGACGGCGGACGCTGTTCACGACAGGGCCGTCGGTGCGACCGGAGCACGGCGGACGACATGGACTTCCGATGAACCCGGCACACACGAGGACGGTCTTGGGCCAGGTACGGCAGCCCCGGCGGGTGCAGGAGCGCGACGGGGAATTGGGCGCTGCGGTCAGGCGGGCCCAGGACGGCGACGAGGCCGCTTTCTCGGTGGCCTACCGGATCGTGCAACCCGGCCTGCTCGGCTACCTGCACGGGCTGGTCGGCGAGGACGCGGAGGACGTCGCCTCCGACGCCTGGCTGGAGATAGCCCGCGACCTGGGACGATTCAAGGGAGACGGCGCCGGGTTCCGCGGCTGGACCGCGACCATCGCCCGGCACCGGGCGCTGGACCACCTGCGCCGCCAGCGGGTACGGCCCCGGGCGGGCGGAACCGAACAGGACCTCCTGCACCTGCCCGGCCCGCACGACACCCACGACCAGGCCCTGGAGTCCCTCTCCACCGAGCAGGCCCTGGCCCTGGTGCGCGGGCTGCCGCCGGACCAGGCCGAGGCCGTGCTGCTGCGGGTCGTCGTGGGTCTGGACGCCCCCGCCGCCGGACGGGTGCTCGGCAAGCGGCCGGGAGCGGTACGCACGGCCGCCCACCGCGGTCTGAAACGCCTCGCCCGGCAGCTGGGTGTCGGCGGCGAGGCGGGCGAGGGTGTGACGGATGGGGCTTCCGGAACGCTGGGGAAGTCGAAATGAACGACGAGGGCGACAGGGGCGGTCGCGCAGCGGCAAGCCCGTCACCTCGGATGAAGCAATGCCGAATCAATACGGTCGGACAGGAACGGAAGCGAACATGGGTGAACGACTGAGCGGCGACGGAATTCCGGTCCGTCACCGCCATGGGCACCCTGACGGCGCCTGGTCCGGCCCACGGGACACGGACGATCCCGCCGCCCTGGAGACGGCGCTGGCCGCCGCGATACGCGCGGACCGTCTCGACCCCGAGGCGGAGCAGCGGGCCCTCGCGGCCTTCCGGGCCGCCGCCCACGGCACGGGCGCGCGCCTGCCCCGCAGCCGGCGCCGGGACGACTGGCGGCCGCCCGCGCAACGGCGCTTCCGGCGTCCGGCGCGGATGACGTTCGGGGTGGTGTTCGCCAGTCTCACCCTCGGCGGTGTCGCCGTCGCGGCCATCGGCTCGGTGGGCTCCTCGACGGACGGGACCGGTACCGGCCGGGAGACGGTGCGCCCTTCGGCCACCCGGCCGGGCGGTCCGGCCTCGCCGGCGTCCTCCGGCCGCCCCGGACCGGCGGACCGCCCCTCCGCCGCCCAGGACACCGAGGCGCAGTGCCGCGCCTACGAGCAGACCGGCGAGCGCGGCCGGGCGCTGGACGCGACCGCCTGGCAGCGGCTCGTGGCGGCCGCGGGCGGCAAGGACAAGGTCTCCGGGTACTGCGCCGAGGAGTTGGCGCGGGCGACGGCCGCGCCGAGCGGGCCGGCCGGCACGGGCGGGTCCGGCAAGCCCGCCGCGGGGGCCGGCAACGGCACGTCGGCGAACGCCGGCGCACCGGCCAACGGCGGAACCGGCACGTCCGGCACCAACCCGGGCAGCACGTCCGGCGCGGGCGGGAACAGCCGGACGACCGGCGGGGACGGCCAGGCGGGCGACGGCGGGACGGGCAGCGGCGGAACGAGCGGGACGAGCGGCAGCGGGACAGGAACCAGCGGGGCGGACACCGGCGGGGCCAGCGGCGGGACGGCCGGCGGCACCACCGGCGGCACGACCGGCGGCAAGCGCCCGTAGCCCGGCTGGAAGGACGGCGGAGGCCGGGAAGACGGCGGAGGCCGGAAAGACGGCGGAGGCCGGAAAGACGGCGGAGGCCGGAAGACGGCGGAGGCCGGAAGACGGCGGAGGCCGGAAGACGGCGGAGGCCGGAAGACGGCGGAGGCCGGAAGACGGCGGAGGCCGGAAGTACACCGGAAGCCGGGAAGACGCCGGAAGCCGGGAGGACGCCGGCCTCACCGCATGCCGGGGTTCAGTCGGGTGCGGGGACCGTGATGGCCGCGGACAGTACGGCGCGTTCCAGCCGCCACCGGCCGTGGAGGGTCTGGAGGCGGTCCGGGCCCAGGACGGGGCCGGGAAGTTGGAGTAGGGCGGTGAACGTGGGGGCCCCGGGGGCGAAGGTGACCAGGGCGTCCTGGAAACCCAGCCAGGTGCCGGCCAGCGGGTACCAGGTCTTGTAGACCGCTTCCTTGACGCAGAACAGCAGGCGGTCCCAGTGGACGGCGGGGTGCGCGGCGCGCAGGCCGGGCAGCTGTTCCCGCTCCCCGGGCAGGCTGATGACGTCCAGAACGCCGGGGGCGAGCGGCTCGTTGGGCTCGGCGTCGAGGCCGAGGGCCGCCACCTCGGTGCGGCGGGCCAGGGCTGCGGCCCGGTACCCCGCGCAGTGCGTCATCGTCCCGACCAGCCCGGCCGGCCACAGCGGTTCGCGGCGCGGGCCGGGCAGGACGGCGGCCTCCGGACAGCCGAGGTCGCGCATGGCCGCCCGGGCCAGATGGCGTACCGTGCCGAACTCCCGGCGGCGGCCCTCGGACGACGTCTCGACCAGCGCCTGTTCGGCGGGGAACAGGCGGGCGTCGTCGATGTCGCCGAAGTGTTCGTGCGCCGCCACCGGGGCGGTGAGCAGCCGGTCGATCAACCCCGTCGTCCCCGTTGTTCTCGTCGTTCTCGTCGTTCTCGTCGTTCTCGTCGTTCTCGTCGTTCTCGTCGTTCTCGTCGTTCTCGTGGTTCCCGGCGTCGGTGCTCCGCGCTCACGGGCAGCGGACGACCTGGCCGGCGTACGCCAGTCCGCCGCCGAAGCCGAACAGCAGCGCGAGGTCCCCGCTGTTCACCTCGCCCCGGTCGAGGAGCTTGGCGAAGCCCAGGGCCACGCTCGCCGCCCCGGTGTTGCCGGACTCCACCACATCGCGGCTCACCACCCGGTCGGTGAGGCCGAGTTGCCGGGCCAGCGGCTCGACGATGCGCAGGTTCGCCTGGTGCGGCACGAACGCGGCGATCTGGTCGAGCTCCACGCCCGCCACGGCGCACGTCTCCCGGGCGCACTCGGCCAGCTGGGTCGTCGCCCAGCGGTAGACGGCCTGGCCCTCCTGGCTGAAGCGCAGCGGCGCGCCCTCGATGAGCACGGCCCCCGACTTCTCCGGCACCGAGCCCCAGTGCACCGGCCCGACGCCCCACTCCTCGTCGGGGCAGGCCTCCAGCACCACCGCTCCGGCGCCGTCACCGACCAGGACGCAGATGCTGCGGTCGGTCCAGTCGGCGATCTGGGACATGGCATCGGCGGCCACCACCAGCGCGCGGCGCGCCCGGTGGGTACGGATCGCCTGGTCGGCCACGGCGAGGGCGTGGTTGAAGCCGGAACAGGCCGTGCTGACCTCCAGCGCGGCCGGACGGTTGCCGAGGCCCAGTTCGCGGGCGACCCGGTTGGCGAGGTTGGGGCTGCGGTCGGGCACGGTCGACGTCGCCGCCACCACCAGGTCGATGGCGTCGGGGTCGGTGCCCGCGGACGCCAGTGCCTTGCCGGCGGCGGTCACCGCCAGGTCGGGGACGGTCTCGTGCTCGATGATGTGGCGCGTCTCGATGCCGACCCGGCTGCGGATCCACTCGACGGAGGTGTCGACCATGGTCTCCAGCTCCTCGTTGGTCAGCAGCTTCGGCGGCTGGTGGAAGCCGGTCGCGATGATCCGGGAGGCGGTCATGATGCACCTTTCTCGCTGTACGCCGGTACCAGGGCCCCGCGGCACCTGTCGATCTCCCGTACGATCTGGCCGATCACCTGCGCCGGCCGTTCCCGGAGGTAGAAGTGGCCGCCGTCGTGCAGGTGGCAGCCGGTGAAGGTACCGCTGTGCCGCCGCCAGTCCGCCAGCTCGCGCGGTGCCACCAGCGCGTCGCCGGTGCCGCCGAACACGGTCAGCGCGGCGTCGAGCGGAGGCCGGCCGGCCTCGGGCCGCCAGGACTCGATCACCCGCAGGTCGCCGCGGAGCGCCGGTTCGAGCATCCGCCACACCAGCGGGTGCCGGGCCACGTCCCGGTCCGTCCCGCCCGCCGCGACCAGCCAGTCCTGCAGCTGCTCGGCGGCATAGCGGGAGCGGGCCTCGGGGACGTGGCCGGGACGGGGCGCGGCGCACGCGGACAGCCCGAGCCAGAACGGCCCCGGCTCACCGGCCCGCTGCAGCCGGAGGGCCAGTTCATAGGCGACGCACGCGCCCATGCTGTGCCCGAAGAAGGCGAACGGCACGTCCGACGCCGGCGCCAGCTCCTCGTGGAAGTGGGCGACCAGCGCCTCGACGTCGTCCCGCGGCGGCACGCCGAGCTTGCTCCCGCGGCCCGGGGCATCGCAGCGCACGATGTCCCAGTCCGCGGGGAAGCGTTCCGCCCAGCCGTCGTACAGGGCGGACGACCCTCCGGCGTGGTGGAAGAGGAACAGCCGCAGCGCGGGCCGGTCGGCCGCGGCCGTCGTACCGTTCACCGGCCGGGCTCCTACTGGGCCGTGTTGGCCACGTCGCTGGACCGGCGGATCCGCAGCCTCGGCTCGAGCTCCAGGTAGAGGCCGCCCACGGCGCTGCGCGCGTCGGTGGGCATGGAGTTCAGGGCCTCGTTGTGCCCGGCGGTCAGCTTCTGCTGGGTGGCCAGGTTCTCCGAGACCTCCTCCAGGGCCTCCTCGCCGTCGGTGGAGTCCTTGATGTCCTCCATGCCGGTGACGATGTGCAGGAAGGACTCGTACAGGTGCAGCATGTGCCGCTCGCGGCGGGTGAGCTTGTTCGCCTCGAAGAACTGCGACTGGCGGTTGTAGCTCTTGTAGAAGAACGAGACGACGACGAGGAGGCGCTCGTAGGCCTGGTGGTAGGCCTTCTCGTAGAAGTTCATGGCCTCGTCCTCGGACAGCTCGCCGTCGATGATCGCGGAGATCGCGGCGGCGCCGAGCAGCGCGGAGAACGTGGACAGGTGGACGCCGGTGGACAGCAGCGGGTCCAGGAAGGCGGCCGCGTCACCGACCATGACGTACCCCGGACCGCACTTGCGCTCCGAGACGTAGGAGTAGTCCTGCTCGGTCTTGAAGTCGGTGAGCCGCGTGGCGCCCTTGGTCATCTCGGCGATGCGCGGAGCCTGCGTCATCGCGTCCTCGTAGACCTCCTGGATGCCGCCGAGCCGCTCGCGCTCCTCGTTGAACGTCGTGCGCTTGGCGACCAGGCCGACCGAGTAGGTCCCGTCGTGCAGCGGGATCGCCCACCACCAGCCGTAGGGCACCGAGCAGACGGCGATGGCGCCCTTCGGGCCCACCTCCAGCGGCTTGATGTCCTTCCAGTACGCCCAGGTGGCGACGTTCTTGAACGCCTCGTGGTAGCGGCGGTTCTTGAGGTACTTGGTCGCCATCACGCCGGCCCGGCCGGAGGCGTCGACGAGGAAGTCGAAGTCGATACGGCCTTCCTTGCCGTCCGCGCTCCACTGCGCGCCGACCGGACGCTCGCCGTCGAAGAAGACCTCCTTGACGCGGGTGCCCTCGAAGACCTGGACACCCTTCTCCTTGGCGTTCTCCAGCAGCAGCTGGTCGAACTCGGAGCGGATCACCTGGTAGCTGTGCCGGTTGGCGCCGCTGAGGTGGTCGAAGTTGAGGTCCCAGTTCTCCGGGCCCCACTCGAAGTAGGCGCCGTCCTTGCGGACGAATCCGTACTCCTCCACCTTCTCGCGGATGCCGAGCAGGTCCAGGACCGGCAGTACGGACGGGAGAATGGATTCCCCGATGTGGTAGCGCGGGAAGACCGCGCTCTCCAGGAGCGTCACCTCGACGCCCTGCCGGGCGAGCAGGGTGGCGGCGGTGGAGCCGCCGGGGCCGCCGCCGATGACCAGCACCCGCGTCCGGGACGGAGGAGCTTCAGACATGTTTCGGGCCTTTCCTTGTGGTTGCCGTGCGGCGTTGTCGCGAGGTGGCGCCGCCGGGCGGCGCCGGGGAGGTCACCAGTCGGCCGCGGCCCTGATCCGGTCGGGCAGATCGGGGGCGTCGCCGAAGCGGTCGTGCAGGGCGTGCAGCCAGCGCTCCAGGCCGAAGGCGAAGCAGCCGGTGAACGCCGGGCTGCCGTCGGCCAGCTGGATGTCGCAGCGCTCGCCGAAGAAGTTCCGGTGGAAGTTGGCGGACCCGATGGCGAGGCCGTCGCCGTAGATGAGCTCCTCCTTGACCGGGAAGAGCTGCTGCATCAGGGTGCGGGCGGCGTCCTTCTGGAAGAAGGGGTCGGTCGCCGGCTCGAAGCGCAGCGGCAGGTCGAGGCGCTCGGCGAAGGTGCTCAGCCGGTCCTTGTAGCTGCTGAGGTGCTCCAGGACGGACTCGCGGTCGCCGACGCAGACGATCTCCCGCATGGAGAAGCCCATCAGGCGGCGCAGGCCGTCGTAGTAGTCCTCGCGCCGAAAGCAGGTGCCGACCGCGGTGATGCGGGCCGGGGTCTCCAGCCTGCTGCCCGCCAGGTGCAGGTAGACGGCGTAGCAGGTCGCGGACGGCAGCGCGAAGCGGGCCGGGGCGAGGAGGTCGGTGCCGATCTCCTCGTGCGGCCCCTTGGACAGGTCCTCGGCGCGCTCCGGGCGGGCACCGGTGGCCACCAGGCCCAGGTGCGGGAAGTTCGTCCAGTAGTCGAACTTGGCCAGGTCGTCGGTGCTCAGCAGGGGCGGGAAGGACATCTTGTCGGCGCCGCCCGCGACCCCCCAGCCGCTGAAGACGGTGTCGAGGGTCTCGCGCAGCGCCACGGCGGCCGGGCCGAGGGTGGCCAGACCCCCGGCCGGGGCGGCCGGCTCAGTCGGCATCGAAGAACCTCTCCCGGATCCGTCGCAGCGTCCGAAAGTCCTCGGGCGACACGGTGTCGAGGCTGATCTCGCGGCCGGTCTGCTCCTCCAGCACGTAGAGGAAGTTGACGAAGCCCAGGGAGTCGAGCACCCGGTTGTCGATCAGGTCGTAGTCCGGGTCGATGGTGCCCAGTTCCGGCCGGCGGGCCAGCAGGAAGTCGAGCACCAGGTCACCGGTCCCACCCGGAGCGGCCGCGGCCGATTCGGTCGTCATAGCGGGGGGATCCTTCCGTTGGAGAATATGTTTTCGCTGGTCATGAAGGTGAGGGAACGCTTGAGGGTGCGGTGCACGAAGTCGTCGAAGGCGGGGTCGGCGACCACGGCACGGCGCAGCGCGTACGGCTCCGGCAGGCCCGCGTCGCGGAACGCCGCCGGGTTGCACAGCTTCTCGACCGAGGCGCGCATGTACCGCTTGACGTACGCCTCCAGGTCGCTGAGCTGCTCGCTGTCGAGGCGCCGGCGCAGGTCCCGGTGGAGCAGGGCGACGATCTGCCGTCCGAAGGCGATGTGCCGGGACTCGTCCTGGTGGTGGACCTTGTTGATCTGCCGGACGGTGGGGTCGAGCCGCTCGTCGTCACCCATCTTCTGGTTGAAGACGTCGACGAGCTCCTCGAAGATCAGCAGGCGGGCGAAGAGCAGGAAGGTGTCGGCCTCCGGGACGCCCGGCGCGGTGAACACCATGCCGCGGTCGGGGTAGAGCCTGCCCGCGTACTTGAGGCAGAACTTGGCGAAGAACCACATGTGGTCGTTCTCTTCGCCGATGATGTGGTGGAAGTACTCCGACGCCACCTCGTAGCCGGGCATGTGGATGCGGGCCACGATCGAGGTCAGCAGCTCGCGGATGCCGTGCACGTTGAGGCTGTAGAAGTTGACGGACTCCCACTTGCTCAGGGCGCGCAGCTGGGCGTCGTCCAGCTTGGCCCCGGCCTCGGTGCCGTGGACGGTCATGAGCTCGGGGCTCATCCAGTACCCGTCCTCGTCGATCGACTCGGGCCACTGGAAGAGCTTGTACGGGTCGTAGTAGTCCCGCTCCGACATCGCGGTGAGCCGGCCCAGGATGTCGATGAAGCGCTGGTCACTGCCGAGGATGTCCGGCAGCTCGGCCAAGTAGCCGGCGGCGCGCGCGGCGGTCTCTGCCGTTGCCTGGGTCATACCGCTCCTTTCTGGGTTGAGCTGGTTCTGCGGATGATCGTCGCGCGCTTGGGTTCGCTGTCCCGGTGCCCGCAACGGTGGGTGGCCATCAGTCCGTCGGCCGCGAGCGCGGCGGGGAGCTGACGGTTGAGCCAGGAGCCGATGGCCGCCTTCGCGAACTCCGGATCCGGTCGGTCGGCGTACTCGGAGAGCCACCCGGCGATCGGGTCGACGGGCTTGACGACGCCGTCGTCGTCCTCCACCTCGACCCAGGAGTGGGCGAGGTCGAGGATGCCGAGCAGCCAGCCGCGCCGGGCGAACGCCTTGTAGCCGGCCTTCTCGAACTCGTCGGCCAGGAACAGGCTGGCGGAGATGCACGGGGCGACCCCGGCCGACATCATCCGCTTGTGGTCCCACTGGAGCCGTTCGGGCACCCGCACCCAGCGGTATCCGGCGGCGAGGAAGTCGTCCACGATGCGGCGCAGCGCCGGCGACTTCAGTTCGGAGACCCGGCCCCGGGTGGCGAGCTGCGCGGAGAAGCTCATCGGTCCGGGGCCGTCCAGGGTGAGCCGGCCGTCGACGTCGCGGACGCCGTCCGGCTCGACGCTCCAGGACAGCAGCTCGCCGCCGACGAGGTCGGGCAGCATGCGGGCGTGGCTGAAGGACGGGTCCGCGCCGCACTCCTCGTGCGGGCACTCCATGCTGACCGAGAAGGTCCATTCCAGGCCGGACGTCCAGGACGCGGGGCCCTGGTTCATCCAGCGCAGCGCGTAGCCGATGGCCTTCTCCGGCACCGACGCCTTCGAGCCGGAGGCGAGCGCCAGGTTGAACAGGTCGTACCGGTCGTAGCGTTCCGCACCCGGTTCCCCGGTGTGCCGCAGGCCCGCCGCGACGAGTTCGTCGAAGACGTCCTCGCCGCAGCGCAGCAGGTCCACGGCGCCCGCCCGGTCGAAGTAGCCGACGCGGAAGTCGTCGGGCACCTGGTACAGCCCCTCCAGCGCGGCGAGCCAGCGCTGGGCGGTCGCCGTGGTTGCCGTCATGCGATCACTGCTCCTTGGCGGCGGCCGTGGCCTGGGTCGGCTGCCCCTGGGCGGCGGCCGGCTTGGGCGCGAAGTGCACCGCCAGTCCGGTGAGCGCCGCCACGACCGCGGTCACGGCGCAGAAGCCGAAGACCGTCAGCATCGGGTCCAGCGGGTCGTCGCGGTGGATGCTCAGCAGGATGGCCATGGCCGCGACGCCGATGGAGCCGCCGAGCTGGCGCGCGGTCATCGTCAGGGCCGTGCCGGAGGAGAACCGCAGCGGCGGTACGGCCGCCGCCGACAGCGCGGTCAGACCGGTCAGCGCGGCGCCGACACCGAGGCCGCCGAAGATGGAGACCCACAGCCAGATCTTCATGAACTCCGGCTCGGTGCCCAGCGTGAACGCCATGGCCGCACACACCACGGCGAAGATCGAGGCGCCGATGAGCACGGCCATGCCCTGGTGCTGCGGCTTGACCTTGCGGCCGACCACGATGGAGCTGATCGCCGAGGTGAGGGCACCCGGGGTGACCGCGAGGCCGACCTCCAGGACGTCGTAGTGCCAGAACGCCGCCAGGAAGATCGGGCCGGAGAGCAGCCAGGTGTACAGCGAGGCGCCGAGGAACGCGGAGCCGAGGCCGGACAGGGCGTACCGCGAGTTGCGGTACAGGTCCAGCTCCAGGGCCGGCGGGCGCTTGTGGTTCTCACCGCGCCGGGCCGAGGAGGCGATCGCGAACACGGTGAGCACGCCGCCGCCGATCAGCAGGGCGAGGACGCGGCCGCTGTCCCAGCCCCAGGTCTCGCCCTCGGACAGGCCGAGGACGACGGAGGCGATGCCGATGGTGAAGGCGGCCGTGCCCAGCGGGTCCGGCAGCGGGCGGCCGGACGGCTCGTCCGCGTGCACCGAGCGCACCGTCCCGAGCAGCATCAGGATGCCGAACGGGATGTTGATCGCGAAGATCGCGCGCCAGCCCGTCGCCTCGATCAGTCCGGCGCCGAGCGACGGGGCGACCGCCGCGGCCAGCGAGCCCGCGGCACCCCAGGTGCCGATCGCGGCGGCACGCCGCTCCGCGGGCGTGTTGAACAGGATGAGTCCGAGCGCCGCGGGGATCATGCCCGCCGCCGCCGTGCCCTGGACGGCACGGGCGACGATCAGGGTCGCGAAGTTCGGCGCCGCCGCCGCGAGGGCGGAGGACAGCGTGAACGCACCCACCGAGAGCAGGAACAGCTTGCGGCGTCCGATGACGTCGGCGAGCCGTCCCGCCATCGTGAGCAGCGCCGCGAAGAACACGCCGTACGCGGTCACCAACCAGGTCATGTTGGCGATGGACTCGCTGGGGAAATCGCTCTGGATCTCGTTGAACCCGACGTTGACCACGGTCGTGTCGAGGAATGCGACGAAGGTCGCGCCCGAGGCGATCAGCAGGATCGCCCCGGGGTTCACCGGCCGGGCGGTGCCCGCCGCTGAGGTAGTCATGACTCTCCCTATTCAGCCGGAGCGGGCTTGACCGCCACGCCGCCGAGGTAGTGCACGGGGCCGAGGAGGTTGGCGTAGCGGCTGCTGAACGGGGACGGGTCGGGCCGCCAGTCCGGCAGCTTCACCACGCCGGGCTCCACGAGCTCGAAGTCGCCGAACAGCTCGGTCAGCTCCTGCTCGTTGCGCATGGTCGCGAAGCCGAAGGCGCGGGCGTAGACGTCGTACGCCTCGCCGGCGCTGGCGTCCGTGCCGGCGCCGTGGCTGACGCCGATCATGCTGCCCGGGGCGAGCGCCTCGCGGTAGACGCGCATCGCCGGCAGCAGGATTTCCGACGGGATGAAGTGCAGCACGCCGAGGAACATCACGGCGATCGGCTTGGTGAAGTCCAGCTGCTGCACCTCCGGGGTGGCGAGCAGCTCCTCCGGCTTGGTCAGGTCGGCCTTGACCACCCAGGCGTTCGGGACGTCCTCCAGCATCTCCTTGTAGCGCGCGATGGCCACGTCGTTGATGTCGGCGTAGACGACCTTGATGTCCGGGTTGACCGCGTGGGCGATCTCGTGCACGCGGCCGCGGGACGGGATGCCGGCGCCGATGTCCAGGATCTGGGTGAAGCCCTGGCGGGCGTAGAACCGGACCAGCCGCTTGATGAACTTGCGGTCCTCCCAGACCAGCACCTTGATGCCGGGCACGGAGGCCAGGGCGCGCTCGGCGACCTTCCGCTCGTCCTCGGAGTGGTCCTTGCCGCCGAGGAGGTAGTCGTACACGCCGGAGATCGCCGACTCGTCGCCGAGGCCCTCGGGCTCCGGCGCGGCCTCGCCCCAGTTCTCGGGCAGCGCGGCCTCGTTGCCGAGGTGCCGGCCGAGCGCGGCGAGCGTCTCGGAGGCGATGATCGCGTGACCGCGCGCCGACATGTGCAGCATGTCGGAGCTGTAGGCATTGCGGTCGCCGGCGGCGGGGTGCTCCCAGCACGGCACCCAGATGGCGCCGTACTTCTCGGCGACGGCCAGGGTGGCGGCGTTCAGCTGCTCCATCCGCGGGCGCATCTTGCCCAGCTCCGGGATGGCCCGGGTGATGTCGATCAGGCTGTACACGAACACCGTCGTGCCCGCCTCGACCAGGGGGGCGACGATGGCCTCGAGGTTGTCCTGGTAGACGGAGACGTCGAACTCCGGGGCGAGGAAGTCGTTGCCGCCGCAGATGACGCCCGCGAGGTCGGGTTTGAACTCCAGCGCCTTGGGCAGCTGATCCGCACGCACCTGGGCGGAAACGACTCCGCGCCAGCCGGTGTTGAGGAACTCCAGCTCCGGGTTGGCCCGCTTGAGCGCGGCGTGGACCCGCTCGGCCCAGGGGGCGTGCTCGTAGCCGGCGGTGGCCTCCATGATGCCTTCGGCCATGGAGTCACCGAGGACGGCGAACCGGCTCCACGTCGCTCCGCGCAGCAGCTCGTCTGCCTGCTGCGCGTTCAGGACGTGCTGGTCGGCCAGTTCCGCCTCGAAGGGGGGTGTCGTCATGGTGTGGTCGCCCCTCAGCCCGTGGTGGCCAGGGTGGCGATGGCGTTCTCGATGTCGCCGACGGTCACCAGGTCGACGGTGTCGCCACCGGCGATGTCCTGGAGGTCGAACTCGACCTCCAGCACCAGGGCGAGCTCGATCATGGTCACCGAGTTGTAACCGAGGTCCTCGATCAGACGGTCGGTGGAGCTCACCTCCCGGGCACCTGCGGGGACCATCTCTCCGACCAGCTGACGGACGCGGCTTGCCACATCGTTAGTCATGGTGTTCTCCAGCTCCTTAAGCGGTTTCGGCAACGAGGGCAACGGGGTGCTTGACACCCCAGTTGTTGGCGTATTCGTCCATGGCTCGGTCGATGGCCTCTTCCCAGGCGACGGCGATGGCGTCGTGCCGGTCGGGGAGGCCGATGAGGCGCAGCTGGCGCAGCGCACGGTCCTTGGAGGCGTTCCACTGGCCGCGCACCAGGGCGGCGCGCTGGACCAGGGCCGCCCGCAGCGCGGGGGCGACGGCCTTGTGGGTGGGGTTCACGAGCACCTTGGCGGCGAGTCGGACGCCGTCGAGGTACACGTCGTAGACGGCCTCGGCCTGGCCCTCGTCGACGAAGCGGCGGGTGGCGGCGAGTCCGTAGGTCAGGTGGCGCGACTCGTCGCGGGCCACGTTGCCGAGGCCCTCCTCGAGCGCGGCGAGTTCGAAGCGGCGGGCCAGCTGGCGGGTGCTGTGCAGCGCGGCCGCGGCGAGCACGCCCTCGGTGACGAGGTGGTACTCGATGACGGCGGTGTGCCAGGCGAGGCGGTCGCCGTCGAGGTCGTAGACCTTGTCGATGCTGGCGCGCAGCTGGGGCTCGAAGAACCGGCCGTAGGCCGACTCGGAGTCCTGCTGATCGGCCTCGCTGATGGTCTGCTCCTCGCCGACGGCGAAGTGCAGGTAGTCCTGGAAGAACTGGACGTGCCGGGCCTCGTCGGCGACCTGGGTGCTCAGGTAGATGCGGTCCTCGTCGGAGGGGGCGTGCGTCACCAGTCCGCTCAGCGTGCGCGAGACGCAGACCTCACCGACCTCCAGTTCGGCCAGCGCCTCGAAGAGCTGACCGCGGGCGTAGGGCCGCATGGCCTCCCACTTCTCGCGGTCGCGCTCCACCTTGACGTCCGCGATGGCCCACTGCTGCTTCTCCCAGCGGTCGTAGAGCCGCCGGGGGCTGGGCAGGCGGCCGGCCCGGGCGGGCTCCGCGGTGTACGACTCCTCTTCGAGGATGTCGACGATGTGCTCGGCTGTCACGGTCATGCTGCGTCTCCCTTACCGGTCCCTGCATCTGCGTGCGGCGCGTCGGCCGTGGACGTGCTCGGCGGCGTGCCGTGCACCGGCGTCCAGCCGGTGGCGTCGCCGCGCAGCAGGCGCTGCCACAGGACGCGGCGGCGCGGCTTGCCGCTGGACGTGCGCTCGATCGCTCCACGGCGGCCGAGCAGGACGGTGAGGCTGATCTCGGGGCCGGTGGCGGCGCGCAGCGTGTTGACCGCCGGCTCCAGCCAGCCGTCCGCGGCGGAGGCCTCCACCAGCAGCACCGCGTGGTCGGTGCCGTCGACGCTGCCCAGGAGGGTCACCAGGCGGCCGCCGTCCAGGCCGTCCAGGCGGGCCAGTTCGGCCTCCAGGTCCTCGGCGAACAGGGCGGCGCCGCGGACCTTGAGCGAGTCGGCGACCCGGCCGATCACGTAGAGCTGGCCGTCCCAGAGGAACCCGCCGTCACCGGTGTGCAGTCCGGCCGGGTCGAACGTGGTGAGCTGCCCGTCGCTGAGCAGGTAGCCGTCGGCCAGGGAGGAGCCGGACACCGAGATCTGGCCGAAGTGGCCCTCGGGGAGCGGGTTGCCGTCGTCGTCCACGATCTCCACGCGCAGGTCGCCGACCGGGCGGCCGCAGCCGACCAGCCAGTTGGCCGCGACCCGGTCCCGGCCGAGGGCGCCGTGCTCCGCGGCCTCGACGGGGGTGCCGAACTCGGAGGCGGCGTTGGCGATCCGCAGCAGCGGCGAGCCCTCGCCCGGGCGTACGCCGGTGACCGCGAGCGTCGACTCGGCCAGGCCGTAGGCGCCCATCAGGGCGCGGTCGTCGAAGCCGTGCGGCGCGACCAGCGTGGTGAAGTCGGCGACGCCCTGCGGGTCGATGCGCTCGGCGCCGAGGATGGCCACGCGCCAGGCGGAGAAGTCGGTGCCCTCCAGCTGGGCCGGCTTCACGCGGCGGGCGCAGTAGGAGTAGCCGAAGCTGGGGGCGGTGGTCACGGTGGCGCCGTGCCGGCCGAAGCACTCGAGCCAGCGTTCGGGAGAGCGGATGAACTGCTCCGGGGTCATCAGCCACAGGTCGACGCCGCTGGTCACCGGCATGATCATGGCGCCGACCAGGCCCATGTCGTGGAAGAGCGGCAGCCAGCTGGCGAAGATGTCGTCCGGGACCATGCGCAGCCAGGTGCGGATGGCGCTGACGTTGGCGGTGAGCGCGCCCCAGCTGACCCGGACGCCCTTGGGGTTGCCGCTCGAGCCGGAGGTGAACTGGAGCAGCGCGAGGTCCTCGGCGGCGCGCTCGACGGGCGCCGGGCCGGGCTCGGTCAGCCGCTGCGGCGCGTCGGCCGTGGGCGCCGGGACCAGAACGGCCTTGGCGCCGGTCTCCTGGCAGACGGTCTCGGCGGCGGCGTGCGTGTCCTCCTGCGTGACCACGATGGCCGGGCGGGCCGCTTCGATGATCCGGGCGAGGTGGGCACGGTAGCGCTCGGTCGTCCGGTACGAGCGGGGCGGAGCCACCGGGGACGGGGTCAGGCCGGCGGCCAGGGTGCCCATGAACGCCACCACGAAGCTCTTGACCTCGGTGGCGAGCAGCGTGACCACGGCGCCGGGCGCGGCGTCGGTCGCGCGCAGCGTCGCCGCGAAGTGGCGCACCTCCTCGGCCAGGTCCGAGTAGGGCGTGTAGGACCAGCCGCCGCCCGGCTCGGCCACATGCAATCCCTTTTCCGTGCTCGGTGATTGCAGCCAGGACAGAAGACGGAAATTCTCTGCTGTGGATACGTCGCTCACTGAACCGGTTGTCCGTTCTCTTGCTGGCCGTGCTTGCGGCGTTCGAAACGGATTCCAGACGTTACGCGGCAGTAGCACTCCAGGCGACCACAACCATGTTTTCTCATGCCCGAATCGAAGTTGCTCATACACATTGACAAGGAGAACATCCCTGCTCAGGCTGGTTGTTCGCTACCGCCGGAAAAGGCAGACAGGGGTGGGGAGTCACATGAAAGCCGCGGTCGTCAGGACACCGGACGGCGAATGCGAGATCACCGACATCAGCATTTCTGAGCCTGCCCCGGATCAGGTAAGGGTACGCATTTCCGCGGCGGGCGTGTGCCGTTCGGATCTATCGATCGCCAATGGCACCATTCCGCACCGGCTGCCGGCCGTGCTCGGGCACGAGGGCGCGGGCACGGTGGTCGCGGCCGGTTCCGAGGTGACCGGCGTCGCCGTCGGCGACACCGTGGTCCTCAACTGGATGCCGGCGTGCGGCACCTGCGGCTACTGCGTCCGGCAGCAGCCCTACCTGTGCGGTGTCGCCTCCGCCGCGGGCAGCGCCGACTACGCCCGGACCGGCGACGGCACGGTGCTCGCGGCCGCCCTCGGCACCGGCGCGTTCGCCGAGGAGGTCGTGCTCCCGGCGCGGGCCGTGGTGCCCGTCGGGGACGGCATCCCGCCGGAGCAGGCCGCGCTGCTCGGCTGCACGGTGCTGACCGGGTACGGCGCCGTCCGGCACACGGCGGCGGTCCGGCCCGGCGAGACCGTGGTGGTGCTGGGCACCGGCGGTGTCGGACAGGCCGTCCTCCAGGCGGCGCGGCTCGCCGGGGCCGGCGCGGTGTTCGCCGTCGACACCGACCCCGCCAAGGAGGAGTCGGCGCTCGCGCACGGCGCCACCCACTTCCACGCCGACCGCACCGGGGCGCTGCGCACGGTCCTGAAGGAGACCGGCGGCATGGGCGCCGACCACGTCCTCGACTGCGTCGGCGCGCCCGAGACCCTGCGCCTGGCCTGGAAGTTCACCCGCCGCGGCGGTGTCACCACGGTGGTGGGCATCGGCGGCCGGTCGCAGACCGTGGAGTTCAACGTGCAGGACCTGTGCACCTCCGGCCGCACCCTGCGCGGCTGTGTGTACGGCAACAGCGACCCCGCCCGGGACATCCCGCTGCTGGCCGAGCACGTGCGCGCCGGCCGGCTGGACCTGGGCTCCCTGATCGGGGCGCGCATCCAACTGGCCGACCTGCCGGAGGTGTTCCGCGCGGGAGGCTTCGCGGGCCCCGGGCGCGCGGTCGTGACGATGGAGGCGGCGGCATGATCCAGTCGACGGAACAGCAGACGGCGACCGTGGCACCGGACGCGGCGGGCGTGGACCCGTACGGCCCGGAGGAGGTGGCGCCCGCCGAGGTCTTCACGCGGATCAAGCAGCACTTCTCCCCGCGCACCTCGGTGAGCCTGCGGCTGTTCGGCCGCAACGCGGTGGAGACCTCCGCCAGCGGGTGCCGGGTCGAACTCTCCGACGGGCGCACCCCGCTGGACTTCGGCGCCTACGCGGTGGGCCTGCTCGGGCACCGGCCGCCGGAGGTCGTCGAGGCGGTACGCCGCCAGCTCGACGTGATGACCATCAGCACCCGCGTCCTGGGCAACCCGGTCACCGCGCGCGCCGCCGCCACCCTCACCTCGTTCTTCGCCGGGCAGCCGGGCGGCGCCGACCTGCACCGCGTCTACTTCGGCCTCAACGGCTGCGACGCCGTGGAGGCGGCGGTGAAGCTGGCCAGGCTGGTCACCGGCCGCCCGCGCGTGCTGGCCGTGAACGGCGCCTACCACGGCAAGTCCCTGGGGGCGCTGTCCCTGACGCACCACCCCGGGTTCCGGGCCGGGCTGGACGAGAGTCTGGCCCCCACGACCCATGTCTCCCCGGCGGATGCCGATGTAGTGGCGCGGGAGTGCCGCCGGGGAGACGTGGCAGCTCTGATCTTCGAGCCGGTGCAGGGCGAGAACGGTGTCCGGCCGCTGCCCGCCGACGTCCTCGCCGCCTGGTGCGAGGCCGCGCGCGACAGCGGGGCCATGGTCATCGCGGACGAGATCCAGACCGGTCTGCGGCGCTGCGGCGAGCCGTCGCTCGCGCTCGCCCAGGGCCTGCCGGTCGACGCCCTGCTGCTCGGCAAGGCGCTCGGCGGCGGTGTCATGCCGATGTCGGCGATGCTGTGCACCGAGGCCCTCTACGAGCCGATCGCCGAGAACCCCTCGGTGCACACCGCCACCTTCAGCGGCCACCCGCTGTCCTGCGCCACGGTGCCGGCCACCCTCGGCCTGGTGGACCGGTACGCCGAGCGCGGCCGGGTCGTCTCGGCCGCCGTCGAGCGCGGGCTCACCGAACTCGCCGGACGGCACGGCGCGCTGGTGAGCGAGGTGCGCGGCCGCGGGCTGCTGTGGGCGCTCGAACTGCGCTCGGAGTCGCTGCTCGGCCCGGTCACGACCGGACTGGCCCGCCGGGGCCTGCTGGTCTCGCCGTGCGTCAGCAACCCCACGACGCTGCGGCTGCTGCCGCCGATCGTGGCCACGGACGACGAGGTCGCCGAGGCGCTCTCGATCGTCGACACGGTGCTCGGCGCCACCAAGCCGGCCACCTGAGCACAGATCCACCCGAGTAACGGAAGGCCCCGTCCCGTGTCCAAGGTGTTCCCGGAGATAACCGACGAACTGCGCCGTTTCATCGAGGCACAGCCGATGTTCTTCGTGGGCACGGCGCCGTCCGGCGACGAGGGACGGGTCAACGTCTCGCCCAAGGGCTACAGGGACACGTTCGCCGTGGTGGACGAGCACACCGTCGCCTACCTCGACCTGTACGGGTCGGGGGCGGAGACCATCGCCCACCTGCGGCAGAACGGGCGGATCGTGGTGATGTTCTGCTCCTTCGACCGCCGTTCGCGCATCGTGCGCCTGCACGGCCACGGCAGGGTGCTGCGCCCGGACGCACCCGAGTACGCCGGGTACGCCGCCCGGTTCGGGTCCGGCCACCCCGGGGAGCGGGCCGTCATCGTGATCGACGTGACCCGGATCTCCGACTCCTGCGGCTGGACGATCCCCTACATGGAGCTCAAGGGGGAACGGCCGGTGCTCGACAAGGTGCAGTCCACCCATTCCATGGACGAGTGGGACCGCCGGGCCAGGGGCAACGTCGAGAGCATCGACGGACTGCCGGCCCTCGACGCCGACCACCCGCGGCCGGTACCGGCCGGCGGCTCGGGCGGGCCGATGACGGCCCTGCTGCGCCGCGGGCGGGACAGCTGAGGCCCGCGGGCATGGCGGGGGGCGCGCGGGCGCGGACCCGTCGCCGGGGGCGCGCCATGCGGGTGACCGAGGTCGCCGTGGCCGACGGCGAGCCGCCGGTGCTGCTCGCCGTGGAACCGGCCGGCACCCGGGACCCGGACGACGACTGGGCGGAGTTGTCCGGGCCGGAGCGGGCGGCGACGGCGGCCATGGACGCCGTGCGCGCCGAGGAGTTCGTGCGCGGCCGGTCGCTGCTGCGCCGGCTGGCCGGGTCCGTGCTCGGCCTGCCGGGGCCCCGGGTGCCGCTCGCGCTGGAACCGGGCGGGCGGCCGTATCTGGAGGGGCTGGCGGCCGGTGTCTCCCTGTCCCACACCGAGGGCTGCACCGCGGCGGCCGTACGGCCGTGCGGTGCCGTCGGCGTGGATGTGCAGCGCCCGCCGGAGAGCGTCGACGACCGGCTCGTCCGGCGCTGCTGCGGCGTCTGGGCCGAGCGGGTGCTGAGCCTGCCCGGACCCGCGCGCGCCGCGGCCTTCGCACGGGTCTGGGCGGTCCAGGAAGCCTGCGTGAAATCGCTGGGCCAGGGCATCTTCGCCGAGCCCTGGCGTATCGCCGTACCGCCCGGCGCCGGGGGCGGGCGCTGGGGCGAGGTGTCCTGGCGGTCCCTCCCCGAGGTGGCCTCCGCGGCCCTGGCCGTCGCGGCACCCCGTCTGATCTCGCCGGTTCCCCACACACCCGCTGGAGTTGACGATGTCTGCCCCTGATCCGCTGCCCGACCTGCTCCTGGCCGTACCGGCGGTGATCCTCGCCTGTGGCGCGGGCGCTCGGCTGGCGCGCCGGGTGGGACAGCCGCCCGTCGTCGGTGAGATCGCCGCCGGTATCGCGCTCGGGCCGTCGCTGCTCGGCTGGCTCGCGCCCGACGCCCAGCACTGGCTGTTCCCCGCCTCGGTGATGCCGTACCTGTCGGCCCTGGGCAATCTGGGGCTGCTGGCGTTCATGTTCCTGATCGGCCTGGAGCTCGACCTCGGCACGCTGCGCCGGGCCCGGGGCGTGGCGGTCGCGGTGAGCGTGTCCAGTCTGGTCGTGCCCTTCGCCCTGGGCTCCCTGACCGCCCTCGCCATGTACGACCGGCTCGCCGCCGCGCACCAGGACCGGCTCCCCTTCCTGCTGTTCATCGCGATCGCCATGAGCATCACGGCGTTCCCGGTGCTGGCCCGCATCCTGATCGACCGGGGGATGTACACGACTCCGCTCGGGACGGTCGCGATGGCCTCCGCGGCGGTCAACGACGTGTGCGCGTGGTGCCTGCTGGCGGTGGTGGCCGCCGTCAGCACCAGCAGCTCGCCCGACCAGGCGCTCGTGACGGTGGCCGAGGCCGTGGGCTTCGCCCTGGTGATGGGCTACGTGGTGCGGCCGGTGCTGGCGCGGCTGGCCGGCCGCGCCGGCCGGGTCTCGGAGTCCATGGTGCTGGTGCTGGTGTTCAGCGGGGTGTGCCTCTCCTCGCTGGCGACCGACCGCATCGGCGTGCACGCGGTCTTCGGCGCGTTCCTGTTCGGTGCCGTCACCCCGCGCGGTTCCGTCCCGATCGAGCGTGCCGCCGGCCGCATGCAGACCTTCGCGGTGCCCGTGCTGCTGCCGCTGTTCTTCGTGGGCACCGGCATGAACACCGACCTCACCCGGCTCGTCGGGAGCGCGGAGCTGTGGGGCTGGACCGCGCTGCTGCTCGCCGTGGCGATGCTCGGCAAGTGGGGCGGCAGCACCGGGGCCGCGCGGCTCGCCGGACAGTCCTGGCGGGACGCGATGTCCATCGGCGCGCTGATGAACTGCCGTGGCCTGACCGAGCTGGTCGTCCTCAACGTCGGCCTCCAGCTGAAGGTGATCAGCATCGAGGTGTTCTCGATGCTCGTCGTCGTGGCCCTGGTCACCACGGCCGCGACCACGCCCGCCCTGGAGTGGTTCGGCCGGATCGGGCGCGGCGGCGGGGACGGCGCGCCCGGCTCCGCCGTGAGCGCGGAGCCGGACGACGAGCCCGCCGCGAGCACCGCGGTCGGCGACGAGCCCGGCGAGGGCACCGCGGTGGACGACGAGCCCGCCGGGAGCACCGCGCGGGGCCGGCGGCCGTGACGCCCGCGGCACCGTCCCGGGGGAGGTTTCCGGACAGGAGGCCGCCGCGGAGGCGTGGTCGCCCGCCGGGGCGGCCGCGGCTTCGGGGCGGCCCCTCGGCCGTCCCGCCGGAGGGCCGCGCGGCCGGGTGACGGCGGCCGGCTCCCCCGGGCTCCGGGCCGCGGCGGCCGGTGTGCATGCTGTTCACACCGAGGCGGGGGCGTTCGCGCTGTCGCGGGCGGAGTGTTCGACCACCGTCCGCCGGCACGTCGGGAACGGCACGCCGTCCCCTGCCGCGGCGACGGTTTCCGGCCGTCCCGCCCTGCCGTGACGGCGAGTGGTGCGGCAGGATCGATCAGGGGCGGCCGGCCGGCCGCCCGACCCATCATCAGGGGAGACGAATCAGTGGCGGAGATCCCAGACCACACACCGATGATCCAGCTGCTCACCCCCGAGGGTGAGCGCGTCTCGCACCCCGACTACCCCCTCGACACAACGGCCGAGGAACTGCGGGGCCTGTACCGCGACATGGCGCTCACCCGGCGCTTCGACGCGGAGGCCACGGCGCTACAGCGCCAGGGCGAACTGGGTCTGTGGGCCTCGTGCCTGGGCCAGGAGGCGGCACAGATCGGCTCCGGCCGGGCGACCCGGCCCGAGGACTACGTCTTTCCCTGCTACCGCGAGCACGGTACGGCCTGGACGCGCGGGGTCGACCCGCTGCGGCTGATGGGCCTGTACCGCGGTGCGAACAACGGCGGCTGGGACCCGAACGAGAACAACTTCCACCTGTACACGCTGGTGATCGGCCCGCCGCTGCTGCACGCGGTCGGCTACGCGATGGGCGTGCAGCGGGACGGCGCCGACATGGCGGTGCTCTCCTACTTCGGCGACGGCGCCTCCAGCCAGGGCGATGTCGCCGAGGCGTTCACCTTCGCCACGGTCAACAACGCGCCGGTGGTGTTCTTCTGCCAGAACAACCAGTGGGCGATCTCCACGCCCACCTCGGTGCAGACCAGGCACCCGATCTACCGCCGCTCGGCCGGCTGGGGCTTCCCCGGGGTCCGGGTGGACGGCAACGACGTGCTGGCCTGTCTGGCGGTGACCCGGCACGCGCTGGAGCGGGCGCGCGCCGGCGAGGGCCCCATGCTGATCGAGGCGTTCACCTACCGCATGGCCCCGCACGCCACGTCCGACGACCCGACGCGCTACCGCACCGACGCCGAGCGGGCCGAGTGGGAGCGCCGCGACCCGGTCGAGCGGCTGCGCCTGTACCTGGTCGCGTCGGGCCAGGCCGACGACGCGTTCTTCGCCGAGGTCGCCGAGGAGGGGGAGAAGCTCGCCCGCCGCGTCCGCGAGGGCGTCCGCTCGATGCCGGACCCGGCCCCGACGGACCTCTTCGACCACGTCTACGCGGAGGAGCACGCCGTGGTGGCCGAGGAGCGGGCCGACTTCCTCGCCTTCCAGGAGTCCCTGGCGGCGGAGGGCTGAGACCGCCGGCCGGCCGCCGGCGGCCGTCACATCCGGACCTTGACCGGGTCCACGCCGCCGGCGGCCGTCACACCCGGCTCTTGACCGGGTCCGCGCCGCCGGCGGCCGTCACACCCGGACCTTGACCGGGTCCGCGCCGCCGGCGGCCGTCACACCCGGACCTTGACCGGGTCCGCGCCGCCGGCGCCCGTCACATCCGGCTCTTGACCGTGTCCGCGTACGTGTCGACGTACTCCTGACCGGACTGGGCCGCGATCGCGTCCGTGATCTCCCGGGTCACGGCGCGGCGGGCGCGGCGGTCGTCCTCCTGGCCGCGCCGGTCCGGGAAGGTCAGCGGGGCGCCGAAGCGGGCGTCGAACGAGGCGACGTAGAGCCGCTTGGCGCCGGTGGGGTGCACCCGCTCGGTGCCGGTCAGGCCGCAGGGGATCACCGGCACCCCGCTGCGCATCGCCAGCCACGCCGTGCCGGTGGTGCCCTTGTAGAGGCGGCCGTCCGGCGAGCGGGTGCCCTCGATGTGCACGCCGACGCCCTTGCCCTCCGCCAGCAGCTTCAGGGACAGCTCCAGCCCGGCCATGGTGCCGGTTCCGCTGGTCTTGTCCACCGAGATCATCCCGACGCTGCGGAAGAACAGCCGCTGGAGCCGCCCCTTGAGGCCGGGCGACTCCAGCCAGCCCTGCTTGCCGATGAAATACAGCGGGCGCGGCACCAGCAGCGCGATGAAGATGGAGTCGAAGAAGGAGAGGTGATTGGCCGCCACGATGAACGGCCCGCTCCGCGGTATGTTGCGCAGTCCCGCTACCCGGGGGCGGAGGATGAGTTTCAAGGGGACCAGGAGGACACGCCTCACCAGCATCCGAAACATGCACATGTCCTGTCTGCGTCAAGGCCATATCAGCGGTTTCCGATTTTAACCCGGCCCGCTTAAGGAATACTTAGCGACGGCTTTCGAATCGGGGGACTCGACGCTTTCTCCGGTTTTCCGGCTAAACTCCGCTCGTCTTCTGGCAGTTCTTTCTTACCCGACGTGAGAGACGAGGAAAGCCGTGTCCGAGGTCGTGACCCCTGATTCCGTACGAGCCTTCATAGAGCAGGAACTGATCGATTTCGGCGCCGAGCCGGAGGCCGTTTCGGACGATGTCTCGCTGGACGAGCTCGACATCGACTCGCTGGCCGTCGTCGAGCTCGTCGCCTCCGTCAAGCGGCGGTTCGCCGTGGACATCCCCTTCGAGGACATCCCGCGCTCCAGCACGGTGGCGGCGGTGTGCGACCTGATCCGCGCCCGGGCCCAGGCGGCCTGAGCCCCGCGGCGCGCACCGCCGCCGTCCGTCACGGGCGCGCGTCGGGCGCCGCCGGCGCGCAGCGGCGCCGCTCCCACGGGTACGCGGGCAACGAGATGACCCGGCGCGGCAGTTCGGCGAAGCCGCGCGGCGCCGCCGCGTCCACGGGGGTGACCTGCGGACACTCCCGGTCGGCGGCGAGGGCCAGCAGGGCCGCCCGCGCCTGCGCCCGGTCGGCGGCCGCGACCCGCACCCGGGTGGCCAGCGCCGCCCGCCCGTGGGTGAGGGTGTAGGCGAAGGCCGGGTAGTCCTCGTCCTCGACCGTGGCCAGCCGGTCCGCCAGCAGGGCCGCGTAGGCGCGCAGCGCGGCCGGTGTCCGGGCGGACACCTCGAACCCGGCGACCGCGACCGTCTCCGGCGCGGCGGGGGTCTCGGCGGGGCCCAGGATCACATGGGTGTTGGTGCCGCTCATCCCGAACGAGCTGACGCCGGCGTACGCGCCCGCCCCGGCCGGCCAGGGCTCCAGCTTCCCGGGGACCCGGAAACCGGTGCCGCCCAGGTCGATCCGCGGATTGAGCGTGGTGAAGTGCGCCACCGGCGGTACGGCCCGGTGCCTGAGGCTGAGCACCGCCTTGAGCAGGCCGAGCACACCGGCGGCCGACTCGGCGTGGCCGAGGTTGGCCTTGGCCGAGCCCAGCAGCACGGGGGCCGCGCCCGCCGGCCGGCCCAGCGCCTCGGCGAGCGCCTCCACCTCGATGGGGTCGCCGAGCGAGGTGCCGGTGCCGTGCGCCTCCACGTATCCGACGTCCCCCGGGGACAGCCCGGCGTCGGCGAGCGCCCGCTCGATCAGCCGGGTCTGCGCCAGCACGTTCGGGGCGGTGAACCCCGAGGCGGCGCCGTCGTGGTTGACGGCCGACCCGTGGATCACCGCGAGCACCCGGTCCCCGTCGCGCACCGCGTCGGCCAGCCGCTTCAGGACGACGACACCGCAGCCCTCGGCGCGGGTGAAGCCGTTGGCCGCCGCGTCGAAGGGACGGCACACCCCGTCCGGGGAGAGCGCCCCGGTGCGGGCCACGAACTCGGTGCCGCGCGGGGACAGCATCAGGTTGACACCGCCGGCCAGCGCGAGGTCGCACTCCCCCGCGGCCAGCGCCTGCCGGGCCATGTGCACCGCCAGCAGCGACGAGGAGCACGAGGTGTCCAGCGCGGCCACCGGCCCGGTGAGGTCGAGGGTGTGCGCGAGCCGGCCGGCCGCGAAGCAGTGGCCGTTGCCGGTGGCCCAGTACGCGTCGGGCTCGCCGGGCATCCACTCGCGGTAGTCCTGCCCGGTGACGCCCACGTACAGCCCGCAGTTCCGCCGGGCCGCGTCGGCCGCGGGGATGCCCGCGTCCTCCAGCGCCTCCCAGGCCACCTCCAGCAGCAGCCGGTGCTGCGGGTCGAGGGAGCGGGCCTCGCGCGGCGCGATGCCGAAGAACGGGGCGTCGAAGTCCAGCACCTCGTCCAGGAACCCGCCCCGGTGCGGCACCTCGTCCCAGGCCGCGCCGAAGGGGTGCCGGCGCTGCTCGGGGATCGGCCGCACCGCGTCCGTCCCGTCGGCCAGCAGCCGCCAGTAGCCGTCCAGGTCGCCGACGCCGCCCGGGGCGCGCAGGCCCGCCCCGACCACCGCGACGGTCCGCCCGCCGCGCAGCGCGGCCAGTTCCTCGCGCAGAGCGCGGATGGTCTCCATGGCCCGGCTGATCGGCGTCGGCCGGCGGCCGGTGTCCCCGGCCGCGGCCGTCGTCTCCGGCGCGGTCATCGCTTCTCTCCTTCCGCGGCCTCGGCGAGCCGCTCGGTGAGCACCTGGGCCAGGGGCCGCAGGCTGGAGTAGGTCCACAGCAGCGTCGGCGACAGCCGCAGCCCGAACTCGGCCTCCAGGCGGTTGCGCAGTTCCAGGCTCATCAGCGAGTCCAGGCCCAGGGACTTGAACGGGGTCTCCCGGTCCATGGAGTCGGCCGCGATGCGCAGCACCCGGCCGGCCAGCTCCCGTACCCGCTCCTCGACGAGCGCGGCGCGGTCCTCGGGCGGGCAGGCGGCGAACCGTTCCGCGAAGCCGCCGCCGGCCGGACCGGTGTGCCGGCCGGACGTCAGCAGCCGGCTCCAGCTGGGCAGGCCCGCCACCGCCGGGTAGGTCTCCACCCAGCGCCGGGGGTCGAGCGACAGGTGCCCCACGACCGTCTCCCCGTCCCGCAGGAAGCCCTCCAGCGCGCGCCAGGCGTCGGCCGCGGGGAAGGCGGCCATGCCGCGGTCCGCGAGGCGCGCGCCCCGGGCCTCGCTGCGGGCGGCCAGGCCGATCGCGTCGAAGGTGCCCCACTGCACGCTCAGCGCCGGGCGGCCCGCGTGCCGGCGGGCCACCGCGAGGGCGTCCAGGTAGGTGTTGGCCGCCGCGTAGGCCGCCTGGCCGACGTTGCCGACCAGGCCGGCGGCCGAGGAGAACAGCACGAACAGGTCCAGCGGATCGTCGGCGGTCAGCCGGTCCAGGTGCCGGGCGCCGTCCGCCTTGGGGGCCAGCACCCGTTCGACCTGCTCGGCGCTCAGGTTCTCCACCACACCGTCGTCGAGCAGCCCGGCCGCGTGGAACACACCGCGCAGCGGCGGCAGTTCGGCGCGCACCCGGTCGAGGGCGCGCTCCAGCGCGGCCGCGTCGGACACGTCCGCCCGCTGGACGCACACCGTGGTCCCGGCCGCGCGCAGCGCCTCGATGCGCGCGGCGGCGTCCTGGCCCGGCTCGGAACGGCCCAGCAGGGCGAGGGCGGTGGCCCCGCGCCCGGCCAGGTGCTCGGCGAGCGAGAGACCGAGGTCGCCCAGGCCGCCGGTGATCAGGTAGCCGCCGTCGGCGCGGAACCGGCCCTCGGGCAGCGGGTCCGCGACCACCCGGCGCACCCGGTGCGGCTCGTGCAGCACGAACTTGCCGATGTGGTCGCCGCGTGACATGGCGCGCAGCGCCTCGGCCGCCCGGTCGAAGCCGTACGCCGTGACGGGCAGCGGCCGGACGCGGCCCGCGGCGACCTCGTCCCACACCGCGTGGAAGATCCGCGCGAACCGCTCCGGGCGGCGCATGACCAGGCCCTCCAGGTCGACGGCGGCGAAGCCGATGCCCTTGCGGAAGGCACCGAGCTCCAGCCGGCGGCCGCCGTGGATGTCCTTCTTGCCGACCTCCACGAACCGGCCGTCCTCGGCGAGGACGTCGAGGCCCCGGGTCAGGGCGGCGCCGGTCAGGGAGTTGAGGACGACGTCGACGCCCCGGCCGCCGGTGACCTCCAGCACCGCGTCGGCCCAGGCCAGGTCGCGGGAGTCGAAGACGTGCCGCACGCCGAGGCCGCGCAGGTGGGCGCGCTTGTCCGGGCTGCCCGCGGTGGCGATCACCTCGGCGCCCAGCAGCTGGGCGACCTGGACGGCGGCGAGGCCGAGGCCGCCGGCCGCGGAGTGGATCAGGACGTGTTCGTCGCGCTCCACCCGGGCCAGGTCGTGCAGCGCGTACCAGGCGGTGGCGGCGACCAGCGGCAGGGCCGCCGCGTCCGCCGCGGCCATCCCCTCGGGGATGTGCCGGGCGTGCGCGGCGCCGACGGTCAGGTGCGAGACCATCGCGCCGAACTTGCACGCCACGACCCGGTCGCCGACGCGGAAGCCGTCGGTGTCCGGCCCGACCGCGACGACCCGGCCGGCGCAGTCCCCGCCCAGCAGCTCCTTGCCGCCGGAGTCGTCGGGGTAGGTGCCCATCGCCTTCATCACGTCGATGAAGTTGAGGGAGGCGGCGTCCACCTCGATCTCGATCTCGCCGGGGCCGGGCGTGCGGCGCACGAGCGGCAGGAAGCGCAGGGACTCCCACTGGCCCGGCCGGGGGCCGGGGTGCAGCCGGAACGGCTGGTCGGCGGTGTACGCCGCCCGGGCGCCGGCCTCGGCATCCGGTGCCGCGATCCGCTCCAGCCGGCCGGCGAGCCGCCGGCCGCCGCGCAGCGCGACCTGGTCCTCGCGCCGTTCCAGGCGCAGTTCACCGGCCACGGCCGACGCCCAGCCGTCCTCCTCGGTCCGGTCGACGAGGGTGGCGGCCAGCCCCGGGTGCTCGCTGCGCAGGACCCGGGTGAAGCCCCAGTACAGGGCCGCGCCGGGGTCGCACGGCTCGTCGGCGGCCGCGGCCTGGGCCCGGGTGGTCAGCACGGTCAGGCGCGGTGCCGCCGGCCGGTCCAGGCTCGCGCCGGCCAGCGCGGACAGCGCCGTCAGCCCGGCCCGCTGCGCGGGCTCGCCGGCGGCGGCCGCGGGGGCGGCGAACACCACGTCGGTGACGGCTCCGGCCCGGCGCAGCACCTCGGCCCAGGCGGCGCGCGCGCCGGCGTCCGCGGCCGGCAGGGTCACCGCGTCGGCGCCCAGCGCCGCGGCGAGTTCGGCGGCCTCGGCGGCGGCGGGCTCGGTCCCGCACACCAGCCACCGTCCCGGGGTGCCGGCCGGCTCGGCCGGTCCGGCCTCGTGGAAGGCGAACCGGTGCACCCGCTCCAGGGCGGGGTCGGCTTCGCCGTCCAGGTCCAGCGGGCGCAGCAGCAGTCCGGCCACCCGGATCAGCGGGCGCCGCCCGGTGTCGTACAGCCACAGGTCGTAGCGGCCGTCGGGGCGGCGGCGGGCGTGCGCCCACAGCTCGGTGACCGCTTCCGGCAGGCCGGGCAGCAGGTCGACGCGGTCGACGGCGACCGGGACGACCGTTCCGGTGTCGCCGCACAGCGGGAGCGTCAGCTGCAGGGCGCCGTCCCACAGCGCCGGGTGGAGCGTGAAGCGGCGGGCGCCGGGCCGGCTGCGCTCGTCCAGCCGGAGCAGGCCGAGCGCCTCCCCGTCCGAGGCGTGCAGCTCCCGCACGGTCTGGAACGCGGGCCCGTAGTGCAGGTTCCGGCCGGTGCAGGCGGCGTAGAAGGCGTCGGCGTCCGAGGCGGCGGTGTCCAGCAGGTGCTCGGGGAACGCGGCGGCGTCCGGCGCCTGCTGCGCGTAGGAGACGCGGACCGTGCTGTGCCGGGTCCAGCCGTCGGAGCCGGACGGCAGCGACAGCAGGTCGAGGCCGGCGCCGTCGGCGGCGTCCTCGCGCCAGACGGCCCCGAGGCGCAAGCCGTCGTCGGCGAGCGTCATGTCCCGTTCCAGGGAGAGACCGCGCAGCGCGGCCGGCAGGCCGCCGGTGCGGCCGGCGGCGGTGCCCAGGCACAGCTCGATGGCGGCCGCGGCCGGCACCACGACGGCGTCGTGCACCCGGTGGTCGGTGAGCCAGGGGTGGGTGACGGTGTCCAGGTCGAGCGTGCCGTGCCAGGTGCCGGCCTCGTCCGGTGCCGGCGCGAGCGGGAAGGCGAAGGCCGCGGCGCGGCCCGCGGGGCGGCGGGCGGAGTCCACCCAGTGCCGCTGCCGCTGCCACGGGTAGGGCGGTACGTCCGTCTCCCGGTCCCGGGGCGGCGGCCCGAAGGGGGTGAGCCCCGACACGTACGCGCGGGCGAAGGACTCGGCGAGGTCGGCGGGGGCGCCGCGGTCGCGGTGCAGGGTGCCCTGGACGGCGGCCGGTTCGGGGCGGGCGGCGACGAGCTGCTCCAGCGCCGGCACCAGCACCGGGTGGGCGCTGATCTCCACCACGTGGGTGACGCCCTGGTCGAGCAGGGTGCCGATGGCGTCGGCGAACAGCACCGGGCGGCACAGGTTCTCCACCCAGTACGCGGCGTCCATCTCGGGGCCGCCCAGCAGCTGGGTGCGCACCGTCGACATCAGCGGCGTCTCGGCCCGGCGCGGGCGGACGGGGGCCAGGACGCGGTGCAGTTCGCCGGTCAGGTCGGCCATCAGCGGGCTGTGGGAGGCGTAGTCCACGTCGACCAGGCGGCAGAACGTGCCGTCGGCCTCCAGGAGTTCCTTCAGCAGCAGCACGGAGTCGGTGTCGCCGGACAGCACGCAGGAGCGGGGCCCGTTGTGCACGGCCAGCGCCACGCTGTCCTCGAAGCCCTCCAGCGCGGCCCGCGCCGCCTCGGCGTCCAGGTCGACGGCGAGCATGCGGCCGGTGCCCGCGCTGGTGCGCAGCAGGACGGCGCTGCGCAGCGCCACGATCAGCGCGGCGTCCTCCAGGGAGAGGATCCCGGCGACGGTCGCGGCGGCGATCTCGCCCTGGCTGTGGCCGACGACGACGTCCGGTTCGACGCCCGCGGCCCGCCAGGTCGCGGCGAGCGCCACGGAGACGGCCCACAGGACCGGCTGGACGATGTCGACGCGCTTCATCCACGCGTCCCCGGCGCCCCCGGCGACGACATCGGTCAGGTCCCAGTCGACGTGCGGGGCCAGGGCCGCGGCGCAGCGGTCCAGGGTGGCCGCGAAGACGGCGTCGGCGGCGTACAGCCGGCGGCCCATCGCCGCCCACTGCGACCCCTGTCCGGGGAAGACGAACGCGGTACGGCCGTGCTTCCGGGCCCGGCCGGTGACGACGCCCGGCAGATCGCCGTCCGGGTCGGCGGCGAACTTCTCCAGCAGCGCGGCGAGTTCACCGGCGTCGGTGGCCACCGCACCGGCCCGGAAGGCGAAGTGGTCGCGCTGGTGGCCGAGGGCTCCGGCCAGGCGGCGCGGGTCGGCGCCGGGCCGCCGGAGCGCCTCGCCCAGTTCACGGGCCCGCTGTGTGAGCGCGGCCTGGGTGTGGCCGCTGAGCGGCAGGACGACCGGCGACGCCGGGTCCACGGACGGGTCCGGGCCCGCGGCCGGGGCGGGCGGCGGACCGGTGATCACGGCATGGGCGTTGGTGCCGCCCCAGCCGAAGGAGCTGACGCCCAGGTAGACGGGGCCGTCCTCGGGCAGCGGCAGGGGTTCCCGGACGACGTGCAGGCCGAGGTCGTCGAAGGGGATGTCCGGATTGAGTTCGGCGGAGTGCAGGCCGGGCGGGATCACGCCGTGCCGCAGCGCGAGGACCGCCTTGAACAGTCCGGCGAGCGCGGCGACGGGCTCCAGGTGGCCGATGTTGGACTTCACGGAGCCGACGGCGAGGGGGCGGCCGGCGCGCTGCGGGGCCTGTCCGAGCACCTTGCCGAGGGCCGCCGCCTCGGTGGGGTCGCCGCGCCGGGTGCCGGTGCCGTGGGCCTCGACGTAGGCGACGCGGTCCAGCGGGATGCCGGAGCCCTCGTAGACCCGGCGCAGCAGGTCCTCCTGGCCCTGCGGGCTCGGCGTCACCAGGCTCTCGCCGCCGCCGTCGTTGTTGGCGGCGGTGCGGACGATGACGGCGTGCACCCGGTCGCCGTCCCGCCGGGCGTGGTCGAGCCGCTTGAGGTAGACCGCGGCCACGCCCTCGCCGCGGACGAACCCGTCGGCGGTGGCGCCGAAGGCGCTGCACCGGCCGTTCGCGCCGAGCCCGCCGAAGTGGGTCAGCCCGATCGTCACGTCCGGGGTGAGCATGAGGTTGGCGGCGCCGACCAGGGCGCCGTCCACGTCACCGGAGCGGATCGCCTGGCAGGCCAGGTGCAGCGCGACCAGCGAGGAGGAGCAGCCGGTCTCCAGGGTGAGGCTGGGGCCGGTCAGGCCGAGGAAGTAGGAGATGCGGGCCGAGAGCATGTCCAGGGCGTTGCCGGCCGTGGAGTGCTGGGTGGGGGCGGCGCCGCGCTCGGTGCGCAGCAGCTCGTAGTCGTGCCAGAGTCCGCCGAAGTAGACGCCGGTGCGGGAGCCGCGCAGCGCGGAGGCCGGGATGCCCGCGTCCTCCAGGGTGCGCCAGGTGGTCTCCAGCATCAGCCGCTGCTGGGGGTCCATCACCTCGGCCTCGCGCGGCGAGATGCCGAAGAACGCGGGGTCGAACTGGTCGACGTCCTCAAGGAATCCGCCGACGTCCTGGATCTTCTTCTCCGGGTCGAGGACGTCCTGGGCGTTCCAGCGGTCGGCCGGGACGGGGCGTATGGCGTCGACGCCGTCCATCAGCAGACGCCAGAACCGGTCCACGTCCGGGGCTTCGGGGAAACGCCCGGCCATCCCCACGATGGCGATCGGCTCTGCCGGTTCCTGCTTCATTTCCTACCTCTCGTCACCCGGCGGCCGGTGCCCGGTCCGGGACGTTCGTCAGTTGCCCGCGGCCGCGGCACGGGTGTCCGGCCGGCGCAGCAGCACGGCGGCCGCGGCGGGCCGCCGGTCCGTGGTCAGGACCAGGGCGGCGGTGGTGCCGGGGCGCCGCTCGGGTGCGGCGGTCACCGCGAGCCGGGGCAGCGCGGGGTCCCGGTCGGCGGCCCCCGGGGTGGGCGGTGTCAGGTCGGTGTCCAGCGCCCGCGCGGTCAGGGCGAGCTGGAGCAGGGTGGTCGCGCCGGCGCAGTCGCCCAGGGCGCCGCCGGCCGCGAAGACGGGGGTGTCCGCGCCGAACACCGTGTGCAGGGCGTGTGCCTCGGCCCGGTCGACCAGCTCGCAGCCGGCCGCCGAGGAGCTGAGCAGCCCGATGTCACCGGGGCCGAGTCCGGCCTCGGCGAGGACGGCGTCGACGGCGCGCACCGCGGCCCGGCCGTCGGTGTCGTCCGGGTCGCCGAGCCCGGTGCGGACGGCGGCGACCTCGGCGTGGACGCGGGCTCCGCGCGCGCGGGCCCGCCCGGCGTCCTCCAGCACGAGGACCACGACGGCCTCCCCGGGCAGCGCGCCGGTACGGCCGGCCGCGAACGGGCCGGGCGCGTCGGCGTCCCGGCCGGCCCCGGCGTCCAGGGTGAGCGGATCCAGTACGTCCACCACCGCGGCCAGCACCACCTCGGCCTGGCCGGTGCGCAGCAGGTCGGCCGCCGCCGTCAGGGCCTCAGCGCCGGAGCACCGGCCGGCCGTGACGGTGACGACGGGCCCCTGGGCGTCCGCGGCGATGGCGAGGTCGGAGACGGCGGCGTTCAGGCTGCCCTGCGGCCCGGCGTAGGGGCTGACCAGGTCCACGCCGAGGGTGAGTCCGTCGTGGAGGACCTGGAGGTAGCCCGTCAGGCCGGCGCCCGCGGTGCCGAGGACGACGCCCACCTCCTCGGGTGCGGGTCCGCCGCCCGCCGTGCGGGCGGCGTCCAGGCCCGCGTCCCGCCAGGCCAGCAGGCCCGCCCGGGACACCAGCAGCGACTCGCGGCTGAGCGCGCGCAGCCGGCGCCGGGCGAAGGCGGGCACGTCGGACAGGTCGTCCTCCAGCGCGGCGGCCGCCGCGGGCCGCGGCCCGGGGTACAGCCCGGCCGCCGGGACGGCGGTGGTGCGGGCCGTGCGGCCCGCCAGCAGTGCCTCCCAGGTGGCGTCCAGGCCGGCGCCGAGCGCGCTCGCCAGCCCGATGCCGGTGACGGCGACCGGTGTGCTCATGCCGTGCTCCTTCCGGTGCCCGGACGGGTGAACACGGTGCAGGCCGTGTTGCCCCCGAAGCCGAAGGCGTTGTTGACGACGACGTCCAGCGCCGCTTCCCGTGCCGCTCCGTGGACGAGGTCGACGGCGCACTCGGGGTCCGGTTCGACGAGGTTGGCGGTGGGCGGGACGACACCGTCGCGCAGCGCCAGCACACAGGCCACCGCCTCGATCGCGCTGGCCGCTCCCTGGGTGTGCCCGAGCGCTCCCTTCAGGGAGGAGACGGCGGGGCCGCGCTCCCCGAAGAGGGCGCGTACGGCCGCCGCCTCGACGCTGTCGTTGGAGGGGGTGCCGGTGCCGTGCGCGCTGATGTAGCCGACCCGGTCGAGCGGGGTGCCGGCCAGGGCCAGGGCCCGTTCCATGGAGCGGCGGGCGCCGCGGCCGTCCGGGTGCGGGGCGGTCATGTGGTGGGCGTCGCAGGCGGACGCCCAGCCGGCGAGTTCCGCGTAGACGCGGGCCCCGCGCCGGCGGGCGTGCTCGTACGACTCCAGGACCAGCGCGGCGGCGCCCTCGGAGACGACGAGCCCGGACCGGTTGCGGTCGAACGGCCGCAGGGCGTCGTCGGTGAGGGAGCGGAGGCTGGCGAACATCATCATGATGCCGGCGGACAGCTCGTCCGCGCCGCCCGCGATCATCACGTCGGCCCGGCCGGCGCGGATGGCCTCGGCGCCGTGGGCGAGGGCGCTGTTGCCCGACGCGCAGGCGGTCGCCACGACCGTGCTCGGTCCGAGGAAGCCGTGCTGCCGGGCCACCGCGTCGGCGAGCCCCACGACCGGCCGGGGCCGTGCGGCCCGGGGGCCGGCGCCGGCCGGGGCGGTGCCGCGGTGGAACCGCGTCACGTCCGGCTCCAGTCCGGCGCGGTTGCCGAGGAGCGTGCCGAAGCAGACGCCGGAGCGGGCCGGGTCGGACGGGAACGGGTCGAGTCCGGCGTCGGCGACCGCCGCCGAGGCGGCGGTCACGGCCAGCCGGGTGACGCGGTCGCCGGTGCCGCGCGGGGCGGCGACGTCCCGCACCTCGCCGGCCAGCCGGCCGGGGAAGTCGGCGGCATCCGGCCGCGTCAGCGGCAAGGTGCCCACGTCGCCCCGTACCGCGGCGTCCCAGAAGCCCTCCAGCGTCGACCCGATCGGGGTCAGCACGCCGAGGCCGGTCACCACCACGCGGGTGGGGCGGTCCACCACTGCCATCACCTGTGCTCCGTACTCCCTCAGATGCCGATTCCGCCGTCGATCCGGACGACCTGGCCGGTGATGTAGGCGGCGCGGTCCGAGGCGAGGAAGGCGACCGCGTCGGCCACCTCCTCGGCCCTGCCGGTCCGGCGCAGCGGGATGTCGGCGACGACCTTGCGGCGTGCCTTGTCGTCCAGTCCGGCGGTCATGTCCGTCTCGATCAGGCCCGGCGCGACCACGTTGACGCGGATACCGAAGCGGGCCACCTCCTTCGCCAGCGACTTCGCGAAGCCGACGATCCCGGCCTTGGAGGCGGCGTAGTTGGTCTGTGTGGCGTTGCCCCGCAGACCGGCCACCGAGGACACGGCGACGATGGAGCCGCCGCGGCGGCGCATCAGGGACATGACCGCCGCCTGGCACACGGTGTACGTCCCCGTCAGGTTGGTGCCGACGACCGCGTCCCAGTGCTCCCGGCCCATCACGGCCAGCGGCATGTCCCGGACGATGCCGGCGTTGGTGACCAGCGTGTCGAGGCCGCCGAGGCGTTCCTCGGCCTGCTCCAGCCACGCGCGCACGGCCGTGCCGTCCGTCACGTCCACCGCGGTGCCGTGCACGCGCACGCCGTGCTTGTCCGCGAGCCGCTCCAGGTCGGCGGCGTCGGCGGGCATGGTGCGGCAGCAGTAGCCGACGTCGTACCCGTCGGCCAGCAGGCGCTCGACCACCGCGCGGCCGATGCCGCGGGAGCCGCCGGTGACCAGGGCCGTGCGAGGGCCGGCGGGCATCAGGCGGCCTCGAGCTGCTCGGCGAGCAGGTCGTAGGTCTCCTTGAGCGAACGCACCTTCTGCAGGTTCGACTCGGACAGCTTCACCTGGTACTTGCGCTCCAGGCGGACCAGGATCTCCAGCGCCAGCAGCGAGTCGACGTCGAGGTCCTCCTTGAAGTCCGCGGTGTCGGTGACCTCGTCGACGTCGACGTCCACGATCTCGGCGATGGTGGCGCGCAGGTCTTCCAGGTCCAGGGTGGTGGGCTCGGGCATGGTGGGTTCCTCCGTCGTGCTGATGGGGCGGGGTGGTGCGGGGCCGGGGCCGGCCGGTCAGACGAGGCCTTCGCCGCCGTCGACGTCGATGACGTTGCCGGTGATCCAGGAGGAGTCACTGGCGGAGAACATGACGACCGCCTCGGCGACGTCCTCGGGGGTGGTGATCCGGCCGTGCGGGTTGGACTCCCGGGCCCGCTGGGCGAGCGCGTCGCTGCCGGGGATGCGGATCAGGGCCGGGGTCATGGTGAGCCCGGCGCGCAGCGCGTTGACGGCGATGCCGGACGGCGCCAGTTCGACGGCCAGCTGCCGGACGTGGGAGGCGAGCGCGGACTTGGCCGCGGACACGGCGCCGTAGCTGGGCATGACCCGCCCGTCGCCGCGGCTGGTCAGCGCGAACACCTTGGCGCCGCGGCCCAGCAGGCCCGCGGTGTACAGGTCGCGCACCCAGTAGACGAGGCTGTGGCCCATGACGTCGACCGTCATGTCCATCTGCCGCGGCGTGATGACGTCCGGCTGTCCCTCGGTGGGGATGAACGGCAGCAGGCTGCCGAAGGCGAGCGAGTGCAGCACCACGCGCACCCCCTGCGGCCCGGTCAGCTCGGCGAGGTGCGCGGTCACCTCGGCGCGGGCGTCGGCCTTCGCGGCGTTGACGTTGTGGAAGGACGCCTGGACGCCGAGGGCGCGGACCTCCTCGGCGAGCGCGTCGGCCTCCTCCTGCTGGGCGGCGGTGCCGAAGTAGACACCGCAGACGTGGGCGCCCTCGCGGGCCATGGCGAGCGCGGTGGCCCGGCCCATGCCGCTGGAGGCGCCGAGTATCAGGCACCACGAACCCTTGACGGATGACAGCATGCTCTTCCTCTTGCTCGGGGTTGCTCGGTGGGTGGTTCGGTACGGCTCAGCGGGCGTCGACGGCGGCGAAGGCGAGGTTGCCCTCCCCGGAGGCGACCACCACGGCCTCGGGTGCCGGCCGGTCCGGGCGCAGCGCGTGCGCCAGCAGCCGCAGCGGGGCCAGCGCGCCGGCGTGCACCGCGGTGACCGCGTCCGTCACCCGGGTGGCGGCGCCGCACCAGTCCCGCACCGCGTCCGCGGCCGTGCGGGCCGTCGGCGAGCCGTCGGTGACGAGGTGGACGGCCGCCGGGGGTGCCGGGCACACCCCGTCCAGCGCGGCCCGCACCATGCGTCCGGCACGTTCCCGGCCGGCCGGGGTGCCGGTGGCGCGGGGCGGCAGGAAGCGCAGCGCGGTCCTGACCACCGTGCCGCCCTCGGCCCCGGCGGGCCGCAGGAGCAGCAGCACGGCGCCGGACTCGGGCACGGCGTCGCCCGCCCGCGGGTCGGGTGCCTCGGCGCCGCCCGCCAGGACCACGTCGCCGCGGCCGGCGGCCAGCGCGCCGGCGGCCAGGTGCACCGCCTCCAGGCCGGCCACCCGCGGTGATGTCACGGTCAGGTTGAAGCCCTTGAAGCGGTGCTCGGTGGACAGCTTCGCGGCGACCAGGTTCACCGAGAAGAAGGGCACGGTCATGGGGCTGAGCCCGTCGATGCCGTCGCCGCCCACGGCCCGCACGATGTCGGCGTGCAGCCCGGCCACGGCGCTGTTGGTGCCGACCACGACGCCGCGCCGCTCCTCGGCGTGCCGCTCCGGCTCGTCACCGGAGGCGGCGAGCGCGTCCCGGGCGGCCGCCAGCAGGTAGTGGCAGGACTCGGGCAGGTACCGGTAACCGCGGCGCCCGAGCCGGGCCTTGACGTCGAACCACTGTCCGTCCGCCGGCAGCGGGTCGGGCGGCAGGACGATCCCGGCCGAGGCGACGACCGCCTCGGCCACCGTGTCAGGAGCCGTCACGCTGCTCACGGTTCTCACCCCCGAACACCAGCGACACGTTGCTGCCGCCGAACGCGTAGGCGTTGACCAGGACCTGGGGCCGCTCCAGCGGCACGGGCGCGGCGGTGGGCAGCCACACCGGGCAGTCCGGGTCCTGCCGGTCGGGCGCGATGTTCGCGGGGACGATCCCGTGCCGGGTCATGAGGGCGGCGGCGGCGACGGCGAACGCGGCGGCGGCGCCCGCGGTGTGCCCGATGAACGCCTTCAGGCTGAACAGCGGCACCCGGTCCAGGTCCGCGCCGAACACCTCACGCAGCACGCGGGTCTCCACGACGTCGTTGTGCGCGGTCCCGGTCCCGTGCGGCACCACGCAGCCGACGGCCGCGGGACCGGCCGCCGCCTGGGCGAGGGCCTCGCGGGCGGCGCGGACCAGCTGGCCGCCCTCCGGGTCCGGGGCCGTGAGGTGGTGGGCGTCGCAGCTCCACGCCGTACCGCGCAGCCGGCCGTACGACGCTCGGCCCGCGGCCGCCCGCGCCGACTGCACCACCAGCATCGCGGCGCCCTCGCCGAACACGGTGCCCCGGCGGTCTGCGTCGAACGGGCGGCACCGTTCGGGGTCGTTGGCCCCGAGCCGGCTGAAGCTCGCCAGCGGCGCCCAGGCCAGTGCCTCGGCGCCGCCGACCAGCACGGTCTCGGCCTCGCCGCGGGCCACCAGGTCCATGGCGACCGACAGGGCGTAACCGCTGGCGGCGCAGGCGTTGCCGATGGTGATGTTGGTGCCGAAGGCGCCGAGTTCACCGCCGACCGCGGAGGCGAGGCGGAACACCGGCGTCCAGTGGTCGGCGGGCCCGGTCAGCGTGTCGCGTGCCCCGCTCTCACCGGCCGCGGTGCCGATCACCACCGCCATGTCGGCGATCTCGTCGTCGGTCAGCCCGGCGTCGGCGACGGCCTGCCGGGCCGCGTGCAGCGCGAACCGGGCGGCGCGGCCGTCCGGTTCACCGGCCGGCGCGGACCACCGCGGTCCGTCCGGCACCTGGTAGGCGAGGACGCCGGGGACCCGCTCGGTGAGTCCGGCCACCGGTGCCGGGCGCGGTACGGCCGAGGTCAGGCCGTGCCAGTAGGCGTCGACACCCGTGCCGAGGCAGCTGACCGTGCCCAGTCCGGTGACCAGCACCTCGGGGGTGGGGGTGGCCGTCATGCTCCGCTCACCTCCGTGGGCGTGGCGTGCCGCGGGAGGCAGTCGGCGGCGAAGGCGTCGACGGCGTCGGCGAAGAGCCGCGGCTGTTCGGTCATCGGGAAGTGGCCGCAGTCGTCCCACAGGCGCAGCCGTCCATGCGGCAGGGCACCGGCCAGGGCGACGGCGTCCTCGGGCGGCGCGAACCGGTCGGCCCGGCCGGCCGTCACCAGCACGGGCAGGTCCAGTGCCGCCGTGTCGAGGAACGGGCTGCGCAGGTAGCTGTCGTAGAAGCGGAGCCAGCCGTAGGGGCCGACCTGGTCGCGGATGAGCAGCGCCATGTCCCGGCGCAGCCCGGCGTCCAGCGGCCGGGTCGAGCCGAGGCCCAGCGCCTCGTCGAAGACGTCCTGGAAGATGCCCAGGTAGTGCTGGGCGGTGTCCCAGTGGAAGTGCGCGGGGTCGCGGCGGTGGAAGGGCGAGACCACGACGAGGGCGCCGGGGCGGGCCTCGCGGGGGGCGGCGGCCAGGTGTTCCAGGGCCAGCAGCGCGGAATAGGAGTGGGCGATCAGCAGGTCGACACCGCCGGGCACCTGCTCCAGGGCGGTGCCGATCGAGTCGGCGGGGTTGCCCCGGCGGCTCCACTCCGGCCCGCCGCCCTGCCCCCAGGGGAGGTCGGCGGTCCACACCTCGGCGGCGGGGGCGGCGTGTTGCGCGTAGGCGCGCCAGGTCGTCGCGGTGGCCGCCAGCCCGTGCAGGGCCAGGACGCGCACCGGGCGGCCGGACGCCGCGTCCCGAGCCTTCCGGACGACGACATGACTGGCGCTCATAGGTACCCCGCTCACGATTCATAGGCGAGCCGGGGGCTTTTGTCGTACGACCGCTGAGCGCCCGGCCGTTGGAGCATAAAGAATTGCGGTTAACCCTCACTTAACGACTGATTGGCATGACGGGAGCGGCCCCGCCGACGAGCGGCCGGCCACCTCCGAAAGGAATTCGTAAGCCAGTCTTAAGAGGCCCGAATTACGGTTCCGTAAGAACCGAGGAGGAGCCCCGATGCTCGACAGAGTGATAGACCGGCTACACGATCCCGCGGTGTACGCGCTCCCAGCCATGGCACTGCTGATCGTCATCGAACTGCTGGCGATCAAATACGGCGACGACCCGGACGACCGCAAGGGTTACGACCTGCGCGACCACCGGGCGAGCATCCTCACCGGCATCGGGGCGCTGGTCTCGTCCACGCTCCTGCGGACCGTGGCGCTCGCGCTGTACCTGCTGGTCTACGAGTACGTGGCGCCCTGGCACCTGTCGTCGACGGCGTGGACGACCTGGTTCATCGTCTTCTGGGGCGTGGAGTTCCTGCTCTACTGGTACCACCGCGCCGCCCACGCGATCCGGCTCATCTGGGCCGGTCACCAGGTGCACCACTCCAGCCAGTACCTGAACCTGTCGACGGCGCTGCGCCGCAAGTGGGCGCAGTGGTTCGAGAAGATGGTCTGGCTGCCGCTGCCGCTGCTCGGCGTCCACCCCGCCCTGGTGTTCACGATGCACTCCGTGCACCTGCTGTGGGGCCTGTTCGCGCACACCGAGAAGATCGGCAAGCTGCCCCGCCCCATCGAGTACGTCTTCGTGACGCCCTCGCACCACCGGGTGCACCACGGCAGCGACCCGGAGTACCTGGACAAGAACTTCGGCAGCATCCTGATCATCTGGGACCGTATCTTCGGCACCTTCCAGCCGGAGCTGCACCGGCCGACGTACGGTCTGACCAAGCAGATCAACACCTACAGCATCTGGAAGATCCAGCTGCACGAGTTCGCGAACATGGTGCGCGACGTGCGCGGGGCCAGGACGTTCCGGCACAAGCTCGGTTACGTCTTCGGTCCGCCCGGCTGGCAGCCGGCCGAGGACACCGCTTCCGGCCCGGCCGGACGCCCCGAGCCGGGTGCCGCACCGATGGAAGTGCCCGGGGCCGCCACGTGACAGGCTCACCCGCCGCGCCGGACGCTCCGGCCGAGCCGGCGACGGCGCCGGCCGTCCGGCGCGGCCTGCGCGGCCACCCCTGGCTGACCGTGGTCACCCTGTCGGTGGGCGCGATGATGGTCTCGCTGGACGGGACCATCGTCACGGTCGCGCAGCCGGCCATGCAGGCGGACCTGCACACGGACCTCACCGGGGTGCAGTGGGTCACGGACGGCTACCTGCTGGCCGTCGCCGCCCTGCTGATCGCCGCGGGCCGGCTCGGCGACCGCTTCGGGCACCGCACGGTGTTCCTGGTGGGCGCCGCCGGTTTCACCGCGTCGTCGGTGGCCATCGGCATGGCCTCGGAGCTCGGCTGGGTGGTCGGGCTGCGGGTGGTGCAGGGCGTGTTCGGTGCGCTGATGCAGCCCGCGACGCTGGGGCTGCTGCGCAGCGCGTTCCCGCCCGACCGGCTCAACCTGCCGATCGCGGTGCGCAGCGCGGTCATCGCCGCGTCCACCGCGGCCGGCCCGGTGGTCGGCGGCCTGCTCGTCGAACACGCCCACTGGGGCTGGGTGTTCTTCCTCAACGTCCCGCTGGGCGCCCTCGCCCTGGTGCTGGGCGTCACCGTCCTCGGGGACGTGCGCGACGAGGCCGCGGGCGGCCGCCTCGACCTGGCCGGCATGCTGCTGGCGGCCGGTTCCCTCGGCTCCCTGGTGTGGGGCCTGGCCGAGGTGGCCGACGCGGGCGGTACGGCCTCCGGGGCGCTGCCGTTCCTCACGGCGGGCGCCCTGCTCGGCGGCTGCTTCGTCTGGTGGGAGCGGCGCGCCGGGCAGCCCCTGGTGCCGCCGCGGATGTTCCGCTCGGCGGCGTTCACCTCGGGTGTCGTCACGATGGCCGTGATGGGCTTCGTGATGGTCGGCGCGCCGTTCGTGCTGATCTTCTACCTCCAGCACGTGCTCGGCCTGTCCCCCGCCGGCTCCGGTATCCGGGTCCTCGCCCTGACCCTGCTGATGATCGTGGGCGCGCCGCCCGCGGCCATCTGGATCGGCAAGGCGGGCCCGCGGATCCCGGTGGCGGCGGGCCTGGCCGTGATCACCGCCGCCATGTGCGCGCTGGCCGGACTCGACGCGGACTCCGGCACGCTGCACACCACCCTGTGCTTCCTGCTGCTGGGTGCCGGCTTCAGCCCGGTCATGGTGGGCGGCACCAAGCTGGTCATGGCCAACGCCCCGAAGGAGCTGTCGGGGGTGGCCGGCGGGCTGCAGCAGACGGCCATGCAGATCGGCGGCAGCCTCGGCATCGCGGTCGTGAGCGCCGTCGTCACGACGTACACGGCGGACCGGCTGCCGTCCCGGCTGTCGGCCGCGGGGTTCCCGCTGCCGGCGGGGCGGACCGAGGACGCCGTGCGGTCCGCGGCCGTCGGACTGCCGCCCGACCTCGGCACCGGACCGGCCGCCCGCACGGCCGTGGAGCGCGTCGCGCAGTCGGTCTTCCTCGACGGAATGCAGTACGCGCTCCTGGCCACGGCCGTGGTGGCGGCGCTCGGGGCCGTCGTCGTGGTGCGGGCCCGGCGGGACTGAGCCCGCGTTCCACACAGGATTCCGGACGGTATTCCCGTTCGGAATTCCCATTCGCCAACCACTGTTTTCAGGGCTGCCCCAATGGTGCTGCGCCGCCCTGTCCCCCGCTAGGAGAATTCGGCATGGGTGCCGCTACCACCACAGAAAACCATCGGGCGCCGGAGATCTCGGCCGCGCGCCGGCTCCGCGAGCTCTTCGCCCGCCCCGGGGCGGTCCGGCTGGCCGGCGCCCACAACCCGCTGGGCGCCCGGCTCGCCGAGCGCGCCGGGTTCGACGGCGTCTGGTCGAGCGGCCTGGAGGTCTCGGCCTCGCAGGGCGTGCCCGACACCGACATCCTGACGATGAGCGAACTGCTCGGCGTCGCCTCCTCGCTGGCCGCCGCGGTGCGCGTACCGGTGGTGGCCGACTGCGACGCCGGCTACGGCAACGCGCACAACGTGATGCACATGATCCGGCGCTACGAGGCGGCCGGCATCGCCGCGGTCTCCATCGAGGACAAGCGGTTCCCGAAGGTCAACAGCTTCATCCCGGGCCGTCAGGAGCTCGCCCCGGTCGGTGAGTTCTGCGGGAAGCTGGCCGCGGCCAAGGAGGCGCAGCGCACCGAGGACCTGGTGGTGATCGCCCGGATCGAGGCGCTGATCGCGGGCTGGGGCATGGACGAGGCGCTCTCCCGCGGCGAGGCGTACGTCCGCGCGGGCGCCGACGCGGTGCTGATCCACGCCAAGGGGTCCTCGCCGGAGCCGATCCTCGAGTTCCTCTCCCACTGGAGCCTGCCGGTCCCGGTGGTCGTGGTCCCGACGACCTACCACACCATCACGGCCACCGAACTCGCCGAGGCCGGCGCCAAGATGGTCATCTACGCCAACCACGGGCTGCGGGCCGGCATCACGGCGATGACCGACACCTTCGCCCAGATCCTGCGGGACGACCGGACCACCGGCCTGGAGGACCGCATCGCGCCCCTGGCCACCGTCTTCGACCTCCAGGGCATGCCCGTGCAGAAGCGGCACGAGGCCGAGTTCATCACCTCCTACGAGAGCCGTCCGCGCGCCGTCGCCCTGTCCGGCCCCGCCACGGCCGCGGCGCCGGCACTGCGCGAGCACCAGATGGCGGCCCTGCGCGGGGCCGGCGCCGAGGACGTCACCGTGGCGGGCGCGCCGCAGGGGCCGTCCGCCGTGGAGGCCCTGCTCGCCCTGCCCGAGACCCACCACGGACCCACCCTGGTCGTCTCCGGTGACGTGCTCGTGGAGAGCGAGCCGCTGCGGCTGCTGGCGGAGTCGGGCGCCGACATCGCCGTCCTCGCGGACGTGTCCGCCGCGCCCCGGCGCGATGACGCGGTGCCGCTCGCGCTGGGCTCGGTCGCGCACGGCGGCCGCCGGCTCCTCGGCGACGCGGCCGGCGACGTCGTGGCGGTCGGGGGCCCGGGGGCGGACGCGGAGTTCGCGGGCGCGGCCGTCTTCTCCGCGCGGGGCCTGGCCGCCCTGCGCGAGGCGGCCGAGAAGCGGCGCGCCGACGCCGCGCCGGCCACCCTGGGGGAGCTGGTCGCCGACCTGATCGACGCCGGTGTGCGCGTCCGCGCGGTCGAGATCGCCAGCGGCTGGCTGGAGCTGCGCACCGCGGACGACGTCAGCCGCGCCACCGCGCTGCTGCCGGGAACGGAGGCATGACGGTGAGCGCTCCCGCCCCGGGCGCCCTCCCGGCGGACGGTGTCGTCGCCCTGCTCAAGGAGCGCGGCCTCGGACCGTTCACCGGTGTGCCCTGTTCGTTCCTCGGCCCGGTCATCAGCTGCCTGGAACAGGACCACCCGCAGGACTACGTCATCTGCGCCAACGAGGGCGAGGCGGTGGCCATCGCGGCCGGTGCCCGCCTGGCCGGCCGCACCCCGGTGGTCATCCTCCAGAACTCCGGGCTCGGCAACGCCGTCAACCCGCTGACCTCGCTGTGCCACACCCTGCGGCTGCCGGTGCTGCTGCTGGTCACCTGGCGTGGCCGTCCCGGGCAGCCGGACGAGCCGCAGCACGAGCTGATGGGCGCGATCACCCCCGAGATGCTCACCTCGATGGGCATCCGCAACGAGGTGCTGCCCGGCAGTCTCCCGGAGCTCGCCGAGCGGCTGGACGCGGCGCTCGCGCACATGGCCGGCACCCGGCTGCCGTTCGCGTTCGTCGTGCCCAAGGGCGCCATCGCCCCGCACCCGGCCGCCGCGCCCGCCGGAGCGGACCCGCGCGCGGACCTCATGCTGCGGGCCGACGCCATCGGCCAGGTGGTCGAGGCCATGGACCCGGCGACCCTGCTGGTCGCCACCACCGGCAAGACCGCGCGCGAGCTGGAGCGCGACTTCGACCGGCCGGAGAACCTGTACGTCGTCGGGTCCATGGGCTGCGCCTCCAGCGTGGCCCTCGGCGTGGCGCTGCACACGCCGGACCGGCCGGTCGCGGTCCTCGACGGCGACGGGGCCGCGCTGATGCGCCTGGAGGCGATGGCGGCGATCGGCCGGGAGACCCGGACCGGTCTCGCCCACATCCTCCTCGACAACGAGGCGTACGAATCCACCGGCGGCCAGCCCACCGCCTCGGCGGGCGTGGACTTCTGCGCCGTCGCCGCCGCGAGCGGCTACCGCGCCACCCACGACGTGACGGACGCGGAGCAGCTGCGCGCCGCGGTGCGCCGCGCCCAGGCGGAGGGCGGCGCCCAGCTCATCCGGGTGCGGATCAGGCCGGGTTCGGACCCGGGCCTGGGCCGGCCCGCGCTCCGGCCGCCGCAGTCGGCGGCCCGTTTCATGGAGGTACTCGCGTCATGACCGCTTCCGTACCCCCGCTGCCGGCCGCGGCCGTCGGGCAGCCGGTGCTGATGAACCCCGGGCCGGTCGTCCTGGACGACCGGGTCCGCGCCGCGCTCGCCGGGCCCGACCTGTGCCACCGGGAGCCGGAGTTCTCCGACCTGCTCACCCGCATCCGGCACAAGACGACCCTGGTGGCGGGCGGCGGCCCGGCGCACACCTCGGTGCTGCTGACCGGGTCGGGCACCTCGGCCGTGGAGGCCGCGATCGCCTCGGCCGTCCCCGCGGACGGCGGGCTGCTGGTCCTGGACAACGGCCACTACGGCGAGCGGTTCGCGCACATCGCCGCCGCGCACGGCATCCGCGCCCACCGGCTGGAGCTGGGCTGGGGCACGCCGCTGGACACGGACCTGATCGAGCGGGCGCTGGCCGCGGACCCCGGTCTCACGCACGTCGGCGTGGTCCACCACGAGACCAGCACCGGCATGCTCAACGATGTCGCCGCGGTGGCCCGGATCGCCCACGCCCACGGCCGTGAGGTGATCGTCGACGCGGTCAGCAGCGTCGGCGCCGAGCGGATCGCGCCGGCCGAGGACGGCGTCGACTGGCTGGCCGGTTCGGCGAACAAGTGCCTGGAGGGCGCCCCCGGCCTGGCGTTCGTCACCGCCACCAGGGCGGCGTTCGAGGCACTGGCCGGCCGGCCGCGCCGTACCTACTACCTGGACCTGCACCGGCACTACACGGCCCAGGAGAAGGGCCTGCCGGCGTTCACGCCCGGCATCCCGGCCTGCTACGCCTTCGAGGCGGCGCTCGATCTCGCGCTCGCCGAGGGGCGGGAGGCCCGGCACGCCCGGTATGCGGCGCTCGCCGGGCAGCTGCGCGCGGGCCTCGAGGCACTCGGCCTGGAGCTGCTGCTGCCGCCCGCGCAGCGGGCGGTGGGGCTGACCGCGCTGCGGCTGCCCGCGTCGGCCGGCTACGAGGAGCTGCACCGGCGGCTGCGCGCCGCCGGGTTCGTCATCTACCGCGCGCAGGAGCGGCTGGCAGCGGACCACTGGCGGCTGTCGACCATGGGCCGGATGACCTCGGCCGACATCGACCGCTTCCTGGCCGCGCTGGCGGACATCCTGCGAGACAGCTGAAGGGGTACGAGTGACCACCGCACAGGCCGACCCGACGCGACCGACATCGGCCGGGGCACGTCCCTACCGGCTCGCCCTGATCGGCGGCGGCCCCCGGGCGACGTACGCCGTCGAGCGGCTGTCGGCGACGCTCGGGCGGCTCGGGGGACGCGGGCTCCAGGTGCGTGTCTTCGAACGCACCGGTGACTTCGGGGCGGGCCAGGCGCACAGCCCCGGGCAGACCCGCACCAGTTACCTCAACCGCATCGGCTGCCAGGTGAGCTTCGCCGCCGACGAGACCGTCTCGGGCGCGGGTCCGCTGCGCCCGCGGGAGGAACGGCCGACCCTGCACGAGTGGTGCCGCCGCCGGTTCGAGGAGACCGGGGACCCGGACTTCGACCTCCAGCCGGAGGACTGGCCGCGCCGGTACGTGCACGGCCTGGCGCTCAGCGACATGTTCCGGGCCTTCGCGGCGGACCTGTGCCGGCACCCCGGCGCGGAGCTGCACCTGCACCGGGAGGAGGTCGTGGACGTCGAGCCCCTCGACGACGGGCTGCGGGTGGTCACCGCCTCGGGCGCCGCCTATCCGGCCGACGAGGTGCTGCTGCTCACCGGGCACTCGCACCACGATCCGCGGCTGTCCGCGCAGGGAGCCCGGCTGGCCGAGGCGGCGGTGCTCGGCGGCGCCGTGCACGTGCCGCACCCCTACCCGCTGGACCGGGTGCTCGGCCCGGACGTGGCCGGCCCGGGTGCCGTGGTGGGGCTGGCCGGCATGGGGCTGACCGCCATGGACGCCGTCCTGCACCTGACGGAGGGCCGGGGCGGCTCCTTCGAGGAGGTGCCCGGGCGGGGGCTGCGGTACAGGCCGAGCGGTGACGAGCCCGCCGCGATCGTCGCCTTCAGCGGCTCCGGCCTGTTCACCTTCGCGCGGCCCGACAACCGCAAGCCGGGCGACGGCTCGGGCGACCACCCGGGCACCTTCCTCACCAGGGAGGCGGTGGACCTGGTCCGGGCGAACAGCGGCCGGCCGTACCCCACCACGGACCGGGTCAGGGCGCAGCTCGACTTCGACCGGGACGTCCTGCCGCTGGTGGTGCTGGAGATGGCCCACCTGTACTACACGACGCTGTTCGGGCCGGGTGCCGCGCTGCTGCTGACCCAGCGGGCGATGCCGTCGTACGTGGCCTTCCTGGCCGGTGCGCGGCCCGGGGGCGAGGACGGTCTGCTGCCCGCGCTGGAGGGCGCGGTGGCGGAGCTGACCCGCACCCTCGGGCCGGTGCTGCGCGGCGAACAGGCCCTGTTCGAGGCGCAGAAGGCGGTCGTGTGGCCGGTGCGCGAGGTGCTGCTGCACTGGGTGCGGACGGTGTACGGGGCGCCGGCGCAGTACGAGGTGCGCGGCTGCCTGGACCGCTCGCTGCCGCCGGCCTGCGTCCTCGAGGGGCGTACCTCCCCGAGCCGTCTGGACACCTCCCTCGAAGGCAACCGGTTCGACTGGCACACGGCCGTGCGCCCGGTCGGCCCGGCCGGCTCCGCCGAGAAGTACCGGGACGAGCTGCTGCGGTTCATGGCCCGCGACCAGGCCTGGGCCCGGCAGGGCAACCTGGACAACCCGCACAAGGCGGCGTCCGACGGGGTCTGGCGCGACCTGCGGTCGGTGATCTCGTACGCGGTGGACGACGCCGGGGTGACCGCGGCCTCCCAGCGGACGTTCCTGCGCCGGCACACCGGCCACCACAACCGGCTGGCCAACGGGGCGGCGCCCGAGGTGATGGCGAAGATCACGGCGCTGATCGAACACGGCCTGCTGGACGCCGGGACCGGCCCACAGGCCCGGGTGCGCTACGACGCGGGCAGCGGCCGTACGGTCGTGGAGGGGCCGCACACCGGTGCCCGCCGCGCCCTGGACGTGGTGGTCGAGGCGCGGATGCACCCCTTCGACCCGCGCGCCGACGTCCGGCCGCTGTACCGCAACCTGCTGGACCGCGGACTGGTCCGGATGTGGCGGAATCACGCCAGGGGGGACGAGGACGACTTCCTGCCCGGGGGCCTGGAACTGACCGCGGACTTCTCACCCCTGCGCGCCGACGGCAGCGTCGAGTCCCGTCTCACGGTCCTCGGGGCACCGGCCGAGGGGGCGCGTTCGTTCCTGCTGTCGGCGCTGCGGCCGGACGCCGACCACTACGTCATGCGGGACGTCCTGGTCTGGCTCGAAGGATTTTGGGCGAGACTCGCGCGAGGCGGTGAAATTGGCCGATTCCCGGCTTCCTCCTCGGAAAGTCCTGTCATAGAATGCGGACAGGTTGAAAGATGAAGCAAGAGTGGGACAAAGCCGCGCACGCCCCCCGTTGTCTCGACTTGTCGCGCTTACCCTTGGGTAACATCAAGTCATGCTCAAGTGCCTTGACGTCCAGGCACCGTTTCGTTGATCATGAAACGGTCACGGCGCTTCAGTATGCAGTTTTTACCGCGACAAACCAAAATGGGGGGAAGAATGGCCATGCTTTTTCGTATTCTAGGTCCACTCGAAATAGAGAAGACCAACGGGGAAAGCGTGAGCCCCTGGGCCCCTAAAATTCGCGCTCTGCTGAGCTATCTGTGCTGTCACAACGCCACGGCGGTCTCGCCGGAAAGGCTCATCAACGCCATCTGGGCGGGCACTCCTCCGCAGAGCGCTTCCACCGCGCTTCACGTCTACATCTGCAACCTGCGCAGCCGCTTCCGCGAACTCGGTCTGGACGCCTCCGTCCTCACCACCCGGCCGACCGGCTACGAACTGCGGCTCGACCACTCCAGCCTCGACCTCAACCTCTTCGAGGCGCACCTCACCCACGCGTGTGATCTGCAAAAGCGTGGGGAACTCGAAGCGGCCTCCGAGGCGCTCGCCGCCGCCGTCAGCCTCTGGCGCGGACCGGCGCTGGAAGGCTTCCGCGACCTGCCCGCCTTCGAGGGCATCGGCCGCCTGCTCGACGAGAAGCGCGTCTACGCGCACGAGCGCCGCCTCCAACTCGAACTGGACCTGGGCCGCCACCAGGCGCTGATCAGCGAGCTCTACTCGTTGATCGAAAGCCACCCGACCTGGGAATCGCTCTACGGCTACCTCATGATCGCACTGTACCGCAGCGGCCGCACGGCCGACGCCCTGCGGGCGTTCGACCAGATCCGCACGGTGCTGGTCGAGGAGCTGGGGATCGAGCCGGCGCGGCGCCTCCAGCACATTCAGCGGTCCATTCTCGTACGTGACTCCTGGCTGGAACCACAGGCCGACAAGGCAGTCGCCTACGCTTTTTAATTCTGCACACCACGATCGTCCCTCGCAGTGCCTAAGCAAGACACTAAGAGTCCGTCTGCACCGACGGATGTGACGCATGAGGCGCACCGCCCAGCGCCGGAGTGGAAAACACAGAATGAAACTCTCCCAATGCAGAGCTTTCGTGTCGGTGGCTGATGCCGGCACGTTCACCGGCGCCGCGAAGCTCATAGGCGTCAGCCAGTCCGCCGTCAGTCACGCCATCGCCGCCCTGGAGAAGGAGCTCGGCACCGAGCTCCTCAACCGTGAGCACGGCCGGATCACGCTCACCCCGGCCGGCCGCCGTGTACTGCAGAGTGCCCGGATCATGCTCAAACATGCGCAGGAGATCGCCTCGGTCAGCTCCCGCGTGGTGAGCATCGCCAAACCCCGGCTGCGCGTCGGGGTCGGCCGCAGCTTCGGCAAGCGCGCGCTGCCCCGGCTGCTGAGCGATCTGCGCGTCCGCTACCCCGACATGGCCCTGGACGTCCGGGTGGGCCCGTGCACCGACGTCGAGGACTGGCTGCGGCGCGGCCTCGTGGACGTCGGCGTCGGCACCCTGGCCGGCAGCGGACTGCCCGCGGAAACGGTCTTGCGCGACACCATGCACGTCGTCCTGCCCGCCGGTCATCCGCTGAACGCCGGCACCACCGTCCACGTACGGCAGTTGGCGGGCGAGTCGCTGCTGATGCCCGGCGAGGCCCCGGAGCGGGAGCTGTGCTCCTTCCTGCAAAGTCACGGGGTGACCCCGCGCATCGGGTTCCGCGTGGACGACCTGGGGACCTTGATGACGCTGTCGGCGAACGGCCACGGGCTGACCGTGCTGCCCGGCATCGCCATCCCGGTCAAGGCCCCCCGGCTGCGGGCGCTCCCGCTGATCCCGGTCATGCCCGCCGACCAGCTCGTGTCGGTGAGCAAGGCGGGCGAGGCCAACCCGTTCGCGGAGGAGTTCATCGAGCTGCTCAAGAGCTCCCTCCACGCGTGCGAATGGCAGGCCCCGGTGTCACGTCCCTCCGCGGTGCCGCTCACCGTCATGCCGGGCGGACTGGCGGCGCCGCCGCGCCGGCCGCCGCGGCCCGCGGTTCTGGCCGAGGCCGAGTGACCGGCAGCCGCACCCGGCGGCGCTGCTCGAAGTCGGCGATCTCGTCCTCGTACCGCAGGGTCGCGGCGATGGGGTCGAGGCCGAGCAGCAGCCGGGTGCGGATGTCCTCGTCCAGGTCGAACGGCGCCACCAGACCGGCGCACCGGATCTCCTTGCGTTCCAGGTCCACCACGACGGGGACGGCCGGGTCGCGCTCGGTCGCCTCCCACAGCTGCGTCACCACCGACGCGGGCTGGACGATGGTGAGCAGGCCGTTCATCAGGGAGTTGCCCCGGAAGATGTCGCCGAACCGCGGGGCGATCACCACCCGGAAGCCGTAGTCCTGGAGCGCCCAGACGGCGTACTCCCGGGACGAGCCGGTGCCGAAGTCGTTGCCCGCGATCAGCACCGTCGCGCCCGCCCGCTCGGGCTGGTTGAGGACGAAGCCGGGGTCCTCGCGCCAGTCGGCGAAGAGCGCGTCGGCGTGGCCGTCCCGGGTGGTGCTGGCGCAGAAGCGGACCGGGATGATCTGGTCGGTGTCGACGTCGGTGCGGCGCAGCGGTACGGCCGTGCCGGTGTGGACGGTGAACTTCCTGGTGTCGGTCACGTCGGGTACCTCACAGATCGGCGGGGGCGGCGAGGCGGCCGGCCACGGCGGTGGCCGCGGCGACGGGCGGGGAGACGATGTGCGTCCGGGATCCCTTGCCCTGGCGTCCCTCGAAGTTGCGGTTGTTGGTGGACGCGGCGCGCTGCCCCGGCCGCAGCCGGTCCTCGTTGAGCGCGGCACACATCGAGCAGCCCGCCCCGGCCCGGAAGTCGGCGCCGGCCGCGGCGAACACCGCGTCCAGCCCCTCCTCGACCGCCTGCCGGCGCACCGCGGCCGACCCCGGCACGATGATCATGTGGACGCCGTCGGCGACGCGCCGGCCGGAGAGCACGTCGGCCGCCGCGCGCAGGTCCTCGATACGGCTGTTGGTGCAGGAGCCGAGGAACACCGTGTCGACGGCGATGTCACGCATCGCCGTACCGGGCTTCAGGTCCATGTAGTCCAGCGCGCGGGTCGCCGCGGCCCGCTCCTCGACCGTGTCGAAGTCGTCGGCGGAGGGCACGCACTGGTCGAGCGCGACGCTCTGCGCCGGGTTGGTGCCCCAGGAGACGTACGGGCTGAGCGTGCTGCCGTCGAGGGTCACCTCCTTGTCGAACACCGCGTCCTCGTCCGTGCGCAGCGAGGCCCAGTAGGCGACCTCCTCGTCCCAGTCGGCGCCGGTGGGCATGCCGGGACGGTCGCGCAGATAGGCGAAGGTGGTGGCGTCGGGGGCGACGAGCCCGGCGCGTGATCCCGCCTCCACCGACATGTTGCACAGCGTCATCCGGGCTTCCATGGACAGGGCCTCGACGGCCTCGCCGCGGTACTCGATGGCGTGCCCCTGGCCGCCGGAGGTGCCGATGTGCGCGATCAGCGCCAGCACCAGGTCCTTGGCGGTCACGCCGGCGGGCAGGGTCCCGCGGACGGTGACGGAGAGGTCCTTCAGCGGACGCATCGGCAGTGTCTGGGTGGCCAGCACGTGCTCGACCTGGCTGGCCCCGATGCCGAAGGCCAGGGCCCCGAAGGCGCCCAGCGTGGTGGTGTGGGAGTCGCAGCACACGACGGTCATGCCGGGCCGCACGAGGCCCTGCTCCGGCGCGATCACGTGGACGATGCCCTGCCCGGGGTCGCCGAGGCGGTGCAGCGGGATGCCGAACTCGGCGCAGTTGGCGCGCATCAGCTCGGACTGCCGGCGGCCGGACGGATCCGCGATCCGGCGCCGGATGTCGATCGTCGGAGTGTTGTGGTCCTCCGTGCCCAGCGTCAGCTCGGGCCTGCGGACCGTACGGCCGGCCGCGCGCAGCCGGTCGAAGGCTTGCGGGGTGTTGACCTCGTGCAGCAGCTGCAGGTCGACGTAGAGGAGGTCCTCACCCGAACTGCTGGTGCGCACGGTGTGCTCGCGCCAGATCTTGCGGGCCATGGTCGAGGGCATGTGGGTGTCTTTCACGAGGGGCGGGATCAGGCCGGGGCGGCGGCCGGCAGGAGGGCGGCGCGGGTGGCCTCGGCCACCGGTGCCAGCGCGTCCCCGGCGATCGCGTCGGCGTCCCGGATGAAGTCGGTCCAGAATCCGGGGCGGCTGCTGCCGCCCTGCATGAACCAGCGGGTGTGCTCGGTCGGGATGCCCAGCACGTACAGCCCGTGGTCCGGCCGGCCGGTGCGGCCGACGGGGTGGAAGGGGCTGTGCGTCACGGCCACACCGCCGGTGTCGAAGGCGTCCGGGCCGCTGCCGTTGACGTAACTGGTCAGCACGCCGCGCTCGACGAGCGCACGGGTCAGCGGGGCGGGGTCGCGGTGCAGCGCCGGGGTCGGGATGCGGGCGTCGACCACCGCGGTGGCGGCCGTGCGCGAACCGCGCACCCACGGCGAGGAGATGGCGAACGTGCCCCCCTCGGGGTCGGTCTCGTAGCGGGTCTCCGGGCCCGCCAGCCGCAGCACACCGGCCTCGATCAGCGCGATCACCTGGCGCAGCCTGATCCGCGGCGGTCCCGCGGCCAGGAACGAGGTGCGCGGCACGAACCACTCCAGGAACTCGTCCCGGTGGGAGTCCGGGGCGAGCCCGCCGAAGTCGACGAGGTCGCGGATGACGGCGCGGGTGTCGCGCAGCACGTCCAGGGCCGCCTTGAGCGGCGAGTCGACGTTGCCCTCCTCCGCGTGCTCCAGGTCGGCGTGGACGGCGGCGACCACCTCGGCCGTGAAGGCCTCCGGGTCGGGGTACTCACGGCCGGCGAACGGCCGCGCCAGGGCGTCGATGTCCAGGGGCGGCAGGGTGTCGCCGCCGTGCCGCGCGGCCAGGGCGCGCACGTCCGGCACACCGGCCTCCGCGGCGGCGACGACGTCCGCGGTGAACGCCTCGGCCGCGGCCTCGCCCTTGGTGCGGCGCAGCCCGGTCGCGTAGTAGACCAGGTCCATCTCGGCCCGCAGCCAGGGCCACGCCTCGGTCCGGAAGCGCACCGGGGCGTCTCCCGAGCGGCGTATTCGCTCGGTCGTGAACAGCCGGGTGGCGTAACGGAAGTTGATGTCCTTCTGGTGGCGGCCGCGGCCGGGCAGCGGCATGGAGCTGCGCGAGCCCGCCACCAGCAGCGGCTCGCGTCCGCTCGGCACGTACCGCAGCGCGCCGTCCGGGCCGTCCGGGCCGGTTTCGAAGCGTCCGCCGCGGCCTTCGGTGAGCGCCGCCATCACGTCGTAGAACGACAGGCCGAGGCCCAGGATCCCCACCGTGGCGCCGGCCGGGATCTCGTCCAGCGCCATGTCGGCGGCGGAGTCGCCGCGGTAGTAGTGCAGGCCCGGGTGGGCGGCGGCGAAGTCGGCGAGGCGCTGCTGGTCCGGGGAGAGCTCCGGCCGGGTGTGGCCGGTGGTGATGACCACCCGGTCGGCGGTGAGCGTGCGGCCGTCGTCGAAGGTGAGGAGGTAGCCGTCGGAGCCGGGCTCCAGGTCCGTCACCTCGGCCTGGGTGCGGTGCAGCCGCACCCGCTCGGGCAGGCCGGCCTCGACCGCGCCCAGCACGTACTGCATGTAACGGCCGTACACGGCGCGCGGCGCGTAGCCGAGCGGGTCCGCGTGCTCGGGGTCGACCGTCTGCCACCACTCGGCGAGCGAGGGTCCGGCACCGGGACGCACCGGGCCGCCGTCGGGGCGCCCGGAGAACGCGGACACCTCACCGGCGATCGTGTTCATCAGGAACCACATCGGCTGGTCGGTGCGCCACACGCGGCCGGTGCCGACCTCCACCGGGTCGATGAGGTGGATGTCGACCGGCACCGCCGGCGGGTCGGCCAGCAGGCGTGCGGCGAGCCGTTCGACGACGCTCAGGCCGCGTGGCCCACTGCCGATCACGGCGATGCGGTGAGGGAACCGGCCGGAAGGCCTGCGGTCGTGCACCTGACGTCCGTCCTTTCGGAAGTGCCGACGTACGGATGTGCGGCAATCGCGGTCAATTTATGTGCACGGAGCCGAGAAAACCGAAGCCGAACAAAAGCGCTCATGGCGATATGAGCAGCTTTCATCGCGGTTGACCCGCCCTTCGGCCCCATGGTCGGCTGAATTGGCCGTCTGGGTGCGGCACATGGAGCCAAGGAGCTGAGGAGCTGTGGTGAGAAAACCGGCACTGCTGATGCTGGATCTCATTAACGACATTGTTCACCCCGACGGCAGATACGGCCGCGAGGGCTATGCCCGCCAGGTCGCCGAGCGTGGCGTGCTGGAACGCGCGGCGGTGGCGCTGGAGACGGCGCGGGCCCGGGACATTCCGGTGATTCATGTCGTCGTGGGATTCAGCGCGGGATACCCGGAGTGGCCGGCCTCGTCCGATGTCTTCCGCAGCGCGAAGGAGGACGGCCGGATCCTGCTCGGCACCTGGGCCACCGAACCGCACGACGCGGTCAAGCCCGTCGACGGTGAGCCCGTCGTCGCCAAGCACCGCATCAGCCCCTTCTACGGCACCGGTCTCGACCTGACGCTGCGCGCCCTCGGCGTCGACACGCTGCTGCTCACCGGCGTCTCCACCGACATGGTGATCCTCGCGACCGCACGTGACGGCCACGACCGGGACTACACGGTCGAGGTGCTGGAGGACGCCACCGCCGCCGACGGTGACGAGATGCACGCGGCGGCCCTGAAGGTGATCGGCCGCACCGCGCGGATCTCCTCGGTCGCCGAGGCGTTCGGTCTGGGGAGCACGGGATGAGGAAGCGCGCCGCGAGCCGTTTCTCCCGCATTCAGCCGTCGGCGACCTTCGCCGTTCTGGAGCGTGTGCACGCGATGCGTGCTGAGGGCATCGATGTTCTCGATCTCGGTGGCGGGGAGCCGGACTTCGACACTCCGGCCCATGTTGTCGAGGCCGCTTCCGCGGCGCTGCATGCAGGGCACACGCACTACGCTCCGAGCCGGGGCCTCCCCGAACTGCTGACCGCTATTTCGGAGAAGCTGGAGCGGGAGAACGGGATCGTCGCCCGGCGTGACAAGGAAATCATCGTCACGCCATCGGCGAAGCATGCTCTGTTCATTTCTCTGATGGCGCTGCTCGAACCGGGCGACGAAGTCGTCATTCCCACGCCGAGCTGGGTCAGTTACGCCTCCATGGCCCATCTGATCGGTGCGGTGCCCGTCTCCGCGCCGCTGGACCCGGGCACCGGGTTCCGCATCACCCGCGAGGCGCTGGAGCGGCACGTCACGCCGCGCTCCAGGGTGCTGCTGCTCAACACGCCCAACAACCCGACCGGGCGGGCGCTCAGCCGCGAGGAGGCGGAGGTCGTCTCCGCCTTCGTCCAGGAGCACGACCTGCTGGTGATCGCGGACGAGATCTACGAGAAGATCATCTACGACGGGACCCGGCACGTCAGTCTGGCGTCCCTGCCGGGCTGCGCCGAGCGGACGCTGACGGTCAACGGGTTCTCCAAGGCCCACGCCATGACGGGCTGGCGGCTCGGCTACGTCGCCGGGCCCGACGACCTCGTCCGCGAGGTCCTCAAGGCGCAGCAGCACTCCGTGGGCTGTGCGGGCACCTTCATCCAGCACGGCGGCCTCGCGGCCCTGACCGGTCCGCAGGACGAGGTCACGGCCATGACGCGCGAGTACGCCGCCCGCCGGGACCTCATCGTGGCCGGTCTGAACCGGCTGCCCGGCGTGGAGTGCGCCCGGCCCGAGGGCAGTTTCTACGTCTTCCCCGACATCCGCGGCACCGGCTTCGCCACCTCGGCGGAGTTCGCCGCATGGCTGCTGGACGAGGCCCGCGTCGCGGTGACTCCCGGCAGCGCGTTCGGTCCCGGCGGCGAGGGGCACGTCCGGCTCTCCTACGCCACGTCCCGGGACGTCATCGACCAGGCGCTCGACAGGATGGGTGACGCGCTCGCCCGGCGTGCCAACGGGTACGCCGGCACGGCAGTCACGGCCACCGCCGAACCGGTCGCCCCACTCACCAGAAAGCCGAGCTGACATGCGCCGTGTTTCCTTCTTCGACACCTCGCTCCGCGACGGTGAACAGGCCCCGGCCAACGCCATGGGTCCCAAGGACAAACTCGAACTCGCCCTGGGCATCGAGTCCCTGGGCGTGGACCGGATCGAGACCGGGTTCCCGGCCTCCTCGCCCAGCGACTTCGAGGCGACCCGGCTGATCTCCCAGCACCTCACCACGGCCAGCTTCACGACGTTCTGCCGGGCCGTCCCGAAGGACATCGAGACGGCCGTGGAGGCCGGCGGCACCGCCCGCCACCAGGTCCAGATCGCCGCGACCGGCAGCGACATCCACCTGGAGCACAAGCGGCGCATCACCCGCGCCCAGGGCCTGGCCGAGGTCCTGGAGGCGATCGCCTTCGCCCGCTCGCTCGGCGTGGAGGACGTCTCCGTCGGCATCGAGGACGCCAGCCGCGGCGAGGAGGACCTGCTGCGCGAGCTGACGGAGCGCTCCGTCGAGGCGGGTGCCAGCTGCTTCGTGGTCGCCGACACCTCCGGTGCGCTGACCCCGGAGGAGTACGCCGGTCTCATCACCAAGTTCCGCGCCTGGGCGCCGTCCCCGGTGCGCATCGCCACCCACTGCCACGAGGACTTCGGCCTGTCCACCGCGAACGCGCTGGCCGGTCTCGTGGCCGGCGCCGACGAGGTGCAGGCCACGCTCGGCGGCATCGGCGAACGCGCCGGGAACACGGCGCTGGAGGAGATCGCCGCGCTGCTGGCGTACAAGCAGGACGTCACCGGCCTGTACAGCGAGATCCGGCTGGACCGCATGTACGAGGTCTACACCGAGCTGCGCCGCATCATCCGGCTGGAGGAGCCCCGCAACAAGGCGATCTTCGGCACGTACGCCTTCGGTACGGCCGCCGGCATCCACCAGCAGGGCATCCTGCGCAACCCCGCCACCTACGAGTACGTCGAGCCCGCGCGGTTCGGCCGGGAGCGCAGCGTGCTCGTCGGCCGCCACTCGGGGCGCACCGTCCTGCGCCACCTGCTGGACGAACTGGGCGTCACCGTCACCGACGCCGAGCTGAACGAGCTGTACCGCGTACACATCGCGGAGCGGACCGGCGGCGACTGCGAAGACCTCGCGGTCGTCAAGGCCCGGCTCGCCGCCGAACTCGTCCCCGGGTCCGCCGTCGCCGCGGCCTGAGGCCCGACCGAAGCACCAGATTGAGGACCACCACCGTGGAACCTGTTTACACCTTCACCGACACCGAGCGGGACGCGCTGCGCGAGCTGCTGCGCGGCGTCACGAAGAACCCCTACGAGGACCACAGCGCGTTCAGCGCCGCGATAGCCGACCTGGCCGACAGCGGCGACGTGCCCGGGTACTTCGTGGACCTGTGCCGGCGCATCCGCGACGAGCGCGCGGCGGGCGGCACGCAGGCCCACGTGCTGCGCAACTGCCCGCTGGACGAGGACATCCCGCTGCTCGACCTGGACGACCCGATCGCGGACAAGCACGCCAAGAAGCACACCTTCATCGGCGAGGCGTTCCTGGCCCTGTTCGGCCGGCTCGTCGAGACCCCGCTGCTGTCCTACGGCACCCGGTTCAACGGGGCGTTCTTCGTGGACGTCATCGCCATCAACAAGTACAGCGGGATGCAGACCGGCTTCAGCGACAGCGAGCTGGTCTACCACAACGACCGGACGGCGCACCCGGTGCGGGCCGACTTCATCTGCCTGCTCGGCATGCGCTGCCCCGACGGCGCCGACTACATCTACACCGGTTTCGTGGACGGCCGGGACCTGCTGGCGCACCTCACCGAGGAGCAGCAGGCGGTGCTGCGCAAGCCGTACTTCATCACGCCGTACGACGTGTTCTCCCGGGACAACAACGGCGCGCTCAGCGTCTCCGAGGACCACGCGATCCTGGAGAACGAGCACAGCTTCCGCTACCTCGACACCACCACCACGGTGACCGAGACGGCCCCGCCCGAGGCCAAGGACGCGCTGCTCGCCCTGAAGAACGCGCTGGTGCGGGCCAACAAGACCCGGCACCGGATCCAGACCGGCGACCTGTTCACCTTCGCCAACCAGGACGGTCTGCACAGCCGGGACAAGATGGAGATCAACGACCCGGAGCGGGCCCGTCAGCGCTGGCTGCTGAAGACCTACGCCTTCCGTGACCAGGCCGCCGCCGACCGGTACGCGGACCGGTGGATCGACGGCGTGCCGGGCCGCGTCGGCGACGGCACCTGACGCTCCGCCCCTTCCCCCTTCATCCTCAGTCATCACTGCCCCGGCCGCGGCCGGACCCCTGAGAGGCCGACATGTCTGCTGTCCAGTCCGAAAACCTCCCCCTGCTCTTCGCCAAGCTGGCGTCCGGTGAGTTCGGGGTCGCGGAACTCGACTTCCAGCCGCTGACCGCGGACGGGCGTACCAACGCCGAGATCCACCGGCTCTACGGCCCGGAGCAGACCGGCGAGGGGGGTCCGGCCGCCGCCGTGGTCCGCTACCTGCCCGGGGCCGCGGCCCGGACCCACCGTCACCCCGGCTACGAGCTCATCTACGTGCTCGACGGTGAGCTGGAGACGGAGGCCGGGGTGCACCCGGCCGGCAGCCTGCTGAGCATGGAGCCGGACAGCGTGCACACCCCGCGCAGCCCCAAGGGCTGCCTCGCGCTGGTCGTGTGGGAGCAGCCGGTCCAGCCGGTCTGACCCACGCCCGCGTTCCCCCCACTTCCCCCGACGCCCCACAGGAATCACCGTGTCGACCTCGCCCACGTCCACTCTCCCCCCTCGGCAAGCGGCCCGTTCGTTCGGTCCGCGCCACCGGTGGACCATCCTCGGGATCGGGGTGGCCGCCCAGGCCAGCTTCTCCGCTGCCTTCGCGGGCATCCCGGTCACCGGTACGGTCATGCGCTCCGAGTACCACCTGAGCACGAGTGAACTCGGTTTCGTGCTCGGCGGCGTGCTGCTGGGCGTCGCCATGTCCGAGATCGTCTGGGGTCTGCTGACGGACCGGTACGGAGACCGCAGGATCCTCCTGACCGGGCTGCTGTCGACCGGATCGGTGCTGGCCCTGATGGCGGCGTTCGTCGTGCCGTCCGGGGGCGCGGTGCCCTCGGCCGTCCTGCTCGCCGTGTGCATGCTGTTCGTCGGCCTGCTGGGCGGCAGTGTGAACGGTTCGTCCGGGCGGGCCGTCATGCTGTGGTTCCACGACCGGGAACGCGGTTTCGCCATGAGCATCCGGCAGACCGCGATCCCGGCGGGCGGCGCCGTCGGCGCGGCCCTGCTGCCCTGGCTGGCCACCGCCGTGGGCTTCCGCGCGGTGTTCGCCGTGCTCACCGCGTTCTGCTTCGTGACGGCCGCCGCGGCCTGGCGCTGGCTGCACGAGCCGGAGGCCCTGGTGAAGCCGGCCGCCGCCGGGGCCGCGAGCGCCGCCGCCACCGAGAGCGTGTCGCCGCTGAAGCGGTGGGACTGCTGGCGGCTGGCGCTGGCCAGCGCCCTGCTGACCATGCCGCAGATCGCGGTGCTCTCCTTCGCGGGCATCTTCCTGCACGACGCCAAGGACGCCGGCCTGGTCGTCGGCAGTGTGACGATCCTGGTGGTGCAGATCGGCGGCGCGGCCATCCGCGTCTGGTCCGGCCGCTACACCGACCGCAACGGCAACCGCCGTGCCTACGTCCGGACGATCGGCGCCGTCACCGGTGTCGCCATGGCCGGTGCCGCCGCGCTCAGCCACGGGCCCGTCCTGCTGGTGGCCGCGGCTCTCGCGATCGGCGGCATGCTCGCCAACGCCTGGCACGGCGTCGCCTACACGGAGATCGCCTCGATGGCCGGGGCGCAGCGCGCCGGTGCCGCGCTCGGCATGGAGAACACCACCGCCTTCGCCGGCGCGTTCGTCACCCCGCTGATCATCCCCGCCGTCCTCTCGGGCACGTCCTGGACCGTCGTCTGGTCCCTGGTCGCCGCGGCCTCCCTGCTCGCGGTGCCCCTCGCACCGGGCGGCGGCAAGCCGGGCCGGGTGTCCTGACCGAGCGGAGAGGAGTGGGCGTGGAGCGCGAGGACGCCTGGCTGCTGCACACGCTTGAAGACGCCGTCACGGCGGAGATCGACCGGCACCTGGCGACGGCACAGGAGTGGATGCCGCACGAGTACGTGCCCTGGGACCGGGGCCGCAACTTCGGCGGTGTCCTGGGCGGCGAGGAGTGGTCACCGGAGCAGTCGCGGCTCTCCGAGATCGCCCGGACCGCGCTGGTCGTCAACCTGCTGACCGAGGACAACCTGCCCAGCTACCACCACTCCCGGGCCGAGCTGTTCGGCCTGGAGGGCACCTGGGGCGAGTGGCTGCACCGGTGGACCGCCGAGGAGGGGCGGCACTCCATCGCCATCCGCGACTACCTGCTCACCAGCCGGGCGGTGGACCCGGTCGAGCTGGAGCGCCTGCGGATGACGCAGGTGTCCAAGGGGCACGTGACCGACGCGAGCGCGAGCATCCTGCACTCCATGGTCTTCCTGACCGTGCAGGAGCTGGCCACCCGGATCTCGCACCGCAACACCGGCAAGCTCGCCGGTGACCCGGTGTGCGACCGGATGATGGCGCGCATCGCCAAGGACGAGAACCTGCACATGCTCTTCTACCGGAACCTGCTGGGCGCCTCGCTGGAGGTGTCCGCGGACCGGACCGTGGTGGCGTTCCGGGACGTCGTCAAGGGCTTCCGGATGCCCGGGCACACCATTCCCGGTTTCGCCCGGGCGTCCCGGAAGATGGCGCTGGCGGGTGTCTACAACCCGCGGATCCATCGTGACGACGTTGTCATGCCGGTGCTGCGCACGCTGGGCGTGCTCGACGTCGGCGGCCTCGGTCCCGAGGGCGCCGAGGCGCAGGAGGACCTGGGCCGTCACCTGGCGGAGCTGGACGCCGCCGCCACCCGTTTCGACGAGGTCGCGGCCGCCTGGCGGGCCCGGCGGCGGGACACCGGACGGCCGGCCGCCTAGCCAGGCGGTGGGCAGCGGGAATGCGCAGGGGCCCCGGCCGTCGGCCGGGGCCCCTGCGCATTCCGTGTACCTGCCGGGGGCCGTCAGGCGGGTGCCGGCCCGAGCAGCCGCTCCAGGGCCCGGCGGGTGCGCTGGGGCGCGCCGGGGGCGGCGAAGAGCTGGATCTCCTGGTTGAGCGCCATGTAGAGGCCGACGAGTTCGTAGGCGACCTGCTCCGGCTCCGTGTCGGCCGGGAGCTCGCCCGCGGCCACGGCGATGCTCACGTCCCGGGCGAGCCGGCGCCGCCACACCCGGAAGAGCTGGGCGACCCGGTCGTGCAGCAGGCCGCCGCGGGCGTCGAACTCGACGGAGGCGGTGGTGAAGAGGCAGCCGCCGGGGAAGGTGTCGCGTTCCGTGACGAGGTAGCCGATCCATGCCTCGCAGACGGCCCGCAGCCGGGGCAGGCCGGGCCGCTCGCCCTGCGCCGGCTCCCACACCGCCCGGGAGAAGACCTCCGAGGCGCGCTCCAGGGTGGCCAGCTGGAGCGCCTCCTTGGTGCCGAAGTGACCGAGCACCCCGGCCTTGCTCATCCCCAGGTCGGTGGCGAGGCGCCCGATGCTCAGCCCTTGGAGGCCGTCGACCGAGGCGATCACCATGCCGCGCTCCACGATGCGGTGGCGGGTCCGGCGGGCGCCGGCGACGGAGTTACGTGGGCTCATGGCGCCATCCTAGCGAGCCACCCGCGCATTTAACTTCCGATCGGTCGGTTGCTATATTCCGGGCACTGCTGCCAAGCCAAGGAGAGTCAGCCGTGCAGGGAAGCCACATCGCAGCCCTCGGCCACTACCAGCCGGCCCGGATCCTCACCAATGACGACCTGGCCTCCATGGTGGAGACCAGCGACGAGTGGATCCGCCGCCGCACCGGAATCGCCACGCGCCACATCGCCGCCGACGACGAGTCGGTGACCGACATGGCGGCGACCGCCGCGAGCAAGGCCCTCGCCGGCTCCGGCCTGGAGCCCGCCGACATCGGCCTGGTCACGGTGGCGACCTGCACCTCGATCGACCGCAGCCCCTCGACCGCGGCCCAGGTCGCGGCCCGGCTCGGCATCCCCTCCCCGGTCGCCTTCGACCTCAACAACGCCTGCGCCGGCTTCTGCACCGCCCTCGCCTGCGCGGACCACGCGCTGCGTGCCGGCGCCGCCCGCCACGCGCTGGTCATCGGCGCCGAGAAGATGTCCGACGTCACCGACTGGAGCGACCGCAGCACCTGCGTCCTGCTCGGCGACGGCGCCGGTGCCGCCGTGCTCAGCGCGTCCGGCGACGCGGGCGTCGGCCCGGTCGCCTGGGGTTCCGACCCGACCCGCAGCGACGCCGTCCGCCTGGTCGACGACTGGCACCCGCACTTCGAGCAGGAGGGCCAGGCCGTGTTCCGCTGGGCGACCAGCCAGCTCCCCGCCATCGCCCGGGAAGCCTGCGAGCGGGCCGGGCTGACCCCGGCCGACCTGGCCGCCGTCGTCACGCACCAGGCCAACCTGCGCATCATCGAAGCCGTGGTCCGCCAGCTGGAGCTGCGCGAGGACGTCGTGATCGCCCAGGACGTCACCGACTCCGGCAACACCTCCGCCGCCTCCGTCCCGCTCGCCCTGTCCAAGCTGACGGAGCGGAACGCCATCCCCTCGGGCGCGCCGGTCCTCCTGCTCGCCTTCGGCGGCGGCCTGTCCTGGGCCGGCCAGGTGGTCACCTGCCCCTGACCCGGAGAGCCGGGGCGCATAGCATCCGCTCATGACCAACGTCCTGAATGTCGAGATCGACGCCCTCACCGGCGGCCCCGCCGACCTGGCCCAGTACGCCGGCAAGGCGGTCCTCATCGTGAACGTGGCCTCCAAGTGCGGCCTGACCCCGCAGTACTCGGGGCTGGAGAAGCTCCAGGAGCGGTACGCCGAGCGGGGTTTCACCGTGCTCGGCGTACCCTGCAACCAGTTCCTCGGCCAGGAGCCCGGCACCGCCGAGGAGATTGCCGAGTTCTGCTCGGCGACGTACGGCGTGACCTTCCCGCTCACCGAGAAGGTGGAGGTCAACGGCGCGGGCCGGCACCCGCTGTACGAGCGGCTGACCGGTTTCGCCGACGCCGAGGGCCACTCCGGCGACATCCGCTGGAACTTCGAGAAGTTCCTGATCGGCCGGGACGGGCAGGTCGTCGCGCGGTTCTCGCCGCAGACCGAGCCGGAGTCGGCCGAGGTCGTCGCCGCCATCGAGGCCCAGCTCGGCTGAGCGCGGCTCGACCTTGCCCCTGGGGCAACCGGCAGTGTCCTCCGCGCCGGGCGGGACGGCCCGCCCGGTGACGGAGGGGCGGGCGCGCCGTGGGGGCGCGCCGGCGGAAGGGGCCGACGACGTGAACGAGGACGCGGACGAGGACCTGCTCACCATCGGCGCCTTCGCCGCGCGGTCCCGCCTGTCGGCCAAGGCCCTGCGGCTGTACGACCGGCTCGGCCTGCTGGAGCCGGCCCGGGTCGACGTGTCCAGCGGCTACCGCTACTACCGCGCCGGTCAGGTCGAACGGGCCCGCCTGGTGGCGCTGCTGCGGCAGCTGGACATGCCGCTCGCCCGGATCGCCGAGGTGGTGACGGCCGAGGGGCCCGAGGCCGCCGGCCGGCTCGCCGCCTACTGGGCGGACGTGGAGGCCCGGGTGGCCGGGCAGCGCGCCCTCGCCGAGTACCTCCGTGGACGACTGTCGGGCGGGAGCTGCGCGATGTACGAGAAGTTCACGATCGAGACCGTGGAGGTGCCGGCGCGGGTGGTGATCACCGAGTCGCGGCGCACACTGGCGGACGAACTGCCCACCTGGATCGGGGCGTCCCTGGGCCGCCTGGAGGCGGCCGCCGGGAAGTGCGGCGGGGTCACGGGGGCGCCGTTCGTCGTCTACCACTCCGAGGTCTCGATGGAGAGCGACGGGCCCGCCGAGTCGTGCGTGCCGGTCGCGGACGCCGAGGCGGCCCGGGCGTGGGCCCGGGAGCACGGGCGGGTCTGGGGGACCCGGGTGCGGGAGGAGCCGGCGACCCGGCTGGCCTACACCCGGATCACCAAGGCGCAGGTGGCGCACCCGCAGATCCTGGCCGCGTTCGAGGCGGTGGAGCAGTGGCTGGCCCGGGAGGGGCTGGAGCCGGCGGGGCCCTGCCGGGAGATCTACTTCGCCGACTGGGCCGCGGCGGGAGCCGGGGACCCGGTCTGCGACGTGGCGTTCCCGGTGCGGTAGCCGGACACCGGTGAGCCCTCTCGGCAAGGACGGCGACTGGACGAGAGGGCTCTCCTGGTGGTGCTGTGCAGTGGTGCGGTCAGCGTCAGGGGGAACCCCTCACGCCTTGACCGAGGCCACGAAGGCGTTCCACGCGTCGGCGGGGAAGGCCAGGATCGGGCCGTCGAGGGTCTTGGAGTCGCGGACGGCGAGTTCGGCGGCGGTGGGCGCCTTGATCTCGACGCAGGCGCCGTTGCCCGCGGAATAAGAGGACTTCATCCACGTCTCCGAAGCGCCCTGAATCAGTGCCATGTCCACTCCTGTTGCGAGTTGCGTAGTGCGGTTCACGCCAACCATGTCGTCTGATTGGCGTGATCGACGCTACCGGGCAACTGGTCTCGGTGGAGCGGGTGTTCACTCGACCGGATGGCATATTCCAGGTGGGCCTTCCACGGCAGTGGACCGACGGTGTACGATCCCTCGCCCCCGGCGGATCCGCCTCAGTCCGCGTAGTCTTTCGCCCGTTCGGCGATGAATTGCCGGGACGCCTCCACATTGAGGGACTGTGCCCGCAGATGTTCGTACATCACGGCGTACTTCTGCACGTCCTGCGCCTTCTCCAGGTACAGGTCGCTGGTGACGCCCTCCAGGTACACCACGCTGGAGTCGGCCGCGTCGGCGAACTCCAGGATCGCGTACTGGCCGTTGAGCCCCGGGTGCGCGCCCACCTCGAAGGGCAGCACCTGCACGGTGACGTGCGGCAGCTGCGACATCTCGATCAGGTGCTCCAGCTGCTCGCGCATCACCAGCCGGCTGCCCACCACCCGGCGCAGGGCGGCCTCGTCCAGCACCACCCACAGCCGGAGCGGGTTGTTCTCGGCGGTGATACGTTCCTGTCGCCGCATCCGCACCTGGACGCGCTTCTCGATCTCGTTCGTCGACGTCTCCGGCAACGCGCCCTGCACCAGCGCCTCGGCGTACGCCCGGGTCTGCAGCAGGCCGGTCACCAGCTGGGGTTCGTACACCCGCAGCGACTCGGCGTCGGTCTCCAGCCCGATGTAGACGCTGTACGGGATGTCGCCGAAGGTGTGCCACCACCCCTGCTGCCGGGAGTCCCTGGCCATCTCCATCAGCGAGTCGACGATCCGCTGGTCCTCGACCTCGTACACCCCGCACAGGTCGCGCACATCGCGCTGGCTGATGCTCCTGCGGCCGTTCTCCAGCCTGCTGATCTTCGACTGCGACACGAGCAGCCGCTCCGCCACCTCTTCGGCCGTCATGCCCTTGAGCTCGCGGAGCCTGCGCAGCTCCTGGCCCAGCCGGCGCCGCCTGACGGTGGGATTGACATTGGACGCCACGGGACGCGCACCTCCGGCTGCCTGCCTGTACTTGACACTTTCCGTATCTGCTGTTGAGCAGACTGCCACCAAGGTGCTTTCTACCGCTGGAAAACAAGGGATATGCGGCGCCTCCTCGAACTGTTGCCCGCCGGATCACCCGCCCCGCGGACGCAGTCGAGCGGGGCGGCGGGACCTGGGGTCCCGCCGCCCCGCTCGGACGAGCGACTGCCGAACCGGTTCGTGGGGACCGGTTCAGTGGGCCACGACGCGTGCCATGGAGCCGCGGTGCGGCTGCATCGGAACCGCGCGCGCGGGTTCCGCCCTGGCACCGGCCTGGCCCGGCCGGCCGGCCGCGGCCGGTCCGCGGCGCGGCTGGGCGGCGGCGCCGTTCTGCACGTCCATCACGGCGTGCGCGACGAGCCCGCCCATCGGGTCGTGCCGGATCAGATCCCGCAACCGGGAGCGCGAGGACCGGCCCTCGTTCCCCGGGTACAGGTGCTTGCCGAGCCCGACGGCGTGCGCCAGGGCGGCGAGCGCCGCGGTCCGCGGGTCCGGCGGAACGCCGGTGCGGATCGCGGAATCCAGCCGGGCACGGATCTCCCGGCTGATGGCGGTGTCCGTCGCCTGGTAGCGCGTCGTCGGCAGCACCCCGCACATCTGGCCGGCCACGGCGGCGACCATGCCGCACCGCTCCAGATGCGAGAGATAGGTCTGACGGAGCCCCAGCCGGGGCCCGCCGATCCAGTGCACTGCCCGCACGGGAGCGCCACGCCGTCGCAGCAACTCCAATGCGCAGTCCAGAGTCGGATCTCCTGTCGGCCGTGGCACCACCACGGCGATACGATCCCCGTCTGGGGCTATCCGTCCGGCCAGCGCCAGCTCCACTAGCTGTGCACCGGCCAGACCGAGGTCGAGCGACTGCGGCTGCGCAGTGGTACCCGTGGTCGGGTCCAGTGCGAGCAACAGAAGCTCCTCCGGAAGTGTTCTGCGGCTCCTGCCCATCCATGCCTCCCCGCGTGGATGAATGACAGGGTGACCCCTCTCACATTGGTCTGTCGAGGGTGCGTGACCGGTTCGTGAGGGAACCGGCAGGTATGTCGTTCTCGTCTACCGCAGGGGCCAAGCCCTCACACAGGACACTGGTACATGGTTCGGACAGGGCGCACCCAGGGGCGTGCGACGCATGGAGGAGGCATCGGTGGCGGGCGAGTCCCCCGACAGGTCGAAGCAGCGTGAGGCGTCGGCGGAACCGACGTCGGGGAACGCGGGTTCGGTTCCCGAGGCGCGCGATCCGCGTCTCGCCGTGGCCCGCGAGGAGGATGCCCCGGACAGCGGCGGCACGGACACGGCGACGAAGGTCCTGACGGTACGACCGGCCGACGCCGACCCCGAGGACACCGCCCTGCGCGCGGCGGTCTCGTCATGGGTGCGCGACCCTCACCCCGACACACCCGCAAACACAACGGAGAAGCCGACACCCGACACCGCCGGGGAAACCAGCCCGGCCACGAAGGCCGCCGGGGACGCGAAGGCCGCCGGGCAGACCGGAGCCGACGAGAGCACGAAGACCGACGGGAAGACCGGGTCCGACGCGAAGACCGAGGCCGAAGGGGAGACCGAGGCCGACGCGGAAACAAAGGCGGGCGCGGGCACGGAGACTGACGCCGAGTCCGAAGCCGACACGGACAAGAAGAAGGCCGGCGCGGAGACCGGGGCGGACGCGGCCGCGAAGACCGACGCGGACGCGAAGGCTGACCCGGACGCAAAGGCTGACGCCGAGGACGCCAAGTCCGAGGCCGACGCGGAGGACGCCAAGTCCGAGGCCGACGCGGAGGCTCACACCGAGTCGGAGGCCGACGCGGACGCGAAGGCCGACGCCAAGTCCGACGCGGGCGTGGGCGGAGCCGTGAAGGCCGACGCGAAGGCTGACGCGGAGTCCGCCACCAACGCGACGACTGCGAAGGCCGGCGCGGACGCCAAGGCCGGCGCGGCTCGCAAGGCGGGTGCGGACGCCGGGGCCGGCAAGGCTTCCGGTGCGGGCTCCGAGGCGGGCAAGGCTTCCGGTGCGGGTGCCGGCAAGGCTTCCGGTGCCGGTGCCGGTGCCGGTGCCGGTGCGGGTGCCGGCAAGGCTTCCGGTGCCGGTGCCGGTGCCGGTGCGGGTGCCGGCAAGGCTTCCGGTGCCGGCGCGGAGGCCAAGGCCGGCGCGGCTTCCGAGGTCGGTGCGGACGCCGATGGCGGAGCCGAGGCGGGTGTGGGTGGTGGCCGGTCGGCCGCCGACGGCGAGGACGCCCCTCAGGGGCCACCCACGGCCGACGACGAGACCCGCACGGGTGGTGCGGGTGGGGACGCGGACGCCGAAGGCGAAGCCGAGGCGCGCGGAACCGAACCCCGCGGGGTCGATGAGGCGACCACCGTCTTCAAGGCCATACAGCCCAAGAAGCCCGCCGTGGACCAGCCCACGACCATGCTCAAGCTCGGCGGCAAGCCCAAGCCCCAGCCCGCCGAATCCGCGTCCGAGCCCGAATCCGCGTCCAAGCCCGAGTCCGCGCCCCGGACCGAGACCGCGTCCAAGTCCGAGTCCGCGCCCCGGACCGAGACCGCGTCCAAGTCCGAGTCCGCGCCCCGGACCGAGTCCGCGTCCGAGTCCGAGTCCGAACGCACCAGCAAGTTCGTCGCGCTCAGGGACGACATGCGCCCGGCCGCCAGGCCGACGGGCAAGCCGGCAACCAAGCCGACCGGCGCCCCGGCAGCCAAGCCGGCAGGCGCCCCGGTGGGCGAGCCGGCCGCGCCCGCCGCCGACGCCACCACCGCCCTCCCCCAGATCGGCCCCGAGCGCACCACCCAGCAGCCGGTCCCGCCCAAGCCCCCGCTGGACCTGCTGGCGGAGCTGACGAACACGCCCCCGCCCCCGGAGACCCCGGTCCGCACGGTCGTGCGCCGGATCAAGATCTGGACCCCCCTGGTCCTGCTCCTGGCGATCGTCTTCGCGGTCGTACAGGCGTTCCGCCCGCTGCCGCCCCCCACCCTCGCGCTCACCGCGGAGGACAGCTACACCTTCGACGGCAGGACGAACCTGCCCTGGCCGGGCGAGGGCCAGGGCTGGATCGACGGCGACGGCATCGGCACGGTGGGCAGCTTCGGCAAGCAGACCCCCGTGGCCATCGGCTCGGTCGCCAAGACCATGACCGCGTACATCATCCTCCGGGAGCACCCGCTCAAGCCCGGCGAGGAAGGCCCGAAGATCGAGGTCGACCCGACGGCGGAGAAGGAGGGCGGCTACTACAAGGACGGCGAGTCCACGCTCGACACCGTCAAGGCCGGTGACCACCTCACCGAGAAGCAGGCCCTGTCGGCCGTCCTGATCCCCTCCGCCAACAACATCGCGCGGCTCCTCGCGCGCTGGGACGCGGGCTCGGAGGCGGCGTTCGTCAAGAAGATGAACGCCACCGCCAGGGAACTGGGGATGACCCACACGAAGTACACCGACCCCTCGGGCCTGAAGGAGACCACCGTCTCCACCGCCGAGGACCAGGTGAAGCTCGGCCGCGCGTTCGTGAAGGTGCCGGCCCTGGTGGCCATCAGCAGCGCGGCCAGCTGGACGGACCCCTCCGGCAAGTACTGGAACAACTACAACGAGCTGCCCTTCAAGATCGGCGCCATCGGCATCAAGACCGGCAGCACCACCGCGGCCGGCGGCAACCTGCTCTTCGCCTCCCGCAAGAAGGTCGACGGGCAGACGGTCACCCTCGTGGGCGCGATCCTCGGCCAGCACAAGCCGAAGATCCTGGAGACGGTCAACGCGGTGAGCAAGACCGCGCTGCTCGCCGCCCAGGACGCGCTGACGTCGGAGAAGATCCTGAAGAAGGGCGACGTGGTCGGCTACGTGGACGACGGGCTCGGTGGCCACACCCCGATCGTGATCACGAAGGACGTGACGGTGTCGGGCTGGGCCGGCCTGAAGGTCGAGCTGTCCTTCGCCGCCGGCACCGTGCCGCACACGGCGAAGGCCGGTACCACGGTCGGCACGCTCACCGTGGGTGACGGCACGGCCGGTGCGGTCAAGGTCCCGGTGGCCCTCCAGAAGGATCTGGCGGAGCCCGGTTTCGGCGCCAAGCTGACCCGTCTGGGCTGACCGTCCCGCCCGCCGGCCCACCGCGCACCCCGCTGCCGGAGGCCCCCACCCCGGGGCCCCGCGGCGGGGTGCGTGCTAGCGTCACGAAACGGGGCAGGTCGCCGGTACGGGGACACGGCCGCGAACTGGACGGGAAGCGGCCGGGTACACAGAGGAAAGCGGCCGAGAACAGAAGACGGGACACGGGGAGTGCCTTCAGGTGGCCACAGCGGAGCCGACACACGCCGACGACGCAGATCCGGGCCCGGGCTCGGGTGCGCGAATATGTCTGTCCACGACTGACACGGCGACTCGCGCAGCGCGCGACACGACGGGCGAACCGGCGGGCGGCGCGGACCACCACGCCACCGGCACGGACCACCACGCCACCGGCACGGACCGCGGCGCCACCGGCACGGACCACCGCGCCACCGGCACGGACCGCGGCGCCACCGGCACGGACGGCACGGACGGCCAGGGCGGCGGGACGGACCGCACCGGCGGGCGTTCCCGGCTGTCGGCCGCCGTCGAACCGCTCCGGCAGCGGCTGCTGCGGCATCCCGTGCTGTCCGTGACCGCGCTCGCGGGCGTGCTGCACATCATCTGGTTCTTCACGTTCGCCAACAGCGGCGGCGACCTCGCGGCGCAGGACGCCTGGGCGGAGTTCGTCGGCCGGCACCCGGACTCGGCGTACAACCTCGCCTGGTACGGGGGCATGCACCCGGTGTCGTACAGCGTGGTGTCGCCGTACCTGATGTCGGTCCTCGGCGTCCGTACGACGATGATGATCGCCGGGACGGTGTCGGCGGGCCTGCTGACGCTGGTCCTGATCCGCAGCCGGTCGGTGAAGAACCCGCTGTGGGCCTCGCTCGCCGGGGTCGCGGCGTTGCTGTGCAACGCGATTTCCGGGCGGGTCACCTTCGGCCTCGGCACGATGTTCGCGCTCGGCGCGGTCGCGGCGGTGTTCTGCTGGCCGTACCGGTGGCGGTACAAGCGCTGGGCGAAGGCGCTGGTCGCCGCCCCGCTGGCCGCGCTCGCCACGATGGCCTCGCCGGTGGCGGGACTGTTCACGGGCCTGATCGCGGCCGCGATGTTCCTCCAGAAGCGGCGGCCGGGCGCGTGGGCGCTGGGCCTCGCGCCGTCGGCGGTGGTCGCGGTGTCCGCCTGGCTGTTCCCCTTCTCCGGGACCCAGCCGATGGGCTTCGGCTCGGTGGTCCTGCCGCTGCTGTACGGCCTGCTGTGCCTGTTCCTGGCGCCGAAGGACTGGGTGACGGTCCGCCTGACGGCCGCCGTGTACAGCGTCGCCGTCGTCCTGGTCTGGCTGATCAGCTCGCAGATCGGCTCCAACATCTCGCGGCTGCCGATGCTGTTCGCGGGCGCGGCCCTGGTCGCCGTCCTGCCGTACACGGTGCCGAGGTCCCGCAAGTGGTACGTGACCGTGCTGGCGCTGCTGGGCTTCGCCGGGTGGGTCGGCTTCAAGTCGGTGGACGACATCATCCACACCACGCCGGCCGCCTCCTGGGCCCGGGAGCTCGCCCCGCTCGTCAACGAGCTCCAGAAGGTCGGCGCCGAGAAGGGCCGTGTCGAGGTGGTCCCGGCCCGCTCGCACCGGGAGGCGTCGGCCCTCGCGCCGTACGTCAACCTGGCCCGCGGCTGGAACCGGCAGGCCGACATGGAGCGCAACCCGCTCTTCTACGACGACACGCTCAACTCGGCGAACTACCACGAGTGGCTGCAGCGGTGGGCCGTGCACTTCGTGGTGCTGCCCAAGGACAACCCGGACGGGGACGGCGGCGAGCGGGAACGTGAGCTGCTGCGGCGCGGGATGCCGTACCTGAAGCAGGTCTGGGGCGACGCCAACTGGCAGCTGTTCAAGGTGACCGACCCGGCCCCGCTCGCCGAGCCGAACGCGGTGGTGGAGCGGGCCGAGCAGGGGGAGATGACCCTCCAGGTGCGCAAGGCGGGGCGGATCCTGATCCGCATCCCGTACTCGCCGTGGCTCAGCGTCGTCGACGAGCACGGCAAGAGCCGGCCGTACGAGGAGAGCAAGGCGTGCCTGATGGCGACGCCGGAGGACGTCGACGGCGACAAGTGGACGGTGCTGCACGCGCCGAAGGCCGGGACGTACCGGCTGGCCGCGCCGTACCAGCTGCCCCGCGGTACGCCCTGCCCCGACGAGCTGAAGACGCCCTGACGGCCGGCGCAACGGCCGCACGCAGACGCCTGTGCCCGGCACCGTCCCTCCCGACGGTGCCGGGCACAGGCGTATCCGCCCGGTCGGCCGGGCGAGAGACGCCTACTCCCACCGGTGTTCATGTTCATGAACGTGAGTCATCACAGGAAACGATTTTACGGTGACTTGACCTTCCCGTTGCTTGTCGCGTTCATGTGGACGGACCCACGATCGGGCACATGAACAGTCTCGACTGGGCCGTGCTCATCGGCTACTTCGGTGTGATGGTGGCGATCGGCGTCTGGTCGCACAAGCGCGTGGACAACGTCTCCGACTTCTTCACGGCCGGCGGCAAGATGCCCTGGTGGCTCTCCGGCATCTCGCACCACATGTCGGGCTACAGCGCCGTGATGTTCACCGGCTACGCGGGCATCGCCTACACCTACGGCGTCACCTCCTTCATCACCTGGTCCTTCCCCATCGCGCTCGGCATCGCCATCGGCTCGAAGCTGTTCGCGCCGCGCATCAACCGACTGCGCTCGCGCCTCCACGTGGCCTCCCCGCTCGAGTACCTGAAGAACCGTTACGACCTGCCGACCCAGCAGGCGCTCGCCTGGTCCGGCATGCTGCTGAAGATCGTGGACGTGGGCGCCAAGTGGGCGGCGATCGCCACCCTGCTGTCGGTGTTCACGGGCGTCTCCCTGAACCAGGGCATCCTCATCACCGGCGCGATCACCGCGGTCTACTGCACGATCGGCGGCCTGTGGGCGGACGCGCTGACCGAACTCGGCCAGTTCGTCATCCAGCTGCTGGCCGGCATCTCCATGTTCGTCGCGGTCGTGGTCAAGCTGAACGACAAGGACATCGGTTTCCTCGGCGCCTGGGACGAACCCGCGCTGCACGGCCACGGCAAACCGCTGGTCGGCCCGTACGGCACCGTCTTCCTGCTGGCGTTCCTGTTCATCAAGCTCTTCGAGTACAACGGCGGCATGCTCAACCAGGCCCAGCGCTACATGGCCACCGGCAGCCCGCTCCAGGCCGAGCGCTCGGCCCGGCTCTCGGCGGTCCTCTGGCTCCTGTGGCCGGTGATCCTGTTCTTCCCCATGTGGATGTCCCCGCTCCTCGTCCACGCGCAGAAGCCGGACGGCTCCGACTCCTACGCCCTCATGACCGAACAGCTGCTGCCGCACGGCCTGCTGGGACTCGTCATCGTCGGCTTCTTCTCGCACACCATGGCCATGTGCTCCTCCGACGCCAACGCGATCGCGGCCGTCTTCACGCGGGACGTCGCCCCCGTGCTGTCGGCCAGGGCGCGCGCCTGGGGCGAGCGTTCGGGGCTGATCGCGGCGCGGGTCACCACGGTCGTCTTCCTCGGCCTGTCCATGGCGGTCGCCACCCAGGTCAACTCGCCCGCCTTCAAGGACATCATCACGGTGGTCATCAAGTGGGTGGCGGGACTGATGGGCCCGATCGCGATCCCGATGATGCTCGGCCTGCTCCGCCCGTTCCGCCGCTCCGGCCCGACGGCGGCGCTCACCAGCTGGGCGGCGGGCCTGCTGGCCTTCTGGCTGGTCAACTACCCGATCAGCTGGCGGATCGAGGGCGGCGTGCCGCTGCAGTACCAGGTCTCGATACCGCTCGCCGTCTCCCTGGTCCTGTACGTCGTCATCGGCTACCTGAAGCCGGAGGACACCCCGGAGCGGCTGGCGGTCATCGAGCGGGTGAACACCGACGGGGACGGGGCCGCCGCGCGGGCCGTGCCGGTTGCCGCGAGCGCCGGGGACGACGTGGTGGGAGCGCCGTAGGGGCCGCCGCCGGGGATGCGGGCGGGCGGGCTGCCGGGGCCGGCCGCGCGCTCGCCCCGGCCGCCGCCTCAGGCCCGCGGGTACCTCGCCAGCCATCCGGGCGACGCCCCCGCGGGGCCGTGCAGTGCCGGGCCCTGGGTCATCTCCATCGCGAAGTCGTCGGCCAGTTCGAGCATCGTGGGACGGCCCTCCAGTTCGGCCAGCCAGGCCGGCGGGAGGGCCGTCTCGCCGTGCAGGGCGCCCAGCAGGCCGCCGGTGAGGGCCCCTGCGGCGGCGGACGGGCCGCTCTGGTTCACCGCCAGGCAGAGTCCGTGCCGTACGTCCTCCCCCACCAGCGCGCAGTACACGGACGCGGCCAGCAGCCCGTCCGCCGTGCCGTCGCCGGCCAGTTCCTCCACCCTGGCGGGGGTGGGTATGCCCTGCCGCACGGCGCCGAGGGCGTGCTGCAGGGCGTCGGAGACCGGCTGGTGGCCGGGGCGGACGGCGAGCAGGGCGAGGGCCCGCTGGACGGCGCCGTCCAGGCTCTCGCCCCGGGCCAGCGCGTGCACGATCACGGCGTAGGCGCCCGCCGACAGGCAGGCGATCGGGTGGCCGTGGCTCTGGGCCGCGCACTCCACGGCGAGCTGGACGACCAGTTGGGGTTCCCAGCCGACCAGCAGGCCGAAGGGCGCCGAGCGGGCGACGGCCTCCGGTCCCATCTCCCCCGGGTTCTTCGGGGTCTCCAGCGTGCCCATGGTCTGGTCGCCGAAGCCGATGAGCAGCGGGCGGGTCGGGTCCCGGCGGGCGTAGAGCCACTCCTCCCGGGCCAGCCAGCCGTCGTCCTTGCGGCGCTCGTCGGGCCCCCAGTCCCGCTGGGTGGCCGCCCAGCGCAGGTACGCCCGGTGCAGATCGGTCGGCGGGTGCCAGGCGCCGGTGTCGCGGCGCACCTGGGCGCGTATCAGCCCGTCCACGGTGAACAGGGTCAGCTGGGTGTGGTGCGTGACCGTGCCGCGCCGGCCGTGCCCGAAGGCCAGGTCCAGCAGCCCCTCGCCGCCGTACTCCGCACGGATCTCCTCCAGGGACAGCGGGTCGGCCGGGCCGCCCAGCGCGTCGCCGACCGCGACCCCGAGCAGGGTCCCGCGCACCCGGCTGCGGAAGTCCTGCTGTTCGGCACGGCCCCAGACGGCACCGGATGTCGCGTTCACGAGACCTCCCCAGGGCACCGTCCGTCTGTGCGACGCCCAGCACTGTAATCGACCGGGAACGGTCCGTTCAGGGGGACGAACCGGCCCCCGCGGCTCATTCCCGCCCGGCTGTGAACGCTTCGTACCGGAGCCCGGCCGGCGCGGCCGGACACCCCTACGCTGTCGCGTGACGACCCTGGCACGGAGGGTGAACACATGAAGGACGACGAGGCCGAGGCCGTACTCAAGGCCGTCGGGCGGCAGGTGAAGCTGTGGCGCGAGGCCGCCGGGCTCAAGCAGGGGGAGTTGGGCGAGCGCATCGGGTACGGCGCCGACCTGGTCTCCGCGGTGGAGCGCGCGGTCCGCGTTCCGCAGCCGGAGTTCCTGGACGCGGCGGACGAGGTGCTGGGTGCGGGCGGGAAGCTGTCCGCGATGAAGGAGGACGTGGAGAAGGCCCGGTATCCCAAGCAGGTCCGGGACCTGAAGAAGCTGGAGGACGAGTCCGTGGAGATGGGCGCGTACACCGCGCTTCACATCCATGGCCTGCTGCAGACGCCGGAGTACGCGCAGGCGTTGTACGTGATGCGGAGGCCCGCGTACACGGAGGAGGAGATCGAAGGTCACGTGGCCGCGCGCATGGCGCGCAAGACGGTCTTCGAGCGCGTGCCTCTGGCACAGCTCAGTTTCGTCCAGGAGGAGTCGACGCTGCGCCGGCCCGTGGGCGGCAGGGCCGTACTGCGCAGGCAGCTCGAACACCTCCTGCACGTCGGCCAGATGCGGCACGTGGAGTTGCAGGTCATGCCCACGGATCTGGAGGATCACGCGGGTGTGAGCGGCTCGTTCCGAGTGCTGAAGCTGAGGAACGGCAAGACACTCGCGTACTCGGCAGCGGAGCGGAACAGCCGAGTGATCAGTGAGCCGAGGGAAGTCCAGATCCTGGAAATGCGCTATGGGATGATCCGGGCGCAGGCTCTCTCGCCCCGGGAGTCGATGGCATTCATCGAGAAGGTTCTGGGAGAAGGAACATGACCGCCTCCAAGCTGGCATGGTTCAAGAGCAGTTACAGCGGCAACGACGAGCCCGACTGCGTCGAAGTGGCCATAGCCCCCGCCACCGTCCACATCCGCGACTCCAAGGACAAGGACCGCGCCCACCTGGTCGTGGCCGGTGCCCCGTGGGCGGAGTTCGTCGCCTTCGCGGCCGAAACCGGCTGACGGCGGTGGGGGATCGGGAAGAATTCCGGGCATGACCATGACCCCCACCACCCCCACGAAGCACACCGGCCGCACCCTCGCCGCCGGGGTGCTCACCGGCATACTCGCCCTCTACATCGCGCTCGTCGCGCTCGGGAACATCACCGACTTCGGGACCAACCAGCAGTTCGTCCGGCACGTGCTGGCGATGGACACGACGTTCAAGGACGACGACCTGATGTGGCGGGCGATCACCAGCACCGCGCTCCAGGACACCGCCTACGTCCTGATCATCGCGTGGGAGACGGTCGCGGCCGTCGTGCTGGTGTGGGGCACGTGGCTCTGGGCGCGCCGGGAGCACGACCGTGCCCGGCGGTTCTCCACCTACGGGCTGCTGATGCTGCTGCTGCTCTTCGGCGCCGGGTTCATCGCGATCGGCGGTGAGTGGTTCGCGATGTGGCAGTCCAAGTCGTGGAACGGACTGGACGCGGCGACCCGGATCTTCCTGCTCGCCGGGGTGGCGCTGATCGTCAACCAGCTTCCCCCCGGCCGGCGGGACGCTAGTTGACGACGGTCACCCGCGTGCCCTGGTCGCCGAACGCCCACAGCGCGGCTCCGTCCTCCTTGTGGAGGCGGATGCCGCCGAGCTTCTGGCCGTTCGCCGGGGGCGGGGACGCGCCGTCCAGCGCGTTGGAGAAGGCGACGTTCACCCCGTCCACCTTGGTGAAGTACATCACGTGCTCGATCTCCACCCCGTCCGAGCCCTTGAGGGACTGGGTGCGCAGGGTGACCGAGTAGCGGCCGGGCTGCGGGCTCACCGTGCCCGGCCACACCGTGAACGTGCGGGTCGCCTTGCCGGTCGCGTCCACCAGCCAGACCCGCTTCTCGCCCAGCGAGTACACGATCCGGCGGCCCTCGCCGGAGGCGTCCGGCAGGGTGTGCTCGGCCGGCGCCTTCGGTGTCAGGGTGGCGTGCGGGCTCGCCGACGCCGACGCGCTGGGCCGGGATACGGCGGCCGTGGGATGCGGCCCGTGGTCCGCCTGCACGGCGAGGGCGACGACGGCCGCGGTCGCCCCCGCCGTCAGACCGGTGACCCAGGCCCACGAGGGCAGTCGGGCAGCCACGGGACGCATCTCCTCCGCTACGGGTCCCCCCTTCTCAGCACAGGGGTCGGATCATCGTACTCAGTCCCGGAGAAGGCTCAGTCCAGTACCGGCAGCAGATCCGGCAGGTGCCCGTCGGACGCCTCGGCCGCCCGCCGCCGCTCCTCGGGGACCTCGCCGTACAGCGTGGTCCGCGGCTTCGCGGGGCGGCCGGCCGCCTCCGCCACCGCCACCAGGTCGCGGACGGACTTGTACGAGCCGTAGGAGGAGCCCGCCATCCGGGAGATGGTCTCCTCCATGAGCGTGCCGCCCAGGTCGTTCGCGCCGGAGCGCAGCATCTCCGCCGCACCCTCCGTGCCCAGTTTCACCCAGCTCGTCTGGATGTTGGGGATCCACGGGTGCAGGAGGAGCCGGGCCATCGCCGTCACCGCCCGGTTGTCCCGCGTGGTCGGGCCCGGACGCGCGATCCCCGCCAGGTACACCGGCGCGTTGGTGTGGATGAAGGGCAGGGTCACGAACTCGGTGAAGCCGCCCGTCCGCTGCTGGATGCCGGCCAGGGTGCGCAGGTGGCCGAGCCAGTGGCGGGGCTGGTCCACGTGTCCGTACATCATCGTGGAGGAGGAGCGGATGCCCAGCTCGTGCGCGGTGGTGATCACCTCGGTCCAGGTGGCCGTGGGCAGCTTGCCCTTGGTCAGCACCCAGCGCACCTCGTCGTCCAGGATCTCCGCCGCCGTACCGGGGATGGAGTCGAGGCCCGCCTCCTTGGCGGCCGTCAGCCACTCCCGGATCGACAGGCCCGTCCGGGTCGCGCCGTTCACCACCTCCATCGGCGAGAAGGCGTGCACGTGCATGCCCGGGACGCGCTCCTTGACCGCCCTGGCGATGTCGAAGTACGCCGTGCCCGGCAGGTCCGGGTGGATGCCGCCCTGCATGCACACCTCGACCGCGCCCACGTCCCACGCCTGCTGGGCGCGGTCCGCCACCTGTGCCAGCGAGAGGGTGTAGGCGTCCGCGTCCGTGCGGCGCTGCGCGAAGGCGCAGAACCGGCAGCCGGTGTAGCAGACGTTGGTGAAGTTGATGTTGCGGGTGACGATGTAGGTGACGTCGTCGCCGACCGCCGACCTGCGCACGTCGTCGGCCACCCGGCACAGCGCGTCCAGCGCCGGGCCGTCCGCGTGCAGCAGGGCGAGGGCCTCGGCGTCGGTCAGCCGGGTCGGGTCGTCGGCCGCCGTGCGCAGCGCCTCGCGGACGTCGGCGTCGATGCGCTCGGGGACCATGCCGGGGGCGGCGGCCTCGCGCAGCGCCTCCCAGTCTCCGTACACCTCGTCGAAGTCGGCCCGCCGGTCGGTGGTGCGGCCCTCGGTGTCGACGGCCGTGTGCAGGTCCGTACGGCCGGTGGCGGTGAAGACCTCCTCCGGCTCCTGCCAGGGCCGCCCCGTCACGACCGCGTCCGCACGGGCGAGGCCCGTCCGCGGATCGGCGAGGGCGAAGACGTGCGGGCGCAGCCGCGGGTCCAGCCAGGGCTCCCCGCGGCGGACGAACTCCGGGTACACGCACAGGCGTTCACGCAGGCTGAAGCCGGCCGCCCGGGAACGCTCGGTGAGTTCCTCGATCCGCGGCCAGGGGCGTTCGGGGTTGACGTGGTCGATGGTCAGCGGGGAGACCCCGCCCCAGTCGTCGATACCGGCGCCGATCAGCCGCTCGTACTCGGCGTCGACCAGGTTGGGCGGGGCCTGGAGGCAGGCGCTCGGGCCCATGACGTGCCGGGCGACGGCCACCGTGGCGACCAGCTCGTCCAGTTCCGCGTCGGGCATGCCGCGCATCGCCGTGTCCGGCTTGGCGCGGAAGTTCTGGATGATCAGCTCCTGGATGCCGTGGTAGGCGCGGGCGATCCGGCGCAGGGCGAAGAGCGATTCCGCGCGCTCCTCGTAGGTCTCGCCGATGCCGATGAGCAGGCCGGAGGTGAAGGGCACGGAGGAGCGGCCGGCGTCCTCCAGGACGCGCAGCCGGACCGCCGGTTCCTTGTCCGGGGAGCCGTGGTGCGGGCCGCCGGGCTCGGACCAGAGCCGGGTGGCGGTCGTCTCCAGCATCATGCCCATGCTCGGCGCGACCGGCTTCAGCCGCTGGAAGTCCGTCCACGTCATGACGCCCGGGTTGAGGTGCGGCAGCAGGCCCGTCTCCTCCAGGATGCGGACGGAGACGGCGCGGACGTAGGCGATGGTGTCGTCGTAGCCGTGCGCGTCGAGCCACTCGCGCGCCTCCGGCCAGCGGTCCTCCGGCTTGTCGCCGAGGGTGATCAGGGCTTCCTTGCAGCCGAGGGCGGCACCCTTGCGGGCGATGTCCAGCACCTCGTCGGGGGACATGAACATCCCGTGCCCGGCGCGGCGCAGTCTGCCGGGGACGGTGGCGAAGGTGCAGTAGTGGCACTTGTCCCGGCACAGCCGGGTCAGGGGGATGAAGACGCTCTTGGAGTAGGTGATGACGCCGGGCCTGCCCGCCGCCTCCAGGCCCGCGTCCCGCACCCGGGCGGCGGAGGCGGTGAGGTCGGTCAGGTCCTCACCGCGTGCCTGGAGGAGTACCGCCGCCTCGGCGACGTCCAGGGCGACGCCGTCCCGGGCGCGTTTGAGGGCGCGACGCATGGAGTTCTCGGTAGGGCCGGTTCCGGAGGTCGCGGAAGTCGTCATCTCTTGAGCATACGTTCGCCCTGATCATGGCCGGGGTGTATCGCCCGGCGGAAGCGGAACGCAGGCGTCCGGCACCCGGCGGGGCTCGCCCGCGCACCGCCGTACTCGGTGCCGTGGCCACCATGCCGTCCGCCGCGGCAGCGACTTGACGGCTCGTCAGCCGGGGGTTCCGGGCGACATCGGTGCGAAGACCGTGTGAGGGCCTTGTGCACCACGGGCCCCGCCTTGTGATCGGCGTCTCCCACGGCTGACGCAACCGCCCGGAACAAGGCAAACTGAGCGAGTTGTTCGTGATGCCGAGGGGGACGAACGCATGGACCGTGGGCCGCGAGTACCCGAGCAGCGGCGGGCCGGCTCCGAGGCCACCGCGGGAACCGGCCCGCTGCGCTTCGGCGTGCTCGGTCCGGTGCGGGCCTGGCGCGGCGCGGCGCCGCTCAGCACCGGCTCCCCCCAGCAGCGCGCCCTGCTGGCCGCCCTGCTGCTGCGGGAGGGCCGTACGGCCACGGCGGCGGAGCTGATCGACGCGCTGTGGGGGTCCGAGCCGCCGTCCCAGGCGCTGGCGGCGGTCCGCACGTACGCGTCCCGGCTGCGCAAGGTCCTCGACCCCGGGGTGCTGGTCAGCGAGTCCGGCGGCTACGCCGTGCGCGGGCTGCGCGAGGGCGCCCTGGACGTCGTGGTCGCCCAGGACCTGTCGGCGGAGGCGGAAAAAGCCCGGGGCGCCGGCGACCTGGCCCACGCCCGCACCCTCCTGAACAAGGCCCTCGCGCTCTGGGACGGCGAACCGCTCGCGGGTGTCCCCGGCCCCTACGCCGAGGCGCAGCGGGCCCGGCTGGAGGAGTGGCGCCTCGGCCTGCTGGAGTCCCGCCTGGACCTCGACCTGGAGCAGGGCTGCCACGCCGAGGCGGTCTCGGAACTGACCGCCCTGACGGCCGCCCACCCCCTGCGCGAGCGCCTGCGCGAACTGCTGATGCTGGCGCTGTACCGCAGCGGCCGGCAGGCGGAGGCCCTGGCCGTGTACGCCGACACGCGCCGCCTCCTGGCCGAGGAACTGGGCGTGGACCCCCGCCCCGGCCTGAGCGAACTCCAGCAGCGCATCCTCCGGGCCGACCCGGCGCTGGCGGAGCCCGCGGCCCCGGTGACCGAGCCCGCGGCCGTCGCCGTCCGCCCGGCGCAACTGCCGGCGACCGTGCCCGACTTCACGGGCCGTACCGCCTTCGTGTCGGAACTGAGCGAGGTGCTGTCCTCGGCGTCGGAGGCGGAGGGCCGGGTCATGGCGGTGTCGGCGCTGGCCGGCATCGGAGGCGTCGGCAAGACGACCCTCGCCGTGCACGTGGCCCACCGGGCCCGCGCCTCCTTCCCCGACGGCCAGCTGTACGTCGACCTCCAGGGGGCGGGCCCGCGCCCGGCCGAACCGGAGACCGTCCTGGGCTCCTTCCTGCGCGCCCTGGGCACCGCGGACTCCGCGGTCCCGGACACCCTGGAGGAGCGGGCGGCCCTGTACCGCTCGGTCCTGGACGGCCGGCGGGTCCTGGTGCTGCTGGACAACGCCAAGGACGCGGCCCAGGTACGTCCGCTGCTGCCCGGCACCGAGGGCTGCGCGGCCCTGGTCACCTCACGGGTCCGCATGCTCGACCTGGCCGGCGCCCACCTGGTCGACCTGGACGTGATGTCCCCCGAAGAGGCACTGGCGCTGTTCACGAAGATCGTGGGCGAGGAACGCGTGGCGGCGGAACGGGAGGCCGCCCTGGACGTGGTGGCGGCCTGCGGTTTCCTGCCCCTCGCCATCCGCATCGCGGCCTCCCGCCTGGCGGCCCGCCGCACCTGGACGGTCTCGGTGCTGGCGGCCAAGCTCGCGGACGAGCGCCGGCGGCTGGACGAGCTCCAGGCCGGGGACCTGGCGGTGAAGGCCACCTTCGAACTGGGCTACGGACAGCTGGAGCCGGCCCAGGCCCGCGCGTTCCGCCTGCTGGGGCTGGCGGACGGCCCGGACATCTCCCTGGCGGCGGCCGCCGCCGCCCTGGACCTGCCGGCCGACGACACCGAGGACCTGCTGGAGTCCCTGGTCGACACCTCCCTCCTGGAGTCCGCGGCACCCGGCCGGTACCGCTTCCACGACCTGGTACGCCTGTACGCCCGCGCGTGCGCGGAGCGGGACGAACAGCCGCCGAGCGAGCGCGAGGCGGCGATGTCGCGGCTGCTGGACTTCTACCTGGCGACGGCGGCCGGGGTGTACGCCATCGAGCGGCCCGGGGACCGGCTGGTGGACCACCTGGAGTCCACGGCGTACCCGGGTCTGGCCTTCGACGACCGGGACCTGGCCCGCGACTGGCTGTACGCGGAGGCCACGTCCCTGCTGGCGTGCGTACGGCAGTCGACGTCGTCCCACCGCCTCCGGCGCGCCGTCGACCTGCTGTGGGCGGCCATCGACCTGACCGAGTCGGGCGCCAACTCCAGGGAGTACGAGGCGACCGGCGCCTCCCTCCGCGCCGCCGCACGGGATGCCGCCGACCAGCGCGTGGAGGCGCGCGCGCTCGTCACCCTGGCCAACGGCCACCACCTGACGGGACGGTTCGAGCTCGCCGACGAGGAGGCCAGGGAGGCGCTGCGCCTCGCGGACGCGGCGGGGGACCGCCTCCCCCGCTGCTGGGCGTCCAACATGCTGGGCATCATCGCGCTGTACCACGGCCGGCTGGAGGACGGCGAGGAGCACCTGAGCCGGGCCATCGACAGTTTCCGCGCGTGCGGGGACCGCGCCGGCGAGGCCAGCGCCCTGTGCAACCTCTCCCGCATCCACCTGGCGATGGGCCACACCACGAGCGCGGTGTCCCTGGCCCAGCAGGGCACCGACATGTACGACGCCATGGAGCACGCCTGGAAGGGGGCCAACGGACGCTACGCCCTGGGGCTCGCGCTCACCCAGTGCGGCCGCTACGAGGAGGCCGCCGAGCGTCTCGAGGAGGCGCTCTCGGTGTTCCGGGACAGCCGGCAGCGGCTGTGGGAGGGCATGTCGCTCTTCCGGCTCGCCGAGCTCGACCTGGCGGCCGGGCGCCCGGCGCAGGCCGCGGCGAACGCCGAGACCGCGCTGACCCTGCTGCGGGGTGTGGGCGGCGAGTGGCGGCGCGGGAACGCGCTCACCGTACTGGGCCGCGCGCTGAACGGACTGGGCCAGCGGGGCCGGGCGCAGGTCTGCTGGCAGGAGGCCCTCGCGATCTTCGAGGCCATGGAGGCCGCCGAGGCCGCCGAGGTCAGGGCGCTGCTCAACCACGCCATCGCCTGAGCGGCGCAAGGGCGTTCATCGTTCGTTTATCGCTCCGCGCCACTCTGTTCCTGTCGAACCGTCGCGTCGGGGGGCAGGCGGGTCGGCACGCGGCCGCACCGTAGGGTGTAGCGGCCCGGAGACAACCGTCCGACGGCCCTCGGGGGAGCTGCCGGGCGGTTGTCTTCAGCCCACCGCATCGAGAACTTTCAGGGGAGCGAAGTCATGAGCAACGACAAGACGGCCCAGGCGCCGGTGGCCGCGAGCACCGACGCCGGCGAGATCACCACGCTGAACAGCCACGCCACCATCCAGCCGGTGAAGCTCACCGCCGCCGGGGACGAGGGCATCGCGGAGGCCACGCCGGACAACTCGCACGCCACCGACGAAACGGCCTGACAAGACCTTTCACCGGACGGGGATCGGCCGCGGCGGCGCGGAGGGGGAGCCGTCGCGGCCGAGGTGTGTCCGGGGTCCGGTCACGTCCGCCGCGCCGCAGCTCCCCTTTTCCGCCGGCCGCCCGCACCGACCATCTCCCTGTCAGGGTCATGTCGCTGTGTGGCGGCCTTTGCGCACCCGGCGTAGCGTCTGCCGTGAGAACGGTGCCCGGCACCGCTCCCCCGTGACGACGGCCGCCGTCCGAGGCCCTTCCGTGTGACCGGTACGACGGCCGTCCCCCTCTCCTCACGCGGTCCGCGAGGTCCCCGTGCCCTTCTCCGCGTCCAGCGCGTACACGCACCGGTCCTTGCTGCACGCGTACACCACGCCGTCCCTGACCACCGGGGAGCCGGTGATCTCGCCGCCCGTGGCGAGCTTCCAGCGCAGCCGGCCGTCGTCGGCCTTCAGGGTGTAGAGCAGGTGGTCGGTGGAGCCGAAGTGGATGCGGCCCTCCGCCACGGCGGGCGCGCCCACCACGTCGCCGCCCGCCTGGAAGCGCCACTTGGGGGTGCCGGTGACCGCGTCCAGGGTGTACAGGCCGTTGCCGCTGCCGACGTGCACGTGCCCGGCGGCGACCAGGACCGGCTCGACGGAGGAGCGGGCCTCGGTGGCGATGCGCCAGCGGTCGCGGCCGTCGGTGGCGTCGAGGGCGTAGACCGTGCCGAGGTAGTCCGCGAGGTAGACGCCGCCGCCGGTGACGGCCGGGCCCGGGGTGAAGGCCGGCGGGCACAGGAAGACCGCCGGGGCCTCGAAGTGCCAGCGGACCATGCCGCTCGCCGCCTCGAAGGCGAGGACACGGGTACCGGCGGAGACGTAGACGTACCCGTCGTCGGCGGGGGCGAGCCGCACCGGGACACCGCCGCAGGAGGCCGCGTCACCGATGGGGTACGACCAGCGCTCCTCGCCGGTGCGGGCCTCCAGGGCGCGCAGCCGGGCGTCCTGCCAGACGTAGACCGTGCCGTCGTGCACGACCGGGCCCGCCTCGGGGGACTCGAAGTCGGTCTGGCAGCCGGTGATCTCCCACAGCTTCCGGCCGTTGGCCGCCTCCCACGCCTGGACCCCGCCGCCGCGGGTGCCGGTGACCACGGTGCCGCGGTCGGCCTTGAGCGAGTACACCCAGGCGTCCGTGGACAGCCGCCACAGATCGGTGCCCTCGCGGGCGTCCAGCGCGAACAGGGTGGGACCGTCGGAGGCGTGGATACGGCCGTCCGCCACCGCCATGGACCAGGCGACGTCCCGGGTCTTGAAGCGGCGCCGGCCGGTGGCGACGTCCAGGGCGTGCACCTCGAAGGAGGTGACGTAGACGAGGTCGCCGTCGACGGACGGGGTGCCCCAGACGTCGTTGGACATCCGGAACCGCCAGGGCCGCCAGCCGGCCGGGGCCTCCGGGGGCGCGGGCGGGACGGGCGGTACGGCGGGGTCGGCGCCGGCCACGCCGGGGCGGGGCCGGGACCAGCTGGCCACCAGGCCGGCCTCGGGCGGGGGTGCCTTGACGGCGGCGGCGCGGGCGTCGGCGACACGGGGGCCGGGGCCGATGGGCACCTGGGCGCCGGCCAGCCGGACCGGACCGGTGTCGGGGGCGCCGGCCGGGGCGGGCACCGGCGTCGGGACCGGCGGGTCGTACGGGGGCGGCGGGGGCACGGCCTGCCGGCCGCCGCTGCGCGGGCCGCCGGCCGGGGCCGGGGCGGGCTTGGCGGCGGGGCGTCCGCCACGGCGGGCCTCGATGAGGGCGACCGCCTTCTCCGGCAGCCAGGCGGAGGCGGTGCCGCTGTCGTCGGAGCCGGAGCCGAACAGGTGCGGGGCGAGCTGGGCCTGGAGGTCGGCCGGGGTGGGGCGGCCGGTGGCCTCCATCTGCATGCACGCCTCGATCAGCGGGCGCAGCTCGTCCGGCAGGCCGGTGAGGTCCGGGCCCTCGCGCAGCAGCATGAAGACGGTCTCGACCGGGTTGGCGCCGTGGAAGGGCGGGTGGCCGGTGGCCGCGAAGACGAGGGTGGAGCCGAGGGAGAAGACGTCGCTGGCGCCGGTGACGCTACGGGAGTCCTTGGCCTGCTCGGGAGACATGTAGGCGGGGGTGCCGACGGCGACGTTGGTCATCGTCAGGCGGGTGTTCGAGACGCCGGAGGCGATGCCGAAGTCGATCACCCGGGGGCCGTCCTCGACCACGAGCACGTTGGACGGCTTGAGGTCGCGGTGGACCAGTCCGGCGCCGTGGATCGACTGGAGGGCCTCGGCGACGCCCGCCGCGAGCCAGCGCACGGCCTGGGCCGGGAGCGGCCCGCACTCGTTCACTATCTCTTCCAGCGAGGGCGCGGGGACGTAGGCGGTGGCCAGCCAGGGCACCGCGGCCCTCGGGTCGGCGTCGACCACGGCCGCCGTGTAGAAGCCGGAGACCGCGCGGGCCGCCTCCACCTCGCGGGTGAAGCGGACCCGGAAGAGCTGGTCCTCGGCCAGCTCGGTGCGCACCGTCTTGATCGCCACGCGCCGGCCGGACGCCGAGCGCGCGAGATAGACCAGCCCCATGCCGCCGGCCCCCAGCCGGCCCAGCACCTCGAACGGCCCGATCCGCCGCGGATCGTGCTGCGTCAGCTGATCCACCACTTGCCTGCCACCTCCCCGTACGAGCCGCGCCACTCTCCATATGTACGCGACCGGAGTGCAGCGTCTCACCACCGCACCGCCCTGGCGGCACGCACCCCGATTCTTCCTGGCCGGGCGGCTGGTTGCGAACCCGGTGACACATCGGGGTGTCTCACTCCAAAGCGGACGAATCAGCGCCGCAGCAGAGCGAACGACGCCCCCTGATTGTCGGTGACGACGGCCACCCGTCCGTACGACGTCTCGAAGGGTGGCGCCTGCACCCGCCCGCCGAGCCGCCCCACGGCGCCGAGGGCGTCGTCCAGGTCCGCGACCCGGAAGTGGGCGAGGAAGTGCGGGGGCATCTCCGGGGGGAACACCTCGGTGACCTCCGCGCGGCCGAAGTCCGGCTCGGCTCCGGCGCCGAAGAGGGCGTCGTGGAAGAGGCCGCCGTAGAAGGTGTTGGCCGCGGCGGTGTCCCGGGTGTAGAGCTGGGCCCAGACGAAGGTGTTCGGCTCGTGCCGCCGGCCGAAGCCCCGGTGGGTGCCGGGCTGCCACAGGCCGAACACCGCGCCCTCGGGGTCGGTGGCCAGGGCCGCGGTGCCGAGATCGCCGACCGGGAAGGGCGCGACGACCACCCGGCCGCCGGCCGCCGTGATCCGCCGGCCGAGGGCCTCCGCGTCCGAGGTCGCGAAGGAGACCGTCCAGACCGTGGGCATGCGGCCGTCCGTCTTGGGGGCCAGCGAGGCGACGCGGTCGTCGCCCAGCCGGGCCCACACGGAGGAGCCGTACGCCTCCTCGAAGGACCATCCGAAGAGCTCACCGTAGAACCGCTTGCCCGCCTCGACGTCGGCCAGCTGGGCGTCCACCCAGCAGGGGACGCCCTCCCTGTACACCTCTTCGTCGGCGGATGCCCTGTTTTCGGCCATGCCGTCAAAGTAACCGGGCCGCGCCCACCCCGCAGACCAGGCACACCACCCCCGCCGTCCCCGCGCACCCCATTTGCAGTCGGCCGAATCGCGCTCCGATCACCCCTCGGTAAGCTGACGACATGACAGGACAAGTGCGTACCGTCGACGGCCGCGTGGCCGGCCGGCGTGGGCAGGCGACCCGGCAGAAGCTGCTCGACTGCCTCAGCGAGATGCTCAGCTCCTCCCCCTACCGGGACGTCAAGGTCATCGATGTCGCCCGGAAGGCGGGCACTTCGCCCGCGACCTTCTACCAGTACTTTCCGGACGTCGAGGGCGCCGTCCTGGAGGTCGCCGAGCGGATGGCGGCCGAGGGCGCGGGACTGGCCGAACTCCTGGAAGGACGCACCTGGACCGGCAAGTCGGGCTGGCAGACGGCCCAGGAACTCGTGGACGGGTTCCTGGAGTTCTGGCGCAGCAACGAGGCCATCCTGCGGGTGGTCGACCTGGGCGCGGCCGAAGGGGACAAACGGTTCTACAAGATCCGCATGAAGATCCTGAACTCGGTCAACAACTCCCTCGCCGACTCCATCGCCCAACTCCAGTCCAAGGGCCGGGTCGACAAGGACGTGAACCCGGCGGCGGTGGCCGGTGCGCTGGTCGCGATGCTCGCGGCGGTGGCGGCCCACCAGAAGGGGTTCACCTCCGGGGGTGTGAAGCAGGCCGAACTGAAGCCGAACCTGGCACTGTTGGTCCACCTGGGCGTGACCGGCAAGAAGCCGTCCAAGTAGGCGCGCCCCCCTTTTCTTCCCGCCACTTGAATCCCTTTGACCCCGCAGGGCCCTCACGCCTCTCCAGCCCCTTGAGTCCAAGTCCTGTCTGTCGGACCGCGGTTCACCCGGTGAGCCATCGCCGGTCCCCTCAAGCGGGCAGCGGGCGGTCCCGCACCACGTGCTTCATCACCAGCGTCGACGTCAGCCGCTGCACCCCCGGCAGCGCGGCCAGCCGCTCGTCGTACAGGCGCTGGAAGGCGGCCAGGTCGGCGGTGGCCACCCGGAGCAGATAGTCCGGTTCGCCGAAGAGCCGCTGGGCGTCCAGTACGTGCTCCAGCTCGCTGACCGCCCGTTCGAACTCGGCGACCGTCTCCCGGTCCTCCTGCCGCATGGACACGAAGACCAGCGCCTCGAAGTTCAGCCCCAGCGCCGCCGGGTCCACCACCGCGCGGTAGCCCTGGATGGCGCCGGCCCGCTCCAGCTCCCGCAGCCGCCGGTGGCAGGGCGAGACACTGAGCCGCACGCGGGCGGCCAGCTCCGTGACGGTCAGCCGCCCGTCCTGCTGGAGCTCGGCAAGGATTTTTCGGTCTACGTCGTCCATGAAGTAGATATTTGCGCAGAGTTCGCGATCATGGGCAAACCTCGGGAACACTTTCGGGCCATTCGCGCCTAATCTCCCCAGCATGGACTCCGGGCTGCTCCTCTCCTTCCTCCTCGTCGACCTGCTGCTGGTGTGCGTACCGGGAGCCGACTGGGCGTACGTCGTCACCACCGCCCTGCGCGGAGGGCCGGTGGCGCGCGCGGTGGCGGGTCTGGTCTGCGGCTACGCCCTGCACACCGTCCTGGCGGCGGCGGGCCTCGCGGTCCTGGTGGCGGGTTCGCCCCGGCTGCTGACGGCCCTGACGGTGGCGGGCGCGGGCTACCTGCTCTGGCTCGGCTGGGGCGTGCTGCGCCGCCCGGCGGTCCCGACCGCGGCCGGCAAGGGGGCGGCGGCCGGCGCACCGGCGGACGGCACCCCGGCGCCCGACGGCCGGCTCTTCCTCGGGGGAGCCACGATCAGCGGCCTGAACCCCAAGGGCCTGCTCCTCTACCTCTCCGTCCTCCCGCAGTTCCTCACCCTCCACGGCCACCGCCTCCCCGTCCCCGCCCAGACGGCGGCCCTCGGCCTGCTCCACATGGCCTGCTGCGCGGCCGTCTACCTCACCGTGGGCACCCTCACCCGCACCCTCCTCTCGGCCCGCCCCTCGGCAGCCCGCGCGGTCACCCGCACCTCGGGCGCGGCGATGCTGGGCATCGGCGCGTTCTTGCTGGTGGAACGCCTGGCGATGCTCTAGGAACCACTGATTCGGGCAGATCCCGAGAAGGACCGCCGGGCACGGCGGTGCGGGGAGGGGAGTGAGGAGCGGACCGGCGGTGATACTCGCCCCATGGCACACAAGGATCTTCACGAACTCCTCCGCTCGCTGCGGGTCTGGGACTCCGAGGTCACGGAGCTGCGCCCCTTCGACCCGGAGACCGCCCCGCCCACTCCGCTGCCCCTGTTCACCGGCTGGTTCGCCGAGGCGGTGGCGGCGGGCCAGCCGGAGCCGCACACCATGTCCCTGGCGACCGTGGACGAGGACGGCAGGCCGGACGTACGGATCGTGATGCTGCACGGCGCCGACGCGGACGGCTGGTCCTTCGCCACGCACTCCACGAGCCGCAAGGGACGTGCGCTGAGCGCCCGGCCGTACGCGGCCCTGGCCTTCTACTGGCCGGTGCTGGGCCGCCAGGTGCGGGTACGGGGGCCGGTCACGCAGGCCCCGGCCGAGGAGAGCCAGGCCGATCTGCACGCGCGGTCCACGGGCGCGCTGGCCGCCGCGCTGACCGGCCGGCAGAGCGAGGAGCTGTCCTCCACGGCGGAGTTGCGGCAGGCGTCGGAGGCGGCCTGGCAGCGGGCCCGGGAGAACCCCGGCGAGCCGTCGCCGACCTGGACCCTGTACCGGCTGCGCCCGGAGACCGTGGAGTTCTTCCAGGGGGACGCGGAGCGGCGGCACGTACGGCTGGAATACCGGAGTTCGGGGTTCGGCTGGAGCAGGGCGCTGCTGTGGCCGTGAGGGCCGGCCGGAGGCTGTTCCGCCAGGCGGTCGCGGCGGTCCGGCCGCCGGCGTCCTCCGGGCCGCCCGCCCGCCCGTGAGTCCGCCCACCTGTGAGTCCGCCCAGAATCACCCGTAGATTGTTGACGATTTTGTCGGCACAGCCCTACGTTCGCAAGCACCAGGGCAGTACCCGGCGAGACGAGAGGCAGCACGGTGAAGCACAGGGCAGTGAGGCGGAGGACCGTCGTGATGGGCATCGGCGCCACCGCCGGTGCGGCGGCAGCGGGCGGCATCGCCCTGAACGCACAGGCGTCGGACGGCTCGGCCGCGTCGTCGTCCGCGGACCCGCTGGTGTTCGACCCGGACGCGTACACCAGGCTCACCACGACCGTCACGGACACCAAGGGCACCCAGCACTCCGTGACCTACCACTTCTGGAAGGCGCTCACCTACGTCGCCCACCCGGTCGACGCGACGTACCAGAGCCTGAACGTCAGCGTCCCGGTCGAGATCGACGGCACCGCCGTGGACGCCTCCGACGCGCCGATCCTGTTCGCGAACTCCGTGGGCGGCTACATGCCGTCCTCGGTGGCCGGCGCCACCGGTGTCGGCGGCGGGGGCATGGGCGGCGGGGGCGGCATGCCGGGCGGCACGCCGGGCGGCACGCCCTCCGGCAGCCCCTCGCCGGCCGCGTCCGCCCCGGGCGCCAACGGCAACACCAACGCCACCGGCGGCGCCCTCGCCACCAACCAGCGGCTGGCCCTGGCCGCCGGGTACGTCGTGGTCGAGCCGGGCGCCCGGGGCCGTACGCTCAAGGACACAAGCGGCACGTACTACGGCGTCGCACCCGCCGCGATCGTCGACCTGAAGGCCGCCGTGCGGTACGTGCGGTCCAACAAGGGCCGCATCCCCGGCGACACCGACCGGATCGTCTCCGCGGGCACCAGCGCGGGCGGGGCCCTCTCCGCGCTGCTGGGCGCCTCCGGCGACAGCCCGCTGTACGCCTCCCGCCTGGCGGAGCTGGGCGCCGCCGACGCCTCCGACGCGGTCTTCGCCGTCGGCGCCTGGTGCCCGATCACCGACCTGGAGCACGCCGACGGCGCCTACGAGTGGAACTGGGGCGGCAACGCGACGCAGTCCACCGGCACGACGGTCGACCGGACCGTCTCCGGCCGGCTGCGGGCGCTGTTCGCGGAGTACCAGGCGTCCCTGGGGCTCAAGGGACTCGGCGGCTTCGGCCCGCTCACCGCCCGCAACTACGACGACTACCTCCTCCGGCAGTACCTGGAGCCGTCGGCGACCGCGTACCTCGCCGCGCTGCCGGACGCCGACCGCACGGCGTACCTGGCCGCGCACACCTTCCTCCGCTGGGACGGGAAGAAGGCCGCCTTCTCCTGGGACGGCTTCCTCGCCCACGTCGGCACCCGCAAGAAGACCGCCCCGGCCTTCGACGCCTTCGACCTGTCGACCGGCGAGAACAACCTGTTCGGCGCGGGCACGACCGCGGCCCGCCACTTCACCGAGTACGGCCTGGCGCACGACACCACGGGCACCGGCGGCAAGCGGCTCGACGCCGACGTCCCGGAGCTGCTGCGGCTGATGAACCCGATGTACCACCTGGTGCGCAAGCCCAACCCGCACCGCTCGAAGCACTGGTGGATCCGGCTCGGCACCAAGGACACCGACACCTCGCTGACGGTGTCCGCGAACCTGGCCGCCGCCGCGGCGGGCCTCGGCGACGACGTGAACCACCTCTACTACTGGGACCAGGGACACGGCGCCAACACCGACCCCGGCGACTTCATCGCCTGGATCGCGAAGGTCACCGGCCACCGCACCGGGCGGCGGTAGGAGGCGGGCGCCCCGGGCCCGGCGCGCCTTCTTCACACCCCGGACGCCGTTCCCGTACAGGCGTGACCAATCCGCAACCAATTCCGGTCTTGACCGAGACCCATCAAGCGGGTGGGTGATTACGCTCCCGCTCATGGCCGTCTCCCGTTCCGCCCCCGTGCACCTCTCGCCCACGCCCGCGGACCGCCCGGTCTACGTGATCGGCGCCGGCCCGGGCGGCCTCGCCGTCGCCCAGGCGCTGCGGGCACGGGGCGTACGGGCGGTGGTCCTGGAGAAGTCCGCGGCGGTGGGGGCGTCCTGGCGCCGGCACTACGACCGGCTGCACCTGCACACCACCCGGCGGCTGTCCGCGCTGCCCGGCCTCGCCATGCCCCGGAAGTTCGGGCGCTGGGTGTCCCGGGAGAACGTGGTGCGGTACCTGGAGAAGTACGCCGAGCACCACGAGCTGGAGATCGTCACCGGTGTGGAGGTGCACCGCGTCGAGCGGACCGAGGACGGCACCGGCTGGCTGCTGCGCGCCTCCGGCGGACGGGAGCTGACCGGCAGCGCGGTGGTCGTCGCCACCGGGTACAACCACACCCCGCACCTGCCCGACTGGCCCGGCCGCGAGGGGTACGAGGGCGAGCTGCTGCACGCCGGCGCCTACCGCGACGCCGGGCCGTACCGCGGCCGTGACGTGCTCGTCGTCGGGATCGGCAACACGGGCGCGGAGATCGCCGTGGACCTGGTGGAGGGCGGGGCCGCGCGGGTGCGGCTGGCGGTGCGCACCGTGCCGCACATCCTGCGCCGGTCGACCCTGGGCTGGGCCTCCCAGTACTCGGGCGTGCTGGTCCGGCGGCTGCCGGTCCGGCTCGTGGACCGGCTCGCGGGGCCGCTGGCGCGGCTGAGCACGCCGGACCTGTCCGCGCACGGGCTGCCGCGCCCGGACACCGGCCTGTGCAGCAGGGCGCGGCAGGGCGCCATCCCGGTGCAGGACGTCGGTCTGATCGACGCCGTCCGCGCGGGCTCGGTGGAGATCGTGGCCGCCGTGGAGGGGTTCGAGGACGGGAAGGTGGTCCTCGCCGACGGCGACCGGATCGCGCCCGACGCGGTCATCGCCGCGACCGGGTACGTGCGGGCGCTGGAGGGGCTGGTCGGGCATCTCGGGGTGCTGGACGAGCGGGGCCGGCCGGTGGTGCACGGCGCCCGTACGTCCGCGCGGGCGCCCGGCCTGTACTTCACCGGGTTCACCAACCCGATCAGCGGGATGCTGCGGGAGCTGGCGATCGACGCGGGCAGGATCGGGCGGGCGGTGGCCAAGGCCCTGCGCGCCCGGTAGCCCCCGAGCCCCCGTCCGCGCCCGGGCCCGGCGTCAGGCGACGGCGGGTGCCGGGGCGGCCGGGGCGGCGCGCCGGATGACCAGGGACATCAGGGCCGCCGCGGCGCACAGCGTGCCGGCGGCGTACCAGACGACGTCGTAGGAGCCGAAGACGTCCCGGGCGAGGCCGCCGAGGTAGGCGACGAGCGCGGCGCCGACCTGGTGCGAGGCCAGCACCCAGCCGAAGACGATGGCGCTGTCCTCGCCGTACTGTTCGCGGCACAGGGCCAGCGTGGGTGGCACGGTGGCCACCCAGTCCAGGCCGTAGAAGACGATGAAGAAGACCATCGGCGGATGGACGGCGGGGCCCAGCAGCATCGGCAGGAAGAGCAGGGACAGGCCGCGCAGGGCGTAGTAGACGGCGAGCAGCCGGCGCGGTTCGAAGCGGTCGGTGAACCAGCCGGAGGCGATCGTGCCGACGACGTCGAACACGCCGATGACCGCGAGCAGCGAGGCCGCCGTCGTCACGGGCATGCCGTGGTCGTGCTCGGCGGGCACGAAGTGGGTCTGGACCAGGCCGTTGGTGGAGGCACCGCAGATCGCGAAGGTGCCGGCGAGCAGCCAGAAGGTGCCGGTGCGGACGGCGGAGGAGAGTACACCGAGCGTACGGCGGGCCGCGCCGGTGACGGGCGGCGGCTTCGGCACGAACTCCCGTGCCCCGTACGGCTTCACGCCCACGTCGGCCGGGTGGTCGCGCAGCAGGATCCAGACGAAGGGGACCACGGCGAGCGCGGCCAGCGCGACGGTGACCGCGGCCGGACGCCACGCGTGACGGTCGACGATCCACGACAGCAGCGGCAGGAAGATCAGCTGGCCGGAGGCGGAGGCCGCGGTGAGGATGCCGCTGACCAGGCCGCGCCGCTCGGTGAACCAGCGGTTGGTGACGGTCGCGGCGAAGGCCAGCGCCATGGAACCGCTGCCGAGCCCCACCAGCAGACCCCAGCACAGCCACAGCTGCCAGGCCGCCGTCATCCACACCGTCAGCCCGGAGCCGAGCGCGATCACCGTGAGCGCGCCGGCGACCACCCGGCGGATGCCGAAGCGGTCCATCAGCGCGGCGGCGAAGGGCGCGGTGAGGCCGTACAGCGCGAGGTTGATGGAGACGGCCGCGCCGATCGTGCCGCGCGACCAGCCGAACTCCTGGTGCAGCGGGTCGATGAGCAGGCCGGGCAGGGAGCGGAAGGCCGCGGCGCCGATGATCGTGACGAACGTGACGGCGGCGACGAACCAGGCGCGGTGCACACGGCGACGCCGGGCGGGCGGGGCCTGGACGGGGGCTGCGGCAGGGCTTGTCTGAGTCACGTCGTCCAGCCTCCGGCAGGCGTACCCACGCATCGAGTGGCCCGGAGGACAGCATTCGTTACGATCGGGCCATGACGTCCACCGGGGCCTTCCGGCCGCACCGGGTCGCCGTCCTCGCCATGGACGGCCTGCTCCCCTTCGAACTGGGCATCCCGCACCGGATCTTCGGCCGGCCGCGGGACGCGCACGGGCGGCGCCTGTACGAGGTCGTGACCTGCTCGGTGCGGCCGCCAGGCCCGGTCGAGACGGACGCCGACTTCGCCGTGCACGTCGCCCACGGCCCCGAGACGCTGGCCACGGCCGACACGGTGGTCGTGCCGGCCTCCTACGAGCTGGGCCCCGTCTACGACGAGGGCAGGCTCACCGACGAGCTGGCCGCCGCCCTCGCCCACGTGCGCCCCGGCACCCGGCTCGCCTCCATCTGCACCGGCGTCTACGTGCTGGCCGCCGCCGGCCGCCTGGACGGCCGCCCGGCGACCACGCACTGGGCGGACGCCGAGCGGTTCCAGCGGATGTTCCCGAAGGTACGGGTGGACGCGGACGTGCTGTTCATCGACGACGGCGACGTGCTGACCTCGGCCGGCGTGGCCGCCGGGATCGACCTGTGCCTGCACATGGTCCGCCGCGACTTCGGTACGGCGGTCGCCAACGAGGTCGCCCGGAGAACCGTGGTACCGCCCCACCGCGACGGCGGCCAGGCCCAGTACATCCACCGCCCGGTCCCCGACCCGCAGCTGTCCACGACGACCGCCGCCCGCGCCTGGGCGCTGGGCCGGCTGCACGAGCCGATCCAACTGCGCGACATGGCCGCGCAGGAGGCCATGTCGGTGCGCACCTTCACCCGCCGCTTCCGCGAGGAGGTCGGCATCAGTCCCGGCCAGTGGCTCACCCAGCAGCGCGTGGAACGCGCCCGGCACCTGCTGGAGTCCACCGACCTGACGATGGACCAGGTGGCCCGGGAAGCGGGCTTCGGCACGGCCCAGTCGATGCGCCAGCACCTACAGGCGGCGCTCGGGGTCACGCCCACCGCGTACCGGCGGACCTTCCGGACCGGCGGGGGTGGCGAGCACCCCGGGCGGGTCGGCGCGCTGCGCTGACCGGCCGGCGTGTCTCTCGCCCCACCAGCCGACCGCCGTCAGCAGCAGGGTCAGGGCGACCCCGGCCAGGATCGCCGTGGAGGGCGCGGCGAGCGGCAGCAGGGCGCCCGCGAGGGAGCCGGTCGCGGCGTAACCGGCGCCGACGGCGGCGTACATGACGGAGTAGCCGGCGGCCAGGGCGCCCGGCGGGAGCACCTCGCGCAGGGACAGGTTGCGGGTGAGCATCGCGCCCGACTGGAGCAGTCCGGCCACGGCCAGCGCGACCGCCATCGCCCAGGCGGCCGGTACCACGGCGACCACGGTCACCGCGGCCGCCGTCCCCGTGATCAGGACCGCGCTGCGGGTGGCGAGCCGGCCCGGCCAGGGGCGCAGGCCGTAGACGAAGGCGCCGACGGCCGAGGCCACCGACATCGCCGTGAGCAGCGGGCCCGCCCAGCCGGGGCCGGTGCCGCGCTGTTCGAGCAGGGCGGGCAGGACCAGTTCGGCGAGGGCCAGCAGGGACAGTCCGGCCGCGCCCGTGACGTACACCGGCCAGGCGCGCGCGAGCACGCGCGCCCGGGAGGCGCCCCGCCCGTGCCGCCCGCCCTGCCCGTCCGCCGTCCAGCCGGCCGGCAGGAGCCACAGACCGGCGGCGGACGACGCCATCAGGGCGGCCTAGAGCAGCAGGGGCAGGTACGGGCCGGCGCCGAGGGCGAGGCCCGTGACGGCGGCCGGGGAGACGGCCCACACGCCGAAGGTGAGCATCGACTCGAAGGAGAGCGCCTGGGTCACCGCGCGTTCGGGGACCAGCGAGGTGAGCAGGGAGCGCAGCCCGCCGGGCGCCGCCGCGGGAGCGGCCCCGGCGAGGAAGGCGAACGCGGCGAGCAGCGCACCGGGCGCGCCGGGGAGCGCGCCGAGGCCCGCGAAGCCGGCGGCGCCGGCGAGGAGACCGGCGGCCAGCTGCGGGCGGGCCCGTCCGGGGTCCAGGCGCATGCCCAGCACGGGGGCACCGGCGATCTCGCCGATGACGTAGGCGGCGGCGAGGGCCGCGCCCAGCGAGTAGCCGCCGGGGCGCTCGCGGACCAGGAAGACCAGGGCCAGCGGGGCCATGGCCACCGGCATGCGGGCGCCGACGGCGACCAGGGCCCAGGTCAGGACCTGCCGGGAAGCGACATCGCGGTAGCTCATGCGTCGACGGTAGGGGGCGCCGCCGACAATCGCCGACCCGCTTTCCGCAGCCTGTGGACAACTTCTCGCCACCCCGGCCGGCGGGTTCGGAAGGCGAGCACCGCCCGCGTTCGAGGAGCTGTGGCTGCCGGTGCACGCCCCGCACCGGTCGAGTGGGGCATCCTCCGGGGGCGGGACGGGACGGGACGGGACGGAGATGCCGAGAGTTTGTCCACAGCCTGTGGAGAGACGAGGCGATACGCGTCCCGCTGCCGGCGAAGACCGGGCCGTTCCCGGGCCGTTCCCGGGCACGACGGGGACAGCGGTGGGAGCGGCGGCAGCGGCGGCAGCGGTGGCGATCCTGTGACGGCCCCGGAGGCGGGTGCGGCCGGCGGCGCGCGCCGCCCCCCACCGTCACGCGTGCGCGCCGCCCTCCGCTGCGACCCACACTCGGCGAGGGACACGCCACCCGGGCCCTCGCCGTCCCCTCGCGGCGAATCGACGCCCACCAGACTGATCAGCGGCCCGGGGAACGTCAACGCCGGTGCCGGTACGGGTGGTGACACCGCGCTCGCGCAGGGGCGCACGGCCGGCGCACCGGCGGAGCGGACCGCTACACCGCTTCGAAGGCGAAGTCCTCGTACGCGGCCGGCCCGCCCCCGTACGCCGTCGCCGCGCCCTGCCGGGGCTGCGAGCAGCGGTCCAGCTCGCACCAGATGCTCTTGCCGGCGTCCTCGGGGCTCCAGCCCCAGCGGTCGGCGAGACAGTCCACGAGGGCCAGACCCCGGCCGCCGGTGGCGTCACTGCCGGCGCAACGGGGCACGGGCGCACGGGAGCTGGCGTCGGCCACCTCCACCCGAACCGTGGCCGACGTGCCGCTCCCGGCCGCCGGCCCCGGCAGGCAGAGCCGCAGCACCGCCGGCCGGCCCGTGTGCACCACGGCGTTGGTCACCAGCTCCGAGACGAGCAGGATCAGGGTCTCGGCCAGCGGCTCGTCGGCCGTTATCCCCGACCCCGCGAGCCGCGAGCGGGCCCACCTCCTGGCTCGCCCCACCTCCGCGGGGTCGGGCCGGATCTCCAGCTGCACTTGAAGCACCTGCACCGCTCACACCATCCGAACCGGCGGATCCATGGCCCCGTGCCGCCCGACCGCCACGGCGTCAGCCGCGGCGACGGTCACGACGAGGGCCACGATCGTAGCCATTCTCTGCATGGCCAGAACAACGGCCAGAGCAGGGGTCACGGAACGTGACTCCCTTGCGACACAGCATGGTTGACGTACAGTCACCCCAACAAGCGCTTCGGGCATATTCCCGCGTGAAGGAGTACGCGTGAGGCATACTGTGCGACGCGCATGCCGGGGAGTCGAACAGGCGGGGTCGAGGACCCCGATCGCCCTGCGAGCTGCGGTGCGCACCGCACGGCCCGGCACCGCCCCAGGGGCACCGCCGGCTCGGCTCGTACGCGCGGCCACTCGCATCCCACACAAGGTACCGGAGCGGACACCCGACTCCAGGCCGTGACGAGTCTCACGAAGGACACAACCCGGTATCGACGCTCCGTGATTCCGGTACGCCACGATCCGCGACATCGAAGGCCAAGGCTTTCCGGGCATCACGGTCCAGAACGCCCCGGGCGACTCGGCCGGCCCGGCACGGCGGCGGGCCACCGGGCGGCGGCGACCTCGGCGGGGTCGGCCGTGAGGCGGCGGCGTGGACGGCGGCGCGCGCGGTCCCGGCCCGCACCAGCGGGTCCACGCGGAGGTCCAGGACGGCCCGCGAGGCGCCGATCGGCCGCCCGAACTGCTCACGCGCCCGGGCGTGTTGTGCGGCCGGCTCGCACATCCGTCCGGCCGTGCCCGGTGCGTACGAGCCGTGCGAGCGTTCCTCACGCAGCGCTCAGCGACCGCCGGCCACCGACTGCGCCGAGGCGTGCAGCAGCAGGTCGCGCAGTGCCCTTGCGGTGTCCGACGGCTCGGCCGGGGTGAGCACGACCTGGTCGACGGTGGTCGAAGGGCCGGTGAGGGGGATGACGCGCAGACCGGGCGGCTGGTGGTCGAGCGCCGATCCGACGGTGATGCCGATGCCCGTACCCGCGGCGACGTGAGCGGCGATGGCGTGCACGCTGTCGGCGGTCCTGATGATGCGCAGGTCGGCCCCGCCGATTCGGAAGGCGGACAGCAGGCGGTCGCAGAGACCGCTGTTGATCTGGTGCGGCCAGGTCAGCAGGCCCGTGGTGGACAGTTCGGCCGCGCTCAGCTCGGTGTGCCCGGCCAGCGGGTGGGCCGCGGGCACCAGCGCCATGAACCTCTCGGTGGACAGCACCCGCGCCGTCACGCCGGTGACGCCGCCGGTGGCCCAGCCGATGCCCAGCCCGATCGTCTCCGCTCGGTGCACGGACACACCCGCGTCCTGGCCGAGCACCTCGCCGACGGGGCACGGACGGTGCCGGGCGCCCGGGTGCACCTGGTCGAGATCCGGGCCGAGGACGTCACCGCGGGCCGCTGGTACGACGCCGAGGTGCTGGCGCTGCTCGACCGCTCCGACGCGATCGTCCTCGGCTGCCCCACGCTGATGGGCAGCGTGTCGGCGGTGTTCAAGGCGTTCATGGAAGCGGTGTTCACACCGTTCACGACGCAGGCGTGGAAGGACAAGCTGGCCGGCGGGTTCACCATGTCCGCCTCGCAGAGCGGTGACAAGCTGGCGGTGCTGGAGCAACTGGCCGTCTTCGCCGCGCAGCTGGGCATGCAGTGGATCGGCGTGGGCGACATGCCGGGCAACAACTGGAGCGGCGGCGACCGCGACGACGTGAACCGGCTGGGCTCTTGGCTGGGTCTGATGAGCCAGAGCCACGCCGACCTCGGCCCGGAGCACGCCGGTTCGCGCGGCGACCTGGTCACCGCGCGGCGGTACGGCGAGCGCATCGCCCGGCTGACCCAGCGCTGGGTCAACGCGGTGCCGTACGAGACGCCCCGGATGACCGAGCACGAGGCCCGCGCCCTGTCCGCGTCCGTCAAGCACGAGTTGGCGCCGGCCGCCGCCGAGTGACCTCGCACGAGCCACTTCTGCAAGACGTCACGGAGCCGGTCGCGGTTGTCCGACTCCGGGACCATTCGCCAGGACCGTAAATCCATCCCTGGGTGCAGAAATCCTGTCTTCCTGGTGGATTCGCCCAAGTCGCGCGTACGCGAGGGTGGGTGCCTTCCCAGTCACCCACCCAAGGACTCTCCTTCCGTGCGAAGCAGTCGAACAGCCCCCTTGCTGGCGGCCAGTGCCGTCGCCCTCCTGGTTCCCGCGCTCGCCCCGGCCACGGCGTCCGCCGCCGAGGACTCCCGGAACCAGTACTTCCAGCAGAAGCCGGCGTGGCACCGCTGCGACAGATCGGCGCCGGCCTCCTTCCAGTGCGCCACGATCAAGGTCCCGCTCGACTACAGCCGGCCGGACGGCAAGAAGATCGACCTCGCGATATCGAGGATCAAGGCGAGCAACAGGACGGAGCGCCGCGGTGTGCTCCTGCTCAACCCGGGCGGCCCGGGCGGTACGGGCGTCGACATGCCGCTCTACCTGGCCGGGGAACTGCCCAAGTCCGTGCGGGCCAAGTACGACCTCGTCGGCTTCGACCCCCGGGGCGTCGGACAGAGCTCCCCCGTCGGCTGCGGCCTGACCTCCGGCGAGCAGAACTGGGACCGGCCGTACAAGCCGCAGACGTTCGCCAAGGACGTGAAGTGGGCCCGGACCGTCGCCGACAAGTGCAACGCCAGGCAGGGCACCAAACTCCGCCACATCACCACCCGCAACACCGCCCGGGACATGGACACGCTCCGCGCGGTGCTCGGCGAGAAGAAGATCTCCTACCTCGGCTACTCGTACGGCACCTACCTCGGCGCGGTCTACACGCAGATGTTCCCCCAGCGCGCCGACCGGTTCGTGCTGGACAGCGCCGTCGACCCCGCCCGCATCTGGCGCGGCATGATCCAGGTCTGGGCGGAGGGCAGCGAGCCCGCCTTCACCCGGTGGACCGAGTGGACCGCCGAGCGCAACGCGAAGTACCGGCTGGGCGCCACGCCCGAGGCGGTCCGCAAGACCTTCTACGACCTGGTCGCCCAGGCCGACCGCTCGCCGATCGACCCGGACGGCATGCGGCTGACCGGTGACGACATCCGATCCGGCGGCCGGGCCGTCTTCTTCAGCGTGCGGGACGCCGCCGAGTGGGTCGTCGAGCTGAAGAAGGCCGCCGCGGGCCGGCCCTCGTCCCTCACCGGCCGGCCCAGGCCCGTGCCGGTTCCGCCGTCGTTCGGCCGTGCCACGCCCGAGGACAACGGCGACGCCGCGTTCTGGTCCGTGCTGTGCGCCGACACGCGCGACTGGCCGCGCGATCCCGAGCAGTACCGCAGCGACGCGATCCGGGACAAGGCCCGCTACCCGCTGTACGGCGACTTCGCCTCCAACATCAAGCCCTGCGCCTTCTGGAAGCAGACCGGCGGCGAGAAGGCCACCAGGATCGACAACAAGGTCGGCGCGCTGATCCTCCAGAACGAGTGGGACTCCCAGACGCCGCTGACCAGCGGCCAGGGCCTGCGCCGCGTCATGAAGGGCGCGAAGATGGTCACGGTCGCCGGGGGCGTCGGACACGGCGTCTACGGCACCAAGTCGTGCGCCGACAAGACGGCCACCACCTACCTGACCACCGGCAGGCTGCCGGCGAAGGACATCACCTGCCAGGCCCCGCCCGCGGCGGGAGAGCGCAGTGGCGTCAGCCCGCTGCCGCTGCCGGCGGCTCCGGGCCTGCCGGCCCGGCCCGGCCGCTTCTGAGCCGGCGAACTCCCCGTGGGGCCCGCCGTCCGGCAGGCCCCACGACCAGCCGGGGACGCCGTCCGGCAGGCCCCACCACGGGCCGGGGACGCCGTCCGGCAGGCCCCCCACGGGCCGGGGGCGCCGTCCGGGCGGCCGCGCCGCTCACATCCGGCTGAGGTTCGCCGCCGCGTACAGCACGTCCCTGATCGCCTGCCGGTCGCCGTCCTGGCCCGCCGCCGCGTCCTCCGGGGACACGTGGCCCGCGGCCAGCCGGCAGAACTCCACGCCGTCCAGGGCCACATGGGCCACCTCGAACTCCGTGGAGCCCACCGCGGCGGGTGAGTCCAGCGGGATCAGCCACTCCCCGCCGGCCGCGCCCTCGATCTCCAGGCGCAGGCTGCGGCCGGGCGCACCGGCCGGGACCAGGTGCGGTGTCCGGCCGCCCGGCCCGGACAGGCCCGCGCGGCGGCGTGCCGCGAGGGCCGTCGGCAGCAGCCGCGCCGCGAGCTCGATCATCTGGTTGAGGTGACGCGGCGCCGGCGGCTCGTAGGGGTAGTCCACCGCCTCCGCGATGTCCTCGGCGTGCGCCCAGCACTCGAAGGCGCGGTCCAGCATCGCGTCGTGCAGCGGAAGGGCGAAGTCGCCGTAGGACACCTCCAGTCCGCCCGCCCGGCTGCCGGTGAAGGACGCCGTGCGCACCAGGCCGTGGCTCTGCTCCCGCCAGGGGCCGCGCACGGGGTGAGCCGCGGCGGCGGTGCCCCCGCCCGCGGGGCCGGGCAGGTCCGGCGGGGCGTGCGAGGCCCGCCAGAACGCCTCGGTGCGGCCGGCCGGGTCCATGGCGCCCGGTTCGGCTCCGCCCGCCCCGGCCAGCGGATCGTCCAGGCCGAGCGCCACGGCCACCAGTCCGTCCACCGCCAGCAGGTGCGCGATCACCCCGGCGACGGTCGTGTCACGGCCGGTCGCGGTGTCGCCCTCGAACCACCGCAGCCGGACCGGCGCGTGCCACTCCGCGTCACCGAAGTCCTGGAGCAGCGCGTCCAGTCGCGCGGTCTCGGCGTCGTACGGCGCCGCCCAGCCGGGCACCGGGATGCGCGGCGGCCGGCGGGTCAGACAGCCGTTGAGGACCCGGGTACGCAGCCCGGGATCCAGGTCCAGGCTCTCCGGCTGGTGCAGCAGGCCGACCGCCTCGCGCAGCCGGCGGGCCTCGTCGGCGCAGCCGCCGCAGCCGCCCAGGTGTTCCTCCACGGCCGCCGCCTCCGCCGCCGAGCAGGCGGCCAGCGCCCAGGCGCCGAGCAGCGACTTCAGGACATCGTGGGACAGGTCGAGCGGCACGGGTGCGAGGTCCCCCAGGTCGGCGAGGTCGGGCAGCGGGAGCCCGCTGTCCTCCACGGAGGCGCGGGGCGTCGGGATGCGCGGCGAGGGCGCCGGGCCGGACGCGCCGGGGCCGCACGCGGCGTCGCCCGCACCGCCGCCCCGCCCGGAACCGGCCGCCCCGCCGGGCCCGTCGGACCCCTCGGGTCTCTCGCGCCGGCTCGCCCCGCTCACACCGCACCCCGGTATCCCGGCGGTGTCCCGGTGTCGTGGGCGGTGGACAGCAGCTGGAGGCCGAGGCGGAGCCTGCGGCGGGCCTCGTCCTCGGTGACACCGAGGTCGGCCGCGGTCTGGCGGTAGTCCCGGCGCTGGAAGTAGGCGAGGTCCAGGGCGGCGCGCAGCGGGGCCGGCATGGAGTTGACGATGTAGTCGGCGCGGGCGGCGACCGAGGCGCGGCGGACCGTGCTCTCCAGCTCCTCCCGCCGCGGCTGTTCCCGTTCCTCCCGGTCGCGCAGCCGCTGCACGGCGAGCCGGTGGGTGACGGCGGCGAGCCAGGAGCGCAGCGGGCCCTGCCTGGCGTCGTAGCTCTCGGGGTGCTCCCAGACGTGCGTGAAGACCTCGCGGGTGACGCCGTCGGCGGCCTGCTCGTCGCCGAGGACGCGGTGGGCGAGGCTGTGCACGAGGGAGGCGAACCGGTCGTACAGCTCGCCCAGGGCGGCCGCCTCACCGCGGGCGAGGCGCTGCTGCATCTTGCGGTCCCAGCGGGGCGGTACGTCCGTCCTGGCCATGCGGCCCCCTCCCCTCGTCGTGTCCGGCCCGTCCAGCCTGTCGGTCCTGCCCACTCGAAATGTAGTCGGCACGTCTGACAACGCACGCCCCTTTGGGACAAAGTGCGCCCCCCGCGACGCCGCAGGTGATAGTGCCCCCTTCACACAAACTCCACACGAGACGCGTGCACCTCTGATCGAACACGACCGATAGTGACCGAAACAAGCCCCTCGTTGATCGCCCGCCGTTTGTGGGGTCACGTTTCAGGGAACGGCCGCTGGGCAGCCGCGCGGAATGAAACGTAGGAACTGCTTCCGTTTCCGGGCGGTTCCGCGAGATCCGGCGAGCGGAGGGGCAAGGCCGTGGCATTCAACGTGACCGGCGTCGAACAGGGCGGGTGGGCCGTGCTCCGGGTGTCCGGGGAACTGGATCTGATGACGTCGCCGCTGCTGCGCCAGCGGGTGCACGACGTCGTTGCCGAGGGCCACCACAGCCTCGTCGTGGACCTCTCCGACGTGTTCTTCTGCGATTCCAGCGGGGTCGGCGTCCTGATCGCGGCCCGCCGGCTGATCCGGTCCTGCCAGGGGCGGCTGCGGCTGATCCTGCCGGACCGGGGCGCCGACGACGGCTCGCACGTCAACCGGGTCCTCGGCGCGCTCGGCGTCCGCCGCCTCTTCGACGTCCGCCCCGACCTCGACTCGGCGACCACGGACGAGGCGGGTCCGCTCTCCGCCTGAGTGTCCGTCACGGCCGCGCGACTTCGCCCCACAGTTGTCGCGGAATTCCCCCGGTCTTGGCACAATCGTCGGTTTCCCGCCGCCCGACGGCCCCCCGCGTCGTACGCTCCGTGCCAGGCCAACCCCACGGACAGCCGAAACCCTCACGTACGACCCTCACGTAAGGCGGCCCGAACACACATGGTCAGCACCGAGTACGAGCGCAGGATCGCCGCCCGGTTCGCCACCTTCGACCAGGACGGCAACGGCTACATCGACCGCGAGGACTTCAGCGCCGCGGCCAAGGCCCTGCTCACCGAGTTCGCCGTCCCCGCGCGCTCCGTCAAGGGACAGGCCCTGTACGCCGGCGCGGAGGCGTTCTGGCAGGGCATGGCCGGCATCGCCGACCGGGACGGCGACCAGCGCATCACCCGCGAGGAGTTCGTCACCGGCGCGGTCAAGCGGCTGCGCGACAACCCGGACCGCTTCGCGGAGATCGCCCGCCCCTTTCTGCACGCGGCCCTGGCGGTGGCGGACACGGACGGGGACGGGCGCGTCAGCGTCCCCGACACCGCGCGCGTGCTCCGGGTCCTGCACGTGCCGGAGGCCGTCGCCCAGGCGAGCGCGGCGGCCCTCGACGCCGACGGCGACGGCAGCATCGCCGAACCGGACATCGTGCCGGCCTTCGCCCGCTACTTCACGGTGACCGAGCAGTGACCGGGCGGGCGTGACCGCCCGGCCTCCTCAGGGGAAGACCACCGTCCGCCGGCCGTTCAGCAGGATGCGGCGCTCCGCGTGCCACTTCACCGCTCGTGCCAGTGCCTGGCACTCCACGTCCCGGCCGATGGCCACCAGCTGGTCCGGCGTCACGCCGTGGCCCACCCGCTCGACCTCCTGCTCGATGATCGGGCCCTCGTCCAGGTCCGCGGTGACGTAGTGCGCGGTCGCCCCGATCAGCTTCACGCCCCGGGCGTGCGCCTGGTGGTACGGCTTGGCGCCCTTGAAGCTCGGCAGGAAGGAGTGGTGGATGTTGATGATCCGGCCGCTGAGCCGCTTGCACAGGTCGTCGGAGAGGACCTGCATGTAGCGGGCGAGGACGACCAGTTCGACCCGCTCCTCGCGGACGATCTCCAGCAGCTTCGCCTCGGCCTCGGACTTGGTCTCCCTCGTCACCGGGATGTGGTGGAAGGGGATGTTGTAGGAGCCCACCAGTTCTTCGAAGTCGGTGTGGTTCGACACCACGCTCACGATCTCCACCGGCAGCGCCCCGGTCCGCGCCCGGAACAGCAGGTCGTTCAGGCAGTGCCCGAACTTGCTGACCATCAGCACGATGCGCATCTTCTGGTCGGCCCGGTTGATCTGCCAGTCCATGTGGAAGGAGTCGCCGATCGCGGCGAAGCTCGCCCGCAGCTTCTCCACCGTCACCGGCGCCTCGGCCGAGAAGTGGACACGCATGAAGAACAGTCCCGTGTCGTGGTCACCGAACTGCTGGCTGTCCTCGATGTTGCAGCCGGTCATGAACAGGTAGCTGGACACGGCGTGCACGATGCCCTGCTTGTCCGGGCAGGAAAGGGTGAGGACGTACTGGTCGGCCGGTGCGGCGGCGGAAGGGGCGGACTGATCGGTCATGCACTGTATGGTTTCACACCGCCCACCCGGCGCGGGCCGCCGTCCCGCTACGCGGACCGCGTCAGGATGCGCAGCACGTCCAGGCTCTTCGGCGGGGCGTCCGGGTCCTCCCCGTCGCTCGCCGCCATCCGCACGTGCGCGTCCCGGGCCGCCCGCACCGCGTCCGGCCAGCCCGGGTGCTCCAGGTACGTCGCGACGGGCGCGTCCGGACCGACCTGGTGCATGATCCGCAGCACCCGCAGCACCGCCGTGTCGACGAGTGCCGCCTCCTGCGAGTCCCGGAATATGGTGCCGACGTACTTCTCGGCCGACCAGTTGTCCAGCCAGGTGTCCTCCACCAGCCGGTACACGGCGTCCGTGACGTCGCCGTAGCCGTCCGTGCCGGCCAGCCAGACGTCCCGCTGGAACACCGGGTCGGAGAGCATGTGCAGCGCCGAGCGCACATGACTGCGCCACCGCCACCACGGCATGTCGTTCAGGGGCATGCCGCCCATGGTGGAGGAGCGACGGCCGCGACGGGAAGAGTTCTCCGAACCTTGCACGGTCATCGATCGTACGTTCCTCGCCCCACCGGTCTCACCGGCCCCTGTAATTCACCCCCGCGTCACCCTTCGTCCACCGAGGGTCACTCCCAGGTTAGTGGTGTGAGGGAATCGTGCGTGTGCATGACCGGCAGGCGACGCACCGCTCTCCCCGCCCCTCCCCCGCCCCTCCGCCCCGTCGTCAGAGCAGGCGCCCTCGCCACGGGTGCCCTGGCCCTCTGTGCGTCGCTCACCGCCGCATGCGGGGTCATCCCCGGTGCCACGGGGGGCTCCGGGGATGACCCGATCACCGTGATGACCTGGGCGCCGCAGGACACCGACGCGACCAACAAACCGGGCATGCCCGCGATGGCCCGCGCCTACGCCAAGTGGATCAACGCCCACGGCGGCATCAACGGCCGCAGGCTCTCCGTGCTGACCTGCAACGACCACAACGACAGCGTGGGGGCGGCGAAGTGCGCCCGGCGCGCGGCGGCCGAGAACGTGGTCGCGGTCGTCGGCTCCTACAGCCAGTTCGGCGACTCCTACCTCGCCCCGCTGGAGGGCGCCGGCATCCCCTACATCGGCGGCTACGGCGTCACCAACGACGAGTTCACCGGCTCCATGTCCTATCCGGTCAACGGCGGGCAGCCCGCGCTCCTGGCCGGCCTCGGCAAGGCCCTCGCCGCCGGCTGCGGCAACGTCACCCTGGTCCGTCCCGACAGCATCGCCGGCGACCAGCTGCCCGCGATGCTCGACTCCGGGCTGAAGGCCGGCGGGCACGCGGACGCCGGCGACCAGCTCGCGGCCGAGGACGCCACCGAGTACGGCAGCCAGGCCGAGCAGGCCCTGCGCCACGCGACCGAGGGCGGGGACACGGACAGGAAGGGCTGTGTGGTGCCCGCGCTCGGGGACCGCACGGACACCTTCATGGACTCCTTCCGGCGGGCCCGCGGAAGTTTCCCGGAGGTGCGCACCGCGACCGTGATCGGCAGCGTCGACCAGACGGTGATCAACGCCACCGGCGGGGCTTCGGGGCCGTACGAGGGGGCGTACATCACCGGCTGGTACCCGGTCGCCTCCGACCCCCGCTGGGACCCGATGAAGAAGGTGATCAACGAGGCGGCCTTCGGCGACAACCGCATCGACCCCGCGGACGCCGGTGTGCAGACCACGTGGATCGCCTACACCGTGCTCAAGGCGGTCCTGGAGAAGATCGGCGACGGCGAGGTGAGCGCCGACACCGTGCGGCACACCCTCGACGACGGCCTGCGGGTCTCCACCGGCGGCCTCACCCCGACCCTGCACTGGCCCTACGAGGGCAAGCTCTCCGCGGTCGGCTTCCCGCGGCTGGTCAACGCCGACGTCACGCTCCAGGTGGTCCGGGGCGGCGAGCTGGTCGCGGCGAGCAAGGGCACCGGCGGCAGCGACGGGACCGCCGACATGACCTCGACCCTGGAGAAGGCCGAGGTGCCGTGACGGGTCCCGGCACCGGGACCCGCCGCGGCGGTCAGAGCTGGGTGGGCTGGCGCTGGGTCAGGCCGTACTGCTTCGCGATCGCGTTCCACAGCGCCGCCGCCTTCGTCTTCTGCGCGCTCGCCGTGCCGCTCTCCCGGTTGCCGGCCTGGGTCTCCCCGGTGGTGCGGGCCCGACCCTTGCGGCACACCTTGCGGCTCTTGGCCTGGTCGGCCCAGGCCGCGTAGTGGTTGTCGGCCGCGGCGGACGCCTGCCACGCCTTCGTCAGGGCGTCCCGCAGCTGGCCCTGGGCGTGCAGCTTGTCCGTGGAGAGCTCACCGAGCCGGGTGACCAGCTGGGCGCGCTGCTTGGCCGCGTCGCGCAGGTTCGAGGCGGCCTCGTCGAGGTTGTCGCACCCCTTGATGTCGCCCACCGCCTGGATCACCGAGGCCCGGCTGCTGCCGCTGTCCGCGAGCAGCTCGTCCAGCTCGACGGCCTGCTGCCGGGCGGGGTCGGCGCTGGGCGAGGCGGAGTCCTGGGTGGCCGGGGACGCGGCGGCGACCGTCTTGCCCTTGTCCTCACCGCCCGGCTCCGCGCCGCCGCCACCGCTGAGCAGCGCGCCGGCGCCGACACCGATCACGACGAGGCCCACGCCGACGGCGGCGATCAGCGGCACCCTCGACCGGCCCGAGCGCCGGCCGCCGCCGTCCGGCTCCCGCTCGTACGACGACTGCGCCGAGCGGTACGCCGACGGGGCCGGGTCGGGGTAGGCGTCCTGGACGCGCGGCAGCTGCTGGGTGGTCCCGGCCGGGGCGTCGTCGCCCGCGGGGCCGCCGCGGAAGAGGCTGTCGAACTCGGCGGGCGGCTGCCGGTCCGCGCCCTGCGCCTGGCCGGTGTAGGGCGGGATGTACTGGGTGGCCTCCGCGTCGGAGGACGCGGGCGCGGCCTGCCGGGGCACCTGCCCGAAGTAGCGCGTCTCCTCGCTCCCGGACTCCGGGGGCAGTGCCCCGGGAGCCACCGGCGCGATGTACTGCGTGGCGGCGTCGTGTCCGCCGCCCGCCGGGACCGGCGGGATGTACTGCGTCGCGCCGTCGGCCGGGCCGGCCTGCACGGGCGGCAGGTACTGGGTGGCGCCGTCGTCCGCGGGACCGGCGGTGACCGGCGGGATGTACTGGGTCGCGCCGTCCGCCGCCGGAGGCAGCGGGGCGCCCGCGGCCGGGTACGCCGGCGGCAGCGGCGCGGCGGCGGCCGGGGCGGACTGCGCCGGGTAGGGCTGGGGCTGCTGCTGGTACTGCTGGTACGGGTCCGGGGCGCCGTACCCGTGCTGCTGGGCCGCGCCGTGGGCACCGGCGCCGGGCTGGGCGCCGTACTGCGCCCCCTGGCCGGGGACCTGGCCGCCGTACGACGGGGCCGTGGCGCCCTCGGGCGGCAGGGGGCCGGGGTCCGCGGCGGCCGGCGGCTGCCCGGGGGCGGTCCACTGCGGGGCCGGGGACCATCCCTGGCCCGTACCGGGATCCTGCTGCGCGTGCCCGGGGCCCCAGGAGCCGCCCCAGGACTGCCCGCCGGCCGGGGCGGCGGGCGTCGCGGTCATGCCCGGCAGCAGGGGCTCGCCTCCGTCGGAGGGCAGCACGATGCCTTCGCGCGCGGGCCGCGCCGAGGGCTCCTCGCCCTGTCCACTCTGCGTCACCGGGACTCCTACCAATGGGGGACCTTGTGAATCGTCGGCTCACGCTACCGGGTCCCCCGAGCCGCGTGCCACGCAGCTCAGAACACGACTTCCTTCCCTGTGACAGCGGTAACAAAAGCATCCGCTACCGGCCGTTCACGGCACCCGGCGCATCCCCGGGTGCCGTTCGCCGCCCGTTCACGCCCCCGGGGGGCAGGTGTTCACGCGGCCTGCTGAAGATCGAGGCGCGCCCCGAACTCCCGCACCACCGCCTCGTCCCGGAAGGGGGCCAGGCGCTGCTGGAGATCGTCCAGGTACTCCGCGCCCCGGTTGGAGCGGAGCGTCTCCAGCAGCTCCACCGCCTTCAGGCCGGTGCTGCACGCCTGTTCCACCTCGCGCTGCTGCACCTGGGCCGTGGCGAGCAGCACGTAGCCGATGGCGCGCCGGCGGGCCCGGGACTGCGGGTGCCCGGCCAGTGCCTGCTCGGCGTACCGCGCCGCCTGCTCGGGCTGCCCGAGGTCGCGGTGGCAGTGCGCCAGCTCGTCGGCGAGGTACGCCTCGTCGAAGTGCCTGATCCACACGGGGTCGTGGTCCGCGGAGCCGTCCGCCCGCTCCATCGCCGCCAGCGCCCGTCCGCCGGCCGCCTGCGCCGCGCGGTCATCGCCGAGCAGCGCGTGCCCCCGCGCCTCGGCCGCGTGGAACATCGCCTCCGCGCGCGGGGTCACCTGCCCGCGCGCGCCCTCCTGTGCCGCCCGCGCCAACTGGGCGATCTCGCGCGGGTTCCCGAGCTGCGCGGCGAGGTGGCTCATGGATGCGGCGAGGACGTACCCGCCGTACCCGCGGTCCCCGGCGGCCTGCGCCAGCCGCAGCGACTGGATGTAGTACCGCTGGGCCAGGCCCGGTTGGCCGGTGTCGACGGCCATGTACCCGGCCAGCTCCGTCAACCGGGCCACGGCGGCGAAGAGTTCCCGGCCGACCGCCTCCCGGTAGGAGCCCGCGAGCAGCCCGGAGACGACGCTGTTGAGGTAGTGCACGACGACCGGGCGCACGTGCCCGCTCCCGTACTGGTGGTCGAGGTCCACCAGCGCCTGGGTCATGGACCGTACGGCCGCCACGTCGGACTGGCCCACGCGCGGGCCCGCCTGCCGGGCCACCTGGGCGTCCGGCGCCGAGATCAGCCAGTCGCGGCTGGGCTCGACCAGCGCGGAGGCGGCGACGGAGGAGCCGGACAGGAAGTCCCGCCGGCCCACGTCGCTGCGCCACAGCTCGCAGACCTGCTCGATGGCCCCCAGTACCGTCGGCGAGAACTGGAGGCCGACCCCCGAGGCGAGGTTCTTGCCGTTGGCCATGCCGATCTCGTCGATCGTGACCGTACGGCCGAGCTTGCGCCCGAGCGCCTCGGCGATGATCGCCGGGGCCCGGCCCCGCGGCTGCTGACCGCGCAGCCAGCGGGCCACGGACGTCTTGTCGTAGCGCAGGTCGAGGCCGTGCTCGGCGCCGCACATGTTGACCCGCCGGGCCAGCCCGGCGTTCGAGCACCCCGCTTCCTGGATGAGTGCTTGCAGCCGTTCGTTCGGCTGCCTCGCCACAAGAGGCCTTGCGGCCATGAGCTACCCCCTGCGTTGCGATCCCCTGAGCATGAAGTTCCGGTGGAGCCTGATGTTCCGGCCGGGAAGATCACTGCCCAGCTGACATACCGTCAATGCGTGACATGTGCGGTTTGCCGGGGTGTAGACGGTTGCCCCCGTCCCTGGCTACCCACCTCACGCCCCGCCTCCTCCCGCGCGCCCCCGCCCGTGCACCCATGCGCCCCGACTGCGGAATCGATGCTCCTCCCCCGCGCGCGCTACGGCCGTAACTCCAGGTGGGCGCGGGAGTTGAGTGGAGCGTGGAAGAGACGATCGCGGGCGCCCCGAACACTCAGATTGCCGGTCACATCCCGCAGCAGCGCGGGGAATCGCTGCTGGAGACCGCCGTACGCTACGCCGAGGAGCGGCACTGGGACGTGTTCCCGGGCACCTGGCTGGAAGCGGTCGACGGGATGCAGCGCTGCTCGTGCGGTGACGCCTCCTGCCCTGCGCCGGGTGCGCACCCCGCGCGCCCCGACTGGGCGACCCAGGCGACCGGCAGTGCGACCGTCGCGCGCCGGATGTGGCAGAAGCAGCCGACGGCGTCGATCCTGCTGCCGACGGGACGGACCTTCGACGCGCTGTCCGTCCGGGAGAGCGCCGGCTTCCTGGCCCTGGCCCGCATGGAGCGCATGGAGCTGACGCTCGGGCCGGTGACGCTCACCCCGGACCGGCGGATGCACTTCTTCGTGCTGCCGGGTGCGTCCGCGAAGGTGCCGGAGCTGGTGCGCAAGCTGGGGTGGTCGCTGACCTCACTGGATCTGTCGGCGCTGGGCGAGGGTGCGTACGTGGCCGCGCCGCCCACCCGGTTCGGGTCCCGCGGCGCGGTCCAGTGGGCCTGCCGGCCGACCCCGGCGAACCGGTGGCTGCCGGACGCGGAGGAACTGATCTCCCCGCTCGCCTACGCGTGCGGCCGGGACCGCTGAGCCGGGACCGCTGAGCCGGGACCGCTGAGCCGGGACCGCTGAGCCGGGGCCCGGCGGGTGACGTCGGCGTCAGTCGGCGAGGACCCGGGTCAGGAAGGGTTCGACGGCCGCGCGCCAGGATTCCGGATGGTCGTAGTGGGCGAGGTGACCGGCGTCGGGGACCTCGGCGTAGACGCCGCGGGGCAGGACCCGGACCATCTCCTGGGCCTCGGCGCGGCCCAGTTCGCCGTCGAGACCCCGGACGACGAGCGTGGGGCACCGCACCTGGGCCAGGTCGTCCCAGTGGGCGTCGTGCACCCAGGTCTCGCGGGAGCTGAGCATCTGCTCCGGATCGAAGACGGGGCGCCAGCCGTCCTCGCACTCGTGCATCACTTCGGCGAAGAACGCACCGCGCGCGGGGCTGGGCCGCTCCACCCAGGGGTCGTCCTCGCCGAACCACTTGCGGACGTCGGCGAGGCTGGCGAAGGGGACGGGCCAGGAGCGGAACCAGGCGGCCCACTCGCGCTGCGAAGCCGCGCCGAGCGCGGAGGCCCGCATGTCGCAGATGATCAGGCCGCGCACCAGGTCGGGGCGCTTGGCGGCGAGCTGCCAGGCGGTCAGCGCGCCCATGGCGTGGCCGATGAGCAGGACGGGGGCGAGGCCGAGCTGCTCGACGGCGGCCTCGGCGTCCTCGACGTACGCCTCGCGGGTGTAGGCGGCCCGTGGGGATTTGTCGCTGCGGCCGTGGCCGCGCTGGTCCAGCGCCACGGCGCGCCGGCGCCCGGCGAGCCAGCGGGCGGTGGCCGCCCAGTGGGAGGCGCGGCCCATCAGGCCGTGCAGTAACAACACGCCCGGAGCGCCCGGATCAGGCTGCGCCCGCGCCCCGCCGGGTCCCGGCTCCGCGTCCCGTTTCGGCGGGTCGGCGAACTCCCAGGCGGCCAGGCGCACCCCGTCCGCTCCCGTCACATCGATACGCCGTGCCATCGGCCTGGAACCCCCCAGCTCCGCCTGCCTCGTCGTCCAGCTGCGTCAGGCTATCGAATACCTATTCGAAAATTGCGTTCCCGCGGACAACACCCCTCATTTGAGTGACACCTCCCAAGGAATGATCAGCGCACCCGAGGGGATCTTCTCAGCGGGAGGCGGACCGCTCGGGGAAAAACGGTCCGAGGGGACGACCCTGAGAGCTCGGGGCTCCGGGTCAGCAAGGGGAGGACAGGCCCCGGCGCCGCACGGCGCCGGGGCCCTCTCGCCTCTCAGCGCTTGGCCACGAACACGTGCGAGGCGACGTCCGCCTCCAGCTCGGCCGCCTCACCGCCGCTGCCCACGAGCACACCACCCGGCGACTCCGTCACGCTCACCACGGAACCGGGCTGCACACCCGCCCGCCGCAGCGTGTACATCAGCTGCGCGTCCGTCTGGATCGGCTCGCCGATGCGGCGCACGACGACCGTCTTGCCGTCCGTGCCCGCGTCCAGGTCGGCCAGCGACACCATGCCCTCGTCCAGGAACGGATCGGCCCCGTCCTTCTCGCCGAGCTCCTCCAGACCCGGGATCGGGTTGCCGTACGGCGACTCGGTGGGGTGCCGCAGCAGCTCCAGCACGCGCCGCTCGACGGCCTCGCTCATCACGTGCTCCCAGCGACACGCCTCCGCGTGCACCTGCTCCCACTCCAGCCCGATCACGTCCACGAGCAGACACTCGGCCAGACGGTGCTTGCGCATCACGCGCGTCGCCAGCCGGCGCCCCTCGTCGGTGAGCTCCAGGTGCCGGTCGCTGGCCACGGAGACCAGACCGTCACGCTCCATCCGCGCCACCGTCTGGCTCACCGTCGGCCCGCTCTGGTCCAACCGCTCCGCGATGCGGGCGCGCATGGGGACGACGCCTTCCTCTTCGAGTTCGAGGATGGTGCGGAGGTACATCTCCGTGGTGTCGATCAGTCCGGACATACGTGCCCCTCGGTTACCTCTGCCGGCAAGCCCGGCCGCTGCGCTGGCCCTGAGCTCAATTCTGCCGGATCCCACTGACAAGCGGGCGGTACCGGGGAAACGGGGCCGCCCTCGCGCAGCACCCGCACCGGACCCGTCCGGCCGGCACCGGTGGCCGGGAACCCACGGCCGTATTGACACCGCACTGGTCCAGACCGCACGGTGATCCGCGACACAGACGCTGCGAAGGGGCACCGCATGAGCGACGGCACGCCTGCCGACCTGTTCTTCGACGCCGCCATCGGCCTGCTCCAGCGGGTCCGCGAGGAGGAGGCCGAGGCGATCGCCGCGGCCGGCGCCCTGCTCGCCGACACCGTCGCGGCCGGCGGCCGCCTGTTCGCGTTCGGCGCCGGGCACTCCTCGCTCGCCGCCCAGGACGTCGTCTACCGCGCCGGCGGCCTGGCCCTGATGAACCTGCTCACCGTCCCCGGCGTCGTCGGCGTCGACGTCACCCCGGCCACCCTCGGCTCCGCCCTCGAACGGGTGGACGGCCTCGCGAGCGCCGTGCTCGACACCTCGCCGCTGCGCGCCGGCGACGCCCTCGTGATCGTCTCCCTCTCCGGCCGCAACGCGCTGCCCGTGGAGATGGCCCAGGGCGCCCGCGCCCGCGGCGTGCGGGTCATCGGCGTGACCTCGGTGGCCTACGCCGCCGAGACGGCCTCCCGGCACGCCTCCGGCACCTTCCTCAAGGACCACTGCGACATCGTCCTGGACTCCAAGATCGCCGTCGGCGACGCGGAACTGACCCTCGACACCATCCCCGCCCCCTTCGCCCCCGCCTCCACCGTGGTCACCGCCGCCCTGATGCAGGCCGTGACGGCGACCGCCGCCGCCGACCTCGCCGACCGCGGCATCGAGCCCCCGCTGCTGCGCTCGGGCAACGTCGACGGCGGACACGAGTGGAACGGCCGGGTGCTGACCGAGTACGGCGACCGGATCTTCTACCACCACTGAAACCGCCGTTTCGGCGCCGGGCCCCGGGCCCCCTCGCGGACCACCCTCCGCGCGCGGGGAACCGCCCTACTCCGCCGGCCGCTCCCGCACCGCCTCCGCCAGATCCAGGGCCGCCGCGATCCGTACGGCCACGTCCTCCGCGTACGCCGTGTCGGAGCGTTCGAAGCGGCTGCGGCCGGCGGTGCGCAGGAAGGTCACCACGCCCAGGGTCCGCCCCCGGCTGCGCAGCGCCGCGCAGAGCGCGTGCACCACGTCGCCGGGCCACTGCCGCTCCCGCGCCCACTCCCGCGCCCGCTCCGCCGGAACCGCCCCGGCGTCCGCCCGCACGGTCCCGGACCGCTGCGCGCACTGGAGCGCCGGATGCCCCTCCTCGTAGGGCACCGGCAGCCCGGCGGCGCCCGTGAGCAGGCTCGGCCCCGGCACGCCGGCCGGCGTGGCGGCGAGCCGTACCAGCCGGACCGGGTCCGCGGCCTCCTCGCCGCCCGCGCGCGGCGCGCCCGCCACCCGGTCGATCAGCGCGTGGTCGGCGAAACCGGCCAGCGCGTAGTCCAGGTGGACGGTGGCCGCCTCCGCCGGGTCCTCGCACTCGGCGGCGGCACGTGCCGCGCGGTGCAGCTGGTTGGTGCGGAACCGCAGCGAAGCCGCCTCCTGCTCGCCCTGCTTGGCCTCGGTGACGTCCAGGAACAGCCAGCCGACGCCGAGCGGCACCGGCTCCTCCGCGAGCGGCGAGGCCAGCCGCAGGAACCCGCTCCGCCAGCAGCGCCGCTTCTCGCCCTCGGGCACGCGCAGGGTCACCCACATCTCGGCGGGCGCGGGCGGCGCGCCCTCGGCCAGGACGTGGGTGAGCGCGGCCTCCAGCTCCTCCACGCCCTGCGCGAGCAGCTCGCCCAGCGGCCGGCCCAGGACCGAGGTGCGCCCCACGCCCAGCGCCCGCGCCGCGTGCGCGTTCACGACGGCGGGCCGCAGGTCCGCGTCGACCAGCACCACGCCCCAGGACGCGTCCTCGAACAGCGCCTCGCTCAGCGCGATCGAGCGCTCCAGGTCGATCTGCGCGTGCACCTCGCTGAACGCGCAGTACACCCCCGCCGGCTTCCCCTCGGGCCCGCGCACCGCGGCGGACTGCGTGCGGACGAGGACCCGCCCGCCGTCCTTCGTGACGAGCGCGAACTCGTGCACCTGGCGCCCCGGCGCGTGCATCGCCGACATCAGCCGGGCCTGCACCTCCTCGGCGTCGGCGCTGCGCACCGCCCACCCGGCGAAGCCGTGCCGCCCCACGGCCTCGGCGGCCGTCCAGCCGAGGATCCGCTCCGCCTCACGGTTCCAGTGGGTCACGACCCCGTCGGCGTCGAAGGCGCACAGGGCCGCGTCCATGCCGTCCAGCAGCGCGGCGAGCAGATCGGAGCCGCCCGGCTCACCGGGCCCGTCCGGCCCCAGCTCGTCGGTGGTCCCACTCCGCCGCGAAGCACTCACCTGGACCCCCTGGAAGCTGCGTCCGCGCACGTAGGCGCTCGGTTCGCTCACTGGCCTTCATTCAACTGGAACGTGACGCAGCACACATCCTGTTCCCGCAAGATTGCGTGAATCCATGCCCCGGGCCGCCCGGCGGAAACCGCAGGTGCTCCCCCGCGCCGCGCCGCCGCCGTGCCGGACCCGGAAAAAAACAGTTGAACCCCCGCGGCCGGGGTTCCTAGGGTGGCGGTACACGAGAAGGGAGGTGGTTCGGCAGATGTATGGAAACCGGACGCGTGAGGTGGCTGCGGGCTAGCGGCCCGTCACCACGTCAAGTGCGGTGCCGGACCAGCGCGCGACAGATGCGCGCAGCCGGCCCAATCCCAAGCAGTCACCCGACCCGCAGGCTGCCGGTACGTCCGGCCGGCTCCTCCTGGAGGAACCCAGCCTGCGGGTCGTCTGCGTTCCCGGGCCCGTGGGTCACGGGCTGAGGCGCTCGACCGTCCAGGTGCCGTCCGGCCGGGAGACGTAGCGCAGGCGGTCGTGCAGGCGGTTGCGCCGGCCCTGCCAGAACTCGATCGTCTCCGGGGCGACGCGGAAGCCGCCCCAGTGCGGGGGCACCGGGACCTGTTCGTCCTCGGGGTAGCGGGCCTCCAGTTCGGCGTAGGCCGCGTCCACCTCGGAACGGGAGGCGATCACCGTGGACTGGGCACTGGCCCAGGCCCCCAGCTGGGAACCGTGCGGGCGGGTGCGGAAGTAGGCGGCGGTCTCGTCGCGGCCGGTGCGGCGGGCGGTGCCGGTGACGATGACCTGGCGGGCCAGCGGGTGCCAGGGGAAGAGCAGCGAGACGTGCGGGTTCTCCGCGAGGTCCCGGGCCTTGCGGGAGCCGTAGTTGGTGTAGAAGACGAAGCCGTCGGTGTCGAACTGCTTCATCAGCACCGTGCGCGAGCTGGGGCGGCCCGTGGCGTCCGCCGTGGAGACGACCATCGCGTTGGGCTCGTAGAGCGTGCCGTGCAGGGCCGCCCGGGCCGCGTCCTCGAACCAGCGCGCGAACTGGTCCATCGGGTGCAGGGCGAGGTCCTCCGCGGCGAGGCCGTCGGCCGTGTACTGCTTGCGCATGGCGGCGGGATCGAGGACGGGGTCCAGGAGCGGGTCGCGGTCGGTCACGCGGTCATCTTGCCGTATCGAACGGGTATGGCACCGGGTGCAGGCAGCTCTCCCCAACCGCGGCACCGGGAGTTATCGTGCTGCTTCCCTTGCGGTTGGGTTGACCACGGGTGACCACCGGCCGAGCGGGGCATCACCCGTGGTGACCGCCGCCCACACATCACGAGGAGCCGCCTGATGTCCGATTTCGTACCCGGACTCGAGGGAGTCGTCGCGTTCGAGACGGAGATCGCCGAACCGGACAAGGAGGGCGGCGCCCTGCGCTACCGGGGCGTCGACATCGAGGACCTGGTCGGTCACGTCTCGTTCGGGAACGTGTGGGGGCTGCTGGTCGACGGCGCCTTCAACCCCGGTCTGCCGCCCGCCGAGCCGTTCCCCATCCCGGTGCACTCCGGTGACATCCGGGTGGACGTGCAGTCGGCGCTCGCGATGCTGGCCCCGGTGTGGGGGCTCAGGCCGCTGCTCGACATCGACGAGCGGCAGGCGCGCGATGACCTGGCGCGGGCCGCCGTCATGGCCCTGTCCTACGTCGCGCAGTCCGCGCGCGGCCAGGGTCTGCCGATGGTGCCGCAGCGCGAGATCGACAAGGCGAACTCCGTGGTGGAGCGGTTCATGATCCGCTGGCGCGGGGAGCCCGACCCGAAGCACGTGGCGGCCGTGGACGCCTACTGGACGTCCGCCGCCGAGCACGGCATGAACGCGTCGACGTTCACCGCGCGGGTCATCGCCTCCACCGGCGCGGATGTCGCCGCCGCGCTGTCCGGCGCGGTCGGCGCGATGTCCGGTCCGCTGCACGGGGGCGCGCCGTCCCGGGTGCTCGGGATGATCGAGGAGATCGAGCGGACGGGGGACGCGGACGCCTACGTCCGGCAGGCGCTGGACCGCGGCGAGCGGCTGATGGGCTTCGGGCACCGGGTGTACCGGGCGGAGGACCCGCGGGCGCGGGTGCTGCGGCGCACCGCGCGGGAGCTGGGCGCGCCGCGGTTCGAGGTGGCGGAGGCGTTGGAGAAGGCCGCGCTGGAGGAGCTGCACAACCGCCGGCCCGACCGGGTGCTGGCGACCAACGTCGAGTTCTGGGCCGCGATCGTGCTGGACTTCGCCGAGGTGCCGGCGCACATGTTCACGTCGATGTTCACGTGTGCGCGGACCGCCGGGTGGTCGGCGCACATCCTGGAGCAGAAGCGGACGGGCAGGCTGGTGCGGCCTTCGGCCCGCTACGTGGGGCCGGGGGCGCGGCGGCCCGAGGACATCGCCGGGTTCGCGGACATCGCCCACTGAGCCCACGGAGCCCACGGAGCCCAATGGGAGGGTTGCTCGGGGCGCGTGGGCGGCTGCGGTGCGTCGTGGTTGCCGCGCCGGTCCCCGCGCCCCCTGGAAAGCGGCCCATCGGGCCTGCTTTTCACGCTGCCGTCAGCAAGTCCCTGTGGTGCCGCTCCGCGACCAGCGGGTGCGCCCTGAGCTTGCCCTTCAGTTCGTTGTAGCCGTACTCGGCGTACAGCGGATTCGACGGGTCCGCCGTGATGCCAGGGGCCTGCGCGGCGTGCGGGAAGGGCAGTGGCTCGATCCTCGCGTCCAGGCGCGGGTTGTAGAAGAACGGGACCGAGAAGCGCTCGGTGGCGCCGGGCGGGCTGACGACCCGGTGGTTCGTTGCCAGCAGGTAGCCGTTGGTGGCGACTTCGAGGAGTTCGCCGAGGTTGACCACGAAGGCACCCTCGATCGGCGGTACGTCGTGGAAACGGCCGTCCTCGCGCTGGACCTGGAGGCCGCCCACCGTGTCCTGGAGGAGCAGGGTGAGGAAGCCGTAGTCCTTGTGGGCCCCGACGCCCTGGCCGGTGCCGTCGTCCGCGCTGCCGGGGTAGCGGACGAGCTTGAGGTGCGGGTGGGCGTGGGCGCCGAAGACGGGGTCGTAGAAGTCGGCCGGGGCGCCGATGGCGGTCAGCAGCTCGCGCAGCAGGCGGTGGGCGACCGCGCTGAGCCGATCGATCCAGGCGAGGGCGGCGGTACGCAGTCCGGGGAGCGCGGCCGGCCACTGGTTGGGGCCCTGGAGCCACCAGTACGGGGGCTCGCCGGGGCCGGGGACCCGGGCGGGGCGTTCGGCGCCTATGTCGAGCTGGTCGCGCCAGTCGCGGGCGCCGCCGGTGCGTTCGTCGCCGGTGCGGGTGTAGCCGCGGAAGTGCGGGGACCGCACGTTGTCCAGGGCGAGCCGGTCGGCCGCGGGGAGGGCGAAGAAGGCGCGCATGGCGGTGAGCAGCGCGTCGGTCTCGGCCTGGGTCACGCCGTGTCCGACGAGCTGGAAGAAGCCGACGTCGTGGGCGGCGCTGTGCAGCTGGGCGTGGAGCAGGGCGCGGGCCTGGGGGCCGCGGTCGGCGGCCGACAGGTCGATGATCGGGAGCTGGTGGTACGACGTCGCTGTGTGCGTGGTCATGGTGCGTCCGCGGGGTGTACGGGGCACGGGTGGCCGCCGAGGGGTGAGGACGGCCCCCGGAGCCGGAAAGAAGGAAGAGTGGGGGCTGGGTCAGGCGGAGGTACGCCGACAGCCCATGCTCGTGACGCGCACGTAGTCCACGTGGCGGCGGCGGACGAGCATCGGAAGCATGCGCCAAGGGTAACGCGCTCCCGTGGCGGCCCCCCCCTCAGCCCAGGGCGTCCTCCAGCAGAGCCGCCCACTGGGCGACGACCCGTTCGCGGCGGGCGGTGTCGTCGGTGAGGAGGTTGGCCAGGCCGAGGCCGCGGGCCATGTCCAGCAGGCCCTGGACGGTCTCCCGGACGCCGGGGCGGGACTCGTCGGCGCCGAGGAGCTCGACGGCGATGCGGTGGGTCTCCCGGCCGACGCGGGCCTCCAGCTCGGTCACGCGGGGGCGCAGCGGTTCCTCGTTCGAGGCGGCGACCCACAGGTGCAGGGCGGACCGGAAGAGGGGGCCGGTGTAGAGGTCGACCAAGGCGGCGACGACGGCCCGGCGGTCGGCGGCGCCGTCCGGGAACAGGGCCCGCAGTGCGAGGGAGCGTTCCTCGGAGACGTACTCGACGGCCGCGGTGAAGAGGTCCTCCCGGGTCGGGAAGTGGTGCTGGGCGGCGCCCCGGGAGACGCCGGCGCGTTCGGCGACGACGGCGACCGTGGAGCCCGCCCAGCCGTACTCGGCGAGGCAGGCCACGGCGGCCTCCAGGAGCCGCTGCCGGGTGGCCCGGCTGCGGTCCTGCTTGGGGCTGCGGTCCGGCTTGGCACCGCGGTCCGGCTTGGCACCGCGGTGCGGCCTGGCGCCGCGGTCCGGCTGCCCGCCGCCGCCCGGCTCGCCGCCGCCCGGCTCCGCGCCGCGGTCCGGCCGGGGTGCGCGGTCGCGTTCCGCCGTCGTGCTCATGTGGTCACACCACCCATGCCGCGTCCCGTCTTTCCAGGAAGGCCGTCATCCCCTCCCGGGCCTGGCCGGAGGCGAACAGCCGGGCCGACAGCCCGCTCAGATCCGCCGCGTCCCGGTCGAATGTCTCCAGCACCCTAGCCGTGAGCAGCCGTTTCGTCTCGGCCAGGGCCTGCGGTGCGGAGCGGCGCAGCCCGTCCAGGACGGGAGCGAGGGCCTCGTCCACGTCGTCCGCCGTCACCGTCAGCAGACCGAGGCGTACGGCCTCGGCCGGGCCGAAGCGTTCGCCGGTGAGGTAGTAGCGGGCCAGCGCGCGGGGGTCGGTGCGCGGGATCACCGGCAGGGAGATCACGGCGGGGGCCACGCCGATGCGCACCTCGGTGAAGGCGAAGGTGGCGGCGGAGCCGGCCGCCGCCAGGTCGCAGGCGGCGAGCAGGCCGAGGCCGCCCGCGCGGACGTGGCCGGTGACCCGGGCCACGACGGGCTTGGGCAGCTCCACGATCTGCCGGAGCAGGGCGACCAGCGCTTCCGGGTCGGGCGGGTCGCGCAGGTCGGCGCCGGCGCAGAAGGTGCCGCCGGTGTGGGTCAGGACGACGGCCCGTACGCCGGGGTCCTCGCCGCACGCGGTCAGGGCCTCGGCGAGGGCGGACACCAGGGCCGCCGAGAGGGCGTTGCGGCTGCCGGTGGCGTCCAGGCTGAGGGTCTCGACCGCACGCGCGCGCGTGCGCCCGATCAGGTCCGTCATGTGTGCTCCCTGAGCTGTCGGCGCAGGATCTTGCCGGAGGCCGCGCGGGGGACGGTGTCGGTGAAGGTGACCCGGCGGACGCGTTTGTAGGGCGCGACGCGTTCGGCGACGTACAGCAGGACGTCGTTCTCGGTGAGGCCCCCGGTGCTCGCGTGGCGGACGACGAAGGCGTGCGGGACCTCGTTGCCGTCCTCGTCGTAGGCGCCGATGACGGCGGCGTCGGCTATGCCGGGGTGGGTGAGCAGCAGGGCCTCCAGTTCGGCGGGGGCCACCTGGAACCCCTTGTACTTGATGAGTTCCTTGACCCGGTCGACCATGAACAGCCAGCCGTCGGCGTCGACGTACCCGACGTCCCCGGTGTGCAGCCAGCCGTCGGCGTCGATCATCTCGGCGGTGGCGTCGGGACGGCCCAGGTAGCCCTTCATGACCTGCGGGCCCTGGATGAGGATCTCGCCCGTCTCGCCGGTGCCCAGGTCCTTGCCGGGGTCGTCCAGGGAGACGATCCGCATCCGGGTGCCGGCGATGAGTCGGCCGACCGTGCCGGCGGGGGCCTCGTGCAGGCGGTCGATGGGGACGACGTGGGTGCCGGGGGACAGTTCCGTCATGCCGTACGCCTGGCCGATCGGGGGCAGGCCCAGGCGTTCGGCGCAGGCCAGGGAGAGCCGGGCGTCCAGCGGGGCGGCGGCGCTGATGACGTACTCCAGCGAGGAGAGGTCGTAGCGGCTGACCGCCGGGTGCTTGGCCAGGGCCAGGATGATCGGCGGGGCGACGTACAGGCCGGTGATCCGGTGGTTCTGGATCGCGGCGAGGAAGGTGTCCAGCTCGAAGCGCGGCAGGACGACGACCGTGGCGCCCTTGCGCAGCGGGGCGTTCATCAGGGCGGTGAGGCCGTAGATGTGGAAGAACGGCAGGACGGCGAGGATGCGGTCGCCGGGGCCCATCGGGACGGCGGGTTCGAGCTGGTTGAGGTTGGTCGCGATCTGCCGGTGGGTGAGCATGACGCCCTTGGGGACGCCGGTGGTGCCGGAGGAGTACGGCAGCGCGGCGACGTCCTCGGCCGGGTCGATCACGACCCGCGGTTCGGGGGCGGTGGTGGCGAGCAGGTCGATCAGCGAGCGGTGCCCGGGCGCGTGGTCGCACACGAGGATCTCCCGGATGCCGCCGGCGAGTCCGGCGGCCCGGCGGGCCGTTTCCAGCAGCGGGGAGACGGTGACGATCCAGCGGGCCGCGCTGTCGGCGAGCTGCTTGGCGAACTCCTCGGCGGTGGCGAGCGGGTGCACGGTGGTGACGGTGGCACCCGCGCGCGTGGCCGCGTAGAAGGCGGTCGGGAAGGCGATCGTGTTGGGGCTGTGCAGGGCGAGGACGTCGCCCCTGCGGACGCCGGCGTCGGCGAGGGCGGCGGCGAGGCGGCGGTGGAACCGGTCCACCTGCTCGTACGTGAGGGTGGTGCCGTCCGTGCCGTCGATCAGGGCCGGCTGGTCGCCGTAGGCGGCGGCCCGGCCGAGGACGGCCTCGTGGATGGGGAGTTCTACGGGCGGAACGTCTGCGTACTCGCTGTGGAACACGGTTCCTCCTCGCGGGCCGTCAGTACGACTTGGGCAGTCCCAAGGTCTGGTGGGAGACGTAGTTGAGAATCATCTCCCGGCTCACCGGCGCAATACGAGCCACGCGCGCGGCCGTTATCAGCGAGGCGAGCCCGAACTCGCGCGTGAGGCCGTTGCCGCCGAGGGTGTGCACGGCCTGGTCGACGGCCTTCACACAGGCCTCCCCGGCCGCGTACTTGGCCATGTTGGCGGCCTCGCCGGCGCCGGCGTCGTCGCCGCAGTCGTAGAGCCGGGCCGCCTTCTGCATCATCAGGCGGGCCAGTTCCAGCTCGATGTGGGCCTGCGCGAGGGGGTGCGCGACGGCCTGGTGGGCGCCGATCGGGGACTTCCAGACCGTGCGGTCGCGGGCGTACCCGACCGCCTTGGCGAGCGCGTGGCGGCCCATGCCGATCGCGAACGCGGCCGTCATGATCCGCTCCGGGTTCAGTCCGGCGAACAGCTGGAGCAGACCGGCGTCCTCGTCGCCCACGAGCGCGTCGGCGGGCAGCCGCACATCGTCCAGGACCAGCTCGAACTGCTTCTCCGCGGCGCTCAGTTCCATGTCGATGGGCCGCTTGTGGAAGCCCTCCGCGTCGGTCGGGACGATGAACAGGCAGGGCTTGAGGCTGCCGGTGCGGGCGTCGGCGGTGCGGCCGACGATCAGGACGGCGTCGGCGATGTCGACACCGGAGATGAACACCTTGCGGCCGGTGAGGAGCCAGTCGGTGCCGTCCCGGCGGGCCGTGGTGGTGATGCGGTGGGAGTTGGAACCGGCGTCCGGTTCGGTGATGCCGAAGGCCATGAGACGGGACCCGTCGGCGATGCCGGGCAGCCACCGCCGCTTCTGCTCCTCGGTGCCGAAGCGCGCGATGACCGTGCCGCAGATGGCCGGGGAGACGACCAGCATGAGCAGGGGCGAGCCCGCGGCCCCCAGCTCTTCGAGCACGATGGAGAGGTCGGCGATGCCGCCGCCCCCGCCTCCGTACTCCTCGGGCAGGTTCACGCCGAGGTAGCCGAGCCTGCCGGCCTCGGACCAGAGCTCGGCGGGGGGTTTGCCCTCGGCGACGGTACGGGTGAGGTAGTCACGGCCGTAACGCTTGCCGAGGGCGGCCACCGCGGCGCGCAGGGCCTTGTGTTCTCCGGATTCGATGACGGCGGTCATGGCGCTCCTAGGAAGAGGTTTCCTGCACTACTGCCAGCAACGTGCCCGGCTCCACCTGCCGGCCCGGCTCGGCGTGCAGGGCGGTGAGCGTGCCCGTGGCCGGTGCCGTGATCTGGTGCTGCATCTTCATCGCCTCCAGCCATACGAGTCCCTGGCCGGCCCGGACCGTCGCCCCTTCCACCAGGCCCTCGGCGACGCGCACGACCGTCCCCGGCATCGGCGCGAGCAGCGAGCCCGGCGCGAGCCGGGCCGTCGGGTCGGGGAAGCGGGGCAGGGCGGTGAGCCGGGTGGTCCCCACGTGGACCTGGTCGCCGTACCGCGCCACCTCGAACCTCCGCTGCACGCCGTCGATCTCCAGGACGACGAGACCGGCGTCGGCGTGCACCACCCGCACCCCGTCGGCCGCGAGGCCCTGCCGCGTGTGCCGGTAGCGGACCTCGTGCTCCTGGCCCGCCACCGCGTACCGCTTCACCTGCGGCTGCGAGGGAACGTTGCGCCAGCCGCCGAAGCGGGAGCGGCCGTGGGCGTCGGCGAGGGCGGCGGCCAGGGGGGCGTACGGGTCGGGCGCCGGGGTGGTCAGGGCGGTCAGGTGGCGGTCGTAGAAGCCGGTGTCCATGCGGCCGCCGGTGAACTCCTCGTGGCGCAGCGAGCGGACGAGGAGGTCGCGGTTGGTGACCGGGCCGTGGATCGCGGCGGACTCCAGCGCACCGGCGAGCCGGCGGATCGCCTCCGCGCGGGTGGGCGCGTGGGCGACGACCTTGGCGAGCAAGGGGTCGTAGTGGACACCGATGGTGTCGCCGTCGGCGTAACCGGTGTCCAGGCGGACGCCGGAGGGGACGGCGAGGCGGTGCAGGGTGCCGGTCTGCGGGGCCCAGCCCCGGGCCGGGTCCTCGGCGTAGAGGCGGGCCTCGACCGCGTGGCCGCGCGCGCGGGGCGGCTCGGGCTCCAGGGCGTGTCCCTCGGCGACCCGGATCTGCTCCGCCACCAGGTCCACCCCGAACACCGCCTCCGTGACGGGGTGTTCCACCTGGAGGCGGGTGTTCATCTCCAGGAAGTGGGCGCGGCCGTCGGCGACCAGGAACTCGACCGTTCCGGCGCCGGTGTAGGAGACGGCGCGGGCCGCGCGCACGGCCAGGGTGCGCAGCTCTTCCGCGAGCCCCTCGGCGAGTCCGGGTGCCGGGGCCTCCTCCACGACCTTCTGGTGGCGGCGCTGGAGGGAGCAGTCACGGGTGCCGAGCGCCCAGACGGTGCCGTGGGTGTCGGCGAGGATCTGCACCTCCACATGGCGGCCGTGCTCCAGGTACGGCTCCACGAAGACCTCGCCGTCGCCGAAGGCGCTCGCGGCCTCGGCGCGCGCGGCCTCCAGCGCGGTCGCCAGCTCGTCCAGGCGGCGCACGATCCGCATGCCGCGCCCGCCGCCGCCGGCGGCCGCCTTGACCAGGACCGGCAGGTCGGCCTCGGTGATCCGGTCCGGGTCGAGGGGGTCGAGGCCCATCAGGCGCTTGGCGCGGGTCTTGGACGCCATGGCTTCGACGGCCTGCGGGGGCGGGCCGATCCACACCAGGCCGGCGTCGAGGACCGCGCGGGCGAAGCCGGGGTTCTCGGAGAGGAAGCCGTAGCCGGGGTGCACGGCGTCCGCGCCGGCCGCCAGGGCCGCCCGCACGATCAGGTCGCCGCGCAGGTACGTCTCGGCGGGCGCCGCGCCCGGCAGCCGTACCGCCGTGTCGGCCAGGCGCGCGTGGAGCGCGTCGCCGTCCGCGTCCGAGTGCACGGCGACCGTGCGGATGCCGAGGCCGGCGCAGGTGCGGAAGACACGGCAGGCGATCTCGCCCCGGTTGGCGACGAGCACACTGGAGATCATCTGGTCCCTCACATCCGGAAGACGCCGAAGCCGCCGCGCACGCCCTCGTAGGGCGCCGTGTGGATGGCGGACAGGCACAGGCCGAGGACGGTACGGGTGTCGCGCGGGTCGATGACGCCGTCGTCGTACAGCCGCCCGGACAGGAACATGGGCAGCGACTCGGACTCGATCTGCTGCTCCACCATGGCGCGCAGGGCGGCGTCCGCGTCCTCGTCGTAGGGCCGGCCCTTCGCCGCCGCCGACTGCCGGGCGACGATGGACAGCACGCCGGCGAGCTGCTGCGGGCCCATGACGGCGGACTTGGCGCTGGGCCAGGCGAACAGGAAGCGCGGGTCGTAGGCCCTGCCGCACATGCCGTAGTGCCCGGCGCCGTACGACGCCCCCATGAGGACCGACAGATGGGGCACGCGGCTGTTGCTCACCGCGTTGATCATCATCGCGCCGTGCTTGATGATCCCGCCCTGCTCGTACTCCTTGCCGACCATGTAGCCGGTGGTGTTGTGCAGGAAGAGCAGCGGGATGTCGCGCTGGTTGGCGAGCTGGATGAACTGGGCGGCCTTCTGGGACTCCTGGCTGAAGAGCACGCCCTGGGCGTTGGCCAGCACACCCACCGGGTAGCCGTGCAGGGCCGCCCAGCCGGTGACCAGGCTGGTGCCGTACAGCGGTTTGAACTCGTCGAAGTCGGAGCCGTCCACGATGCGGGCGATGACCTCGCGCGGGTCGAAGGGGGTCTTCAGGTCGTCGGGGACGATGCCGAGCAGTTCCTCGGGGTCGTACCTGGGCGGCTCGGCCGGGCCGGGGTCCGGGTACGCCTTGCGGTGGTTCAGCCGGGCGACCACCCGCCGGGCCTGGCGCAGCGCGTCCCGCTCGTCCACGGCGAAGTGGTCGGCGAGGCCCGACACGCGCGCGTGCATCCCGGCGCCGCCGAGCGACTCGTCGTCGCTCTCCTCACCGGTCGCCATCTTCACCAGCGGCGGACCGCCGAGGAACACCTTCGCCCGCTCCTCCACCATGATCACGTGGTCGGACATGCCGGGGACGTAGGCGCCGCCCGCGGTGGAGTTGCCGAAGACGACGGCGATGGTCGGGATGCCGGCGGCGGAGAGCCGGGTGAGGTCGCGGAAGATGGCGCCGCCGGGGATGAAGATCTCCTTCTGGGAGGGCAGGTCGGCGCCGCCCGACTCCACCAGGCTGATGCAGGGCAGCCGGTTGGCGAGCGCGATCTCGTTGGCGCGCAGGGCCTTCTTCAGGCTCCAGGGGTTGCTGGCGCCGCCGCGGACGGTCGGGTCGTTGGCGGTGATCAGGCACTCCACGCCCGCGACCACCCCGATGCCGGTGACCAGCGACGCGCCGACGGGGTAGTCGCTGCCCCAGGCGGCCAGCGGGGACAGTTCGAGGAACGGGGTGTCGGGGTCCAGCAGCAGCTCGACGCGCTCACGGGCGAGCAGCTTGCCGCGTCCGCGGTGCCGCTCGACGTACTTCTCGCCGCCGCCCTCCAGCGCCTTGGCGTGCTCGCTCTCCAGGTCGGCGAGCTTGGCGAGCATGGCCTCGCGGTGGGCCCGGTGGCCGGGTCCGGCGGGATCGACAGCGGTGGGCAGAACCGTCACAGCAGGGTCTCCGGTATGTCCAGGTGGCGGGAGCGCAGCCACTCGCCGAGGGCCTTGGCCTGCGGGTCGAAGCGGGCCTGCGCGGCGACGCCGGCGCCGAGGATGCCCTCGACGACGAAGTTGAGGGCGCGCAGGTGGGGCAGCACGTGCCGGGTGACGGGCAGATCCCGGCTCTCCGGGATGAGCTGCCGGAAGCGTTCGGCGGTCAGGGTGTGCGCGAGCCACCGCCAGGCGTCGTCCGTCCGCGCCCACACGCCCACGTTGGCGTTGCCGCCCTTGTCCCCGCTGCGCGCCCCGGCGACGCGCCCGAGCGGTGCCCGGCGGGTCGGGCCGGGCGGCAGCGGCTCGGGGAGCGGCGGGTGCGGTACGGCGTCCAGGGGCCGCGTCTCCTGGGGCGGCGGCACGGTGAGGCGGCGTCCGTCGGGGAGGACCGCCACATGGTCGACGGCCCCATGGGGCACGTACACATCCTCGAACACCCCATAGGGGGCGCCCTTTCCGGGTGGGGACAACACATGGAAACCCGGGTAGCTGGCGAGCGCCAGCTCCACGGCGGCCCCGCTGAGCGCCCGCCCGACGACCTGCTGGTCCGGATCCCGTACGACGAGCCGCAGCAGCGCGCTGGCCGTCTCCTCGGTGTCCGCGTCCGCCCGGTCGGTGCGCACCAGGTCCCACCGCACCTCCCGCGGCGGCGACGCGGCCAGCGCGCCGGCGAGCTGCTCGCGCACCAGGTCCGCCTTGGCCTCGACGTCGAGGCCGGTGAGCACGAAGACGACCTCGTTGCGGAAACCGCCGAGCCGGTTGAGCCCGACCTTGAGGTCCGGCGGCGGCGCCTCCCCGCGCACCCCTTCGATCCGCACCCGGTCCGGCCCCTCCTGGCCGAGCCGTACGGTGTCCAGCCGTGCGGTGACGTCGGGTCCGGCGTAGCGGGCGCCGCCCGTCTCGTAGAGCAGCTGGGCGGTGACCGTGCCCACGTCCACGAAGCCGCCGGTGCCGGGGTGCTTGGTGATCACGCTGCTGCCGTCGGCGTGGATCTCGGCGAGCGGGAAGCCGGGCCGGCGCACGTCGCCCTCGCCGAAGAACGCGTAGTTGCCGCCGGTCGCCTGGGTCCCGCACTCCAGCACGTGCCCGGCGACGACGGCACCGGCGAGGCGGTCGTGGTCCGCCGGTCCCCACCCGAAGTGGGCGGCGGCGGGACCGGTGACGAGGGCCGCGTCGGTCACCCGGCCGGTGACCACCACGTCGGCGCCGGCCCGCAGGCAGGCGGCGATGCCGAAGCCGCCGAGATAGGCGTGGGCGGCGAGGGTGCCGGGGTGCCGTGCCGTGAGGTCGTCGCCCTCGACGTGCGCGATGCGCAGCGGAACACCGAGGCGTTCGGCCAGGGCGCCGATTTCCGTGGCGAGGCCGCGGGGGTTGAGGCCGCCCGCGTTGGTGACGATCCGCACCCCGCGCTCGTGGGCGAGGCCGAGGCAGTCCTCCAGCTGGCGCGGGAAGGTGCGGGCGTACCCGGCGGCCGGGTCCTTCAGCCGGTCGCGGCCGAGGATGAGCATGGTGAGTTCGGCGAGGTAGTCACCGGTGAGGACGTCCAGCTCGCCGCCGGTGAGCATCTCGCGCAGGGCGTCGAAGCGGTCGCCGTAGAAGCCGGAGAAGTTGCCGATGCGCAGCGGCCTCACCGGTCGCCGTCCTTCGGCGGGCGGCCCGCGCCGGGCGGTCCCGCGAACGCCTGGGCGATGTCCAGCCAGCGGTCCGCGTCCGGGCCGGTGGCCGTCAGGGCGAGGTCGGCCCGGTGGGCGCGCTGGGTGACCAGGAGGCAGAAGTCGAGGGCGGGGCCGGTGACGCGCTGGCGGGCCTCGGGCGGGCCGTGGCTCCACACCTCGCCGGAGGGTGCGACCACCTCGACGCGGAACTCCTCCTCGGGCACCGGCAGTCCGCGCGCCCCGAAGGCGAAGTCCCGCGCCCGTACCCCGATGCGGACCACATGCCGGAGCCGGTCGGTGGGGGTGCGCACCACACCGAGGGCGTCCGCCACGTCCTGCCCATGGGCCCAGGTCTCCATGAGACGGCCGGTGGCCATGGAGGCGGCCGACATGGGCGGCCCGAACCAGGGGAACCGGGCGCCGCTCGGGGCCCGGCGCAGCGCCTCGTCCAGCGCGGCCCGGCCCTCCCGCCATCGGGAGAGCAGCTCGGCGGGCGGCAGCCGGGCGCCCTCCTCGGCCCCGTCGTCCACGAAGGAGCCGGGGGCCGCGAGCGCCTTCTCGACGATTTCCCGGAAGCCGGCCTCGTGGGTGACGGCGAGCAGGGCGGCCTTGTCGGTCCAGTGCAGGTGGGCGATCTGGTGGGCGACGGTCCAGCGCGGCGCGGGCGTCGCGACCGCCCACCCCTCCTCGCTCAACTCGGCCACCATACGGTCGAGTTCTCCGCTTTCCTCACACAGATCACCGAAGACGCGCGTCGGATCGGGCATGGGGGGAGCATGGCAGCGGGGGCGGAAACAATCAAGCGTGCTTGCATGACTTTGCCGCCGACAGCCGTCTGGGCCGTCCTCTGCTTCTGGGAATGACAGGGTCGGCGGGCGGCGGGGAGTGGTCAGCGGTCGGCGGACAGCTGACAGTGGGCGGCGGTCGCCGGGTAGCGGGCGTGGGGGGCGGGCAGCGGGCAGTGGGCGGCGATCGGTGGTCGCCGGGGGGCGGGCAGCGCGCAGTGGGCGGCGGTCGGTGGGTGGCGGGGGGCGCTAGACCGTCGGCTTGCCCCGCCCCACCTGCGTCCGGACCGCGCCGATGCTCGCTGCGATGACCAGGCTGATGGCCGCGGCCTCGGCGGCGGAGAGGGACTGGTCCAGGATGAGGAAGCCGGCCGTGGCGGCGATGGCCGGTTCCAGGCTCATGAGGATGGCGAAGGTGGAGGCCGGCAGCCGGCGCAGGGCCAGCAGTTCGAGGGTGTAGGGCAGGACCGAGGAGAGCAGGGCGACCGCCGAGCCGAGGGCGATGGTGGTCGGGTCCAGCAGGCGGGCGCCGGCCTCGGCGATGCCGATGGGGAGGAAGAGCAGGGCCGCGACCGCCATGGCCAGGGCCAGGCCGTCCGCCTGCGGGAAGCGGCGGCCCGTACGGGCGCTGAAGACGATGTAGGCAGCCCACATGGCGCCGGCGCCCAGGGCGAAGGCGACACCCGTGGGGTCGAGGTCGCTGAAGCCTCCGCCGCCGAGCAGGAACACGCCGGCGAGGGCCAGGCCCGCCCAGAGCACGTTGATCGCGCGGCGGGAGGCAAGCACGGACAGGGCCAGCGGACCGAGGACTTCCAGGGTGACCGCCGGCCCCAGCGGGATACGGGCGACCGCCTCGTAGAACAGGCCGTTCATCGCGCCCATCGCGATGCCGAAGACGGCGACCGTGCCCCAGTCGGTGCGCGAGTGGCCGCGCAGCCTGGGGCGGCAGACCAGGAGCAGGACGACGGCCGCCGCGAGCAGCCGCAGCGTGACGACGCCCGCCGCGCCGGCCCGGGGCATCAGGGTGACCGCCAGCGCGCCGCCGAACTGCACCGAGACGCCGCCGGCCAGGACCAGCCCGACCGGCCCCAGCGAGCCGAGGCGGCCGGGAGTACGCGGAGACGACGGCGGCGTCGGCACCGGTGTCGGCGTCGAGTGGGCGGCGCTGGGGCTGTTGACGGTGCTCACGGCGGTCCTGGTGGCTGGCTGGGATCAGATCACGTACATCTCCATGTACTCCAGAGTCCAGGGTAATAGACCCCGTCAGGAGTGTGAACCCCTGACGGAACTGTCCTGGATGGTGAGACGGGGCCCTCTCAGATGCCGGGCCAGGGGTCCTCGCGGGCCGGCTGGGGCCAGGCTGCGGCCTGGGTGGGGTGCGGGTCGTGGCCGTACGCCTGCGCGTGCGCCGGTACCTGCGTGTACGCCGGCGGGGTCCACGTGTGTGCGTGCGCCTGCCGGTGGTCCGTCGCGTACCCGTGCCCCGGCGCCGGGTGCCGCCCCTCCTCCCACAGCGGCATGCGCAGCTCGCCGGTGTCCTGCAGGGCGTTGTTCTGTGAGCGGTGCAGCCGGGAGTAGGCCCCGCCCCGGGCGAGGAGTTCCTCGTGGCGGCCGGCCTCCACGACGCGGCCCCGGTCCACGACGAGGATGCGGTCGGCGTCGGGGGCGAGGTTGAGATCGTGCGTGATCATGATCGTCGTACGGCCCGCCATCAGCCGGCGCAGGGGTCCGACCACGCGGCGGGCGGCCAGCGCGTCCAGGCCGGTGGTCGGCTCGTCCAGGACCAGGACGGGCGCGTCGCGCAGGATCGCGCGGGCGATCGCCAGGCGCTGGAGCTGGCCGCCGGACAGCCGGGCGGAGTTCGGGTCGACCCGGGTGTCGTAGCCGTCGGGCAGCCGCAGGATGAAGTCGTGGGCGTCGGCCGCCCGCGCCGCCTCCTCGATCGCCTGCTCGCTGGCGCCGGGCCGGCCGCAGGCTATGTTGGCGCGCACCGTGTCGTGCAGCACCAGGGTCTCCTGCGGGAGCAGGGTGATGTATTCGCGCAGCCGGGCCAGCGGGAAGTCCCGCAGGGGTACGCCGTCCAGGAGTACGTCCCCGCAGTCCGGGTCGTAGAAGCGCAGCAGCAGCTTGGACACCGTGGACTTGCCGGCGCCGCTCGGGCCGGTGACGATGACCAGCTCGCCGGGGGCGACGGCGAGGGAGAGGCCGTCGAGGGCGGCCTTCCCGGTGCCCGGGTAGCGGAAGGTGACGTCCCGGACCTCGACGGTGCCGTCCGGGCGGCCGTTCTCCGTGGGCCGCCGGGGATCGGTGACCGCGGGCCGGACGTCGAGGATTTCGATCAGGCGTTCCGCGCCCGCGGTGGCGGCGGTGACGGTGAGGCCGAGCTGGGCGAGGCCGCGGACGGGCGGGTAGAGGTAGCCGAGGAAGGCGGCGAAGGCGAGGAGCCGGCCGAGGGTCATCCGTCCGGTGGAGATCTCCCACGCGCCGATGCCGATCACGGCGAGCACGCACACCGTCTCGATGACCTGGACCAGCTGCTCGTACGCCTCGTTCAGGCGGGTGGCGCGGACCGAGGCGCGGAACCAGGCGTTCGCCTCCTCGCGCAGCCGCCGGCGCTCGGCGTCCCGGCGGTCGTACGCCTGGGTGAGCACGATGTTGCCGAGCGACTCCTCCACCACGGAGGTGATCGCGCCGTCGGCGACCCGGCCCGCGCGCGAGACGTCCTTGATGGAGCCGGCGAAGCGGCGCGCGGCCAGCCAGAACAGGGGGGCGAGGACGAAGGTGGCGGCGGCCAGGTCCCAGCGCAGCCAGAACGCGGCGGCGGCGTAGAAGAGGGCGGAGAAGGCCGCCGAGGCGGCGCCGACCAGGCCGGACACGACCATCGTCTCGATCGCCTCGACGTCACTGGTCAGCCGGGAGAGCAGGTCGCCCTGCCGGTGCCGCTGGAAGAAGTGCGGGGGCAGCCGCTGGACGTGGTCGAAGACGTGCTCGCGCAGCCGCATCACGAACCGCTCGGTGGCCCAGGCGGCCAGCGAGTTGCCGGCGTAGGCGACGAGCGCGCCGGCCACCGCGATTCCCAGCCACTGCGCCGCCGGGGACCAGAACGCGGCCGGCGACCCCTTCCGCAGGGCGTGGTCGGTCAGCTCGCCGAACAGCAGGACGGCCTTGGTCTCGGCGAGTGCGGCGAGCACCGTGCACAGCCACACCACAGCCAGCCAGCCGCGCAGCCCCCGGGTCAGCGGCCAGAAGCGGCGGAAAGCGGCGCGGGCCGGGATCGAGGGGGTGTCCGCGTATTCGGATTCCTCGGGATTTTCGGTGTCCATTCGCCCGCCTCCGGCCTTTCTGGTTTTTCTTGCAGCCGGCCCCCGACAGAATGCGGGGCACGAGAAAAGGGGGCCGGCGGCGCACCGTCGGCCCCCTTCACGGTCCGGCGTCGGATCAGTGGTCCTGGCCGGGCAGCGGCTTCGGCAGCGGCTTGTGCGCATGCTTCTTCGCCTTGGCCTTCGGCGGCGGGGGCAGCTGCTTCTTGGGCTTGGGGGACAGCGGGGCAAGCTTCTTGAAGCTCATTTCCGACTCCTTGTATCGCATTTTCCGATGGTGCTGAATTGCTGAATTCCGCGTCCGGAACCCGACACCAAAGAAACTACACGCTCCTCCCGGGCCCGAACGGCAAAAATGGCAAAGGAGCGCTGTGAATCCCCTGGGAAAAGCTTGGCAATGGCCGGAGAAGCTGAGAATGGCCTCAGCGCCGGGACATGTAGACGTCGAACGCCTTGTGCAGCAGACGGTTCAGCGGGAAGTCCCACTCCCCCACGTACTCCACGGCCTCGCCGCCCGCGCCCACCTTGAAGCGGAGCAGGCCGAGCAGATGGTCGGACTCCTCCAGGGTGTCGGTGATGCCCCGGAAGTCGTAGACATGGGCGCCGAGTTCGTGGGCGTCGCACATCATCCGCCACTGCATGGCGTTGCTGGGCTGCACCTCGCGCTTGCGGCTGGTGGAGGCGCCGTAGGAGTACCAGACGTGGCCGCCGACGACCAGCATGGTGGCCGCGGCGAGGAGGTCCCCGTCGTGGTGGGCGAGGTAGAGCCGCATCCGGTCGGGGTGTTCGGCGGTGAGCGCGCTCCACATGCGCTCGAAGTACGGCAGCGGGCGCGGGATGAACCGGTCGCGTGCGGCGGTCTCGGTGTAGAGCTCGTAGAAGGCCGGCAGGTCCTCCCGACCACCCCGGACGATCTTCACACCCGCCTTCTCGGCCTTCTTGATGTTGCGCCGCCACTGCTGGTTCAGTCCGCGGTGGACGTCCTCCAGGGACCGTCCCGCGAGCGGAACCTGGCACACGTACCGCGGCTGTCCGGCGGCGAACCCGTCCTCGCCGCCGGGTTCCGCCTGCCGCCAGCCCATGCGGCGCAGCCGGTCGGCGAGGTCCACGCCCGGCTCGCACGACGTCGCCGGCACATCGCGCAGCCGGTGCGCGCCGGGGTCGGCGATCGCGGCCTTGACCGCCTCGGGGCTCCACCGCCGGGCCACCACGGGCGGCCCCATCTTCACCGAGAAGGCGCCCCTGGCCTTCAGGTGGGCCAGCATCGGATCAAGCCAGCGCTCCAGGTCCGGGGCGTGCCAGTCGATGACCGGCCCCTCCGGGAGGTAGGCCAGGTACCGCTTCACCTTGGGCAGCGGCCGCAGCAGCACCAGCCCCACTCCCGCGAGCCGCCCGTCCGCCTCGAACCATCCCAGGCTCTCGGCCTGCCAGTCGGGTTTCACATCCCCCCATGACGGCAGCTGCAGATGGCTGACCGAGGGCCGCTCCGCCACGAAGGCGAGGTGCTCGGCACGGCTGATCGGGCGGAGGGTGAGGGACATCGGTGGGGCTCCTTCGAGTCCGGGCCGGTTCCCCCGGTGGGCCGGCCGGCTGTCGGCGAAGATCGCGGTGCCCTGTCACCCTACGAAGCACCCCGCCCGTCCTCCGGTCCCACGCCCCCGGCACCTCCGTGTCCGTCGCCCGAACAGCGACCTTCCCCGGGCCGCGCACGCGCAGGGTGAGGCCCTCGGCAGGCCGGCCGGGAAGCCGACTCGGTCGATCGGCGGGAGCAGCACGGCCAGGCGCGTGCGCTCCTCGCTCAACCGGCTCCGCTCAACCGCCCTCGCTCGACCGCCCTCGCTCAACCGGCGTCACTCATCCCCCTCGCTCAACCGGCTCCGCTCATCGGCTCCGCTCATCCGGCCTCGCCAAACCGGCTCCCCTTGTCCGGCTCCGCTCAATCGGCTCCGCTCATCCGGCCTTCCTCCCCTTCGCGTCCAGCGCCTCCGCCAGCACCTCCGCCAGGTGCCGGCCCCGGACGCCGGCGAGCTGCTCCAGCTGTGTGCGGCAGGAGAAGCCGTCCGCCAGGACCACCGTGCCCCGCGGTGCCTGCCGCACCGACGGCAGGAGCTGTTCCTCCGCGCAGGCCCGGGACACCTCGAAGTGGCCCCGCGCGAAGCCGAAGTCGCCCGCGAGCCCGCAGCAGCCGCCGCTCAGCTCGCCGGTGAGGCCCGCGGCCGCGCGCAGCCGGCGGTCGGGGCCGTCGCCGAGCACCGCGTGCTGGTGGCAGTGGGTCTGGCCGGCGACCGGGCGGCCGACGGCGGGCGGGCTCCAGTGCGGGGCGTACTGCTCCAGCGTCTCGGCGAAGGTGCGGACCGCGGCGGCCAGCCGGTCCGCGCGGGGATCGTCGGGCAGCAGTTCCGGCAGGTCGGTGCGGAGGGCGGCGGCGCAGCCCGGTTCCAGCACGACGACCGGGACACCGGCCCGCAGCACCGGCTCCATGAGGTCCAGGGTGCGGCGCAGGACCGCGCGGGCGCGGTCGAGCTGGCCGGTGGAAACATAGGTGAGGCCGCAGCAGACGCGCGCCCGGCGGGCGGTGAGCAGCGCGGTCGCGGCCCGGGTCCGGCCGTCGCCGACCGCCCCCCGGCGGGTCCGCAGCGTCGGTGGGAGGGCCACCCGCAGTCCGGCTGCCTCCAGCACCCGTACGGCGGCCCGGCCGACGGACGGGGACAGGTGCTCGGTGAAGGTGTCCGGCCAGAGGACGACCAGGGCTCCGGTGTCCCGGCCGGGGCGCCGCGCGCGCCACCACGCCGTGAACGTCCGCGTCGCCAGCCGCGGGATCCGCCGTTCCTCCGCGATCCCGCCGAGCCGCTTGCCGAGGCGGGCCAGCGGCGGGACCGCAGCGAGCGCGTTGAACAGTGCGGCCGTGCGGGTGCGGGCGGTCCAGCGCAGCCACTGCGGCAGCCGGCCCATGCTGTGGTGGGCGGCGGGGCGGCGGCGGCCGGCGTAGTGGTGGTGCAGGAACTCCGCTTTGTAGGTGGCCATGTCGACGCCGACCGGGCAGTCCGAGCGGCAGCCCCTGCACGACAGGCAGAGATCGAGGGCGTCCCGGACCTCGGTGGAGCGCCAGCCGTCGGTGACCACCTCGCCGGCCAGCATCTCGTGCAGCAGCCGGGCCCGGCCCCGGGTGGAGTGCCGCTCCTCGCCGGTGACCCGGAAGGAGGGGCACATCACGGCGGGGCCGGCCGCCGTGCTCGTCCGGCACTTGGCGACGCCGACGCAGCGGCGGACGGCCGCGCCGAAGTCGCCGCCGTCGGTCCGGTAACCGAAGGACACGTCGACCGGGCGGCTCGGCAGGACGGAGAAGCGCAGGTCCCGGTCGAGCGGGGCCGGGCGGACCAGGACGCCGGGGTTGAGCAGGCCGTCGGGGTCCCAGACCGCCTTGGCGCGTTCGAACAGCCGTACCGTCTCCGCGCCGTACATGCGGGGCAGCAGCTCCGAGCGGGCCAGACCGTCGCCGTGCTCCCCGGACAAGGAGCCGCCGTGGGCCACCACGAGGTCGGCCAGCTCCTCGGAGAAGCGGCGGAAGCGGCCGGCGCCGGCGTCGGTGAGCAGGTCGAAGTCGATGCGGACGTGGATGCAGCCGTCGCCGAAGTGGCCGTACGGCGTGCCGCGCAGCCCGTGGGCGGACAGCAGGGCCCGGAAGTCGCGCAGGTAGGCACCGAGCCGGGCGGGCGGCACCGCGCAGTCCTCCCAGCCCGGCCAGGCCTCGGTGCCGTCGGGCATCCGGGTGGCCGTGCCGGCCGCGTCCTCGCGGATCCGCCACAGGGTGCGGCGGGCGGCCGGGTCCGTCACCACGAGGGAGGCGAGCACGTCGGCCGCGCGCACGATCTCCGCCGCACGCGCGCCCGCCTCCGCCGCCGTCTCCCCGCCGGTCTCCACGAACAGCCAGGCGCCGCCGGCGGGCAGCCCGGCCCCGGCCGGCACCAGGTCGGCGGCCATGCCCTCCACCGTCAGCGGCCGCAGGGGCAGCAGACCCGCGGCGGCTTCGGCGGCCGCGCTCTCGTCGGCGTACGCCAGCACGGCCAGGGCGCGGGCGCGGGGGTCCTCGACCAGGCGGACGACCGCCTCGGTGAGGATGCCGAGGGTGCCCTCCGAACCGCAGAAGGAGCGGGCGACGTCCGCACCCTTCTCGGGCAGCAGGGCGTCCAGCGCGTAGCCGGAGATGCGGCGGGGCAGGTCCGGGAAACCCGTGCGCAGCCGGGCCAGTTCGCCCTCCGCCAGCTCGCGCAGCCCTGCCGGGGCACCCGCCCAGTGCGGCCCGAGCCGCAGCCGCTGCCCGCGCGCGGTGACGACGGACAGCTCCCGCACGCTGTCCGCGGTCGTGCCCCAGGCGACCGAGTGCGAGCCGCAGGCGTTGTTGCCGATCATTCCGCCGAGCGTGCACCTGCTGTGGGTGGAGGGGTCGGGGCCGAACCGCAGCCCGTGCGGGGCGGCGGCCTCCTGCAGCCGGTCCAGGACGAGGCCCGGCTGCACCACCGCCGTACGGCTTCCGGGGTCCAGCTCCAGCAGGCCGGTCATGTGCCGGGTGAAGTCCAGCACCACGCCGGTGCCGGTGGCCTGCCCGGCGATGGACGTGCCCCCGCCGCGGGCCACCACCGGCACGCCGTGCGCCCGGCACACCTCCAGCGCGGCCGCCACGTCGTCGGCGTCCACGGGCGCCACGACTCCGAGCGGGACGCGCCGGTAGTTGGACGCGTCCATGGTGGTCAGGGCGCGGGCGGTGGCGTCGAAACCGACCTCGCCGCGGACGGCCTCGCGCAGCGCGTCCGCGAGAGCGGCGGCATCGGGGACACCGGCACCGGTGGCGGCTTCGGCTCGATCTGTCATGCGTCCAGGATGCATCCGATCACGTACAGTCACCGAGAGTTTTCCACAGACCCGTCGTTATTGTCGTACGACATCACAAGTCTACGTCCCGGCGATCTCGTCTCATCCGACGGACAAGAGCACGCCCGGCTCTCCACCAGCGGTTAACCTCGTCCCGTGGCCGACATCCAGATTCCCGCTGACATCAAGCCCGCCGACGGACGCTTCGGCGCGGGCCCCTCCAAGGTGCGGACCGAGGCGCTGGACGCCCTCGCCGCCACCGGTACCTCCCTGCTGGGAACCTCCCACCGTCAGGCGCCGGTCAAGAACCTGGTCGGCAAGGTCCGCGAGGGCATCTCCGAGCTGTTCTCCCTCCCCGAGGGCTACGAGGTCGTCCTCGGCAACGGCGGCTCCACCGCCTTCTGGGACATCGCCACGCACGGCCTGATCGACAACAAGTCGCAGCACTTGAACTTCGGTGAGTTCTCCTCCAAGTTCGCCAAGGCCGCCAAGCTCGCCCCCTGGCTGGCCGAGCCCACCGTCGTCGCCTCCGAGCCGGGCACCCACCCGGAGCCGCGGGCCGAGGCCGGCGCCGACGTCTACGCCTTCACCCACAACGAGACCTCCACCGGTGTGGCCATGCCGATCAAGCGCGTGGCCGGCGCCGACGAGGGCGCGCTCGTCCTCGTGGACGCCACCTCCGGCGCGGGCGGCCTCCCGGTCGACATCGCCGAGACCGACGTCTACTACTTCGCCCCGCAGAAGTCCTTCGCCTCCGACGGCGGCCTGTGGATCGGCGTCTTCTCCCCGGCCGCCGTCGAGCGCGCCGAGCGGATCCACGCCTCCGGCCGGCACATCCCGGAGTTCTTCTCGCTCCCGACGGCGATCGACAACTCCCGCAAGAACCAGACGTACAACACCCCCGCCCTCTCCACCCTCTTCCTGCTGAACGAGCAGCTGGAGTGGATCAACGGCCAGGGCGGCCTCGACTGGTCCACGGCCCGCACGAAGGACTCCTCGACCCGCCTGTACAGCTGGGCGGAGGAGGCCAAGTACGCCACCCCGTTCGTCTCCGACCCGGCCAAGCGCTCGCAGGTCATCGGCACGATCGACTTCTCCGAGGACATCGACGCCGCCGCCGTCGCCAAGGTGCTGCGCGCCAACGGCATCGTGGACACCGAGCCGTACCGCAAGCTCGGCCGCAACCAGCTGCGCATCGCGATGTTCCCGGCGATCGACCCGGCGGACGTCGAGGCACTGACGAAGTGCATCGACTTCGTGATCGAGAAGCTCTGACCTCGCGCGTACGACGACGAAGGGCGCCCGGTGTTCGTCACCGGGCGCCCTTCGGCGTGTGCCGTGCGCCGCGCTACGCGAACTGCCGGACGAAGGCCTGCCAGCTGTCGCGGGAGACGGTGAGGAGGGGGCCGTCGTCCTGCTTGCTGTCGCGGACGGCTCGGCCGCCGGGGGCCGTGTCGGCGACCTCTACGCAGGCGTTCTCCGCACCCGAGTAGGAGGACTTCCAGAAGGGGCTAACAACCTCGGTCACGATGTGTCTTCCTTCAAGCTCCGCAGTATGCCCCGGATGAGCTTCGCACTCGCGTCCGGGGCCAACGCGGCCGATCGTAGTACGTCGTATGCATTGGCGTAAGCGGCCAGATCCTCGGCCCCTTCGAGGACTGAGGTGCCGCGCAGGTTGTCCATGGCGACTGCTTCGACCGTCGGTTCCTCGTCGAAGCTGAAGGAGGAGAAGGCGGAGGAGTAACCGGCCAGAACGCTCGCGCTGAACGGCAGCACCTGCACGGTGACGTTCTTCCGCTGCCCGATGTCGAGGATCGCGGACAACTGCTCGCGGTGAACGTCGACCTCCACCAACGGATGCCTGACGACTGCTTCCCAAATGATGGCCGTGTACGACGCTCCACCCTCCTCGATCTTCGCCTGCCGACCCATGCGTACCTTCACCAACTGGGCGGCCCTTTCCGCCCCGATGTAGTGGGGACTGGCCGCGATAACCGCTTCCGCATAGGCCGGAGTCTGCAGGAGCCCGGGCACCATGACCGGCTGCCACTCCCGGATATATGTCGCGTCGTCCTCCAACGCGATGTGATCCACGTAGTCCGGCCGCAGGTGTTCCGCGTGTTCGAGCCACCAGCCCCGGTTCTTGGAGTGCTTCGCCAACTCCTCCAGCTTGGCACGCACTTCCGGGTCGCTGACGCCGTACGCGTCCAGCAGCAGCCGCACTTCGATCACGCGCGCGGTGACGTGCCCGCTCTCAAGGCGACTGACCCTGGCCTGACTTGCAGCGATGATGTCGGCGGCCTCCAGCTGGTCCACCTTGGCGGCCTGTCGGTACTGCCTCAGCGCCGTGCCAAGACGCCTGCTTCGTACGGTCGGACGTCCACCTGCGGGCATGGGAACTCCCCTCTCTTCCGGCCACGATGCCACACAGACGGTCCGTCCCGAGCAGCCTTCACTCGATCGAGTGGACCATTGAATGTATTCAGTTGGAGGACTTGTACGTGCTCTGCATACAGTCGTAGCTTCCGGCCCATGCCCTCAACCGAGACCTTCCGCATCCCCACCCGCAGCCAGCACGTGCCCACCGCCCGGCACTACGTCCGCAAAGCCCTCGCCGACTGGGGCATCACCGACGACCTGGCGGACCGGGCGCTCCTCTCGGCGAACGAACTCGTCACCAACGCCGTGAGCCACTGCCGGGTCTCCCACGCCCGGGTCCGCGTCACGCTCGTCCTGTGCGGCCCGGACCTGCTCCTGGAGGTCTCCGACCCGGACCGGGACCGGCTGCCCCGGCCCCGCGACCCCGCCCTGGACGAGGGGGGCGGACGCGGGCTCGCGCTGGTGGCGGCGCTGGCCGACGCGTGGGGGCATCGGCAGGGGCCCTACACCAAGACCGTGTGGGCCCGGTTCACGCTCACTCCCGCGGAGGCGGACCGTGCGTGACGCACCGAGCCCCTACGACGCCCGTTGGCGCCGCTGGGCCAGACGCTGCCGTGCCGCCGGCCGCTGGCTCCCCTTCCCCCGTGACGAGGAGTGCTGGCAGGCCCCGCCCCCGGCGCCGGCGCCCCGGTGGGAGACCGCCGAGGACGTCGTACGGCCGTACGTCCTCAGACCTTGATGCCGCGGCGGACCCGGGCGATCACCTGCTGGGCCTCGGCGCCGTAGACGGCCGACTCGGCGAAGGTGTCCCAGACGCGGCGGTAGAGGGCGATCGTTTCGGCATCGTCCAGCCAGAGTTCGGCGTGCCAGTCCTCGACCACCACGAGGCGCTCGTCCAGTATGGAGAAGGGGTTGCCCGGCGGGATGCGAAGAGCCGCGTCGAGGGGAACAATGCCGAGGTGCACCGTGTCCATGCCCACTACGCCCAGCAATCGATCGAGTTGGGCAACCAGAACCCCCGGTGGACATACCTGGGCCCATAGGGCCCCTTCCCACATGAGCAGGTTCAGTCGCTTTCCAGGTCGGTACAGCCACTCCTGTCGCTGCATGCGGGCCCTCACGGCCTCGTCCATGTCGCGTGGGGAGCAACGGAGATCCGTGTAGCGCTCGAAAACGTATCGGGCGTACTCAGCGGTTTGAAGCATGCCGTTGACCAAGTTGTTCTCCCACATATGCAGGATCCGGGACTCAGCAACGAGCGTGTTCCACGTTTCCTGCACGGGACGGTGCCCTGCGGCCAGCTGGCGCCGCCAGGACCGGATGTGGCTTTCGAAGCCTCGTAGCCGGGCACGGAGTTCAGCGAACGCCATCGGCTGCCCCACGGCATCGGCCCATGCCCGTAGGTCGTCGTCCGTGGGAGTCTGTCTGCCGTTCTCCAGCTTGCTGACCTTTGACTGCGGCCATCCCAGCCGCTGGGCCAGCTGGGTTCCGGTGAGCCGGCCATCAGGATTTTCGATACGTAGTCCCCTGAGCTTGCGCCCAAGTTCCTCGCGTGCCCTCTGATAGTCCGTGCTCACCGGTATCCGCTCTTGCCCCTATGCGTCGTCGTGCATCTCAGCCGTGAACTTCGCCCACGGTACGGCGTGGTGCCAAGCAGCATCCCGCACCATGCAGCAGCGCACCACCTCTGCGGGCTCGGTGATCAGCTCCACGTGGGTGAGCTGGTCGTTCTCGTCGAACCGGAGGAGTGCGATGAGGCGGCTGTCGAACAGCCAGAAGTCCTCGGCGGGCAGCAGGAGCCGGTCGGCGTCGGCACGCCACAGGTTGCGGATGTCCTCACCGAGACCGACGTTCCACCTGGCGCTGTCGAGGAGGTACCGCTGACCGGTGGTGGCCGGCTGGTCCACGATGCGTACCCGCTCGATCCGCCTGCCCTGCGCGGTGTGCGCGCGAATCGTCTCGGTCCACCAGCCGTAGAGCGAGTCAGAATCCGCGCCTTCGCCAATCGTTCCATCCTTGATGAAGCGTTTCCACCTGCCGCCTGCTTCATCACTTGCATACCGGCGGCGCGTCTCCAGCCGCCACGCGGTGTGCTCGAACTTCTCGAACAGGGTATTGAACTCGTCCAGATCGATGGTGCGCACTTGCCGCGTACGCTTCTTCGGAGTCCAGTCCACCAGGAGATCGCGCGGCACCACCACGGCAACCTCACCCTCGGAGAAGTGCTGAAGCTGTGCGACGTCCTCCGGGTCGGTGAGCGGCGGGCCGTGGACGATCACCTCTCCGCTGCCCACATCTTCATGCACCGACGGGCATCCGGTAACACCGCTCCCCGTCCCGTTGAACCGCAACCTGCGCGCCATCTGCAACCCCCTTGAGGTCTGACGATGTTGGCGCTCACAAGATGTCGGTGCCCCTGAGTGAATGTCCATGCATCCAGAGTGACCGCGCGAGAATAACCGCGAATATTTGGCGCCTTGCTTCCCGCCCTCCCCCTACGGTCATCGACCAGAGCCACGGAGCAGAAAGGTGCACCCCATGGTGAACGGAAGTGACCTGTACGCGCTCGACCTCAGCGGCGTCTCGTTCGTGACGGCTTGCGGGGGCAACACTCACCCGGACGGCGAGTCGTGCCTCGTCCTCGCCCGGATCGGGCACGACGCCTGGGCCCTCGGTGACAGCAAGCGGCCCGACAAGGAGCCGCTGCGGTTCAGCACGGAGGAGCTGGCCGTGGCCGGGATCGACCCGGCGCGGTTCGGGCTGTCCGTCTGAGCCGTCCCCTCGTCCCACCGGTCCCGGTCGGGCACGGACCCGGCCGGGACCGGTCCGTCCCGGCGAACTGGATACTGCCGTGCACCACCACGCCTATCTCTGGGCCGGTCCCAAGGACCGTTTCGACCAGGAAGCACTGCGGCGGCCGCCGCATCCCGACCCGCCCCCGGCGGAGAGCAAGCCGGAAGTGATCCTGCGGTACCGGGAGGTGGCCACGGAGTTCTCCAAGTCGGAATTGCCGCCGATCGAGACGGCGTACTGGCTCGTCAAGCCGCGTTCGCTGGTTCGCGGCACATGGCCGGACCCGGACGCGGCGGCGGCCTGGCTCGGTGACCGTCTGACCGAGTACGCGCCCCGGTTCGCGTCCCCCGCGCAACGCGCCGCCGGCCGTCCGGCCGCACTCGTCGCCTCCGCCCGCGAGCGGCTGGCGACCGGTGGCGACGTGTCGCTCGGCTTCTACCTCGAACGCCCCGCCTACCTGTCCCTGGCCCTGGTGACCTGCTCCCCCAACCGCACGAGCCCCGGCCTGCCCTGCCCGTTCGACGCGTGAGGACGCCCGACCGGTGCCGGGCGTCCCCCTGTCAGACCGACGGGCGGGTGGGGCTCATGTGGCCGTGCAGGCCGGTGACGGTGCCGGTCCGCCGCCCGGTGTGCCGCTGAAGCCGAAGCTCGTCGAGGCGCCGGCCGCCACGCCGCCGTTGTGCGGCGCGTTCGACGCCGTCACGGTCGCGCCGCTCTGCGTGTAGCCCGCGTTCCACATGGACGTGACCTTCTGCGAGCCGCTCCACGTCCACGTCACCTTCCACGACGTGAGCGCCGTGGTCCCGGTGTTGGTGACCTTCACCTCCGCGTTGAAGCCGCTCCCCCAGTCGCTGCTGACGGCGTAGGAGGCCCTGCACGCGACCGTGCCGCCACCACCGCCACCGCCGCCACCGCCGCCGCCACCGCCGCCGCCGCCGCTGCTCGCGAACAGCGGTGCCTTGACGTTGGCCAGGTACCCGTCCTTCACGGTGTCGACGGTCGTCCAGTCGTCCTTCAGGATGCCGCCGGTGTCCCCGGAGTTGGGGTTGAGGGACCAGTAGGTCCAGTGGAAGGAGTCGGCGCCGTACGTCGACGTCGGCCGCAGGTAGTTGGCCAGCGCGGCGAGCCACTTCTGGTCGACGGCCGACTGGAGCGTCGTGCCGAACTCCCCCACCCACACGGGGGCGATGTTCTGCTTGAAGATGTAACCCCAGTACTTGTCCCAGATGCCCGGCATGTTGTCCGGGAAGGACGGGTCGCTGAACCAGCTCTGCTGGGCGACGCTCGTGGCGTAGTCGTGGGCGGAGTAGACGACCCGGTCGGCCACGCTGAGCTGCACCGGGTACTGGGCGACGCCCATCAGGTTGCCGCCCCACCAGCCGGAGACGCCGTTGACGGTCTGCACGCCCTCGACGAAGACGAGCAGGTCCGGATTGACCGAGAGCACCGCGTTCCCGGCGCGCTGGGCCGCCAGGCGCCAGTCGGTGGCCTGGTCGCCGCAGCCCCAGCAGGCCGGGTCGTGCGGCTCGTTGTGCAGGTCGATGCCGATGACCGTGTCCTGGCCCCGGTAGCGCGTGGCCAGCGCCTTGAGGTTGGTGATCCAGGTGGACTCGGGCACGGAGGCCGTGTACCAGAGCGCCGACTGGCCGGCGGAGTCGGGCCGATGCCGGTCCAGGATCACCTTCAGCCCGTCCTGCCCGGCATACGTGACGATCTTGTCCAGCACCTGGAGGGAGCCGAGCCCCTGGAGGTCGGCGTTCTTCCCGGCGGAGAAGTCGATGCCGCTGGGGACGGCGCCCGGCTTGAGGATGTCGTCGCTGTAGGGCAGCCGGAGGGTGTTGTAGCCCAGCGTCTTCACCTGGTCGATCATGCTCTTGTAGTCCCGGGACCACAGGCCGTGGACCACCTGGTTGCTGGTCTCGAAGCCGAACCAGTTGATCCCGGCGATGCGCACCGGCTGCCCGGCGGCGTCCAGGATCTGCCGGCCGCTGGTGTGCCAGTAACCGGCCCCGGGGGCGGCGGCGGCCGCGGGCGCGTCGGCCGCCTGCGCCGAGTACGCCCCGGCCAGGGGCAGGAGGAGCGCCGCCGCGGCGGCGCACAGCGCTCTTCGTAAGCTGCGGAACATGCGTCTGCTTCCTCTCGGGAGGCGCGGCCCGCGCCGGATGGGAGCGCTCCCACCACCGCGCACCCCTCAAGTAACGGGCGACTCCCCGGTCACGTCAAGACATGCGGCACACCCTGGTACGGACGACCGGCCCGAACGCGGGTACGCACCGCCGGCCGGATCACGGCCCGGTCCGGCCCCGTCCGGTCCGCCCCCGTCCGGCCCAGCCCCGTCCGGCCCGGTCACCCCCGTCGCAGCCACCGCAGGCCGAAGAGGGCCGCCACGCCGACCACGACGATCACGGCGCCGACCTTCAGGCTCCCGCCGCCGCCCTCGTCCGCCGACTCACCGGAACCCCCGTGCCCCGACGGCGACTTCGCGGCGGGCCGGTCCGGGGCGTCGACCGCCCGTACGGCGCTGTCCGCGCCCTCGCTGCCGAACATCAGCCGGGTGCCGTCGGCGGAGTAGGACACGGACTCGCCCTGCCCCTGCAAGGGCACCTCCAGGGTCCCCTCCCGCTTGATCCGGCCGCCGTTCCAGTCGTAGTGGATGCCGCCGAAGTAACCGCGCACGGCAAGGTGCTCGCCGTCCGGGGAGAAAGCGGCGTCGGTGGCCCAGAGGTCGACGGCGGCGACGGGCCGGAAGACGTTCGCACCGGAGGTGGAGAGGGTGGCCGGGCCTTCGTACAGGTGCCCGCCGTCCTCCTGCTTGTCCACGATGTAGACGCGCCCGGTCTTCGGGTGGACGAGCAGCGACTCGGCGTCGCGCGGGCCGTCCGCGTACTTCACCACGTACTGCGTGGCCGTGACCGTCTGGTCGGTCAGGTTCTTCGGCTCGGGCAGCCGGTAGACCCACACGTACGGCCACTTGCCGCCGAAGTTGTCCCCGATGTCGCCGACGTAGATCTCGTTGTGCGGTCCGATCGACACGGCCTCGACGTCCCGCGGGGAGCCGATGCCGCGCAGGGTGATCCGGGCGACGGTCTTGCCGGTGGCGCTGTCCACGGCGTAGAGGTACGGCCCGTCGTCGCTGTCGTTGTGCGTCCAGTAGACACCGGGGTGCTGCCGTGAGGCGGCGAGCCCGCTGGACTCGGTGATCCGCGGGTCCTTGATGGTGAACCCCTGGTCGCCGGCTCCGTCGGCGGCCGAAGCGGCGGCGGAGGCGGGGAACGCGCAGGCACCGGCGAGCAGGAACCCGGCGAGAACGGCGGACGATCGACGCATGCCCCAAGCCTGCCATTGTCCCCGGGCGTTCCGGGACGTGATCGTCGGGAGGCGGCGGACGTGGCAGGCCTCACAACGACCGCCGGCCCCACCGCTGCCCGGCCTCGTCCATCATGAGCGGATGCTTAGGTTCATGCCGGTGGGTGACTCCATGACGATCGGGAGCGCGGGCGAACACACATGGCGTCACCGGCTGTGGCAACACCTGCGCACGTCCTACGGCGGCCCGTTCACCTTCGTCGGCCCCCGCGAGACGCTCTACGACAAGCAGACCGACGCCCCGACGTCGCTCGCCTACGCCGACCCCGACTTCCCGCGCGGCCACCTGGCGGGCTGGGGCGAGGGCTGGCTGCACATGGCCCCGCTGATCGGCGACGCGGTACGGGAGCACCGCGCCGACGTCCTCCTGGTCTCCCTGGGCCTGATCGACCTGGGTTTCTACACGAACGCCGAGCAGACGGCGGAGAACGTGCGCGCCTTCGTCGCCGGCGCACGGCAGGCGGACCCGCGCGTCCGCATGGTCGTCCTCCCGGTGATACCGAACGTCCGGGCCGAGGCGGACGAGCCCTTCGCCGCCCAGGTGGACCTCTTCAACGACCTGCTGGCGAAGTGCGTGGCCGACCTGGACGAACCCCGGTCGCCCCTCCTGCTGGCCTCACGGCCGCAGGGGTACGACATCCACACCGACACCTACGACGGCACCCATCCCAACGCCGCCGGGGAACACCGGATCGCGGCGGCCTTCGCGGCGGCGATGTGGGAGGCGTGGGGGCTCGGACAGCCGTACGCGACTGGAACAAGCTGACCGAAATCCGAAGTCTCCCGGTCGCGGTGCCTATCGTTGAACAGCACGGCTGCACCGGTCCATGGGCAGCCGGGGAGGAGCGCCACGATGACCGTCCTCGAAGACAGGACCGAGATGGCCGACGCCGATGCCGACACCGAGAGTCTGGACGAGTGGTTCGATCGGCTGGAGCGCATGCCCGTCCCCGAGGGATACAGGGTCGAGATCGTCGGGGGCACCGTCTACATGACGCCGCAGCGGGACACTCATTGGCTGATCATTCGCGAGTTCCTCTGGGCTCTCGCGGACAGGTTCGGGAGGAAGGCGAAAGTCTTCTCGGACGTCCGCATCGACTTCCCGGGCCATGAGAACGGGTTCTGCCCGGACGTCGCCCTGCTCAAGGACTCGGCGGAGAAGGACGACAAGGGCCACTGGCGGTACCAGGACGTCGAGTTCGTCGCCGAGGTCATCTCCCAGGGCACGGCCGCCAACGACTACGGCCCGAAGAAGACCGCGTACGCGGTGGCCGAGGTCCCCGTCTACGTGATCGCCGATCCGTACCAGGGGCGGTGCCACGCCTACACGCACCCCAAGGACGGTGACTACGCCATGCGGACGTCGGTGGACTTCGGCACCGACGTCGATCTGACCGGCACCGTGGTCGACCTCGTGCTCGCCACCGGTGAGTTCCCCCGCGACTAGCCGCCCCCCTCCCGCACTGCGGCGTCCCCGTCCCGGCGCGGGACGCCGGACGCGCTGCCGGCAGGTCTTGCATAGAGCGCACTCCAAGCCGTTGGCTGGTGGACCATGGAGTACACGCAGCTTGGACGCACGGGACTCAAGGTCAGCCGGCTCGTTCTCGGGACGATGAACTTCGGTCCGCAGACCGACGAAACCGACAGCCACGCGATCATGGACGCGGCGCTGGACGCGGGCATCAACTTCTTCGACACCGCCAACGTGTACGGCTGGGGGGAGAACAAGGGCCGGACCGAGTCCATCATCGGCAACTGGTTCGCCCAGGGCGGCGAACGGCGCGACAGGACCGTCATCGCCACCAAGGTCTACGGCAACATGGGCGTCGACGGCGAGGCCGCCTGGCCCAACCACGACAAGCTCTCCGCGCTGAACATCCGGCGCGCGGTGGACGCCAGCCTGAAGCGGCTGCAGACGGACTACATCGACGTCTACCAGTTCCACCACATCGACCGGAACACGCCGTTCGACGAGATCTGGCAGGCGATCGACGTCCTGGTGCAGCAGGGCAAGATCCTCTACGCCGGTTCCAGCAACTTCCCCGGCTACAAGATCGCCCAGGCCAACGAGGCCGCCGCCCGCCGCGCCGGCACCATCGGCCTGGTGAGCGAGCAGTGCCTGTACAACCTCGCCGAGCGGCGCGCCGAGATGGAGGTCATCCCGGCCGCGCAGGAGTACGGCCTCGGTGTCATCCCGTGGTCGCCGCTGCACGGCGGTCTGCTGGGCGGGATCATCAAGAAGGAGGTCCAGGGCGGCCGCCGCGCCTCCGGCCGGGCCGCCGACACCCTGGCCGACCCGACGGCCCGCGCGCAGATCCAGGCGTACGAGGACCTGCTCGACAAGCACGGCCTGGAGCCCGGCGAGGTGGCGCTGGCCTGGCTGCTGACCCGGCCCGGCGTGACCGGCCCGATCGTCGGCCCGCGCACCGCCGAGCAGCTCCGGTCGGCGCTGAGGGCCGTGGAGCTGGAGCTGAGCGAGGAACTGCTGAGCGCGCTGGACGACATCTTCCCGGGACCGGGCCCGGCGCCGGAGGCCTTCGCCTGGTGAACGGCGCGCACCGGGGGCGGTGGGTACGGCGCCCGGCCACCGGGGTCCGTGGGTACGGCCCCCGGGTGCGCCGGGCCCGCGCCGCTACCTGACGGCGGAAGCCACGGCCACCACGACGAACATCAGCACGAGCGCACCGGCCATGATCCGGTTCCGGGTTTTCGGTTCCACGTGTTCGAGACTAACCGGCCCCGCCCAGTGCCCAGCGGGCGACCGCCTCGTACCGGGGCTGCTCGCCGGGTACGCCGGAGGCCGGCAGGTGGCTGCGTACCAGCACGAGGTCGGTAACGGTCCAGGTCCGGCCGGTGAACTCGCGCAGCAGCTCCACCTGCGGCCGTACATCGGCCGGGCCCCGGCTGCGGGCCAGTGTGAGATGTGCCTTGTAGCGCCGGTGCTCCCCCATCGGCACCCCGGCCTTCCGGGCCGCCGCCTCGGCCCGGTCGGCCAGCAGCCGCAGCGCCTCCACGTCGCCCCGGGCGCCCGCCCACAGCGCGCGGCCCTGCCCGAACCGGCCGCCGCCGGAGACGGCGAGCGGGAAGGGGTCCGCACGGCGGGCCGCGCGCTCCAGGCGGTCCGACAGGGCGGGTACGAGGTCGTCGGCGACCTCGCCGTAGAAGGCGAGGGTGAAGTGCCAGCCGGGGCGGTCGGTCCAGCGCAGCCGGCCGGCGCCCGGCAGCTGCCGCAACCGGTCCACCTCGGCGGCGAGTTCGTCGGCGACGTCCTCCGGGGGCAGTACGGCGGCGAAGAGTCTCATGGGGCTCACGATCCCAGAACCCGGCGGGCGGGACGCCCCTGGCCGTCACCGGCCCGGAGATCCGGTACAGACCGCGGGCCCGGTCCGCGGCCGCCGCCGGCTCGGACGGCGCGGCACGCGAGCGCGGGGAAGGCCCGTGGCGGCCCCCGGCCCGCCGCGGGCCCGCCGCCGGTCCCGAAGGGTCCGGAAGGCCCACCGTCGGTCCGGAGGGGTCGGCGGCGGTCCGGAAGGCCCACCGTCGGTCCGGAGGGGTCGGCGGCGGTCCGGAAGGCCCACCGTCGGTCCGGAGGGGTCGGCGGCGGGCCGGAAGGTTCGGGGGCGGGCCGGCAGGTTCGGCGGCGGCCCCCGCGAGACGCTTACGCGGCCGTTGGGGGCCGGCAGGTTCGGCGGCGGCCCCCGCGGGACGCTTACGCGGCCGTTGCCAGTCGCTCGCGCTCGCGCGGGACGAAGCGGATCCGCGGGTGGCCGTGGTGCCAGCCGACCGAGAGCCGCAGGCCGCCGATGCGGGCCAGGACCAGGCCGACCACGCCGGCCGCCGCGGCCGACACCACACCGCCGGCCAGGAAGCCGGCCCGGGCGCCGTAGGTGTCGGTGATCCAGCCGACGACCGGCGCGCCCAGCGGCGTGCCGCCCATGAACACCATCATGAACAGGGCCATCACGCGGCCGCGCATGGCCGGGTCGGTGGCCATCTGCACGGCGGTGTTCGCCGTGACGTTCACCGTGAGGCCGAAGACGCCGATGGGGACCATCAGCAGCGCGAACAGCCAGTACTGGGGAACCGCCGCGGCCACCATCTCCAGCACGCCGAAGGCCAGCGCGGCGGCGATCAGGACGCGCAGCCGGGCCGTGCCGCGCCGGGCCGCCAGCAGGGCGCCGACCAGGGAGCCGACGGCCATCAGGGTGTTGAAGAGGCTGTAGGCGCCGGCCCCGGCGTCGAAGACGTCGTCCGCGTAGGCGGACAGCCAGACCGGGAAGTTGAAGCCGAAGGTGCCGATGAAGCCGACCAGGACGATGGGCCAGATCAGCTCCGGCCGCTTGGCGACGTAGCGCAGGCCCTCCCGCAGCTGGCCCTTGCCGCGGGGCGCGCGCTCGACCGCGTGCAGTTCGCGGGCGCGCATCAGCAGCAGACCGGTGATGGGCGCGGCGAAGGACAGGCCGTTGGCGAGGAACGCCCAGCCGGTGCCCACTCCGGTGATCATGAGGCCGGCGACGGCGGGGCCGACCAGCCGGGCGGACTGGAAGTTCGCCGAGTTCAGGCTGACCGCGTTCTGCAGCTGGCCGGGGCCGACCATCTCGGAGACGAAGGACTGGCGGGCCGGGTTGTCGACGACCGTGGCGAGGCCGACGGCGAAGGCGGCGACGTAGACGTGCCAGACCTGGACGTGGCCGGAGAGGGTCAGCGCGGCGAGCGCGAGACCGGTGACGGCCATCGCGGACTGGGTGACCAGCAGCGTGGGCCGCTTGGGCAGGCGGTCCACGAGGACGCCGCCGTACAGCCCGAACAGCAGCATCGGCAGGAACTGCAGGGCCGTCGTGATGCCGACGGCCGCGGAGGATCCGGTGAGGCTGAGGACCAGCCAGTCCTGGGCGATGCGCTGCATCCAGGTGCCGGTGTTGGAGACGACCTGGCCGGCGAAGAAGAGGCGGTAGTTCCGGATCTTCAGCGAGCTGAACATCGAGGACTTGGCGGCAACGGGGGTGGCAGGGGTCGGTGCGGGGGCGGAAGGTGTTCCGGATCCCGTACTCAAAGGGTTCGCCTCCTCTTGGTGCGCTTACAGATGTGCGAGTTTCTCCAGCACGGGGGCGGCGGCCCGCAGGGCGGCCCACTCGTCCTCGTCGAGGCCCTCCACCAGACCGGCCAGGAAGGCGTTGCGCTTGCGGCGGCTCTCCTCGAGCATGGCCTCGGCCTGCTCGGTCTGGGTGACGACCTTCTGGCGCCGGTCCTCGGGGTGCGGCTCCAGCCGGACCAGCCCCTTGGCTTCGAGGAGCGCGACGATGCGGGTCATCGACGGCGGCTGGACGTGCTCCTTGCGGGCGAGCTCGCCCGGGGTGGCACTGCCGCAGCGGGCGAGGGTGCCGAGCACCGACATCTCGGTCGGGCTCAGCGACTCGTCGACCCGCTGGTGCTTGAGCCGACGGGACAGCCGCATCACGGCGGAGCGGAGGGCGTTCACGGCGGCAGCGTCGTCGCCATGCGTAAGGTCCGGCATGTTCTTTAGTCTAACTCATTACCCTGGCTAAGTACCACTCGGGTACGCCACCGCCGTCCGTGACGCCCGCCATCGCGCCGCATATCACCCGTACGAGTGAGCCGGTTCCGGAAAGTGACACACCGGACGGCCGGCTGTGGCAACCCTCGTACGCATGGGGACCAGCGTGCTCAGCCTGCGGATGGACGGGGAGCTGCTCGAAAGGCTCCGGCACCGCGCGGCCAGAAGAGGAATGAGCGTCCAGGACTATGTCGTCCGGACGCTCATTCGGGATGACTTCGACGAACGGTTCCAGACCGCCGTCGAGGAGACGGAGAGGTTCTACGGGGTCACCTGACGGCTCCCGCGCGGGCTCAGGTCAGGCCCAGCGCCGGCATCAGGTAGTAGAAGGCGAAGACCGCCGAGACGACGTACATCGGCGCCGGGATCTCCCGGGCCCGGCCGGCGGCCAGGCGCAGCACGACGAAGGTGATGAAGCCCATGCCGATGCCGTTGGTGATCGAGTAGGTGAACGGCATCATCAGCATCGTCACGAAAGCCGGGACCGCGATCGTGTAGTCCGCCCAGTCGATCTCCTTGACGGAGTTCGACAGGATCAGGAAGCCCACCGCGATCAGCGCCGGGGTAGCCGCCTGGGACGGGACCATCGTGGCGATCGGCGTGAGGAAGAGCGCCACCGCGAAGAGGCCGCCCGTGACGACGTTCGCCAGACCGGTCCGGGCGCCCTCGCCGACGCCCGCCGTGGACTCCACGAAGGCGGTGGTGGCCGAGGAGGAGGTGCCGCCGCCCGCCGCGACCGCGAGGCCGTCGACCAGGAGGACCTTGTTGATGCCGGGCATGTAGCCCTGGGCGTCGGTCAGCTTGGCCTCGTCGCCGATGCCCATGATCGTGCCCATCGCGTCGAAGAAGCACGACAGCAGGACCGTGAAGACGAAGAGGATGCCGGTCAGCACGCCGACCTTGGAGAAGCCGCCGAACAGGCTGACCTGGCCGACCAGGCCGAAGTCGGGCGTGGCGACCGGGTTGCCCGGCCACTTCGGGACCGTCAGGCCCCAGGAGGGGATGGTGGCGACCGCGTTGATGATCACCGCGAGGACGGTCATGCCGACGATCGAGATGAGGATCGCGCCGGGCACCTTGCGGACGATCAGCGCGAACGTGAGCAGCGCGCCCAGGATGAAGACCAGCACCGGCCAGCCGGTGAGGTGACCACCGGTGCCCAGCTGCAGCGGGACGGTGGTCTGGGCGGCGTCCGGCATCCGGGTGACGAAGCCGGAGTCGACCAGGCCGATCAGCATGATGAACAGACCGATGCCGATCGAGATCGCCTTGCGCAGGCCGAACGGCACGGCGTTCATCACGCGCTCGCGCAGGCCGGTGGCGACCAGCAGCATCACCACGAAGCCGGCCAGTACGACCATGCCCATCGCGTCCGGCCAGGACATGCGCGGGGCGAGCTGGAGCGCGACGACCGAGTTCACGCCGAGGCCGGCGGCGAGGGCGATCGGCACGTTGCCGATGACGCCCATCAGCAGGGTGGCGAACGCGGCCGTCAGCGCCGTGGCCGTCACCAGCTGCCCGTTGTCCAGGTGGTGCCCGTACATGTCCTTCGCGCTGCCGAGGATGATCGGGTTCAGCACGATGATGTACGCCATCGCGAAGAAGGTGGCGAAGCCGCCGCGGACCTCCCGGGCGACGGTGCTGCCGCGCTCGGAGATCCTGAAGTAGCGGTCGAGGGGGCCGTACGCGGCCGAACCGCCCGGCTTCTCGGGGGTGGGGACCTTGGCGCGAGCCGAGGTGGACATGGAGGACCTCATCACCAGCGAGGTTCCCCCGAGCCCCGTTGGAGTTTCATACGATCAGAAGCGGTCAAAGACAAACGGTTTCAGTATGAATGCATGAGTGCCGTAACGCTATCTCCGCGCGTAGACAGGGCCGGCGCTTAAGCTGTGCGCATGGCTAAGTGGACCCCCAAGCACGAGGCGCCGGAGCCCCTGGAGGGGCCCGTGGTCGCCACGATCACCGGCGGCACCCTCGTGTGGTTCGTCCTCTTCCTGGTCCAGCTCCCCTTCTACGGCTGGTTCGACGACCACGGGCACCTGTGGTGGCTGTGGACCTGCCTGGCCGGGGGTGGGCTGGGGCTGATCGGGGTCTGGTACGTCCGCAGGCGGGACGCGGCGATCAAGAGGGCGGCGGCGCCGGGGCCGGCGGCGGCCGAGTAGTCCCGTCGGCCGTCACCGCCCCGGTCCGGTGGGCGGGTGGGCGGGGGCCGCCGTACCGTCGGAGGCATGAGCCACATGGACGCGGGTGCCGAAGTCGACCCCGTGCGACCCGTGGCCCTGCCGAAGAGGCCGGCCGGGCTGACCGGTGCCGAAGTCGCGGACCGCGTCGAGCGCGGTCTCGTGAACGACGTGCCGGTGCGCAGCAGCCGGTCGCTCGCGGAGATCGTGCGGGCGAACGTCCTGACCCGGTTCAACGCGATCATCGGCGTGCTCTGGGTGATCATGCTCTTCGTCGCGCCGATCCAGGACAGCCTCTTCGGCTTCGTCATCCTCGCCAACACCGGCATCGGCATCGTCCAGGAGTGGCGGGCCAAGCAGACCCTGGACTCGCTGGCGGTGATCGGGGAGGCCCGGCCGACGGTACGGCGGGACGGGGTGGCGACCGAGGTGGCCACCCACGAGATCGTCCTGGACGACCTCGTGGAGATCGGCCCGGGCGACAGGATCGTGGTCGACGGGGTGTGCGCGGAGGCGGACGGCCTGGAGATCGACGAGTCGCTGCTCACCGGCGAGGCCGACCCGGTCGTCAAACGCCCCGGCTCCCCGGTGCTGTCCGGCAGCTTCGTGGTCGCGGGCGGCGGCGCCTTCCAGGCGACGAAGGTCGGCCGCGAGGCCTACGCCGCCCAGCTCGCCGAGGAGGCGTCCCGCTTCACCCTCGTCCACTCCGAGCTGCGCTCGGGCATCTCCACGATCCTCAAGTACGTCACCTGGATGATGGTCCCGGCGGCCCTCGGGCTCGTCGTCACCCAGCTCGTCGTGGAGAAGGACGAGCTGGACGACGCCGTGGCCCGCACGGTCGGCGGGATCGTCCCGATGGTCCCCGAGGGGCTGGTGCTGCTCACCTCCGTGGCCTTCGCGATCGGCGTCATCCGGCTCGGCCGCCGGCAGTGCCTGGTGCAGGAGCTGCCGGCCATCGAGGGCCTGGCCCGTGTCGACACCGTCTGCCTGGACAAGACCGGCACGCTCACCGAGGGCGGCATGGACGTCACCGAGCTGCGCACGCTGGACGGGGCGGACGAGACGTACGTGCGCAAGGTGCTCGGCGCGCTCGGCGAGTCCGACCCGCGCCCGAACGCCTCCCTCCAGGCGATCATCGACGCCTACCCGGACAGCGACGAGTGGCGCTGCGTGGAGTCGCTGCCGTTCTCGTCCGCCCGCAAGTACAGCGGGGCCGCGTTCAGCGAGGGCGACGGCGAGAGCAGCACCTGGCTGCTGGGCGCCCCCGACGTCCTCCTCGGCCCCGGGGACCCGGCGCTGGCGGAGACGGAGCGCCTCAACGAGCAGGGTCTGCGCGTCCTGCTGCTGGCCCGTGCCCACCGCGACCTGGACGACGCCGAGCCGGCCCGGGGTGCCCGCCCCACCGCCCTGGTGGTCCTGGAACAGCGGCTGCGGCCCGACGCCTCCGACACGCTGCGCTACTTCGCGGAGCAGAACGTCCGCACCAAGGTCGTCTCCGGCGACAACGCGGTGTCGGTCGGCGCGGTCGCCGCGAAGCTGGGGCTGGCGGGCACGGCGGTGGACGCGCGGCGGCTGCCCCCCGACCGGCCGGCGATGGCCGAGGCCCTGGAGGCGGGGACCGTCTTCGGCCGGGTCACCCCTCGGCAGAAGCGGGACATGGTCGGCGCGCTCCAGTCGCGGGGGCACACGGTCGCGATGACCGGGGACGGCGTGAACGACGTGCTCGCGCTGAAGGACGCCGACATCGGCGTGGCCATGGGCTCCGGGTCGGAAGCGACCCGTGCGGTGGCGCAGATCGTGCTGATGGACAACAGCTTCGCGACCCTGCCCTCGGTGGTCGCGGAGGGCCGCCGGGTGATCGGCAACATCACGCGCGTGGCGACGCTGTTCCTGGTGAAGACGGTGTACTCGGTGCTGCTCGCGGTGCTCGTGGTGTGCTGGCAGGTGGAGTACCCCTTCCTGCCCCGGCACCTGACCCTGCTCTCCACCCTCACCATCGGCGTCCCGGCCTTCTTCCTGGCCCTCGCCCCCAACAGCGAGCGGGCCAGACCGGGCTTCGTGCGCCGGGTGATGCGGTACGCGGTACCCGGCGGCCTGGTGGCCGGAGCGGCGACCTTCGCGACGTACCTGCTCGCCCGGCACCACTACGCCGGGCCCGGCGCCTTGGACGCCGAGACGAGCGCGGCCACCCTGACCCTGTTCCTGATCTCGCTGTGGGTGCTGGCGATCATCGCCCGCCCCTACACCTGGTGGCGGGTGGTCCTGGTGGCCGCGATGGCCGTGGCCTTCCTGCTCGTCCTGGCGGTCCCGGAGCTGCAGGACTTCTTCGCGCTCAGGCTGGTCGGCATGACCCTGCCGTGGACGGCGGTCGGCGTGGCGGCGGTGGCGGCGGCCGCCCTGGGGTACCTGTGGAGGTGGGTCGACCGCCGCTTCCCGTCCTGAGACGGGTGTGACGGGTGTTACTGCACGTCGACGTAGTCGCCCGGGGCGCTGACGGCCGGGGTGGTCGAGGTGCCCGCGAAGCTGAAGCGCCAGTAGCCGTCGTAGTTGGCGGTGGTGGTGGTCTTCAGGTTGCCGGAGGAGTCCGTGTACACCGTCTTGACGGTGGTGTAGGTGGTCGTGCCCGCCTTGCGGAACTGCAGCTTGACCGGCTGGCCGGAGTAGCCGTGGTACAGGTTGTCCTCCCAGTTGGCGCGGGTCAGCTTGCCCGTCACCGTGAGAGTGCGGCCCTTCCCGACCGGCTCGGGGCCGGCGTTGACCGTGAGCTTGGAGTTGCGCTGCACCGAGGTGCTGCCGAGGCCGCCCTGGTCCTTGTAGCCGACCTTGCTCAGGTCGGGCTCGTCCTGGTTCTGGCCGTTGAAGGCCACGGCCTCGGCGCCCACGCTCCAGGAGCCGGCCCAGGCGTTCATCAGGTCGCCGTAGTCCGGGTAGATGTCGACGGTGCCCTTGCACGTGGCCGTCGTCGCCGAGGTGGCGGTGCAGGTCGCCGGTTCGTCGCCGTACAGCTCGGCGGTCGGGTCGTCGTACGAGCCCTTGTAGAGGAAGGCGTCGGTGTAGAAGTCCGCCGCCGTCACGTCCACGTCGGCGCCGTGCGTCAGCGTGTACGAGTAGCTCGCGCTCACCTTGCTGGTGGTGCCGACCTTGATCGCCTTGGCGATCGTGACGTTCGAGAAGCTGACGTTCAGCGTGTACGGCGTGCCCGCCTCACCGGTGGCGTGCGCGGCCGGGACGGCGAGGGCGGAGAGGGCCAGGGCGCCGGAGACGGCGGCCACGGTGGCACGTATGCGCATTGCGTTCCCCTGGAGGGAGAAGTGATCGTGGAGTCGGTCGACTCACCCGGGTCAGATCCACGAGACACACGATGGGTTGTACGGCAAGACCGATTCCCGGCCAGATTTTTCGCCGGGCCCGCCCGCACGCGACACCGGACCGGCCCGCACGCGACACCGGGCCCGCCCGTATGCGGCGCAAACGGGGCAGAACGTATGCGGCGCAAGCGGGGCAGAACGTGCCGCACCCGGGGCCCGGTGATCGCCTGGGCCCCGGGTGCGCCGGGTTCAGCGGACGTCGACGAAGTCACCCGCGGCGCTGACCGCCGGGGTGGTCGTGGTGCCCGCGAAGGAGAAGCGGTAGTAACCGTCGGCCGTGGCCTTGGTCGTCGTCTTCAGGCCGCCCGTGGAGTCCGTCGTGACGGTCTTCAGCGTGGTGTAGGTGCTGGAGCCCTTCTTGCGGAACTGCAGCTTGACGGCCTGGCCGGTGTAGCCGTGGTACTTGTGGTCCTCCCAGTTGGCCCGGGAGAGCTTGCCCGTCACGGTGAGGGTCTTGCCCTTCGTCACCGGCTCGGGGGAGGCGTTGACCGTCAGCGTGGAGTTGCGCTGGACCAGGGTGGTGCCCAGGTCGAACTGGACGGCGGTCTTCTCGCTGTCGAAGTCCAGGGCGATGGCGGCGCCGTGCCAGGTGCCGGCCTGGGAGTTGCGCAGCCGCAGGTCGGCGTCGGTCTCCCGCGGGTCGATGTCGATCGGACCCTTGCAGGTGGCCGTGGTGGCCGAGGTCTCGACGCAGGTGGCCGGGTAGTTGCCGCCCTGGACGCTGTCCGGTTCCTCGGCGGAGCCGCGGTAGATCAGCGGCCCGGTGGCGAACGTCTCGCTGTCGACGTCGACGTCGGCGCCGTGGGTCAGCGTGTAGGTGACCGTGGTGGAGACCTTGCTGGTGGTACCGACCTTGATCGCCTTGGTGATCTTGAAGTCGGAGAACGACACGTCCAGGTCGCCGATCGGCGCCGAGGTCGCGCTGAAGGCCGCCTTGCCCGAGCTGTGCTGCGCGACGGCCCGCAGGGCCTCGGCGCGGTACGACGGGCCGCCGTCCGCCGCGTGCGCGGCGGGCAGGGCGAGGGCGGAGAGGGCCAGGGCGCCGGAGACGGCGGCCACGGTGGCACGAAGGTGCATGTGTTGTCCCTGCTAGGTGATGGTGCGGTGGATCGGCCGCTTACTGCACGTCGACGTAGTCACCGGCGGCGCTGACCGCCGAGGTGCTCGCGTTGCCCGCGAAGGAGAAGCGGTAGTAACCGTCGGCCGTGGCGGTGGTGGTGGTCTTCAGGTTGCCCTTGGAGTCCGCCTTGAGGGTCTTCAGCGTGGTGTAGGCGCTGGCGCCCTTCTTCTTGTACTGGAGCTTCACGGACTGCGAGCCGTAGCCGCCGTACTTCAGCGACTCCCAGTCGGCGCGGGTGAGGGCACCGGTGACGGTGAGCGTCTTGCCCTTCTTCACCGGCTCCGGGGTGGCGTTGGCCGTGAGCTTGGCGGCGCGCTGGAAGGAGAAGGAGCCGGCCTTCTCCTTCCAGATGTAGTCCTCGTCGTTGGCGTCCACCCACGCGTCCACGTACCAGGTACCGGCGCTCTTGTTGGTGAGGTAGTCCGTCTTCGGGTCGATCTTCACCGAGGCGGTGCAGGTGGAGGTGGTGGCGTTGACCTTCGTGCAGGCCGGCTTGCCCGTCGACGCGAAGCCGTTGTCCGGACCGAAGAGGTCGAACGCGTCGGCGCCCTTGATGCCCGAGTCGTCCGTGGCGGTCACGCTGACCTTGACGGTCACCGCGCTGGTGGTGCCGATCTGCACCTTGTTGTCGCCGTCGACGACCACCTTGGTGATCTTGGTGTCGCCCTGGCCGCCGTCGGCCTGCGCGGCCGGGACGGCGAGGGCGGACAGGGCCAGAGCGCCGCCCACGACGGCGACAGAGGCACGGATGCGCATGTGAGGTCCCCACGTTGAGATGCTGGGGAGTCTGATGACTCCGCAGATGTGACGCGGGGACAATGTGAAAGGTTGTACGACTGGTGTGATGTTCGTGGAGGACCTGTCGAGGTCAGTCGAACCAGCGGTCGCGGGCCAACTCCTCGGTGCGTGACGGGTCTTCGAGCAGCGCCGCCACCTCGAACCGCCGCGGCCACTGCCCCGCCGCCCACGCCAGCCCCGCGGCCACGCCCTCCAGGGTGGCCGCGTGCAGCACGCCGTCGTCGGTCAGCCGCCAGTCGATCTCCACGCCGTCCACGACGAGTTCCCCGTGCTCGACGTACGTCCGGGGCGTCCCCGGGCCGAGCAGCACCCGCACCGGGTCGGGCACGTCGTGCTCGGTCCCCTCGGAGTGCACCTCGCCGGTGACGGACTCGCTCAGCCGCCGCACCTGGAACAGCTCGGCGAGTTCGGCGGCGACCGCCGGCCGGACCGGCAGCAGCGGCACCCCGGAGGTGAACGGCAGCAGGTCGGGCGAGTCGACCACGACGGCCCGGCCGGCGTCCACCACCTCCACCCGCCCGTCCACGACGGCCCGCAGCTCCTCCGGCAGGGTCACCTGCTCGGGGTCCAGCTCCGCCAGCGCCCCGTACAGCCCGTGCAGCTGGGCGGCCGTGACCGGCCGCTCCGGATCGGCGAGCCGGTCCAGCAGCTCTGCGGCGCCGCCCGGCTCGTCCAGCAGCGCACCGACGGAGGTGCGCACCCCGAGCGCCCGCAGCACCTGCTCGTCCTCGAACCCGGTGGCGTCGGCCTCGTCGTACAGGCCGCGCAGCAGCGGGTCCCCGCCGGCCGCGCGCAGCCCCGCCGGGCGCCGCCCGTCGAGCACCGGGTGCCCGCGCAGCCACCAGGCGGTGTACGGCCGTACGACCTCGTGGGTGCCGTCGGGCAGCAGGATCCGCACGGGCTGGGTCAGCGCGTCCCGAAGCGGCGGCCGGGCCAGCAGCGCGAGCGCCTCGGGCCAGTGGTCGTCGTCCACCAGGTCCAGGTCCCGTACGGCGACGAGTTCGGTGGCGACCGGCGGCACCGGGCTGTCCGGGAACCGGTCGAGGACGTCCTCGCACCACACGTCCACGGCGTCCAGCAGCCCCGCGTCGTCGGGCTCGGCGTAGTCGCCCTCGCGGGGTTCCAGCTCGTCGGGGTCGAGGACGACGTCGGTGGCGCGGACGAGTGCGAAGTCGGCGAGCACCCCGCACGCGGCGAGCGGCTGCTCGCCCCACTTCTCGGCCAGCTCGGCGTCCACGGCGGCCAGTTCGCCCTCCCGGATCACCCGGGCGAAGGGGCTGCCGGGCAGCACCAGTTCGCCGGCGGGGGCGAGTTCACCGTCCTCGTCGGGCAGCGCCAGCGCACCCAGCCAGGGCTCGTCCCCCGGCTCCAGACCGGCGTCCCGGACGAGGGCGAGGACGGTGTCGGCCAGCTCCTCGGCGTCCAGCGCGTCCTCCTCCCAGCCAAAACCGCCGTCGTCCTCCAGGGAGCCCGCCACGGCCGCCCGCACCTGAGGGGTGGTCAGCACCGCGCGCGGGGTGGCGGGCAGCGCGCCCAGCTTCTCCAGCAGCGGGTGCGCGGCGTCCTCGTGGGCGACCTTCAGCCCGAGCCGCCCGAGGACGTCCGGGTCGATCCGGGCACCGTCCGGCGTGGGCAGCAGCACCTGCCGGGGCCCGATCACGGTCCGGCCTCCCCCGCTGCCGAAAGCCTGGGAGGTGCCCCCGGCAAGCGGCACCGGCAGCCCGGACAGCCGCTCCGGGTCGACGCCGGCGAGGCTGTCGTACAGCCGCCGCCACCAGCCGGGCTCCTTGTCCAGCCCGGCGAGCCGGTCGACGGCCTCGGCGAGCGGCAGCCGGGCCACCCCGAGGGTGCGCAGCTCGACGCGCCGCTCCAGCCCGGCCGGCAGCAGGGTGGGCAGCACCTCGGCGAGCACCCGCACGGTGTCGGCGCCGGCCCCCTCCACGATCTCGGCGTCCCGCGGCCGCAGCGCCTCCGGCAGCTCGTCGTCCTTCCCGGCCTCGACGGCCGGGGGCAGGAAGGCGGTGCGGGGCAGCCGGTCCAGGACGGCCTGGCGCAGCGCCCCGTCCAGCTCGCCCTTGCCGAGCGGTCCGGGCACCAGGTCGATGAGCCCCTCCCCGACCGGACGCCACTCGGCGAGCAGGTCGGCGTAGGCGTCGGCCGCGCGCTGCACCAGGAAGTCGGTGAGGGGGCCGGGGGCGGTGTGCCGGCGGGTGGTGTCGAGGGGGAAGGAGGCGATGAGCAGCGCGGGCACGCCCAGCGGTTCGTCGCTCGGGGTCGGCGCGTGCACCACCGGGCTGGTCCGGGGGCGGACCGGGGCGCCGTAGGCGTCGACGGGCACGGCCCAGGTCACCGACCAGTGGGGGCGCAGCCGCTCCTCCACGGGCCGGTCGGCGAGCAGGTCCGGGGTCAGTGCCCCGTGCGCGGAGGCGGTACGCCAGTTCGTGATGCCGTCGCGGGAGTCCTCGACCACCGTGAAGGGGCCGTCGGTGCGGCGGCCGAGCGTGCGCGGTGCCTCCCCGTCGATCTCCACGACGACTTCCGCCAGCCCCGGCAGGGCCAGGAGCAGGGCGTCGTCGACACCGTCGAGCAGCCGCTCGGCGAGACCGGCGGCGGCGGCGTCGCGCAGGGGCAGGATGACGGCGGTGTCGTACGGCTCCGGGGCGGTGCCCTCGGCGGCGAAGGGCAGCCGCAGCAGGGGCACGTGCCCGTCCCGGCGGCGCACCTCGTCCCCCAGGCCCGGACTGTGCCGGGCGACGTCGGCGGCCAGTTCCCGCGCCTCCGCGAGGGACCAGCGCACGCCCCCGTGCCGCCCCACGAGCGCCGGTTCGTCGGTCACGGCGAGTACGGCGGCGAAGCCGACCCCGAACCGGCCGACGGCACCGTGGGTCGTCCCGGTGTCCCGCTTGGCGGAGGCGCGCAGCGTGGACAGCGACTCGACACCGGCCGCGTCCAGCGGTGCCCCGGTGTTCGCCGCCACCAGCACCCCGTCGCGGAGGGTGAGCCGCAACCGCCCCGGCACGCCGGCCCGCGCGGCGGCGTCGGCGGCGTTCTGCGCCAGCTCCACCACCAGCCGGTCCCGGTAGCCCCCGAGGACGAGATCCTCCTCGGCGTTGGCGTCCTCCCGGAAGCGGGCGGGGCTGGTCGCCCAGGCGTCCAGGACACCGCGCCGCAGACGGGCGGTCCCGAAGGGATCGGCCCCCTCGGCCGCCGGTCGCACGAACTTGCTCACGTCCACTCTCCATCCTCCGCGTGAGGACGAAGGTACAGCGCGCGGGAGGGAGGCCATCAACGCGGACGGGGCGGGTAGGCGGTAGTGACCATCCGTTGGCACGAAGGTGCCGTCGCACGAAAGTGGTGGCCTCCCATGCCCGAGACACAGGACGTAGTCGAGCTCATCCTCCGCGACCACCGGCGTATGGAGGACCTGTTCCGCCTGATGCGCAGCGTGGAGGCGGACCGGGCCGCGGCGCTGGAGGAGTTCGCGGACCTGCTGATCGCCCACGCGCTCGCCGAGGAGGCCGAGGTCTACCCCGCCCTGAAGCGGTACAAGAACATCGACGACGAAGAGGTCGAGCACGGCGAGCACGAGCACGACGAGGGCAACCAGGCCCTGCTGGCCCTCCTGGAGGTCGACGAGGTCGGCTCCGAGGAGTGGGACGAGAAGCTGGAGGAGCTGGTGCAGGCCGTCACCCACCACGCCGACGAGGAGGAGCGCACCATCCTCAACGGCGCGCGCGAGAACGTGGCCATGAAGCGGCGCGAGGAGCTGGGCGCGGCGTTCCGGGAGGAGCGCGAGCGCCGGCTGAAGTCCGGCTGCGGCTCGGTGGACAACGTGCGCCGCATCGTCGGCTCCTGACCGCGCGCCGCCGGCGGGCGGCCGGCGGGCCGCGGCCGCCCTGGGACGGCCGGCGGGCCGGCGCCGTCAGGGCCCCGGCCCAGGGTCCGGCCGCACGGCGCGGCCCAGACCGGCCCGGGCCGCCTCCAGCTGTGCGGCGAACGCGATGCCCAGGAACAGGGCGACGCCCGTCAGGTTGGCCCACAGCAGCAGCGCCACGAACGCCGTGAGGGGCCCGTACACGGCACCGAAGGAGCCACTGTGGGAGACGTAGAGCGCAAGCAGCCAGGTCGCGGTGACCCACAGCACCAGGTGGACGGCGGAACCGAACGCCAGCCAGGTGTAGCCGGGCTGGTCCCGCCGCGGCGACCAGCGGAAGACGACGGCGGAGGCGGCCCAGGCGAGGACCGTGCCCACCGGCACCTCCAGGGCGCCCCACCAGCCCGGGGGCCGGCCCGTGCCCAGTGCCTCGGTCGTCGCGGTGGTCACGGCCTCGCCGGCGACCAGCACGAGGAAGCCCAGCACCATCGGCACACCCGCCGCGAAGGCGAGCAGCACGGCCCTGCCGTACTTCCGGGGGAAGGACCGGTCCCGTTCGACGCCGTAGATGCGGTTGGCGCCCCGCTCGACCTGGCCCATGGCCGAGGCCAGGTTCACGACGGAGAAGACCAGGCCCAGGCAGAGCGCGACCGTGCTCCAGGTGTCGGAACCGGCGGTGCGGCGGGTGCCGCGCAGCGCCTCCCGGATCACGTCGGAGCCGGCACCCGGCACGATCCGGGACAGGGTCAGCTCGATGATCCGTCCCACGCTCTCGGTGTGCGCGGCCGTGGCGAGCCCGACGAGCGCGATGGTGAACGGCACCATGCCGAGCACGATCTGGAAGCCCAGGGCGCGGGCGTTGGTGAACCCGTCGGCGTAGCGGAACCGGGAGAAGGCGTCGCTCAGCAGCCGTACGCCCCCGTACCGCCGCAGCGCGGTGAAGGCCTCGTCGCCGGAGAGCTCCTCCCCGACCATGTCCCGCGTCTGCGGGACGTGCACCACCGTCCCCATGGTCGCGTTCCTCCTCACCCGTGGCCGCGGCCACGCCCCGCGCGGTCCCCTTCAACCTGCCCGCACGGGCCGGACCCAGACCCCCGACGCGCCCGGCGGGCGGCGTCCGCCGGGCGCGTCCCGGTACGGTCTTCGCGGTCGTTGCCATCCCTACGGTGTCCCTACCGCGTCAGACAGGAGGGCGATCACATGGCCGAACTGCGCCTTGGACCGCTGCTGAGGTACACGGACGGCTCCCGCGCGACCGTGTGGGTGGAGACCAGCCGCCCCTGCACGGCCGAGGTGCGCTGCTCGGACGGCGCCGGCGGCACCGCCCCCACCTTCCAGGTGGCCGGGCACCACTACGCGCTCGTCACGGTGACCGGGCTGCGACCGGACGGCTGCTCCTACGAGGTGTTCCTGGACGGCACCCGGGTCTGGCCGCTGCCCGACTCCCGTTTCCCGCCCAGCGTCATCCGTCCGCCGGGCTCGGGCGACGCCGTCCGCGTCACCTTCGGATCGTGCCGCTGGGCCGCGCCCCCGGCCGACGGCAAGGACCCGGTCGGCCCCGACGCCCTCGACACCCTCGCCCGCCGGCTGTCGGCCGACCCCGGCGCCGAGCGCCCCGACGTCCTGCTGCTCCTGGGCGACCAGGTCTACGCCGACGAGACCTCCGAGGCCACCCGGCGCTGGCTGGCCGCCCGCCGCGACCTCGACCAGCCGCCCGGCGGCCAGGTCACCGACTACGAGGAGTACTGCCACCTCTACTACGAGTCCTGGCTCGACCCCCAGGTGCGCTGGCTGCTGTCGACCGTGCCCAGCTTCATGATCTTCGACGACCACGACATCGTGGACGACTGGAACACCTCCGCCGCCTGGCTCGCCGACATGCGCACCACCGACTGGTGGCAGGGCCGGCTGCTGAGCGGGCTGATGTCCTACTGGGTCCACCAGCACCTGGGCAACCTCTCCCCCGCCGAACTGGCCGACGACCCGACCTGGGCCGCCGTACGCGCCGCGGCCGACGGCACGCCCGCGCTGCGCGCCCTCGCCGAACGGGCCGACGCCGACCTCTCCTCGGTCCGCTTCAGCTACCGGCGCGACTTCGGCCGGGTCCGGGTGGTGATGGTGGACTCCCGGGCCGCGCGGGTCCTCGAAGAGGACCGCCGCGCCATGCTCGACGCGGAGGAGGCCGCCTGGCTGCGCGAGCAGGTCCTGGCCGACGAGGGCTCCTACGACCACCTCCTGCTCGGCACCTCCCTGCCCTGGCTGCTGCCGCACCTGGTGCACGACACCGAGAGCTGGGACGCGGCCCTGTGCGCGGGCGAGCGCGGCAAGCGCTGGGCCCGCTTCGGCGAGTGGCTGCGCCGCGGGGCCGACCTGGAGCACTGGGCGGCCTTCCCCCGCTCCTTCACCGACCTCGCCGGCCTCATCGCCGAGGCCGGGTCCGCGACGGACGCCCCGGCCAGCGTGTGCGTGCTGTCCGGCGACGTCCACCACGGCTACATCGCCGAGGCGTCCTGGCGGTCCGACGGCCCCGGCATCCCCGTCGTCCAGCTCACCTGCTCACCCGTGCACAACTCCGTGCCGCTGACCATGCGGATCGGCTTCCGCTTCGGCTGGAGCGCGCCGGCCCGCCTCCTGGGCCGCCTCCTCGCCCGCCACGGCCGCTGCCCCCGGCCGCCGGTGCGGTGGCGCAAGCGCGGCGGACCGTGGTTCGGCAACCAGCTCATGACCCTGACCCTGCGCGGCCGCGCGGCCCACCTGCGCCTGGAGCACTCCGGCGAGGACGGCATGCTCCGCACCGTCCACGAGGCCGAGCTGACCGTCGGGTGACTCGGCGCCGGGCGGCGTACGACACGACGGCCCGTCCGGCCGGCTGCCGGCCGCGGAACAACTGCGGTATCGGGAGCTGCCGTTGACCCCGCGGAGCTGATCGTGGCGGAGCGCGCCGCCGACGCCGCCGCCCACGGCCGGGTCGCCGGGCGGGACGGGAGACCGTGGTGGGCGGAGGTGCGGGTGGGCCCGGGGGTGCGCCGAACGGTGCGGCGGCGGCCGGAGGTCAGGAGTGGCCGAGTTCCGCCGTCTCGTCGTCGCCGGTCTCCGGGACCGATCCCGAGTCGCGGGCCGGGCGGAGCGGGAAGGGGTCGACCCGGGTCTCGTCGATCACCGGTGCCGCGGGCTGCGGGGGCTTCGGCATGACCGCCGCCTCCGAGTGGCCGCCGCAGCCGTAGCCGAGGGAGACCACGCGGCCGTCGGCCGGGGAGAACTCGTTGGCGCAGACGCCGAAGGCCTGGCCGAGGGAGCCGCCGATGGGGGTCAGGAAGCCGCAGCTCATGCAGGTGGCGGGGGCCGCCTGGGCCATCGCCGTCTTGGGGCCGAACGCCTCTTCCCAGCGGTCGGCGGCGACGTGCAGGCCGTAGCGGGACAGGACGCGGGCGCGGCGCATGCCGAGTTCCTCGGCCACCGCGGCGATCGAGCCGCGGGACGGCGCCGTCGGCTGGACGGCGGGGGCGCCCGGGGAGACGTCGGCGTCCTCGGCCTCCGCCAGCTCCCGCATCTCCTCGGAGACGACCGAGTTCGGCGGGGGCTGCTCCTCGGCCGTGTAGCCGGGCTCCAGGCGCAGGTCGTCCTGGTCGGTGGGGAGCAGGTCGCCGGGGCCCAGGTCGCCGGGGCGCAGGCGCTCGCTCCACGGGACCCACTCGGGGGCGAGGAGGGCGTCGGGGCCGGGCAGCAGGACGACCTCGTCGAGGGTGACGACCTTGGCCCGGGAGGCGCGGGCCACCGTCACGGCCCAGCGCCAGCCGCGGTAGCCCAGCTCCTTGCACTCGAAGAAGTGCGTGACAACACGGTCGCCCTCGGAGAGCAGGCCGGTGTGCTCGCCGACCACGCCGGGGGCGGCGGCCTCCTCGGCGGCGGCACGGGCGAGGTCGACGGCCTCGGCGCACAGACGGTCGGGGGTGCGGCTTCGCGTTGTCGCTGCGCTCACAGGTATCGCTTCTCTCCTACGCCGTCTCGTCGAGTGCGGCTGCCTCCGGCGGTTCAGCCGACGGAGCGGACCAGGGGACCGCATCGACGTCTGCATCCGCGCGCCCGGGCGCACCTCTGCCATCCATTCTGCGTTATGGCTGAGACAGGCACGCTACACCGGACGGGATTCGCGCATATTCCCACCCGCCCACCTGAAGCGGCCACGGGGAAGACGCGGGCCCCGGTTCACGGGACCGTACGCCGCCATACGCGCCGTATCCGCACTATCCGGCCGCTTCTCGGGGCACTATGAACGTCGTGACAGCCGCGGACAAGCTGAGTGGCCGGGGCGGCGGTTCGGGCCGGGTGGGTGGTGCCGTCCGCGCGGTCGGCCGTGCCCTGCACCTTCCCGTCACCGGCACGGCACGGGGGATCCGCAAGGCCACGCACGCGCACGGCGCCGGCGAGTCGGGGCTCGGCAAGCTGATCGAACTGCACGCGGTGAACGGCGCCGGGGACGTCATGGTCACCGTGGCGCTGGCGTCCACGGTGTTCTTCTCCGTGCCGACCGACGAGGCGCGGGGGCGGGTCGCGCTGTACCTGGCCATCACCATGGCGCCGTTCACGGTCCTCGCCCCCGTCATCGGCCCGCTGCTGGACCGGCTGCCGCACGGGCGGCGGGCGGCGATGGCCGGGGCGATGCTGGCGCGGGCGCTGCTCGCACTGATCATCTCGGGGGCGGTGGCGAGCGGCAGCCTGGAGCTGTACCCGGCCGCGCTCGGGGTGCTGGTGGCGTCCAAGGCGTACGGGGTGGTGCGCAGCGCGGTCGTGCCGCGGCTGCTGCCGCCCCGGTTCTCGCTGGTGAAGGCCAACTCCCGGGTCACCCTCGCCGGGCTGCTGGCCACCGGTGCCGCGGCGCCGGTGGCGGCGGGACTGCACGCCCTCGGCGACCCGTGGCCGCTGTACGGGGCCTTCGTGATCTTCGTTGCCGGGACGTTTCTCTCGTTCACCCTGCCGCCCGTGGTGGACTCGGCCAAGGGCGAGGACGTGGCGCTGCTCGCGGCCGACGAGCGGCATCTGCACGGGCCGCGCCGCCGCCAGGTGAGACGGCCGGGGCTGCGGACCGTGGGGCCGGCCGTCACCCACGCGCTGGGCGCCAACGCCGCCCTGCGGTGCCTGTCCGGCTTCCTGATCTTCTTCCTCGCCTTCCTGCTGCGCGAGCATCCGCTGACCGGGGAGAGCGCGGCGGTCTCCCTGGGCATCGTGGGGGTCGCGGCCGGGGCGGGCAACGCGCTGGGCACGGCGGTGGGGGCCTGGCTCAGGTCACGCGCCCCGGAGATCATCATCGTGACCGTCGTCGCGGTGGTGCTCGGCACCGCGGTCGTCGCCGCCGTGTTCTTCGGGGCGTTCCTGGTGGCCTGTCTGGCGGCGGTCGCCGGGTTCGCGCAGGCGCTGGCCAAGCTGGCGCTGGACGCGCTGATCCAGCGGGACGTGCCGGAGCTGGTGCGTACCTCGGCGTTCGCCCGTTCCGAGACGCTGCTGCAGATGGCGTGGGTGTTCGGCGGCGCGGTCGGCATCGTGATGCCGCTCAACGGCACGGTCGGGCTGCTGGTCGGCGCCGCGTTCGTGTCCGTCGGCTGGCTGACCACGCTGAAGGGGCTGCTCGCCTCGGCCCGGCAGGGCGGCCGGGCCCGGCTGGCGTAACGAACCGGGCACGCCGCACCCCGCATGGGCGGGTGCCTGCGGGCGCCCGATAGCCTTCGGCCATGACCACGCTGCACTCCGCATCGCGACGCCGCCGCGCCGTCGCCGTCGCCGGCGCCGTTTCCGCCGGACTGCTCGTCCTGTCGGCATGCGAGAAGCCGTCTCCCGTCGCGACGCTCACCGTCGGCGGGAACTCGGTCAACTCCGAGGCCGTCTGCTACAACGACGGCAAGGCGCTGAACGAGAAGTCGCTCCAGGACTGCCTCAAGAACGCCGACGACGCGAAGTCGATCAAGGTGGGCCAGGACGAGACCGTCCGCATCGGCGTCGACCCCGAGATCGCGGACGAGGGCTGGATCGTGCTCGTCAACGGCCGCCAGTTCAGCGACTACAGCAAAGAGACCTACCGCACGATCCCGAGCAGCGCGTTCTTCAACGTCCAGTACGGCACGCAGGGCGAGACCAACACGCTCGTGATCCAGATGGGCGAGAAGACGAAGCAGGGCTTCTGGTCCTTCAAGCTGAAGAAGGGCTGATCACGGCCTCCGCGCGGATCCTGGTCGCCACCGCGGTCCCCGTCGAGCGGGACGCGGTGGCGCGGGCGTTGCCCGCGGCGGCCGAGGAGGTACGGCTGCCGGGCGCGGACCTGCGCCGGACGGCCGCGGGCTGGGACCTGCTGGCCGCCGGTGTCGGCCCGGCGCTCGCCGCCGCGTCCACCGCCGCCGCCCTCACCGCCGCCGCGCTGGCCGGCCGCCCCTACGACCTGGTCGTCTCGGCCGGGATCGGCGGCGGCTTCGCGCCCGGGGCGCCGCTCGGCTCGCTCGTCGTCGCCGACGCGATCACCGTCGCCGACCTGGGCGCGCAGACCGCCGACGGCTTCCTCCCGGTCACCGAACTCGGCTTCGGGACCATCACCCACCGCCCGCCGGAATCACTCGTACGAGTCGTGTCCGAGGCCACCGGCGCCCGTACCGGCACGATCCTGACCGTCTCCACCGTGACCGGCACCGCGGAGCGCGCCGCCGCCCTGCGCGCCCGGCACCCCGGCGCGCTCGCCGAGGGCATGGAGGGGTTCGGGGTGGCCGAGGCGGCCGCCGCGCACGGCGTGCCCGTGCTGGAGCTCCGCGCGGTCTCCAACCCGGTCGGGCCCCGCGACCGCGCCGCCTGGCGCATCGGCGACGCCCTCGACGCCCTCACCGAGGGCTTCGGGAAGCTCGCGCCCGCACTGGAGAGTTGGAACCCACATGACCACTGAGCCCCTCCGCATCGCCTACTCCCCCTGCCCGAACGACACCTTCGTCTTCGACGCCCTCGCCCACGGCCGCGTCCCCGGCGCGCCCGCGCTGGACGTGACCTTCGCCGACATCGACATCACCAACGGCATGGCCGAGCGCGGCGAGTTCGACGCGCTGAAGGTGTCGTACGCGGTCCTGCCGTACGTCCTGGACACCTACGCGCTGCTGCCGTGCGGCGGTGCGCTGGGGCGGGGCTGCGGGCCGCTGGTGCTGACCCGCGAGGCGGGAGCCGACCTGACGGGCCGTACGGTCGCGGTGCCGAGCGAGAAGTCGACCGCCTACCTGCTGTTCCGCCTCTGGGCCGCGGACACGCTGCCCGGCGGGGTCGGGGAGATCGTGGTCATGCCGTTCCACGAGATCATGCCGGCCGTGCGGGACGGCAAGGTGGACGCCGGACTGGTCATCCACGAGGCCCGGTTCACCTACCGGAACTACGGGCTGCACAAGCTCGCCGACATGGGCGAGCACTGGGAGCGGACCACCGGGCTGCCGATCCCGCTGGGCGCGATCATCGCCAGGCGCTCGCTGGGCGCCGAGGCGCTGCGCCGGCTCGCCGACTCCGTCCGCGCCTCCGTGCGGGCCGCCTGGGACGATCCGGAGGTCTCCCGGCCGTACGTCATGGCGCACGCCCAGGAGATGGACCCGGCCGTCGCCGACCAGCACATCGGGCTGTACGTCAACGAGTTCACCGCCGACCTCGGCGAGGACGGCTACGCGGCGGTCCGGGGGCTGCTCACGCGTGCGGCGGCCGAGGGGCTGCTGCCGCCCCTCGGCCCTGACGCGCTCGCTTTTCCCTGACGGATTCCCGGATTCCGCGACAACGGCCGGGACGGGCTCAGACGTCCAGCTGGTCGGCGACCGCGCGGAGCAGACCGGCGATCTTCTTACCGGACGTCTTGTCCGGGTAACGGCCCTTCTCCAGCATCGGCGTGATGTTCTCGAGAAGGGTCGTCAAATCCTGCACGATCGACGCCAACTCGTCCGGCTTCTTGCGCTGGGCGGCGGCGACCGACGGCGTCGGGTCCAGCACGATCACCGACAACGCCTGGTCACCGCGCTGACCGGCGACCACCCCGAACTCCACGCGCTGTCCCGGCTTGAGCGAATCGACTCCGGCGGGGAGAACCGAGGAATGGACGAAGACGTCACCGCCGTCGTCGCGGGAGAGAAAGCCGAAGCCCTTCTCGCTGTTGAACCACTTGACCTTGCCGGTAGGCACGTCTGTCCTCGTCCTCGTACTCGTTGGGAAAACTACTTCGGAAACGGCTCTTGATAGCACGAGAGCGGGTCGACCACGACCCGCCGATACCAAGCGCTACAAGGCTAATGCTCTTCGCGCGGGTGACAAGACGTCCCCCGGTTGTTCTCTCGCGCAGGGAACTACCCTGGTGGGGTGCGTGACAAAACCCAAACGAATTCCGCCGCGCCCGGTGACCGACTGATCCGCGCCGGTGCCGTCGTCTTCTTCCTCGGGGCCGTGGCCACCCTCGTCACGGTGGCCCCGCTGCTCCTCGGGTGGAAGCCTTTTCCGACCTACATGTTCGGTCTGAGCATGCTCATGGGCGTCGGATTCCTCGTCGCCGGTGCCGGTGTCCTGCGGTCCGTCGCCGCCGGACGGCGTCAGGCGCGGGAGGCCGCCCCGGGCGCCTCGCGGTAGCCGGACAGCCACGACGGGAAGGCGTGCAGGTCGGTCAGGACGACGTCCGCGCCGGCCGCGCCGAGTTCGTCGGCCGGGCACGGGCCGGTCGCCACGGCGACCGAAAACGCACCCGCCGCGCGGGCTCCGCGTACGTCTCCGACGTGGTCGCCGACGTAGACCCCGGCGCCGTGTTCGCGCAGTGCCGCCGCTTTCTGCTCGGCCCACAGGTCGCCGACCACGACGTCCGGTTCGATGCCGAGGTGGGCCAGGTGGAGCCTGGCGTTCGGCTCGTACTTCGCCGTCACCACCATCGTCCGGCCGCCGGCCGCCCGCACCGCGGCGATCGCCTCCCGGGCGCCGTCCATGGCGGGTGTCGCGGCGATGGCTATGGACGGGTACATCTCCCGGTACAGATCGGCCATCGCCGGCACGTGCTCCGCCGGGAACCAGTGGATCAGCTCCTCCACGAGGGGCGGGCCGAGCCGGGTGACCGCCAGATCGGCGTCGATGAACGTCCCCGTCCGCTCTGCCAGGGCCAGGTAGCAGGCGCGGATGCCCGGCCGGGAGTCGATGAGCGTCATGTCGAGATCGAACCCGACGGTGAGGGAGGAGACCATGCCCGCCATTCTGCCGGTCCACCCCGACGCCCCGGGGGACCGGGCGGGCTCTCGCCACGGGAATGACCGACATCCGCCGGGCGCGGGTCACGTGGGCCGGGCGGGCTCCCGCCGCGGGGGATGACCGTCATCCGCCGGGTGCGGGTGCGTCGTGGCTGATCGCGCAGTTCCCCGCGCCCCTGCAGGGCGCCCGTCCGCACGGCACCGACGAAGCGGGCGGAACGGCAGCCGGCCCAGGGGCGCGGGGAACTGCGCGAAGGGGCACCACGGGCCCGCGGACGAGTACGGCGGCGCGGCGTCAAGAGGGCACGGTGCCGATCGAAGCGGGCGGAACGGCAGCCGACCCAGGGGCGCGGGGAACTGCGCGAAGGGGCACCACGGGCCCGCGGACGAGTACGGCGGTGCGGCGTCAAGAGGGCACGGTGCCGATCGAAGCGGGCGGAACGGCAGCCGACCCAGGGGCGCGGGGAACTGCGCGAAGGGGCACCACGGGCCCGCG